>JAZNKS010000001.1:0-6015 GCA_045578725.1 Candidatus Flemingiibacterium sp.
CTTGGCCTCCGACTTCTTCCTTTCACGCGCTCCCGCGCGGGCAAGACGAAATGAACCGGATTCGCGCCCCTGTTGCTCAAACAACTTCGCACGAACCGAGCCGCCGGAGGGGTAAGGGACCAGGGAGGCGGCGCATCTCTGTAGCCCAAGCGGCTCGCACCGATGAGGGCAAAGCGGTACCAACTTCCGCTGGAATCGAAAACGCCCGGGACGGACTGCCTTCATGGGGATCCAAGCATAATCCCTCCATTAAAGTCTTTTGCGGATGCTTTCAGCAGGCCGCCTGCGGCCTGCCAGGAAAAGCGACCGTACCCCTCTACTAACAATCAAGGACAAACAAACAATGATCAGAAAATCAGTTACGATCGGTAAGATAACAATCGGGAATACGCGTCACATCCCCGTGCAGTCGATGACGAACACGGACACGCACGATTATGCGGCGACGCTGGCGCAGGTGAAAGCCCTCGCTGATGCCGGATGCGAGATCATCCGCCTTGCCGTGCCGGACATGGCGGCGGTGGAAACGATCCGGAAGCTGGCCGGGGCCGGGATTGGCGTGCCGCTGGTCGCAGATATTCATTTTGACTACCGGATCGCCGTCGCCTGCTGTGAGGCGGGCATCGACAAGATCCGCATCAATCCGGGCAACATCGGCTCGCGGGATCGGGTGCGCGAGGTGGTTGCCGCCTGCCGGGAGCGGAGGATTCCGATCCGGATCGGCGTGAACGGCGGCTCGCTGGAGAAGGAGATCCTGAAAAGATACGGCGCACCGACGGCCGAAGCGCTGGCCGAAAGCGCGCTGGGCCATGTCCGGATTTTGGAAGAAGAAAATTTCGATGACATCGTCATCTCCATCAAATCCTCCGACGTTGCGACGATGATCGCCGCCAACCGGATCCTGCATAAGAGCGCGCCGTATCCGCTTCACATCGGTGTCACCGAGGCCGGCACGGCAAGAATGGGCATCCTCAAATCGGCCGTCGGCATCGGCTCGCTGCTCTGCGATCACATCGGCGACACAATCCGCGTTTCGCTGACCGCCGATCCGCTGCTGGAGGTGGCCGAGGGAAGGGCGCTTCTGGATGCGCTGGGCCTCGGAGGCGGCCTTGTACAGCTGGTGTCCTGCCCCACCTGCGGGCGGACAGGCATCGGCCTGATCGCGCTTGCCGAGCGCTTTGAGCGTGACTATCTGCCACACCTCCATCCCTCCCGCCCGATCAAGGCGGCGCTGATGGGATGCGCGGTCAACGGCCCGGGTGAAGCCAGAGAGGCCGATATCGGCATCGCGGGCGGCAAGGGCGAGGTCCTGCTCTTCAAAAAGGGCGAAATTGTCGGCAA
The DNA here is from genome assembly GCA_045578725.1 of Candidatus Flemingiibacterium sp. Taxonomy (GTDB): domain Bacteria; phylum Bacillota; class Clostridia; order Oscillospirales; family CAG-272; genus Flemingiibacterium. Next base: position 1,342 of record JAZNKS010000001.1, read on the forward strand.
ATTTCCCGAGGAGGGCATCCTCGATCGGCTGGCCGACGAAATCAATCAGATGTAAGAAGGGAGTGCCCCTTTGAACCGATTCGACAAATTATTCGGAAAATATACACAGACCGGGCGGGAGCGCGCCATCCTCGATAAGGCGACCGACATCGTGCCGCGGCTGGACCGGGAGCATCGGGTGGTCGAGATTTCGCTGTCCTTCCCCGAGCTGGTACCGAAAGCCGAGCTGTATGCCATCGAGGAGCATCTGCGCGAGGCGTATGAACTGAACTATATCAAATTCCTGCCGCATTATCCCGCAGAGCTGTTCACGGCGGCCTACATACCGGAGATTATCACCGAGGCCAACCGGGTCGGCGCGGTTTCGCGCGGCTTCTTCAATGAATACCAGAGCAAGCTTGAGGACGGGAAGCTGACCGTTACGGTGTCCTTTACCAACGGCGGCATCGAGCTTCTCTATACCGCCAAGACCAACGAAATCATCGCCGGCATCATCAAAAGCGAGTTCGGCATCAATCTGGAGGTCGCCATCGAGCGGGACGAAAACGCGCCCGTCGAGGGCTACTTCGACCGCGAGATCGCCGAGCTGGAACGGCAGGCGCGCGCAGCCCAGAATGAAATCCTCGCCGCCAAGGACAAGTCCCGCCGTATGAGCGAGGAGGCTGCAGCCGCCGAGCAGGCCGAGGCCGAGCGCTATAAGGATTTTAGACACGTCGCCTCCCTTAGTGCCGCCGAGGTCAATTACGAGATTTCCGACGGCATCTGTAAGGTCGGCAACAAGATTTTTGATATCTCATCGCCGGAATTCATCATCGGCAATGAGTTTGCCATCGAAAATCCCACCCCCATCCGGGTCATCGACGGCCCGAAGAAGAATTTAGTCGTCCTCGGCGAGGTCTTCGGCATCGAGCAGAAGGAAACCCGCCGCGGCGACAAGCTGATTTTAACCTTCGCCGTCACCGATGACGATTCCTCCATCTCCATCAAGATGGTGTCCGACAAGGAAACCCTCGCGCCCTATTTATCGAACATCAAGGAGGGCGTCACCGTCGCCATCAACGGCTATTCCAAAATCGACTCCTTCGATCAGGAGGCCGTCCTTGTCCCGTCAAACGTGGCAAAAATCTCCCAGAAGTACCGCATGGACACGGCCGAGGAAAAGCGGGTCGAGCTTCACTGCCACACCCAGATGTCCTCGATGGATGCCATCATCCCCCCCAAGAAGCTGGTCGAAATGGCCCACAAATGGGGTCACAAGGCGGTCGCCATCACCGACCACGGCAATGTGCAGGCCTTCCCGCTGGCCATGCAGGCGGCGGAAAAGCTGGGCATGAAGGTCATCTACGGCATCGAGAATTATTATGTTGACGATACCGCCCGCGTGCTCTTCGGCGACCGGCTGGAGGAGTACATGAAGACCCCCTTCGACGGCGAATACTGCGTGTTCGATATCGAAACCACCGGCCTCTCCGTCCACAGCTGCCACATCACCGAAATCGGCGCGGTCATCATGCAGGGCAACGAGGTCATCGACCGCTTCAATATCTTAACCGATCCCGGCGAGCCGATTCCCCAAAATATCACCGAACTGACCGGCATCACAAACGAAATGGTCGCCGGACAGCCGGATAACGCCGAGGCGGTGAAGCAGTTCCTCGCCTTTGCCGGCAAGCGGATCCTGGTCGCCCACAACGCGACCTTCGACGTGTCCTTCATCCGCAAGGTAGCCGTCGAGCAGCGCTATGATTTCCACAATCCGTACATGGATACCGTCGCGCTCTCCCGCTACGCCAATCCCGAATTGAAGAAGCACAAGCTGGATGTGCTGGCCGAATACTTTGAGCTTGGCGATTTCAACCATCACCGCGCCTGCGACGATGCGGAGATCCTTGCCAAAATCCTCGTCTGCCTCTTTAAGAAGGTGCGGGCCGAAGGCGCGAAGAATTTAGCCGAGATGCAGCATCTGATGGCTGAAAAGAGCGACCCGCTGAAGCTCAAATCCTATCACCAGATCCTGCTGGTCAAAAATCTGACCGGCCTCAAGAATCTCTACAAGATCATCTCCCAGAGCTACCTGCAGTATTACCACCGGGTGCCGCGCACGCCGAAATCGCTGATCGACGAGCACCGCGAGGGGCTGATTATCGGCTCCGCCTGCGAATCGGGCGAGCTGTATCAGGCGATCCTCAACAACCGCACCGAAAGCGAGATCGAGGCCATCGCCCGCTACTACGATTATCTGGAGATCCAGCCGCTCTGCAACAACCAGTTCATGCTGGACAAGGAGATCGTCGGCTCCAAGGACGATCTGATCGAGATCAATAAAAAAATCTACGCCCTCGGAAAGAAGCTCGGAAAGCCGGTCTGCGCGACCTGCGACGTTCACTTTTTCGAGGAGCGCGAGGAGATCACACGAAAAATCCTCTTAGCCGGCCAGAAATTCTCCGATGCGGACCGGGATATCCACCTGTATTTTCGCACCACCGACGAGATGCTGGCGGAATTTCAGTACCTCGGTGAGGAGGCGGCCCGCGAGGTCGTCATCACCAACACGAATCTCATCGCCGATATGGTGGAGGTTATCCGCCCGATTCCCGAGGGCACCTACACGCCGAATCTGGAGGGCGCGGAGGAGGAGCTCCAGCAGCGGTGCTGGGACAAGGCAAAGCGCCTCTACGGCGATCCTCTGCCGGAGATCGTTTCCTCCCGGCTTGACAAGGAGCTGACCTCGATCATCAAGCACGGCTTTGCGGTGCTCTACATGATCGCGCAGAAGTTAGTGCAGTACAGCGAGGAGCAGGGGTATCTGGTCGGCTCGCGCGGCTCGGTCGGATCCTCGTTCGTCGCCTCGATGTCGGGCATCTCGGAGGTCAATCCCCTCCCGCCCCACTATTACTGCGAGAAATGCCGGTACAGCGAATTCATCACCGACGGCTCGGTCGGCTCCGGCTTTGATCTGCCGGACAAATACTGCCCGAAGTGCGGCACCAAGCTGATCGGTGACGGCCATGACATCCCCTTTGAAACCTTCCTCGGCTTCTACGGCGACAAATCGCCGGATATCGACCTCAACTTCTCGGGCGAGGTGCAGGGAAAGGTTCACAAATACACCGAGCAGCTTTTCGGCTCGGAGAACGTCTTCCGGGCGGGAACGCTCGGCACGCTGGCCGCCAAGACGGCCTACGGCTATGTCATGAAGTATCTGGAGGAGCGCAAATTAAAGCTCAACAAGGCGGAGATCGACCGGATTGTCAACACCTGTGTTGGCATCAAGCGGACGACCGGTCAGCATCCGGGCGGCATCATCGTTGTGCCCCGCGAATACGAGGTCTACGATTTCACGCCGGTCCAGCATCCTGCGGACGATCCCCATTCGAGCATTGTCACAACCCACTTTGCGTTCACCTATCTGCACGATACGATCTTAAAGCTGGACGAGCTCGGCCACGATATGCCGACCAAATACAAGTGGCTGGAGAAATACACGAACACGAACGTCATGGACGTGAAGATGAACGATAAGGCGATCTATGAGCTGTTCGCATCGACAAAGCCCCTTGGCATCACGCCGGAGGATATCGGCTGTCCGCTGGGCACGCTGGGCCTCCCGGAGATGGGCACCCGCTTCATCCAGAGCGTTCTGGTGGATGCAAAGCCGAAGAACTTCGCCGATCTGATGCAGATCTCGGGCCTGACCCACGGCACGGACGTGTGGCTGGGAAACGCGCAGGATCTGATCAAGGAGGGCATCTGCGACATTTCGCAGGTTATCGGAACCCGTGACGGCATCATGCTGGTACTGATTCAGCAGTACCATCTGGAAAACGGCATGGCCTTCAAGATCATGGAGGACGTGCGAAAGGGCAAGGGTCTGAAGCCGGAATACGAGGCGGCGATGCGCGAGCACGGCGTGCCGGACTGGTACATTGCCTCCTGCAAGAAGATCAAGTATATGTTCCCGAAGGCACACGCGGCGGCCTATGTCATGTCGGCGATCCGCCTCGGCTGGTACAAGATTTACTATCCGCTGGAATTTTACGCGGCGTTCTTGACGGTTGCACCGGGCGGCTTTGATGCGGAGATCGCGATGAAGGGCCGGACCGGCGTATCCCAGCTGATCGAAGAGGTCCAGAAGAAGGGCAACGATGCCACGCAGAAGGAGAAGGATATGGCGGACACCTTCATGCTGGTGCGCGAGATGATGTCGCGCGGCTACAAGTTCCTGCCGGTGGATCTCTTCAAATCGGAGGCCTTCGCCTTCAAGCCGGAGGACGGCAGGATCCGGATGCCGTTCAACGCGCTCGGCGGCCTTGGCGACAAGGCGGCGGAGAAGATTGTCGCCGTCCGCGACTCCGAGAAGCTCATGTCGATTGAGGAGCTGCAGCACAAGGCCGGCCTGTCGAAGTCGATCATTGATCTGCTTCGGCGCAACGGTGCGCTCGGCGGCCTGTCCGAGACGAATCAGCTTTCGTTCTTCTGATGCGGCTTCCCAGCCGGAGAGAGCGCATTCGCTGCAAAGCAGCGGTTGGCGCGAATCCGGCGCACTCCTGTAGATCGCGCCTGGCACCAGAGGTGCTGAGCGCTGTTCCATGCCAAAAACTGCGGAAGAAGCGCGTAAGCGCGATTTCGGCGCATTTAGGCCTACTCGCGCGGGAGCGCGTGAAGGAAGAGGGG
>JAZNKS010000002.1:0-37415 GCA_045578725.1 Candidatus Flemingiibacterium sp.
TGGCAGAAGGGGGGCAGATAGCAGCAGTATTTTTCAATCATTGCCTCCATTTCGCGGAGGGCGCTGTTGATTTCAGAACGTTTCATAAGTAGATCCACCTTTCTTATGGACGGCCAATGCCGCCGGCTGAATTATTTACAATTATACTATACCGCATTTGCGGAAAAAAGTCAAGAGGAATCCCGGGATTTTTTCTCTACGCCCCGTTTACCGGTCATCGGATTCCAGACGGCTCCAGAGCGCTACATCGAGAAAGGCATCCTCGCCGGGCGCATACTGCTTCTGGCGCTGGATCCCCTCAAACAGAAAGCCTGCCTTCTTGGCCACCCGTCCGGAGGCCGGATTGTCGGTGGTATGCTCGATCACAATCCGGTGAAAGCCGACCGCGCCGAGCAGGAAGCTGCAGACGCCGCGGACCGCTTCCGTCATCAGCCCCCGGTTCCGCCAATCCTCCTTTATGCAGTAGCCAAGCGAGCACCAGGCGCTCCGTTTTGCATACATGGTCACCGTCACATTGCCAATCGGCTGCTTATCGGCCTCGATCAGCCAGTTGTAATAGTCCGGTTGGCGGTATTGGGCCGTCAGCTGAATCAGATTGGAGCGGACAGTATCCGCATCCCCGGCCTGAATCCACGGCAGCATACGGCAAAGCTCCTCGTCTTTGGCCCATTCTCCGGCAATCGCCGCCGCATCCTCGCCCGCAAACGGCCGCAGAATCAGCCGCTCGGTCATCAGCTTCCGTGTTCCCTTGTGTGTTATCATCTGTCATATTCTCCTGCCGAACCTTTATGAATAGGATTGGAAGCCCGTTTCCCAGTACGGTGCATCGTCCTCCGAATGCCACACCTTTGTCCTTGCGGGCGGGAGGAAGGAAATCAGCCGTATTTCCGTCTGGCCTTCCCCCTGACGAACAAAAATGATTTGTGCATGAGAGGGGATTCCCATACAGTCCTCCATCAGCTCATGGCTGTACCGCAGGCATACATCTCTGTACACCTCACACAATTCCGCATCGCCGACAAAAATCGGGTTATCATATGTTATACCGTATACGGCAAGGATTACCGCGCACGCGGCAGCAAGGATGGCCGCTACGACACATTTCAGACGGTTTGGACTCATGAAAATCCCGCCCTTATCCCCTGCCGACATGTTGTTGGATCTGTCATCAGTCATAAGCCGCCTCCTGTCTTAGCTGTATAGGTTCTGTATACCTTCAGTATACCAAACATTTATGAACATTTCAAGTGCTGTCCGGCTTTGCTCTTGACAAATCCGGTCTTATGTGATATACTGGTAAAAACATATCCGAAAAAACTGCCACCGGGTAGTGAAATGCTTTTGCATTCGTTTGCACATCGTCAGGTCTTTGCAGATGTGCAGTCGGATGCTTTTTTTGTTCAGGAGGTATTGTTGTATGAATCCTTTCCGTTCTCTCGGCCTGCGGGATTATCTTTTGTGGGGCGGATCGCTTGCGCTGATTCTGGTTTCCCATCTGCTTTTTGGAGGCGGGAGCCTGCTTTCGCTGATCGCCTCGCTCATCGGTGTGACCTCGCTGATTTTCAGCGCCAAGGGTCACCCGATCGGTCAGCTGCTGATGATTCTGTTCAGCCTGCTGTACGGCATCATTTCATGGAGCTTCGCCTATTATGGCGAGATGATCACCTATCTCGGGATGACCATGCCGATGGCTCTCTTTTCGCTGATTGCCTGGCTGAAGAATCCGTATGCCAAGTCCTCTCCCACCGTGAAGGTCAATCGGCTCCGGGCGGCGGAATGGATCCTGCTGCTTCCGATGACGGCCGCCGTCACCGCCGTTTTCTATTTCATTCTCGCCTTCTTCGATACTGCTAATCTCCTGCCGAGTACCCTCTCCGTAACAACCAGCTTTCTGGCGGTCTGGCTGACCTTCCGCCGAAGCCCGTACTATGCCATTGCCTATGCCGCCAACGATATTGTGCTGATTCTTCTCTGGATTCTGGCCTCGATTCAGGACATCACCTACCTGTCGGTCACGGTCTGCTTTGCCGTCTTTCTGGTCAATGATCTGTACGGCTTTTTCAGCTGGAAGCACTTGGAGCGCGAGCAGGCAGACGGTCATCCGGACAGCTAAAAATTCCCCCGAAAATTCACTCATTCCGCGGAACTTTTTTCGACCTTTTCCGTCCTATAAAGCAGTAAACCCCAATGTCCGCGCGGAGGATTCCATGAAAAAAACCATTTCCCTGCTATTCCTGCTTTTGCTCTGGCTGTGCACACTTGGATGCACGCCGTCCGCCCTTCCAGCAAGCCCGTCTGTACCGGATTTCGGCCCGGACGCGCCTTCTCCGATCACCCTCCCGTCGCCGGACATCCCCGGAGGCACCGTCATCCTTCCGGAAAACGACGAATCCCTGCCCCCCGTCCTTGAAACCACGTCACTTCTGGATACCGAAGCCCTCACGGAGCCGCTGATTGTACCGCCGGATATCAAGCCGGCTGACCCCGTGCCGGCTGAAACTGAGCCGGCCGAGTCCGAGCCTGCCGTCCTCCCCGATGAGCCGCCGGCCGATACGCTCACCATCTATCTCACCTTTGATGACGGTCCCAGCGCAAAAAACACCGCGCGGATTCTGGATATTCTGGCCGAAAAGCAGGTGAAGGCGACCTTTTTCACCGTCGGCTATTATGTCAACCGCTATCCTCAGCTGGTCCTGCGGATGCAGGAGGAGGGCCATCTTGTCGGCTGTCACTCCTACACCCACGATATCCCCGCCATCTATGAATCGCCGCAGACAATGGCCAATGAAATCGCAAAATGGGAGACTGCCTGCTGCCGTGCGCTCGGCGCGCTTCCCGCCGTAAAGCTCTTTCGCTATCCGGGCGGCTCAGCCTTCGCCGATGAAGCCATCCTCTCCCATGTGGAAGCGCTCGGCTACCGCGTCTTTGACTGGAATGCAACCAACAACGACTGCATTCTGCGGAGCCGTCCGGAGGGGATGAGCGAGGAGGATTACCTCAAAGAAAGCCTGATTTCCACCGTCGCCTACAGTATGTGGCTGAAAAACAGCCCGCACATTGTTCTTCTTCACGAAACCTATTCCCAGACCGCCGATATGCTGGCATGGGCCATCGATTATCTGCAGAGCCTCGGCTGTCGATTCGACACGCTCGATCATTATTACGAAAGCTGGTATTATTAAAACAGCGCCGCACGAACCGAACCGGTTTATGCGGCGCCTCCTTATTCTTCGGGCGGATTATCTTTTTTGCGGATCCGGAGTCCGTCCACCAGCCTTGAGCCGGGGCTGTGTCCCGCATATTTGGCGTAGAAATAGCCGAATACCGAGAAAACCACCGCGCCGATGAAGTTGACGAACATATCCTTCATCGTATCGATCAGGCCGATATCGAGATATCCCTTTACCGCCATGAAATCGCTTCCCGCAGCGGCCTCCACCGCTGTCTGGCGGATTCCTTCAAGCCTTACCGGCACATTGACCCCGTCCGGATTCAGCAGGACCGATGAAAACGCATGAATCACCGTATCCTTCTGCATATCGGTTGCCAGCAGAGCATCGGCCGCGAATTCAAAGAATTCCCACAAAACGCCGATGGTCATCGAAAAGCAGAACGATACCAGCGCCACAAACAGCGGTGACAGATGGAACTGGATTTTTTCGCTCCGATTCAGAATATCAATCAGCGACAGGCCCATCGCGGCCGCCAGGAATCCGGTCGCCGTATGCAGCATGGTATCCCAGAGCGGATATTTGACGTAATAGTCGCTGATTTCTCCTAAAATCTCGGCGGCGAAGATGAAGACCATCACAACGATTTCCAGAAGAGAGGGCATATCCACCCGGAAGGTTTTTGATACAAAGGCCGGGACAAGGAAGAGCGCCAGAGTCACCAGACACAGAAAGGCGTTCTCATAGTTGCCCAGAAGAACGGCACGCACGCCGACTGCGATCACGATCGTACGCAGGATAATATAGACAATAAACGTGGAACGCTTCTGCCGGAATTCATTCTCCAGCTGCCGCCGGAAGCTCACACGCGGCTTCCTTTCGCGTTTTTTCTCCTTCATTCACTCACCTGCCCAAAAAGGGACACGAGGGCGGGAGCACAGTCCTGCTCCCGCCCGTCGATTCATATCCGTACACTTATGCCTGCTCGGATGCATCAACTGCATCGGCGGACACTTTTTCCTTGCCCAGGTATTCCGGAAGCTTCATGCCGGCCATATCGAACATTTCGTTCATGGGTGGAATCGACTTCATCATGCCGGACAGGAAGTTGGCTGTAGCCGTCTTGCCGTTTTCGCCGGCATTGCCGCCGTCCCAGACGGTAACCTTGTCGATCTTGAGGTTCTTGACAGCCTCGACCTGAATTCTTGTCAGCTCCTCGAGCTTATCGGCAACCATCAGGCGGATGGCATCGTTGGACTCACCGCCGGCCGACTTGACGATCTCGGCAAAGCCCTCTGCCTGCTTCTTGAGCATTTCACGCATACCGTCAGCTTCCGCCTGCATACGCATCAGGGTTGCATCCGCTTCACCCTTTGCGCGGCGGCGGATCTGCTCGGCCTCGGCCTCGGCCTTCAGCTCGATCTGCTTCTTTTCGATTTCAGCCTTGACAATGATGTCGGCTTCCAGCGTTGCCTGCTCCAGCGAAGCACGGGCAAGCTCGGCGGCCTTCTGTGCGGCATAGGCTTCTTCCAGAGCCTTTGCGGCCTGGATCTTCTCGGCGGCGGTTGCACGCTTCAGCGCCTCGGCCTCGCGCTCGCGGCGAAGCGCCTCGGACTCAGCGACCTGAACCTTTGCCTCGTTTTCACCCTTGATGGCCTCGGAGTTCGCCATCGAAACATTGATACGCTGATCGCGCTCGGCGTTGGCCGAACCGATCGCGCCCTCGCGGTCTGCCTGCGCAACGGAGATCTTCGCATCGTTGATTGCCTTTGCGGCGGCTTCCTTACCCAGCGCCACGATGTAGCCGGATTCGTCGGTGATGTCGGTTACGTTAACGTTGATAAGGCGAAGACCGATCTTCTTGAGCTCGGTTTCCACATTGCGGGAAACGGCTTCCAGGAACTTATCGCGGTCGGTGTTGATCTCTTCGATCTCCATCGTTGCGATAACCAGACGAAGCTGACCGAAGATAATATCCTTTGCCAGCTCCTGGATGTCATCCAGCTTCAGACCGAGCATACGCTCGGCGGCATTCTGCATCACGCCGGCCTCGGTCGAGATACCGACGGTGAAGCGGGAGGGAACGTCTACACGGATATTCTGCTTGGAGAGCGCGTTTTTCAGATCGACGTTGATCGAAATCGGCGTCAGATCCAGAAACTCGACCGACTGAATGACCGGCCAGATGAAGGCTGCGCCGCCGTGGATACACTTGGCCGAGCGGGAGGTGCCGTCTGCATTGTTGCCGACCTTACCGTAGATGACCATGACCTTATCGGACGGGCACTTGCGGTAGCGGGATGCCAGAACGATCAGCGTCGTCAGGGCAAGCAGGGCGATCACGCAGATCAGAACTAAAATACTTGAATTGGGACCGGGCATGATAATTTCTCCTTTTTATACTTTGAATTTACTGGGGGATGACTCTCTCAACCATGACGAGCCCCATCTCGTCTGTTGAGACCACACGAACCGTTTCGCCGGTCTTCAGCGTATCCTCCGAAGCGGATACCGCATCGACCTCAATGAACCGATCCTGAACGGTTATGTTTATTTTTCCGCGTCCCTGGCCTTTGGGCGGGATCGGAATGTATACCTCGCCGGTCTTGCCGACGGCGCTGCCCAGCTGGATGTTGCCGCTGGACTGCAGCTTGAGAACAGCCTTCATTAAGTAGGCAATACCGAACAGAGCGGCAACGCCGCAGACAATAGCCAGAAAGATGGCCACAGGGGTCGGGAGGCCCAGATCAATGAAGGCAATGCCTGCCCATCCGGCTACGCAGAGCATCGCCATGATGCCGCGCACCGAGAACAGCGCCAGGCCGTCATCACCGGCCGCCTCGCCGATGTCGATTCCGTCCGTATCGATATCCGAATCGGCATCATCGCCGATTCCCAGAAGAAGCAGAACCGTCTGGACAACAAGCACCAGTGTCGCCGGGATGCCGATGCAGGCAAAGACCTGCTGCAGACCCGTCATTGAATTCCACCATGCTGACATAATACAAGCACTCCTTTGATTATTTCACAGTTGTTCAGGGATTACTCGAACCAAATATTTCATCAAACAGACCGTTGGCTCTCTGACGCACCAGGGTCGCACAGTACGCAGTAATGATGATGCCGCACGCCTTTTCCAGGCGGCTGCGCGCACCGGCTGTGCGTTCCTCATACCGTTCCAGTGTTTGGCGGATTACCTCCTGCATACCGTTTTCATCCGGTACCGTTCCGCCGCTGACCATGATATCGAGGATCCGACAGAGATAGTCATACAGCTCCGATTCCGGAATGATATCGTCGCTGGCATCTCCCGCCCGCCCGTTCACATAGGTGAGCAGCTGGGCGATCCGCTCAAGCTGCATGGAATCCCGCATCATATTGATGATGAGAATCCGTGCGAGCTGATTTTTGTCGTATCGCTTGTTTCTGGCGTTGGCCACCCATCCGCGCTTGGTCCAGTTCTGGAGCGTCGAGCCGTCGATGGCGCAGATCTCCCGGATCTGCGAAAGCATGATACCGTCGGTTATATAGAAGATTTTATTGAGGAATTCCAGACCTGTGACATTCCCCATTTTCCGCTGATCCATAATCGTTCCCGGAATCAGGGTACTCCGGATTTCCAGCTTCATAGGTCCCCCCTCCTTTCCGCAGCTGCGTCGTTTTCGATTGTATTAAGATTATATCACACAATCAGCTGATTGTCAATACCGTTTTCGAGATTTAACAAATTGTTCTTTTTTGTCCCGGCGAGGAATTGACAAAGCCGATCAAATGCGGTATAATAGAGAAAACCGTTGATCGGATTCGGAAAGGATTCTGACCGTTATGAAAACCACTTTAGTCATTATGGCTGCCGGCATCGGATCCCGCTTCGGCGGCGGTGTCAAACAGCTTACCCCCGTCGGTCCGGGCGGCGAGATCATCATCGATTATTCGATTCACGATGCCATCGAGGCCGGCTTCAATAAAATTGTCTTCATCATCCGCCGCGAGATCGAGGCGGATTTCCGCGAGGTTATCGGTGAGCGCGTGGAAGCGGTCTGTGCCCGCCTCGGCGTGGAAATCGCTTATGCCTATCAGGCGCTGAATGATCTTCCTGACGGTTTCACCGTGCCGCAGGACCGCACCAAGCCCTGGGGCACCGGCCACGCGGTTCTCACCTGCCGCGGCCTTGTGAGGGAACCGTTCGCCGTTATCAATGCCGACGATTATTACGGCAAGGAAGCCTATCGCCGGATTCATGAATTCCTGCTGTCCTACCGCCCGGACGAGCCCGACCGCTTCTGCATGGCCGGCTTCCGTCTTGGAAACACCCTCAGCGAGAACGGCGGTGTCACCCGCGGTATCTGCACCACAGGCGAGGACAACTATCTGACGGATGTGGTCGAAACCCGCGGCATTATTAAAACACAGACCGGTGCCGAAGCCGATGGGAAGCCGCTGGATCCGGACGGCTTTGCTTCCATGAATATGTGGGGGCTGACGCCCGCCTTTATTGACCGTCTGGCTGACGGGTTCCGGGATTTTCTGGCGCGGCAGGGCGGGGATCCCAAAGCGGAATTCCTGCTTCCGATCTTCATCGGCCAGCTGCTGGGCGAAGGAAAGGTATCGGTCAAGGTCCTGCCGACGAATGACAAATGGTTCGGTGTCACCTACAAGGAGGATCGCCAGCCGGTCATCGCTTCCATCCGTGCGCTTGTCAAAGAAGGGGTCTATTCCCGCGAGCTGTACGGCGATCTGTAATAAATCAACGGAAGAAGTTGATTTATCACAACTATTTTGTCTTGACAGAGGATGCCAGATCCGCTATAATGGAAGAGAAGATGTGCATCGCATAAGTGCGTGCGTTCTTCTCTTCTTTTAATTTGCGTTAATAAATGGAAAGGTTGTGTACCGATATGATGAAAACTGCATTTCCCCGCCCCGACTTTGAGCGGAGCGAGTGGCTCTCGCTGAACGGAAGCTGGGATTTTTCCTTTGATGCCCCGCTTTACGATCAGACCATCACCGTTCCCTATCCGTGGGGCTCGCCGCTGTCCGGCATCGCAGAATCCCGCAATGCCGCTGGCTATTACCGCCGCCGTGTCTGCTGGAATCCGGCTTCGTCCCGGATCTTCCTGATCTTCGGCGCGGTGGATTACACCTGCGAGGTCAGCATCAACGGAAAGGCTGTCGGCTCCCACAAGGGCGGCTATGCCCAGTTTGAATTCGATGTCACCGATATCTGGAACCGCGAGGGCGAGAATACCATCACCGTGCGTGCCGAGGATATGGGCGACAGCAGCACCCAGACCTACGGCAAGCAGGGCTACGGCGATGCCCGCGGCATCTGGCAGAGTGTATGGCTGGAGGGCCGTCCCGATGCCTATATCCGGAACTTCTTCGTCAAAACCGAATTAAGCGGCAAGGTCACCTATGATGTCGAGCTGGCCGGTGCCGCCGACGGCAAGATCCTCAAGGCGGATCTTGGCGGACTCCGTGCCGAGGCCGTTGTCAGCGATGGCTGTGCCCGGCTCTGCCTGAAGGCCGAAGAGCCCGAGCTGTGGACACCCGAAAATCCCTTCCTGTATGAAGGCACCCTCTCGCTCGGCGATGATACGGTTTCCACCTATTTCGGCATCCGCGAGATCGGAACCGGCGTGTTCGGCGAGCACGGACACCGCTACATCACGCTGAACGGCAAGCCCTATTACATCAACGGCGTGCTGGATCAGTCCTTCAATCCGCAGGGCTTCTTCACCCTGCCCTCCGACGATGACTGCCGCGAGGAGATTCTCCGCCTGAAGCGGATCGGCATCAACATGGCCCGCATCCACATCAAGGCCGAGGAGCCGCTGAAGCTCTATTGGGCCGACAAGCTCGGTCTGTTGATCATGGAGGACATTCCCTGCTTCTGGGGCGATCCGGTGGAAGAAGTCCGGGCCCAGTATGAAAAGGAGATGGAGGAGCAGATTCTCCGCGACCGCAACCATCCGTCGATCTTCTACTGGGTTGTATTCAACGAAACCTGGGGCCTGTTCACCCATTACGTCGATGCCGAGGGCAACAAGACCCGCGAATACACCGAAGATACCGCCCGCTGGGTTGAAGCCTGCTGGAAGCGGGTCAAGGAGATGGATCCCACCCGCCTGGTCGAGGACAACTCCGTCTGCAACCGCGACCATACCGTCACGGATGTCAACACCTGGCACTTCTACTCCAACGGCTATGAGAATGTCAAAAATGTGGTTCACACCTTCTGCGAGAATGCGTATGTCGGTTCAAAGGAAAACTACAAGGAAGGCTACACCATGGCCGATGTTCCCTGCATGAACAGCGAATGCGGCAATGTCTGGGGCGTTACCGGCAATGCCGGCGACAGCGACATCTCATGGCAGTATAAGTATATGATGAACGAATTCCGCCTGCACGATAAGCTCTGCGGATTTGTCTTCACCGAATTCCACGATGTCATCAACGAATTCAACGGCTACTACAAGATCGACAACGGCGACAAGGATTTCGGCTATGAAATCTACGGCATGAGCCTGCGCGATCTCCATTCGCAGGACTATCTCGGTGCCGATTTCGCGCCGATGACCACCGTCACGCCCGGCGACACCGTTACGGTACCGCTCTTCGGCTCCAGCTTCTCGGATAAACATCACGGCAAGACCCTTCAGGTCTGCTGGTCGCTCAGCATTTCCAATCCCGTCGACGGCGACTGTGTCTTTGAGCACGGCGAGCTGGATGTCGAGTGGAAAGGCTACGGAACCTTCGATGCCGGCGAAATCTCCTTCCCGGTTCCCGAATATGACGGCATCGCCGCCCTGCAGTGGATGCTGATTGCCGACGATGAGGTTGTCATGTCGAACGGTCTGCTCTTCGATATCGATGCCGAGCCCTTTGATTCCCTTGTCCTCGAGCCGTCCGATTTTGCCGCCGCGGGCTGGAAGCACAGCTTCGATGCCATCGAGGGCAAGAAGAAAAACGGTCTGGGAAGCGGCGAATTCACCGCCGAAGTCCGCACGGCCGATATTCCCGACTTTGAGAATGCCTGCAATCTGCGGCTCGTTCTGGAAGCATCCACCCGCGCGCCGATGACGCATGACTGGCCTGAGAACAATACCCCGGAAAAGGTGGACATCAGCTATATGCTGGGCTACCGCTGTGATCCGGGTGCCAACCGCAATTCCTTCCCGCAGACCGATGAATGGACCAACCCCGGCGAGCTGGAAATTCTCATCGACGGCATGAGCTGCGGCAAGTTCCATCTGCCCGACTGTCCCGCCGATTCCCGCGGTGCGCTGTCGCATCACTATCAGCCCGTCAGCAACCTGCTGGATGAGGCCGGAACCTACGGTTATCTGTGCGATCTGTACATCTCCTCCCGTGTCCTGCTGAAGATTCAGCAAAAGGAGAGCTTTACGCTGACCCTTCGCACGGCAAGCGATAACGGCCTGTCGCTGTACGGCCGCAAGAGCGGACGGTACGGTATCGGCATCGTAATCAAAGCCGAATAATCCCCCACAGGCTGCCGCTTTTCGGCGGCCTGTTTTCTCTTGACCGGAGGTCCGGCTTGTGATATAATAATATTATAATAATGTAAAGGAGAATCCGTATGTGGAAACATAAGCTCTGTCTGGGTGTCAGCGCCTCCTTCGGCCTTCCGGTTGAGGAGCAGATCCCTCTGCTTGGAAAAATCGGCTTCGATGCCTTCTTCACCGGTTGGAAGCCGGGCGCACCAATTGATGAGTGGCGGAAACTGGCCGATAACAACGGTCTGGAATACCAATCTCTGCACGCCCCCTTCAACAAAATGGACGTTATCTGGAAGGAGGGCGACGAGGGCCGCGCGGCCGCACGCGAGCTGTGCGGATGTCTTGGGGTCTGTGCCGCCAATGAAATCCCGATCATGGTCGCACACGCCTTCATCGGCTTCAAAGATCACACGCCGACCGAGGCAGGCATCGAAAACTTTTCGCTGGTGGCCGAGGAGGCCCGCCGCCTCGGTGTGAAGCTGGCGCTGGAGAACACCGAGGGCGAGGAATATCTGGCGGCCCTTCTGAATGCCTTTTGTGACAACGAAGCGGTCGGCTTCTGCTGGGACAGCGGTCACGAGCTCTGCTACAATCACGGCAAGGATCTTCTGGCCGTCTGGGGAGAGCGTCTGATCGCCACCCACCTGAATGACAATCTGGGCATCAGCCGCGCCGACGGCGATATTTTCTGGACGGACGATCTGCACCTGCTCCCCTTCGACGGCATCCGGGATTGGCAGGAAGCCGCCCGCCGGCTCAATGCCTGCGGCTACGACGGCATTCTGACCTTTGAGCTGACCCGTCAGAGCAAGCCGGGCCGCCATGACAACGATAAATATGCCGCTCTGCCGCCCGAGCAGTATCTGGCCGAAGCTTATGCCCGCGCCTGCCGCTTTGCCTGGATGCGGGAAAATCAGGCGTAATCCGCATTCCGGACGGAATCCGCAAAAGCAGAACCGGTCCGCTCACACAAACGTGTGGGCGGACCGGTTTCGTTCATAGGGAGGTTATTCTTCTCCGGTAACCGTCTTCAGCATGGAAGCAATCGCAGCCTCGACAGAAGAACGGATGGAATCCCACGCAGAAACGAACGGGGTGCCGTTGGCAATGGAGTCGAACACATAGTTCGGCGCATCGCCGAAGCGGTAAATGTACAGAAGATCCAGATTGATATCACCGTAGATGATATCCAGCATAGCCTCCGACTCGGCATCGCGGGTGACGCGGCCCGACAGAACCACATCATAAACAGCGCTCCGCACGCCGCTGTCGGAAAGGTAAGCAAGCATCTCCAGAATCAGCCCGGTCTGCTCCGGATTCGAGCAGGTGATGGGAACCGATACACCGCAGGGGAGAAGCGTCTGGAGGACCGTTCCGTAATTCTCCTGCTCGGCGGACAGCTTCGGAACCGGCACGATTCCGAAATCGTCTGCCATATCCCGGTAGGTAATCATAATGCCGGTCATGGAGTATTCGCTGAAAAGAACTCTTCCCTCGCTGAACAGTTGAGCATGGGAGGTATTCCTTCCGTCATAGTAATAGACCTCGTCCCGATTGGAGAAAACCTCCGCCAGCTTTTGAATCGCATTGACAGAAGCCTCATCCCCGAGCATCAGATCGTAGCTCATATCATCGTGGAATACCAGCGGTGTCTGACCCGATGCTGCATAATAGCTCCAGAGTCCGCTTTGATGCATGGCAATTCCGTACATATCGTTTTCATCCATTTCACCGTTGCTGTCCAGATCGCGGGAGACATCCTTTGCAAGCTCCTGCATCCGGTCCAGCGTCCATGTTCCGTCCAGAACCTCCTGATAAATATCCGGCAGACGGTACTCCTCAGCAATCCGCTTGTTGAAGGTCAGACCGAACGGCGAGGCAAAGAAGGTCGGAGCGACCGGACTTGCGGCAAAATAGAGGGAATCGCCGATATAAAGCTTATCGTTGCAGGAGGGAAGCCACCAATCAGCATCCAGCGACAGATCCGGCAGAGAAGCCATATCATACAGCAGGCCGGAAGAAGCCAATGTGGAAGAGCCGAATGTCATGGCGTTCATAATCAGGTGGAAGGATTCTTCATCCGCCATAATCGTCTGTCTGGCCGATGCCGCCAACGCTTCCCGGTTGTCCATAACAGAATATTCGATTTCAACCTTATACCGTTCCTCAACAGCTGAATCGCGGCGGAACACGGCATCGTTCAGTACATCGCCGCTCTCACTGCCGATATGTGTGTTGGGAATTCCGTTCGAACCGCGGTCCTCCGCCAGAATGATGAAGTCACGCCCGCCCATATCCATTTCGGGGAGTGTGTCAAGATAATCGGTCGTTACAGGTGTCTCAGACTCGGTTGAACCGGCAGGAACAGATGTATCGGACGGATGGCTGTTTCCGCAGGCGGATGCCGTCAGAAGAAGCGATACCAGAAGCAGAGTGCTGATGATTCGGTTGTTCATACATTATTCTTCCTTTCTGTATTCCCCCAGCGCTTCCGGGGAGTCGCAGTCGAAGCGGCAGATCGGGGTATCAATAAACGGATCATTGAGGCCAAGACCGCGCAGATCGGCAACGGCGCCGCTTGCTTCGGCCTCGTACATTTTCCAGATGCACCGCAGGCCGCACAGACTGCTCTGCCCGTCGGTGATCGGTGTCTGTCCCGTGCGGATGCACTCGATGAAATGTTCGATTTCACCGTCGGTGCGCTTTCCGCCGGATGCGTTTTTCTCCCACAAAACTTCGGTGCCGGCGTTCTGCGCCTCATAGCCCAGCGTTCGCAGCAGCCGGATTTTTCCTCCATCCGGGCCCTCATTGGTATAGGACAGCGTTCCGTCTGTACCGTAGATGTCAACCTTATAGCGATGGGTTGTACCGCGTGCGCCCCAGGTTCCGGTATGATAGCCGAGAGCACCGTTCTCGAACTTGATGACCGCATGGCTGGTTCCCTCGCGATCCATCCACGGGGTACCGGTATTGGTGCCCATATGCGTGCCGGATACCGGCTTGCCGAGGAACCACAGGAGGATATCCACATAATGACAGCCGTGACTCAGGAACTGGCCGCCGCCAAGGCCCTGGCAGGTCATCCAGGTTCCGCGCGTATCGCGTGCCGGATTCCAATGGTCGGTGTACACCGTCATCTGGAAGACCTCGCCGACGGTTCCGGCATCCATCAGCTCCTTCAGCTTCAGCGTTTCCGGCCAGAAGCGAACCGGATAGGCTGTCATGAGCTGAACGCCCTTCTCTTTAGCCAGATTGGTCAGCGCAAGGCATTCGCTCTCCCGGATGCAGAGTGGCTTTTCCATCAGAACGTGCTTGCCGTGCTCGATGAAAAAACGTCCGACCGGATAGTGAAGCCGATGCGGCAGAGCGATCAGCACCGCATCCACCGCGTCACCCATTTCGCGGTAATCGGTGAAAAAGCGATCGGCGCCCAGCATTTCCATCGCACGCTCGGCGCGGTCTGCAGACAGATCGCAGGTCGCCGCGACCCGCATCTTTCCCTTCAGCGCTTCAAACGAAGCCAGATGCTGTGTGCACATATTGCCGCATCCGATAATGCCCATTCTTATTTCTTTCATTTGCCCGCTACCTCTCACAGAAAAATCGGCTTGACAAGAGCCGTGTTATTGTCTATAATAATTATAGACGAAGATTCCGGGGATGGGAATACATCCCGTCACCCAAAATCTGTACAATCTCACCACGGAGGAGCCCTATGATTGACGCGATACATACCGCTTACCGTCTGGATTCGCTCACCCATACCGCGCTTACCGAAGAAACCGCCGGCTGGCAGCTGCGCTGGATGCTCCGCGGCCGCGCGGAAATCCGCACCGGTGCCGGGACCTGCAGCCTTCAATCCGGCCAGATTCTCATCCTCCCCCCGAAGAGCCGGGTGACCATGCGCCTAACCGACAGCTCCGACCTGAACTATGCCGTCACCGGCTTTGAAGCATCACCCGACAGCCTTCCGGATCTGCCCACCGGCGTTCCGCTTACGCTGTGCGCCCGGGAGTCCGGGCTTTTGCTGGATTATTTCTATATTGCCTCCCAGCTGTTCGGAGACCGCCCGAAAAGTCCGTCCTCGGCCGCCGCGGTGCGGTATGCCCGTGCCGTACTGGAAGCCTTTCTTCTGCGCATCTCCCTGGGCGATGACAAGGATCTGCTTCTGCCGGAGCAGATGAAGATTTCCACCCACATCAGCGATCAGAAGATCACGGCCGCCATCAAGCAGGTTCTCACCGATCACCTGTCCGGGAATATTTCGCTCGATGAGCTGGCAAAAAGCATCGGAGTCAGCAAAAACACCGCCATGCGCGTTTTCCGCGCCGACACCGGAATGGCCATCACGGAATATTTCACCCGCCGCAAAATCGAAGAGGCCATCCGCCTGATCTGCGAAAGCGACTTTTCCTTCCGGCATATCGCGGAATCCCTCGGTTTTCAGTCGCCCGAATATTTCTCGCGGGTTTTCAAAAAATACACCGGCCTCTCCCCCACCGAATTCAGCAAGAATCACACCAAATGGCAGGGCTGTCTTGCCAGCCTCTGCCCGTAACATCACGAAAGGAATCCGCTATGATGAAATTCACCTACCTCGGCCAGATGTGCGCCCTGATCGAATGCGGTCCCATCCGCATTGTCACCGATCCCTATCTCTCCCATTCCGTTGACCGCCCGGGCAGTACCCGGCTGTATGAGCCGCCGGCCACGCTTGCCGGGCTGATGCCCGACATCATCCTGATCTCTCACCCGCACGGCGATCATCTGGATCCCGAATCGCTGATCCCCTTCTACCGGATGCGCAGGCGGAGCTTCACGCTGGTTCCCGCCCCCAGCGCACCGAAGATTCTGGAAATCGGCGGCGAGCCCGTCCCGATGACCGCGCCCGGCCCGGCCATGCTCGGCGAATCCTTCCGTCTCGGCGGCGTGTCCGTCACCGCGATTCCCTGCGCGCACACCGAGCTTCATACGGATGAAAACGGCGATTATCGCGAGCTGTCCTATCTGATTGAATATGAGGGGAAGAAGCTCTTTTTCGGCGGCGATATGAGTATGTATGAGGGGCTGCTCCAGACGCTGATCGCTGCCGCGCCCGATCTCATGTTTCTGCCGGTCAACGGCGCGGACTGGTTCCGCACCTCCCGCGGCATCATCGGCAATCTCGATTCCAATGAGGCGGCCGAGCTGGCCGTGCGCTGCCGTGCGAAATCCTTCATCCCCGGCCATCACGATCTGTACGCCTCCAACGGCTGTCCGGACGAATGGATTGAATTCTCGGCCGAAAAATTCGGTGCGCCGCTGAAGCTTCTGAAGCCCATGCAGTCCGTGGAAATTGCGTGATATCCGGGAATCTGCAGCACATTCATGCGCTTTTTGCATAAATAACAGAAAAATCTTTACTTTGTTCACACGCCGGTCATAATATTCTGTTATACTGGAAATACCAAGGTAGCCGGAGGGCACCACGCCCTCCGGCATTTTCATAAAGGAGGTACGCCTATGTCCCATCAAAGACAGCCCGGCCTTTTGAAATGGTTTTACAAAATTCCGAAGCCGATCCGCATTTACTTTGGCGTGGTACTTGGTGTGGCTTTGGTGATCGGTTCGGTTTTTGTCATCAACGAAATGCAGAACCGGCTGAATCCACCCTCGCAGATTCTGCTGGAGCTTGAAGATGATCCGCCCCCGCAGACGGATTTTCTCCGGATTTATGTCTGGAAAACGGTGAACAGCGTTCCGGTCCACGAAAACTATGAGCTGAAGAACGGTCAGGAACCGCCCGGACCGGGGAGACATATTTCGGTAATTCGCAAATGCGAGGAGCTTTTTTTTTCGGAAATGGCAACCGGTGAGCCGGTACGAGTTTCCTATGAGCGCGAAGCGCTAATGGAGGTAGCGGCCTGCTCGGAATGCTATGATGACAGGGAACACTACTATCTCAAGTGGGGTGGCTATCAGCATAGGGGACACGGATATTCCAAAGTGAATGCACGCAACCCCAATGGCAACGCCCCCAATCCTATTTACGCCCAATATACCGAGCCGCTCCTCATCGCCAAGGCCGATGCCTATATCGAGGTGACCGGTGCCCTGTGCGGAACCAACAAGGGCTCGGACGAATACATCAAGTATTTTGGGGAATCTCCAGACTATCAGGCAGCCGATGACAACCGCGCACTTTATCACATTCTGGCCAGACCCGATCATGTCAAGCACGAAACCAACGGCCCGTCCCGCGATCCCGACGAGGAGCTCGGTACCGGCGAGTGGAATGGCGAGGCGCGCGACCGGTTCTATTATCAGTCGATCGATGAGGTTTACCCGGATGTTCCCTCCGCCTATAAGCAGATCCGCCGCCGTGTCAACGAGTCGGCCATGCTGTTTTCGGCGTATTCCAAGACGAGCCCCGATATCCTGCTTGCGCAGGCCGAGGTGAAGGTCACCCATTACTCCTGCTGGGGATATGAGGGGATGAGGCCGGAGCCGAATCTCGATGAATCCGTCTTTAACTGTCTGAATGCGCTTGGTATCTATGATGATCCCGACACCTACGGCTACACCGAGGTGGAAATTGTCGATTACTGGGAAAATCCCGAATATCTCGGCGAGTAAACAGCAAACCGCCCGTCGCTGCATTTTCTGCATCCGACGGGCGGTTTTTGTTATTCTTTTTTATCACCAGTGATACTGCGTCAGCTCGCCGTCCGGGCGCAGGCCCTCGAACGAGCGCTGACGGAGCACCTCATACACCGCAATGGCCGCCGAATTTGACAGATTCAGCGAGCGGAGCGTATCCCGCATGGGAATGCGCACACAGCGATCGGGATTCTTCACTAAAAGCTCCTCGGGGAGCCCGCGGGTTTCCTTGCCGAACATCAGATAAACCGGATCGGGATAGGTGATCTCCGTATAGACGTGCTTTGCCTTGGTTGTGAAGCAGTAAAACGCCGCGCCGGGATTGCGGGCGAAGAAGTCATCCAGATTTTCGTAATAGGTAATATCCAGCTTGTCCCAGTAATCCAGCCCCGCACGCTTGAGCTTGCGGTCATCGATTTCAAAGCCGAGCGGCTTGACCAGATGAAGCGAGGCCCCGGTGGCGGCGCAGGTGCGGGCGATATTTCCCGTATTCTGCGGGATTTCCGGCTCGACGAGAACAATATTGATCCGACTCATGCTTTCTCCTTTTCTGTAAAAATCCGGTCTGTGCGAATAGGCGCGCCTCCGCCGGGGAAGGATAGGAATCCGATTCCCCACGAAAGGAAGGATTCTTATGAAAACCGATCGCACATCCTATGTATTCTTAACCGTGCTTTCCGTTGTCTGCACAGTAATGGGTCTTGTTTTTTCGCGCATGGAGGCCGAGCTTGACCGTGTCCGCACCGAGGATGCGCGGCGCTCTCTGCTCCTCTGCGCCGATGCTCTGCAAAACGGCGACACCTTCCGCTTTCAATGCGCGCTGAACGGGCTGGAAATCGATGCGGGTGTCCGCCGGCATCTCCTGGAGCGCGGCGATTCCTGCCTGCTTCTGAAGGATGCCTTTACGGCGCTGGCCGCCGAATTTCCCGGCCCCGATACGCACGCGGATGAAGCCATCCGCCGCCTTGAGAAGGCGCTTCTTCGTGAGGCGGCCGCCCGTCCTTCGCTGTCGCCGCCGCTGGAGCCGTCGGCACCGGAAAATCCCATCGCCGAGGAGCTGGCTCATGACAATGCGCTTCTGCAGGCCGGTCAGCTCCTCGGCGATGCCGCCGGAGCCATCAAGCTGAAAAAGGAGCCTCCCGTTCTTGTTTTGGAGGCGGTCAATGCCCGTGCCGATTTTTCGGCCGCGGACGGAAGCCTTCTCCGGTTCTGGTATCTGCGCGGCCGTCTGCCCGATCCCCCATCGACAGACGAGGACGCGCCGCAGGGAGAGCCGATGCACGGTCTGATCCGCACCGAAGAGGACGGCGCGGTTTCCGTCTATGACAGCACCGGCCGGCTCTGGTTCCGGCAGATTTTCCCCGGAGAAGTAAAAAGGTGATGACCGCTCCGAAATATGGAGTATCATCACCATAATTTTACCCGTTTCCCGCCGCGGATCAGATCCGCGCGGGGAAAATCCGGCTCCGGTATCGGAACCGACGGTGTCAAAACTTACGCACCAAGATTGTTGAGCTTAACAGTGTAGCTGCTCTTCTTTCTTGCGGCGTTGTTCTTGTGGAGCAGGCCCTGAGAAACAGCCTGGTCGATCTTCTTGACAGCGGCCTTATAGGTTTCGGCAGCAGCGGCCTTATCACCGGCGGCAATAGCAGCCTCATACTTCTTCATGGAAGTCTTGAGAGCGGACTTGAGCATCTTGTTCTGAAGGGTCTTGCTTTCAATAACCTTCACGCGCTTCTTAGCGGATTTGATGTTCGGCAAACTTGTTCACCTCCTTAAAAAGCTGAAAAGCCTTTTTTGCATTTCTCCATATATGATACCACAAAATTCTGAGAATATCAAGAGGTTTTTGAAATTTTCTAAAAAATTTTTTCAAGATTCTCGTGCCGCCACCCTCTTTGGGGCAAGTTTTACAAGAAGCGGGTGACATTTTCGGCTTTTTCAGGGACAAAAGCGACAGCCCGTTGACAGATGTACCCCGGATATGGTATAATATTATCATCCATAATTATCCGAAACGGAGAATCTGTATATGAAAAAAGTCCTGACCCTCGCGGTACTTCTTCTGACGGCGCTCCTTCTTTGCTGCGCCTGCGGGGAAACCGAAGAAGTGCAGAATCTCGTCCCCTTCCCGATCGGGGGCTATCAGCTGGTGCGCCCCGAGGAGGCGGCTGCCGATACCGTTGCCCATGCGGTCACGCTCTACAAGGAGCTGAGTGCGCAGGGCTCCGACATCCGGCTCACCACCGATTTTCTGAACGAGCGCAAGGGTGAAGTCGCGCCCGCAAATGAGCTCCTGTTCGGCCTGACCGGACGGCAGGAATCGGCAGACGCCAATGCCGAGCACGCGCCCGGCCGCTTTACCTATCTGATCAAGATCGTCGGTACCAAGCTGGTAATTCTGGCCGGAAGCGATTACGCCTACGGTCTTGCCGCCGATTATCTGCTGGATTCCTACGATGCTTCGTCCGGCGCCTTTATGATTCCGGACGGCTGTTACATCGGCACATGGGATCCGCCGCTCAAAGAACTCAGCATCGATGGTGTACCGATCAGCCAGTTCACAATCGTGGCCGATAATTTCCCCGGATGGAATATTCCTTCGCTGGCCCAAGCGCTGTCCGATACCATCAGCAATATTTCCGGCTATGTGCTTCCGGTCATTACGGATGAGGATGAACCGGCCGAGCACGAAATCCATATTACAACGGCAGCTACCATCCGCGAGCTTCCCTTTGATACGGACAACGCTGTTTTCGGCATCTATGACGGCGATCTCTATCTCTATGCAACGTCCCGCGCCGAGCTGCAGGAGCTGTTTGATCGCATGAACGCCGCCTGCTTCTCGGAAGCCTCCGCGCTTGAAGTAAAAACCTCTGCGGCTTCGGTAAAGCTGTTTGACTATAAGGAAGAAATCATCTCCGTCAAGCCGGGTGAAGGCGCCCTGGAAGCCGCATTCAAGACGGCCTCCGACAAGATGAAGGCCGCAACGGCCGATTCGCCGGTATCCGTTGTTCTGGAGCTGGAGGGGGGAAGCTATCCCATTGATACCACGCTCGGCATTACCGGCCAGAATACCACGCCATTCGGCAAGCTGACCGTCCGTGCCGCCGGCAAGGATTCCCCCGTCATCAGCGCCTTTACCGATCTGGATCCCGCCGGCTTTACCAAGGTCGAGGGCAAGGATTACTATTTCTATCAGTTCAAGGCCGATGAGAAGGGCAAATATCCCGTCTTCCACGATTTCTTTGATGGCGGGCAGGCCATTCCGATTGCATCCGGCGAACGGTTCGTTACCCATACCAACTACGAAAATCCCGATGACCGTCTGGATCCCGAGAATCTGAAGGGTATATACGTTGAGCGCCGTGCCGTTGAAGCACTCGGCGACATCACCTTCCCGACCGAATTCACCATCTACGTTCAATGGCAGGCCGCCATCCTTCATGCGGTCGGTGTCGATTATGCCGACACCAAAACGGTCGACGGCTATGAGCTTGTCCGCCTGAAGATCGAGGAGGAGGAGCTTATCTCCTTCCTCTCCGGCGTGAACGATTCGCTCGGCATCAATAACAGAACCTGCTTCCTGTCCAACCACATTTCCCTTCTGAAGCCGAACAGCTGGGTTTACGATTCCACCACCGGCAAGCTGTATTACTATCCCGAAAACGGTGCTCCCAAGGCCCCCGCCTACTCGGATCAGCCGATTCTGTTCCGGCTGGTAGATACACCCGTCGTTACCTTTGAGGGGATCACCTTCACCGGAACCGGATGCGCTTTCCCTGCCGCTGACGGTTACATCAGCGGTCAGGCCAATGCCGACAAACGCCGCGGTGTGCCGCAGGCCGCCGCCATTCTGATCGAAAACGGCTCCAACGTGACGGTCCGCGACTGCACGTTCCTCGAGCTTGGAACCAACGGCATTCAATCCGTCACCAACCTGTCCGGCATCGAAATCCGCGGCTGTACATTCGATGATATTTCCATGTCCGCCATCTGTCTCGGTCTGCACAGCAAATCCTGGGAAGGCAATTCCGCCATGTGCAATATCGTAATCGAAGACAACAGCCTCAACAATATCGCCATGGAATACCCGACAGCACCCGCGATTTACATCAACAAGGTGGACAATCTGAAGCTGATGCACAACACCATTTCCAATACCGCCTACAGCGCCATCAGCGTCGGATGGGGATGGAGCACGGTCACCTACGATTACGGTGAAAGCATCAATGTCCGCCGGGCCGAGATCGCTTACAACCGGATCACCGACTTCATGCAGCTGCTCAATGACGGCGCGGCCATCTATGTTCTCGGCGGCAATGTCAAGATCGAGCATACCGATTACTTCAACTTCATGCATGACAATTACGCTGAGCGTGCCGCCTCCTCCAACAGCACCCGGCGCGGCTATTACATGGACGGCTCCTCCTCCAACTGGGAGGTTTATGACAGCGTATGCGTCGGTTCGGCCATGCCGGTCTTCTCGCAGTTCCATGTCAAGTCGCAGTACACGCACAACAATTATATTCACGATATCTATACCACGCACGCCGTTGACACCGGCAACCATGCCCCCTCCCGCACCACCATTCTCGGCGATACCTTCGTTGTAGCCGCCGGCAAGGATGCGCTGTTTGACAAGTATCCGAAGGCAAAAGAGATTTACGAAGCCTCCGGCTGCCGCTGACCGGCGATCGCACAAAAATGCAGGCCGCAGAAAATTTTCGAAAATTTTCTGCGACCTATAGCTTTTTTTGCTCGCTTATGGTATAATATTGCTATCCTGCAGTTATCTGCAGCAGAATACCGCACAGAAAGGTGAATTTTCTTTATGAAAACCCGCTTCCTGCTTCTGCTTGGCGTGATCGTCCTGATGATCGGCCTCGCATCCTGCTCCGGCGCCAATGCCGAAATTTCCGTACCGGTAGATGAAACCTATGTCATTACCCGCTCTGACTTCAATGAAAAGGCACCCATTCAAAGCGCAGTTCTCTTCCGCGATACGCTGAATGAGATCGGTCTGCCCATCAAGCTGGCGACCGACTTCCTCAACGAGCGCAAGGGCGAGGTTGCTCCCGAAAAGGAGATCCTGTTCGGCCACACCGAGCGACCCGAAACGCTGGAAACCGAAGCCGCCCACACGCTCGGCCGCTATGACTTTCTGGTCAAGCTGGTCGACACCAAGCTGGTGGTTCTGGCCGGCAGCAATCATGCCTATGATGAGGCTGCCCGTTATCTGGCCGGCTGCTACAGCCCGGAAACCAAGTCCTTTGCCATTCCAAAGAACGGCTACTTCGGCGAGTGGAATCCGCCGCTCCGCAATCTGACCCTCGGCGGTGTGCCGATCGAGGATTTCACGATCGTCGTCGACTCCGTGAAGGGCTGGGACGAAACGCTGGCCAAAACACTGGTTCAGGCGCTGGATGAGCTGTCCGGCAATACCATCACCATCGCCAATTCCTATTCCGAGCCGCTTGAGCATGAAATCCGTCTGGCTCTGCCCACCTCGCCGCGCGAGCTTCCTTTTGATGGCAGCGAGGCCCATTGCGGCATCTATGACGGCGATCTGTACATCTATGGCCGGACCCAGAATGAACTCAACACGGTATTCAACGAGGTTATGGCCGCCTGCTTCAGCGCAACCTCCGGCAAGGAGGTTGCCGACGGACTGCCCACCGTCGAAATCGCCAAGGCCGAGGAAAAGGTCATTGCCGTCAAGCCCGGCACCGATACCCTCACCGCCGCGCTGGATGAAGCTGTGAAGCTGATGGCTCCCGGCGGAACAGGCACGCCCGTTTCCGTCATCCTTGAGCTTGCCGACGGCAATTATACGCTGACGAAGCCCGCCGTTCTGGATGCGTCCTCCCTCAAACTCGGCGACTCCGAGCTGACAATCCGTGCCGCGGCCGATGCCAAGCCCGTCATCAACGGTCTTACCGCTCTGGATGCCGCCGGCTTCACCAAGGTCGAGGGCCAGGAATACTATGTTTACCAGTTTGAAAAGCTGGAGGACGGCACCTACCCGCTCTTCCATGATTTCTATGACAACGGTTCGATGATTCCGGTTGCCTCCGGCAGCATGGACAGCACCAAGACCAGCCTTGATAATTTTGCCAACCGCGATGACCCCAACAACTACAAGGGTCTGTATGTCACCCGCGCATCGGTGGCACAGCTTGGCGAAATTGCCTTCCCCACCGAGATCACGCTCCATGTTGAATGGGAGTTTGCCACCATGCACGCCGTCGGTGTGGATTATAACGATACCAAGATTGTAGACGGCGTTGAACTGGTCCGTCTGAAGATCGCCGAGGAGGAATGGAAGGAGTTCGTCCCCAAGACACACGGCAACCTTTCACTGGCCAACCGTCAGTACTACTTCTCCAACCATCTCAGCCTGATCAAGCCGAACACCTATGTGTACGACTCCACCACCGGCAAGCTGTACTACTATCCCGAAAAGGGTGCGCCCGCCGCTCCGGCCTATTCCACCGTCGAAACGCTGATTTCCCTTACCGCGCTGAACCATGTCACCTTTGACGGCATCACCTTCACCGGTACCGGCTGTGCCCGCAAGGCCATCGACGGCTATATGTCCGGTCAGGCTAACGGCGAAAAGCGTTACGGCGTTCTGAGCGCCGCCGCTGTTCTGCTCGACAACTGCGCCGATATTACCGCTGTAAACTGCCGCTTCACCGAGCTTGGCACCAACGGTCTGCAGTCGATCAACCGTCTGGTCGGCATCACCGTCAGGGACAGCCTGTTTGACGATATCTCCATGTCCGCCATCGCACTCGGCAATCACAACACAAACTGGGATGCCGAAAACGCCATGTACAACATTCACATTGAAAACAATGTAATCAACAACATCGGCATGGAATATCCCACCGCAACCGCCATCTACATCTCGCACGTTGATAATCTGAAGATCCTGCACAACACGATTTCCGAAACCGCCTACAGCGCCATCAGCGTGGGCTGGGGCTGGTCCACCGTATCCTACGGCTACGGTGAAAAGATCAACGTCCACAACGCCGAGATCGCATACAACCGCTTCACCGACTTCATGCAGGTTCTGCTTGACGGTGCGGCTATCTATGTTCTGGGCGGCAACGTCAACCCCGAGCACACCGAGTATTTCAACTTCATGCATGACAACTACGCGGAGCGCGTGCTGGACAGCACCGGTCAGCGCGGCTACTACATGGACGGCGCGGCTTCCAACTGGGAGGTTTATGACAGCGTCATCTTCGGCTCCAAGCTGCCGCTCTTCTCGCAGTTCCATGTCGAAAGCCAGTATACCCACAACAACTATATGCACGATGTCTATACCGATTATACCATCGACAGAGGCAACCATGCGCCCTCCCGTACCACGATCCTCGGCGACAATTTCGTTGAGCGTGCCGGCAAGGATGCACTGTTTGCCAAGTATCCCAAGGCTGTGGAAATCTACGAAGCCTCGGGTGCCGACTGGTCAATCGAAGACTGAATTTCCCGTTTTCCCCGGAGGTGCTGCCAAGCAGCACCTCTTTTTTTGCCCATGCGATAATAATCCCGCGTTTTGTATCATTTATTTTTCAATTTCGTGATACATGATATTGAAAAATATCACGCCGCTGTGGTATACTTAACATGATCGAATTTATCATGAAGAAAGGAATACACACCATGAAAAAACGCATCCTGTCCCTGCTTGTTCTGTCTGCCCAGCTGATCGCGCTTGCGGCCTGCGGCTCCAAACCCGCTGTCAGCGGCGAGGATACCACGCCATCCCAAACCACACCTGCTGAAACCACGCTCAGCGCCGAGGAATCCCGGCTGGCCATTGATGACGGCCTTCCCGAACGGGATTTCGGCGGCCATGAATTCAAGATCATGACCTATGTTGAAAAATTCTACTGGGTCGAATCGGAAACCGGCGAGGTTCTCAACGACGCCAAGTACAAGCGCCAGCAGCTGCTGAATGAGCGCTTCAACATCGACATCCAGGCCTATGTCCCCGGCGACTTCAAGGTTCTTCATTCCACCTTTATGAACAGCGTCATGGCGGATGATAATTCCTTTGACATCGCGGTGCCGCATCAGATCCAGTCGGCCCCCGCCTTTGTATCCGAGCATCTGGTCGGCGACTGGAACGATGTTCCCTACATCGATCTGAGCAAGCCCTGGTGGACCCAGACGCTGAACGATACCGTCAACATTCTGGATCACCAGTTCTTCCTTGGCGGCTATATGACCCTGCCCGAGCCGTTCTGCCTCTACTACAACAAATCCTATATCGAGGACTACAATTTCGAGGATCTGTACACGCTGGTCACCGAAAAGCGCTGGACAATGGATGTCATGATGGAAATGTGCAAGACCGTTTCCGAGGATCTCAACGGCGACTCGGTTTATGATGCCAAAGATCAGTGGGGACTTATTTTCAACGATGACAACCACACCGTCAACTTCATGTATGCCGCCGGTCATATGTCGGTAGCGCTGAATGAAGACAAGGAGCCGGTGCTTAATGTCAACAACGAAAAGATGCTGTCCATCGTAGAGAAGGTCTACGATCTCGCCTTCACGGACAACATGGCCCTGCTCTGCACCTATAACTCGATGGGAACCGAAGGCAACCCCGCCTTTAATGAGGGACGCGCTTTCCTCAAAGCGGATATGGTCGGCCACGCTGCCGCTCTGCGCAATATCGAGTTTGATTTCGGTCTGGTTCCCTTCCCGATGTTCGAGGAGAATCAGGAGGGCGGCTATCAGACGCACGTTGATGCCTACTGGGGCATGATCTGCCTGCCGATCAACGCCCCCGACAAGGAGCGCACCGGTATCATCACCGAGGCACTGGCCGCCGAAACCTATAAGCGCGTCATTCCCGCCTTCTATGAAATCTCGCTGGGCGACAAGTTTTTCCGCGATACAGAATCGGTCGAAATGATGGATATCATCTTTGACGGCATCGTCTACGATTTCGGCTATGTTTTTGATAACTGGAAGGGCTGCACCTGGATCCTGTCCCACTTAATCAAAGATAAGAGCAAGGATCTGGCCTCCAGATGGGCCTCTGTCGAAAGCACCGTTGTCGGTCACTACAACGATCTCTATGAGGCTGTAGCCAATTACGACAACTGATGCGGAGAATCAGACTGTGAAAGTCCGCCTTTGTGTTCTTTCTGTCC
This sequence comes from Candidatus Flemingiibacterium sp., assembly GCA_045578725.1. Classification (GTDB taxonomy): domain Bacteria; phylum Bacillota; class Clostridia; order Oscillospirales; family CAG-272; genus Flemingiibacterium. Next base: position 26,515 of record JAZNKS010000002.1, read on the forward strand.
TTGCTTTGATTCTGCTGGTTGGCTGTTCCTGCTCGGATAAGTCAGTATCCTTTCCGGTAAGCAGCGACTATGTCATCACCCGCTCGGATTTTGAAGATCAGGCCCCCATCGCGAGCGCTGTCACATTCCGCAATCTCCTGACAAAAGCCGGCCTTTCCCTCTCGCTGACCACCGATTTTCTCAATCCGGCCAAGGGCGATATCGCGCCGGAGCAGGAGATTCTGTTCGGTCACACCGACCGCCCGGAAACGCTGGAAGCCGAAGCGGAAACCGACATCACGCCGGATCGATACACCTACCGGATCCGGATTGCCGGACAGAAGCTGGTAGTTTTGGCCGGAAGCGACAATGCGTACACGGCTGCCGCCGAATTTCTGGCCGCCTGCTACGATCCCGAAACCTCCTCCTTCCTTCTTCCGGGGGAGGAGCACACCGGCCGCTGGGAGCCGCCGCTGGCTTCCCTCACCGTCGGCGGCGTGCCGATCGGCGATTTCACAATCGTCGCCGATGATATTTCCGCCTGGAAGCTTGCCGAAAAAGCCGCCGATTTCGCCGATGCGATTGAAAAGGTGACCGGCGTTCGTCTTCCGGTCGTCAGCGATGAAGCCGAAGAAGCCGAACATGAAATCCATATCGCCTCTCCCGCCACCCAAAGAGCGCTTCCGTTTGACACGGATCAGCCATTCTGCGGCGTGGCCGGGGGCAAGCTGTATCTGTATTCCCCTGTTCAAAAGGAGCTGGAAGCTATGCTTGAAAACATTGTCGAGTCCTGCCTTGGCAAGGATTCGCCTGCCGAAATAACCGATTCCCTGCCGCCTGCTGCTGAAATCATCCGCACGCCGGTAAAGCTTTCGGTAATGCCGGGCGAGGGCTCGCTGGAAAAAGCCTTTGAAGAAGCCTCTGTTCTCGCCGCCAAGGCAGCCACATCCAAAACGCACACGGAGATCATCCTCGAGCTTGCCGACGGTGTATATACGGTGACGGATACCATCCGCTTCAGCCTGTCGGGCAACAGCTGGGCGCACATCACCGTGCGCGCTCTCGACGGAAGCTCGCCGGTCATCACGGGAGCGCACGCGCTGGATGCTTCCGCCTTCATGAAGGTAGAAGGCACGGATTATTACGCCGCCCAGCTTGAAAAGGACGCCTCCGGAAGCTATCCCGTCTTTCATGATTTCTGGGATGACGGCCGGCATATTGCCGTCTGCTCCGGCGAAATCGATACCACCCGCACCAATTTCGACAACGCAAAGAACCGCACCGATCCCGCCAACTACAAGGGCATCTATGTCACCCGTGAGTCCGTTGAGGCGCTGGGCGAAATCGCATGGCCCACGGAATTCACCATCCATGTGGAATGGGAATGCGCGATTCTGCACGCCGTCGGCGTTGACTATACGGATACGAAGACGGTGGACGGCACCGAGCTTGTCCGCCTGCAGATCACCGAAAAGGAGCTGGCCTCCTTTGTTCCCGCCTCGCACAGCATTCTCTCGATTTCCGGCCGCGAATATTATTTCTCCAATCACCGCTCGCTGATGAAGCCGGACAGCTGGATGTATAATTCAAAGACCGGCGAGCTCTTCTATCAGCCGGCCGAGGGCGCACCCAAGTCCCCTGCTTTCTCCTCGCTCGGCGTCCTGATCTCGCTGCGCTCCTGCTCCGGTGTCCGCTTTGAAGGCATCACCTTCACCGGAATCGGCTACTCACAAACGGCAATTGACGGCTATATGTCCAACCAGACCAACTCCGACAAGCGCTACGGCAATATGGCCTGCGCCGCCGTTTTGCTGGACGGGTGCTCCGATGTCAGCTTCGATGGCTGTACCTTCACGGCGCTTGGCGGCAACGGCATCCAGACAATCGGCTTCCTGAACGGCTTCACCGCAAAGAACAACCGCTTTGATGACATTTCCATGTCGGCTCTCAGCATCGGCAACAAGCTGAAGGGAGCCTACGAAGCGGGAGCCGAGCAGTACCGGATCGTCATCGAAAACAACACCCTCCGGAATATCGGTATGGAATATCCGACCGCGCCCGCCATCTACATCGGCCACGCTGACGGATTGAAGATCCTGCACAATTCGATCCGGGAAACCGCCTACAGCGCCATCAGCGTAGGCTGGGGCTATCCGACCGACGGCACCGATGCGATGGATTTCTCGGACAAATTCAATGTCCGCCGGGCCGAGATCGCCTACAACCGGATCGAAGATTTCATGCTCAAGCTCCGCGACGGTGCGGCCATCTATGCCACCGGAGCCAATGCCGTGCATGATGATTCCCGTCTGCTCAATACGATCCACGATAACTATGCCGAGCGCGAGATGTACAAGGATACCTCCAAGCGCGGCTATTATCTGGACGGCTCCTCCTCCAACTGGGAGATCCGCGACTGCGTAATTCTCGGCACCCGTCTGCCAATCTTCTCCCAGTTCCATGTTTCCACCCAGTACACCTACCACAACACAATCACCGGAATCTACACGGACTACGCCGTGGATCCGGGCAATCATGCGCCGGGGCGTCACACCATTCTCGGTGATATCTTCACCGTGAGTGAGGGGCGGGAAGCGCTGTTTGTCAGGTATCCGAAGGCGGAGGAAATCTTCGAAGCCTCCGGAGCCAAATAAACCTTCCACCGGTCAGCCGGGCAAAAAAATCAGGAATTTTTTTGCCCGGCTATAGCTTTTTTTGCCCGGCTGTGATATAATAGAAGCAGTAACCAATCATTCCGGAGGTATTACTTATGAAACTACGCTGTCTGCTTCTGCTGGCTCTGCTGACATCCCTGATGCTTCTCGGCTCCTGCGGCGATAAAACCATATCCCTGACGGTAGACGAAAGCTATGTCATCACCCGTTCCGATTTTGCGGAAAAAGCTCCCGTCAAGCGCGCCATCGCGCTGCGCGAAAGTCTGGGCGAATCCGGGCTTGCCGTCAAGCTCGCCACTGACTATCTCAATGAACGCAAGGGGCAGGTCGCTCCCGAAAAGGAGATCCTGTTCGGCCACACCGAGCGTCCCGAAACTCTGGAGCTGGAGGCCGCTCACGAGCTCGGCCGCTTTGATTATCTGGTCAAGATCGTCGGCCAGAAGCTGGTGGTGCTGGCCGGAAGCGACTATGCCTACGGCGAAGCCGCCGACTATCTGATCCGTGTCTACGATCCCGCGACTTCGTCCTTCACAATTCCCGAGAAAGGCTATTTCGGCCTCTGGGAGCCCGCTATGAAGGGCTTTACCATCGCAGGCACACCGATTGAGGAATTCACAATTGTCGCCGACGATGTTCTGGGCTGGAATCTGGGCGAAAAAGCCTCAGCCCTCTCAACTGAACTGGAGGCGCTGACCGGTGCCCTGCTGCCGGTTGTCAGCGATGAAGCCGCACCTGCGGAGCGCGAGATTCACATCACCTCGGCCGCTACTGTCCGCGAGCTTCCCTTTGATACCGCCTCGTCCCGCTACGGCGTCTATGACGGCGATTTCTACATCTTCGCCCCCACCAAAGCCGAGATGGAGACGGTCTACAGCGCGGCGCACGCGCTCTGCTTCGCGGAGGGTGCATCAAAGGAAATCACCGATGCCATCAACAACGAGCAGATCTTCAGCTTCACCGAAAAGCTTATCTCCGTCAAGCCGGGTGTCGGTACGCTGGATAAGGCAATGGAGGAGGCCGCCGATCTGATCGCCGATGCCACAGCAGAAGCTCCGGTATCCGTGATTCTTGAGCTGGCTGACGGTGTTTACACGATCAACGAAAATGTTACCGTCACCGGATTCGATACCACCGTTGCCCGTATGACGGTCCGTGCCGCCGACGGTGCCAAGCCGGTCATCACCGGCACCACCGCGCTGGATCCCTCCGCTTTCAAGAAGGTTGAGGGCAAGGATTACTATGTCTATCAGTTTGCAAAGGACGAGGATGGCAATTTCCCCGTTTTCCATGACTTCTACGAGGACGGAAAGCGCGTCCCCGTCGCATCCGGAAAGATTTACAAAACCAAGACCAACTTCGACAACTTCAATGACCGCACCGACAAGAACAACTACAAGGGCCTTTATGTGACCCGCGAGTCCGTCGAAGCCCTTGGCGAAATCGCCTGGCCGACGGAGATCACCATTTACATTGAATGGGAGTGCGCAACTCTCCATGCCGTCGGCGTGGATTACAGCGATACCAAAAATGTGGACGGCGTGGATCTCGTCCGCCTGAAGATTGACGAAAAGGAAATGGCGGATTTTGTTCCGAAATCCCATGTTAACCTCTCGCTGGCCAACCGGAATTACTACTTCTCCAACCACACCGCTCTGCTTGCGCCGGACAGCTTTGTCTACGATTCCAAGACCGGTACGCTTTACTACTATCCGGCCGATGGTGCTCCCAAGGCTCCCGCCTATTCGGATCAGGAGCAGCTGATCGTTCTTCGCCATATGGACAATGTCACCTTCAAGGGTATCACCTTCACCGGCACCGGCTGCACCCGCCCGGCAATCGACGGCTATATGGCCGGCCAGGCCAACGGCGAAAAGCGCTACGGCGTTCTTCAGACCGCCGCCCTCCTGCTCGACAACTGCACCAACATCGCCGTCCTCGACTGTGAATTCGTCGAGCTTGGCGGCAACGGTATCCAGTCGGTCAATGTTCTGAACGGCATCACCATCCGCGACTGCAATTTCGATGACATTTCCATGTGCGCCATCTCGCTTGGCAACCACAATACCAACTGGACCGAAACCGATTCCAACTACAAATTTGTCATCGACAACAACACCATCCATGATATCGGTATGGAATTCCCCACCTCGCCGGCCGTCTATGTATCCCACATCGACGATATCAAGCTGATCCACAATACCATCAAAAATACCGCCTACAGCGGTGTCAGCATCGGCTGGGGCTGGTCGATGGTCAGCTACCAGTATGCGGAAAAAATCAACATCCGCCATGCCGAGCTTGCCTACAACCGCATTGAGGATTACATGGTTCTCCTGCGCGACGGCGCCGCCATCTATGTTCTCGGTGCCAATGCACACGTTGATTGCACCGATCTCTTCAACTATATGCATGACAACTATGCCCGCCGCAAGCTGGATACTACCTTCTTCAATCCCGGTTATTATCTGGACGGTTCCTCCTCCAACTGGCACGTTCACACCAATGTCATGTCCGGATCTCCCCAGCCGGTTTACACCCAGTTCAATGTCGAATCCCAGCACAACCACAACGTTCTGACCGAAGAGATATACACCACCGATCCCATCTCCTCGAAGAATCACGCCAAGGACCGCAATGTCATCCTCGGCAAGTGCTTCACCGAAGCCAATCTTGAGGACCTCTTCCAGGCCCATCCCAAGGCAAAGGAAATTGTGGATGCCTCCGGTGCTAAATAAAGCATCCACATAAAAACCGGCCGCCCGATCAATAACGGGCGGCCGGTTTCATTACTGTTAATCTTCAATCATGGATACAGTACGGGTTAAACCGTCATCACCAATCTTCAGTGTCTGGATTTCATACGCACTGAGGCTTGCCTCAATTACACGGCCTCCGAGCCGGATCACGGCTCCGGATGCCTTGCCTGCACATTCCTGCAGGCGGAGGATCCAGCCGTCACCATCCTCGCACGGCTTGATGGCCGCGATACGGACGCTGTCCGAATCGATGGAGGCGTAGGAGCGGGATATCACTGTTTCGCCGTCATGCCAGGCTTCATCGATCACAATGGGTCGGTTGGCAAAGCTGTCCGCCTCTTCAAAGGCCTGCTTTTCGCTGCTATCACCGAAACGGATCCGCATCCGTCCCTCGGTGAGGCCCTGCGAAACGATGTCATAATCGTCCTCCGTGTCGATCGGCGAAATTCGCAGATCGCCGTAAATCGGGCTGCGCAGAAGGGTCAGGCCGATCCGTCCGTTCCGGTTGTTGTAGGCACAGGTAGCATCGGAATACAGCGTATAACGGCATCCGTCTTTGGCCTGCAGCCAGGCGCCGAGCGGCACATCCGCCGCCGTTTCGCCGCGCTTGATGGTACCGTAGGGCACAGCAGCCAGATGCTCCGGTGCGGCATCGCATTCCAGCTTGATGGCCTTGCGCCGGTCATTGAAATGACACTGCCAGCGCAGATCAATAATGGGATCGTCCGCATAGAAGGTATACCAGAGCGTAAGTGTGGACATTCCGAGCCGGAAGGCGCTTCGGATCACCGTGCGGATCGGGCCGGATTCCTTCTGCTCCACCGCGAGCGTTTCAAAGGGGATCGGCGTTTCATCGTAGGCTTTGATATTGAAGCACCAGGTGTCGCCGTCGTCCGTATAAGCCGCGGGGGCAAAGAGCCTTCCGCAGAGCCTTTTTCCGTCGGGAGCGCAGACCGATTCGATCACGCCCTGCTCATTCAGCGTCACATTCAGCGCACCGGTCCGGATGACACGCTCCAAAAGCGGCTTGCGGCCCGGCTTTTCGATTTCCTGTTCATTCTGTACCACACGGAAGATCCGGCATCCCAGCGCGGGGATCTCCGCCTTGAAGACAAAGCGGGAGCGGAAGCGCGGGATTACAGATTTTTCGCGGATCACCTGGCAGGGAATCCGATTGCCCATCGCATCCTCCAGCTCGATGCCCTTCTCATACCAGTCGAATTCGTGCGCCCACTGAACTTCCGCTTCGATGTAATCGCTGAAGGGCGCGGGGTTCAGATTCCAGACCACCAGGTTCCAGACATCGCCCGGCATTTTTATCATCCGGGTCAGCTGCTGCAGATGGAAGTGAGTCTGCTCCTTCGCGGAAAAAATCGCGCGGCCGAGCTGGTTATAGGCATCCTCATAGGCATCCTTTATGCAGGCACCGCCGATGATATCGTGGAACTGATTGAAAAGCACATCCTTCCAGCCGGCCGTCAGCATGGCCCGGTCATCGCTGCCGGTCATGAAGGCGGCTTTTTCCGCATTCAGCAGGCTGTATTCGCCGATGCGCACCAGCTGCTTGATCCGGTTGAGATTGGCATATACGCCGAAATCGCCCGTGAGCAGTTCGCCGCGCCGAACCTCCGTACAGTCTGCGTGATCCGAAAAGTATCGTGTCAGAGTCGAGCAGAAGGCATCCGGATCCCGATGGATGGCCTCGATGGCGGCTTTGGTCGGAGCGCCGCCGTGGTCGGTAACGCCGTAGACAATCAGCTCATCGCGGTCCTCGGGAGCGCGTGAGAGCCGGCCGGCGGTATCTTTATTGTAGCAATCGTCCGCACGACAGGTCAGCAGACGGCTTCCGTCCGGACTTTCCCAATAGAACAGCGGCGATTCCATCGGAATATGCCGTGCCTCCGGACGGACAAAGGTGTAATAGCGGACATGACTCTTTTTGAGAATCTGCGGCAGCATGGGACTGTGGCCGAAGCTGTCAATGTTGAATACACTGTCGGCATAGCGGCCGAAGGCTTCCTTCAGCCAGCGCTGGCCATACAGGCCCTGCCGCACATAGCTCTCGCCCGATGCCGAATAGCAGTCCGGCTGAAGCCACCAGCCCTCACCGAGCTCCCAGCGCCCCTCCGCAACCCGTGCTTTGATCTCCTCAAACATTTCGGGATCGGTCTGCCGGATCCACTCAAAGACAGGCGGTGTGGCAAACGAATAGGTGAAATCGGGGTATTCCTTCATGCGCTCCAGCGCCGAGCGGAAGGTGGCCCGGATGGAGGCCATGGCCTCATCCCAGGTCCAGAGCCAAACCGGGTCAAAATGGGTATTGCCGATCATGTACTTCTTACTCATCGCACTTCTCCTCGCAAAGCAGAAATTTTCTACTCCTATTATAGCATACCGCGCAGACAAATTCAACGAAAAAGTCAAAATTATTCCTTTTCGGCCGAAAAAAATTTTTCAATATAATGAAGTTTTTTTCAAAAAGCTATTGACAGATACAATAAAGCGTGATATAATAATATACTGCATTATAATTGCTTTGGGTATGTCCATTTTTGTCCGAAACAGAGAAAAAGCGGCCTGACTCCAAGCTTTTATTGTAACTTTCACGCCGCGGCGCTTATATGGCTGCCGCATTTCTGCTGCGCGTTCCGGACCGGAACCGAATTATGCTGCCGGCATACTGCCGCAGTTCCGGCCCGTTAAAAAGACCCGGATGTCAATTTTTTGAATGGAGTGATTGTATTTTATGGTGGTACATCCCACGATGCTCGGCAAGACCGAACGAATGAGCTTCGCCAAGATCGGCGATACTCTGGAAATGCCCAATCTCATCGAGGTCCAGAAAAAATCCTACAGGTGGTTCCTTGACGAAGGTTTGCGTGAGGTGCTTCACGATGTGTCGCCCATCACCGATTATTCGGGCAACCTCGTGATCGAGTTTATCGATTATTCCATCGATCCTACCCCGAAGTACCCCGAGGAAGAGTGCAAGGATCGGGATACCAACTTTGCGGCCCGTCTGTACGTCACCGTCCGCCTCACCAACAAAGCCACCGGTGAAGTCAAGGAATCCGCCGTCTACATGGGCGATTTCCCGCTCATGACCGACAACGGCACTTTCATCATCAACGGTGCCGAGCGCGTTATCGTTTCCCAGATTGTCCGTTCCCCCGGCATCTACTACGAAACGACCATCGACAAGACCGGAAAGACCATCTTCACCGCCACCGTCATCCCCTACCGCGGTGCATGGCTCGAATATGAAACCGATGCCAACGATATGTTCTATGTCCGCATCGATAAGAACCGCAAGATTCCGGTAACGGTTCTCATCCGTGCGCTGGGCATCGAGTCCAATGACGAAATCATCCGCTACTTCGGCAACGATCCCCGTCTGGCTGCCACGATGGATAAGGATATGATGCAGGCTGAGGCCGACAAGTATCATACCACGCTGGGCGATGAGTCGCTGAAGGAAATCTACAAGAAGCTGCGTCCCGGCGAGCCTCCGCTGGTCGAGAGTGCGCAGATTCTCATCAACAATCTGTTCTTCGATCCCAAGCGCTACGATCTGGATGCCGTCGGCCGCTACAAGTACGACAAGAAGCTGGCCATCGGTCCGCGTATCGCCGGCCGCAGACTGGCCCGTCCTGTCATTTCGCCGATTACCGGCGAGCTTCTCTACGAAGCGGATGTTCTTCTGGACGAAGCCAAGGCTATGGAGATCGAGCACGCCGGTGTCAACGAGGTTTATCTGCTTCTGGATGACGGCGAAACCGAGGTCAAGGTATTCGGCAACGGCATGATCGATCCCGTTTATGTCGTCGGCTGCGATCTGGCCGATATCGGTCTGCCGGAGAAGGCAAAGCTCTCGGTCATGCTCGACATCATGCGCGAGGTCGAGGGCGATGTCGACGAGTTCAAGAAGGTTGCCGCAGGCCGCCTCGCCGAGCTCTCTCCCTCCCACATCACCAAGGATGATATCTTTGCATCCATCAACTATCTTACCTGTCTGGCCCATGACATCGGTACCCGCGATGATATCGACCATCTCGGAAACCGCCGTCTGCGTTCGGTCGGCGAGCTGCTGCAGAATCAGCTCCGCATCGGCTTCTCCCGCATGGACAAAACCGTCAAGGAGCGCATGACCACCCAGGATTCCGAAACCCTTACCCCCAATACCCTTATCAACATCCGCCCGGTTGTTACCGCCATCCGTGAATTCTTCGGCTCTTCGCCGCTGTCCCAGTTCATGGACCAGAACAACCCGCTGGCCGAGCTTACGCACAAGCGCCGTCTTTCGGCTCTCGGCCCCGGCGGTCTGTCCCGTGACCGTGCTTCCTTCGAGGTCCGCGACGTTCACTATACGCATTACGGCCGTATGTGCCCCATCGAGACCCCTGAAGGTCCGAACATCGGTCTGATTTCCTATCTGGCCACCTACGCCAAGATCAACAACTACGGCTTCATCGAAGCACCGTACCGCCGCATCGACAAGGAAACCGGCATTGTCACCAACGAGGTTGTCTACATGACCGCCGATGTCGAGGACAATTACACGGTTGCCCAGGCCAATGAGCCGCTGGATGAGAACGGCCGCTTCGTCAACAAGCGCATCTCCGGCCGCCGCAGAAGCGAGATCATCGAATTCGATGCATCGGAAGCAGACTTCATGGACGTTTCCCCGAAGATGGTTGTTTCGGTTGCCACCGCCTGCATCCCCTTCCTTGAGAACGATGACAACTCCCGTGCTCTGATGGGTTCGAACATGCAGAAGCAGGCTGTGCCGCTGCTGGTATCCCAGGCACCGATCGTTGCGACCGGTATGGAATACAAGGCCGCCGTTGACTCCGGTGTCGTAATCTGTGCCAAAAATGCCGGCTGGGTCGAGCGTGTCTGCTCCGACGAGATCGTCATCCGCACCGAAGAGGGCACCAAGGATGTCTACCATCTGCTGAAATTCAAGCGCTCCAACCAGGGTACCTGCGTCAACCAGAAGCCGATCGTAAGCCTCGGCGAGCGGGTTGAGGAAAAGCAGGTCATCGCGGACGGTCCCGCTACCGACCACGGCGAAATCTCGCTGGGTAAGAATGCCCTGATCGGCTTCATGACCTGGGAGGGCTACAACTACGAGGACGCCGTTCTGCTGAACGAGCGTCTGGTCCGCGACGATGTCTATACATCGATCCATATCGAAGAATATTCGCACGAAGCCCGCGATACCAAGCTCGGGCCGGAAGAAATCACCCGCGAAATCCCCAATGTCGGCGAAGATGCGCTCAAGGATCTGACCCCCGACGGCATCATCCGCAAGGGTACCGAGGTCCGCGCAGGCGATATACTTGTCGGTAAGGTAACTCCCAAGGGAGAGACAGAGCTTACCGCCGAGGAAAGACTGCTGCGTGCAATCTTCGGTGAAAAGGCGCGCGAGGTGCGCGATACGTCCCTTCGTCTGCCCCACGGCGAAAGCGGTATCGTTGTTAAGTCGGAG
>JAZNKS010000003.1:0-25017 GCA_045578725.1 Candidatus Flemingiibacterium sp.
GCGAGCTGATCGAATACGCGCTTCTCTACAGCGACAACATCGCCTACGATCAGCTGAAGAAGCGGTTCGGCGGCTACGATCCGCTTTACGCGCTCTGCCGGAAGGTCAAGGCCAATTCCGTCCTGCGCAACGCCAACTATATGTCGGCAAAGGATGCCGGCCGGATCTTCAAGGAGATCTGGAATTTCACCGAGGACAACGATCGCTACGGCCCCTTCATGGCCGAGCTGATGAAGAAGGCCAACCATACGGTCATCATCCCCTACGGCGTATCGCCGAACAAGGCCATGCACAAGTACGGCTGGGATGTGGAAAGCTACCACGATGCGGCGGTTGTCCTGTACAAGGATAAGCCCTATGTGCTGTCCGTATTCACGGATCTCGACTGCGGCGGCAATGAAGTCAACAAATACCTGCAGGAGCTGGTGAAGATGATCAACAGCCTGCACAGCAAATTCTATTCGTAATACAAAAGCCGCGCCGCGGATTCCTTTCTGGAATCCGAACGGCGCGGCTGCATTTTTGCGGCGGTTTATTTTTTGTTTTTGCCGGATGGCTGATTCTTTGAATCCCCGCGATTCATCTGACTGCGGTGACGGCGGGTGATGCTTCGTCCGGCCGCGCTGTCAGCCTTGACGGCACGGTGGCGGAGAATGGAACGGACACGGCTGGTCTGGGAGGTGGAAAGCGTGTTCTTCTTGCCGACACGCTTGATATAGCCTACAAGCTCCGGGGTTCGCACGAGATTATCGTGATGCTGGGAGAAGCTGACGCGGGAGGAGGTAAAGACCACCAGATTGTAGACGGGTACATTGTACTGCCCCTCGCTTTTTAGAAGCTCCTGCAATATTTTCACATGGGTTGCATTCTGCCGCAGCGGATTGTAGAACTGCAGCTTTTTATCGTTGTAGGTCTGCCACCAGTACCGATCATCCGGACAGCGGATGTAGCCGTTGTGGCTCTTGACCTCGATCATGAACACGCCGCCCCGGATGACGACGATATGATCGATTTCCGCGTGCTTGCCGGAATTGCTGGAAAGGTACGGCAGATAAATGCCCGAGAACACCGCCGAGTCACCGAATGCCTTTTTGAGGAGGGCGTCGATCCGCTCCTCGCTTCTTCGGCCGTAGCCCTGCACCTTCTTTTGGCGGATGACGGTCTTGATGTGAATCACCAGAATGAATCCGACGATGATCACGGCGACCACAACCGCTACGGTCAGAAGAATCAGCAGCAGGCTCTTGACTTGTTCGTTCATGAGGGCGGGGAATTACTCCAGGGACTGCAGATAATTCACCACGTCGCCGACGGAAATGAACTTGGAGAGCTGCTTGTCGTCGATTTCAACGCCGAGCTTATCCTCGCAGAGCAGAATGAGGTCGGCAAGCTCAAGGGAATTGATTCCAAGATCGGCGGTCAGCTCCGCTTCCATGGAAATCAGCGCGGGGTCGATGGACATATCGTCCACTAAAATGGATTTGAACTGTTCGTACATGATATCCTCCGATAATTTTGTTTTGACACAGCTGTGCCGGGCCCGATGCCCGGCCGGCTGTGTGAATTTTTATTTGTACAGGAAACGCTTGATTTTCTTGGTGGTGGTCTTCTCGAATTCCTCGGTGCGGACCTCAACCGAAGTCATGTGCTTGAAGGAGGGAAGGGTGCGGTTGATTTTGTTGACCTCATCCCGAATGACGGTTTCGATCTCCTCCGCGCTCTTGCCTTCCAGCTTGTCGGGATCGGGATAGATCAGCGCGGTGATGGCCACCTCGCCCGTTTCGCCCTTGCGGCCGATGACAACCGATTCTCTTATAAGCGGGCAATGGGAGAGATGCTCCTCCAGCTCCTCGGGGAAGACATTCTTGCCGTTGGAAAGGATGATGACATTCTTCTTGCGGCCGGTGATGGTTATGTAGCCATCCTTGTCAAGGAAGCCGATATCGCCGGTTTTGAACCAGCCGTCCTCGGTGAAGACCGCGGCGGTGGCATCCTCGTTCTTGTAGTAGCCGAGCATGACGTTGTCGCCCTTTACCAGAATCTCGCCGGTTTCGTCCTCCTCGGACTGCTTGTCGATTTTGACCTCACAGCCTTCAACCGCCGGACCGACGGTGCCGAATTTCGGCTTCTTATGGCCCGGATTGACGGCGACCAGAGGCGAGCATTCGGTGATGCCGTAGCCCTCGTAGATCGTGATGCCGAAGGAGGCAAAATCGCGCAGGATGGCAGGGCTTGCCGGTGCACCGCCGCAGATGATGGTTTTCACCTCACCGCCGAGCGCCGCTAAAATCTGAGCAAACAGCTTCTTGCGGATGTCAATGCCGACCGCTCCGGCTGCTGCGGACAGCTTCATGCCGGTGCGGACCTTCTTTTCGAGGCCCTTCTTGCGGATTTCGTCCCAGATCCGCTTGTAGATGGTTTCGACGAACATCGGAACCAGAACCAGCGCGTTGGGCTTGAAACTCTGGAAATTGCGGAGCACATATTTCAGGCTGTCATTGATGAATTCGGTGGCACCGAGATTGATGACGGCCAGATGGCTGCAGGTCATCTCGTAGGTGTGGTGCTGGGGAAGCACCGATACCAGCCGGGTGGTATCGTCATACGGCGTTGCCAGACACGCGGCCCAGCTCGCGGCGACGAGATTGCGCTGGCAGAGCATGACGCCCTTGGAGGTGCCGGTGGTGCCGGAGGTGAAGAGAATCGCACAGGGCTTCTCCAGATCCTGCGCACGGGTGTAATAGCTGTCATTGCCGGTGTCGAGCACCTGACGGCCCAGCGCGAGGAAATCGTTCCAGGGCAGGAGCACGGGGGCGGAGGGAAGGGTGGAATCCACGCTGTCCTCGCCGGACATCGGGATGAAGTAGCGCAGATTGGGAAGCTGATCGGCCAGGGCGGTCAGCACGCCGTTGAAGGTCGGCGAATAGACGATGGCGCGGCACTCGGCAAGATTGAGGAAATTCACAATCTGCTCGGGCGCGATGTCCTTGTCAAGCGGAACGATTACGCTGCCCGTTGTGACGGCCGCCAGATAGATGACGGTGGTTTTGGCGGAGGTTTCGCTGATGACGGCGATGTGGGCACCGTCGAGATCCAGCGCGGCCAGAGCGGTGCCGGCCTGCTCCACCTCGGCCTTGAGCCGATTGTAGGAGAAGTGCTGTTCCTCCTTGTTTTCCTTGTAAACATAGAGATCCTTCTCACCGTAAATCCGCGCGGAGGATACAACCATATCGCGCAGATCGGTAATCGGTCTCGGGGGATTGCGTTTGGCCTGTTTCATAGAACGTTGTCCTTTTCGATTTTCAAAAAATCATACGATTCTATTATACCGCAAAAAGCGCGGCTTGTCAAGGGGAAGATATGAACACATCGTTAAAGATGTCGGAAAAAGACACATAATTTGTATCCCTGGCGCGATTATTTCACGGGGCGGGTGAGAGCGGCGAGCTTTTCCTTCGAGCGCGCGCAGAGATACGGCGAAAGGGTATGGAAAACCGATTCGTGATAGGCATTCAGCCGGGCCTTGTCGGAGGAATCGAGCAGCGAGGGATCGATGGCATCGAGATCGATGGGGCAGAAGGTAAGATTTTCAAATTGCAGGAATTTGCCGTATTCGGTGGATTTTGCCGGCACGCAGAGAAGCTCATTCTCGATGCGGATGCCGTGACTGCCCTCCGCGTAATAGCCGGGCTCGTCGGTGGTGACCATACCGGGCTCGATGGGCGCGGAGCCGGCTTTGAAATGGAAGCGGTTCGGACCCTCATGAACGCTCAGGAGATAGCCGACGCCGTGACCGGTTCCGTGACGGTAATCAAGCCCGCGCTCCCAGAGCGGCTGGCGGCAGAGAACATCCAGCGAGGCGCCGGGCGTTCCCTCGGGGAAGACAGCCGACAGCAGGCGGAGCATTCCGGCGGCGACCAGCGTATAATGGGCCTTGGCATCGGCGGGGATTTCCCCCAGCGCGAAGGTGCGGGTGATGTCGGTGGTGCCCTCGAGGTACTGGCCGCCCGAATCGATGAGCAGCAGCGGCACGGGATTCGTCCGGTCAATGGCGGCGCAGGAAGCCGGCTCGGCCTTGTAATGGACGATCGCGCCGTTGGCACCAAAGCCCACAATCGGCTCAAAGGATTCGTCGAGCATTGTCACGCCGACCTGATCGGCGGCCTCGCGGCGGAGGGAAAGCAGGCGGTCGGCGATCGAGCATTCGTCGCCGCCAAGGCCGTCCTTCAGCTCAAACATCAGCCGTGTGACGGCCAGACCGTCGGCGATATGGCAGAGACGGAGATTTTTCTGTTCGGTTTCATTCTTTTTTGCTTTCATGAGGACGGTCGGGCTGACGGTGTTGACAATTTCAGCCGATGCCAGCGCGGATACCATCGCCTCGCTGGAGGCGGATTTGTCGAGCATCACGCGGCCGGTGAGAGCGGCCAGGTCCGCAAAAAATTCCCCATACGGGCGAAGGGTCACGCCGCCCGCGGATAACATCGATGCCACCCCGGATGCGGCGGCAGGATCGCAGTAGAGGCAGTCGGCCGCTTCGGTCACGATGCAGTAAGCGAGGAAAACCGGCGTGTGAGCCACATCGCTTCCCCGCAGATTATAGAGCCATGCGATGTCGCAGAGGGAGGAGGTGACGAAGGTCGGGCAATCCTTTTCCTTCATCGCCGCACGCAGATCGGCACGCTTTTCATCGTGCGAGCGGCCGCAGAATTCATTTCCCAGCGCCGTGATCGGCGAGGCGGGCAGGGCGGGACGGTCGCTCCAGACAAGGCCGGGAAAATCGGTGTCGGTGATGAAGGAGGCCTTCGGGGATGCGGCCTTCAGTGAGGCGGCCATTCCTTCCGATACACACCGGCCGTCAAAGGCGAGGCATCCGCCCTCCGACAGGCGGTCGGCGATAAAGGCGGACAGGGTGGGAACGCCCTCGGTGCCGCTCTTCATCAGCGTGATGCCGGAGCCCTCCAGCTGACGCTCGGCCTGAATGAAATACCGGCCGTCGGTGAAGAGAAAGGCTTCGTCGGGCGTGACAATCAGCGTGCCGGCCGATCCGGTGAAGCCGGAGAGCCAGGCGCGTGCCTTGAAGGCCTCGCCCACATATTCGGACATATGATAATCGTCGGAGGGCACCATCAGAAGGGTGATATCCCGTTTTTTCATCTCGGCGCGCAGGGCGGCGAGTCTTGCTGGTATCTTCATGATTGCTTTCCTTTTGTCAGATTTTTTCGGCGGTGATAAGGCCGTCCTTTACATGAAGGCGGCAGATGCGGGCGGTGCGGGCCTCGGCGGAATCGACACGTTCATCGCGGATCCGGTCGCGGCCGTGATAGACGGCATAATACTGCCCGTCGATTCTTATTACGCTGTGATGGCCGACGCCCTCCTCGATGTCATCCCGGAAGAGAACGGGATCGAATTTTCCGTCTGCCGTGTGCTTGATGAAATCCACCCTGGTAAGATCCGGCTCGTCCGTTTTGGCCGCTGCATAGCCGATATGATAGGAATCGTTGAGAAAGCAGCCGCCGGAGTACATCAGATACTGCCAGCCGTCCTCAAAGAACCAGAACGGGCCCTCCAGCGTATGCCAGTCGCGGCCGTCGCCCTCGCGGTTGCGTGCAAAGATCTCCTCATCCATCGTCGGGACGAGAATCTCACGCCGGATGCCGGCAGGGGTGAAGGGATCGATCAGCCGATCCACAAATACGCGGGTGCCGAAGCGCTCAACATCCCGGTTATCCTCTGCGTAGAAGAGAAAGAGGCCGGCTTCGGTCTGCACCACATGGGCATCGATCGTGAAGCGGTCGAACAGGCGGCAGGGAAGCCCGAACGGGCCGAGCGGCGAGGTGGATGCGGCCGCATGGAGATACTGGAACATTCCGGGTCTTGCGCAGGAGAAGTAGAGGTAATAGATTTTGCCGATCCGGATGATGCAGGGCGCCCAGTACTGGACGGCACCGTCGATTTTGCAGACCACGCCCTCATAATGCCAGATTCCGTCGGGAGAATCGGCTGAGTAGGCCTCCACGCCCTCATTGGCGGTCACATAGAGATAATATTTGCCCGCATCCTCGAAAATGAAGGGGTCGGCATGGGATTTTCCATCAACATCAAACTGAAATTTCATGGGGATCTCCTTTGTGATTCGGTATTTTTACAGCGAAACGCCCGCCCCGGAAGGCAGGGCGGTGCGAATCTTATTCTTCGTCAAAGCGGGCATCGATATAGGCCGGGCGATCCTTGAAGGTGAGCGGGCTTGATTCGGCCTTGCCCATCTCATCCTCGGTCAGCGCGATGGTCGGGTATTCATCGTCCCACAGCACAAAATCCATGTGCATGGGATCCTCTCCCGATACATTGCCGCCGTAATAGACATCCAGATAGAGCGAGGTCACGCCCTCCAGCTCCACGCCGTCAAAGACGATCCGGCGGAATTCGTGGAGGAACTGCTTCTTTTCGGCAAAGCGGTATTCCTTGTATTCCCGGCCGAGATTGTCGTACAGCACGAGAACGAAGACCTCACCGGTCGGCTTTTCGGTGAGACTGTATTTTTCCATCAGCGTGCCGACGGTGCTGCGGGCGTTGTAGCGGAAGGTGAACTGCACCTGATCGGCGGCAGGAATGAGCACCAGCTCGTCCAGCTTGTAGTAGCCGTCCTCGTCCATCAGCGTGTAGGCCGCCTGACCGAGCGCTTCAAAGTCCTCGGAATCCTTCACGGCCAGCACCTCGCTTGTCCAGGTAAGGCCACGGAACTCCTTCGGCGTTTCGGAGAGATTGATGCGCAGGATCAGCAGTCCCAGCACAAAGACAAAGAGCAGGAAGAAGAGCAGGGTCACGGCCCGCTTCAGGATTTTTTTGTAGGCTTTCGGCTTCTCGCCGCGGGATGCTTCATAGCCGTAATCGCTGTCATCGTCTTCAAAAAAGGCCGACATGGGATGTACCTCCGTGTTGTTTACAGAATTTTCAAGAACTATATAAAGAGTATACCATATTTTTTTTGAAAATTCAAGGTTAATTCATAGACTACACTTGAATTTTCTATGTACTTGTGGTAAACTATAAGTAAAAGTATAAAATCCCATTTTATTGCATATACGAAAGGACCCCAAAAATCATGGATTACAGAATTTCCGATAAAATGAAAGCCCTCAAGCCCTCCGCCATCCGCGAGATCTTCAAGAGCCTCGCCGACCCCACCATTATCTCCTTTGCGGCCGGCAATCCCGCGCCCGAATCCTTCCCCGTGGAGGCGCTTGCCAAAATCTCGGCCGATATTTTTGAAAACAGCTCCACGGCGGCGCTCCAGTATTCGATCACCGAGGGTTATCCGGCTCTGCGCGAGGACGTGAAGGCCCGTCTTGCCGACAAATTCTCAATCGGCACCGATAACGATATGACGATCATCACCTCCGGCGGCCAGCAGGGCATCGAGCTTCTCTGCAAGGTCATGTGCAACGAGGGCGATGTGGTCATCGCCGAGAATCCCAGCTTCATCGGCGCGCTGAATGCCTTCCGCTCCTGCGGCGCGAAGCTGGTCGGCGTGGACATTGCCGAGGACGGCATGGATATCGATGCGCTGGAGGCGGCCATCAAGGCCAATCCCCGCGCCAAGATCCTCTATCTGATCCCGACCTTCCAGAATCCCGCCGGCACCTGTATGTCGCTTGAAAAGAGAAAGGCCGCGCTGGCGCTGGCCGAGAAGTACAATCTGCTGATTTTGGAGGACAACCCTTACGGCGAGCTCCGCTTCAAGGGCGAGGATATCCCCACCATCAAGTCGATGGATAAAAACGGCGTGGTGGTCTATTCCGGCAGCTTCTCCAAGATTCTGTCCGCCGGTATGCGCGTCGGCTTCATCTGCGGCCCGGAGGCGGTTGTCCAGAAGATGGTTGTCGCAAAGCAGGTCGAGGACGTTCATACCAACATCTTCTTCCAGATGCTCTGCCACCGCTACATCACCGAGTGCGACCTGGATGCCCATATCGCCGGTATCCGCAAGCTGTATTTACACAAGTGCGAGCTGATGCTCTCGGAGCTTGACAGGAATATGCCTTCATGCGTGAAGTACACCCGTCCCGAGGGCGGCCTCTTCATCTGGTGCACCCTGCCCGAATCCATCGATCAGCAGAAATTCGTCAAGTATGCCATCGAAAAGAAGGTCGCCGTGGTTCCCGGCCAGGCCTTCAACTGCGACGAGAATGCGCCCAGCCGCTGCTTCCGCCTGAATTATTCCACGCCCTCCGACGAGCAGATTGTCACCGGCGTGGCACGCCTTGCCGAAGCGGTAAAGGAAATGCAGTAATCGCCGGCCTGTCCCGCGCAAAAATACAGCTCAATGTGAGCTTTCCCACGGAGGTTCCCATGGAATCGGCATCCCAATACATCTATCTTCTCGCGGCTGCGGTGCTGGCCGGGCTGATCGCCTTCACCACCACCCCCGCCGTGAGTGCGCTGGCCTATAAAATCGGCGCCATCGACGTTCCCCGCGATGAGCGGCGGATGCACAAAAAGCCGACCCCTCGGATCGGCGGCCTTGCCATCTTCGCCGGCTTTGTCATCGCAACGCTGGTCTTCTGCGAGATCACGCCCGAGCTGATTGCCATTTACCTTGGCGGCATGATTATCGTCGCGGTCGGCATCATCGATGACTGCATCCAGATCCGCTCATGGGTCAAGCTGATCGCCCAGATCGGCGTGGCGCTGATTGCGGTATCGCAGGGCGTGGTTCTGGAGCACTTCAATTTCTTCGGCCAGTACATCCATTTCGGCGCATTTTCGATCCCGATCACGGTTTTGTGGATCGTCGGCCTGACCAACGCGATCAATCTGATCGACGGTCTGGACGGCCTTGCCTGCGGCGTATCGGCAATCAGCTCGCTTTCGCTGCTGGTGGTCATGCTGCTCAAGGGTCAATGGCCGGTCGCCATGCTGACCGCGATCATCGTCGGCGCCTGCCTCGGCTTTCTGCCTTTCAATTTCAATCCCGCGAAAATCTTCATGGGCGATACCGGCGCGCTCTTTTTGGGATACGCGATGGCCGTCATCTCGGTCACCGGTGTCTTCAAGCTGCACACGATTATCTCGTTCATGATTCCGCTGTCGATCTTCGGTCTGCCGCTCTGCGATACGGCCTTTGCCTTCACGCGGCGGATTCTCTCCGGCCGCTCACCCTTCTCGGCCGACCGGGGGCATCTCCACCACAGGCTGATTGACATGGGCTTCTCCCAGAAGCAGAGCGTCGGTATCCTGTACGCCATCTGCGGCATTCTGGGCACCTCGGCGATTATGTTCACCGAGGAGCATTTTGTCAGGGCGATCATTATCATCGTGTCCGGCTTTGCGATTTTCCTCATCAATTTCCTCCTGCTGCGGCGGGAGGGCGAGCGGCCCAAGATGAGCCTCGATCTGCCCGAAAAGGAGACGGAGGCCCAAAAGGAACCGGAAAAAACCGAATCCGCTCCCGATAAAACCGAAGCATGAAGAAAAAAATCAACGATCACAGCGTGCTTCCCGGAACGCTGATCCTGCTGGCTCTGCTGGTGGTGATCTTCGGCCTGATTTTCTGGTGGATGTATCAGGTCCGCCTGCTGATTCTGCCCGATTGGTTTATGCGGATCTTCGGCATCGATCCGGATGCGGACAATCTTCCGTGGAATCCGGACGCGCTCTCGGAAATGGTAAAGGAGGGCCGGGAAAACGGCCCGGATGAGCACACCTTCACGGTGAATTACGAATCCCTGCGGCAGGCGCTCCTTCATGAGGAGAAGCCCCAGGGGCTCTATCTGCGTGCGAAGGCCTCCTGGGGCAGCAAGGCCGATGCCCGGACGGTGGAATTCCGCCGGCGGGGCGATTCGGTCAATGCCCGGCTGTACAACGCCGACGGCGTTGGCATCCGCGAGATCGTGACGGACGGCGATACGCTCTGGTATTATGACGGGGAGGTCGGCGAAGGCCGCGAAATCCCGGCCGGAGAAGGCTTTTCACCGGAGGATGATATCGGAATGCCGTCTGCCGGTGCGCTGCTTGCCGTGATTGAACAGTTCCCGGCCGAGGGGGAGGAGTCGGAGGCGTTTGCCGACTGCGAGCTTTATCTGCTGGAAACGGAGTACGGCCATTTCTATTACGCCGCCTTCACCCGCAAGGCAACCGGCCTCTGGGAGGAATACTACCTCTCGCTTGACTACGGCATCATCCTCTCGCTGAACGTTATGAAGAACGGCCAGATGATTTACACCTGGGAGCTTCTTGATGTGTCCGTCGATCCCTCCGACTGGGATGCGGACAATTACTACCTCTACTGATTGCCGAGCAGCAGGAGGAGGCCGAGAATCAGGAGAAGCGAATCGTCGCTCTCCTCTCCCTCCTCCCGCATAAGCAGAAAAACCAGTCCGATCAGAAGAAGATCGTCCGAATGAAATCCGCCGATTCGCCGTCCGGGCAGCCCCTTTTCGGGGCGGGATGCTTCCGGACGGCCTTCCTGCCTTTCCGGCTTTGCAAACGATGAGGCGGGGACGGCATTGTCCGGGATGGGATCCGGGACAGGATCCGGCGTGGAATCCGGGATGGGATCCGGGATGGGATCTCGGATCCGTTCTTCATCCTCCGGCCCGGATCGGCTTTTGCGGGGCGAAAAGGCCGATCCGCCGTAATTGTCGGGGATCGGAGCGGGGCGCGGCCCGTTTCTGGCATACATGAGAATCGCTTCCTTTCGATTATAGATACCGTCTGACAGAGCCGAGCATCTGAGCCAGCTGCCACAGACGGAGAATCCGATCCAGCCGCTCGGCCCGGGATGGAGCCAGATAGGGCTTCAGCGCGCACAAAAGCGCATCCCGGTTCCGGTTTGCGGGCGTGTGAAGGCCGGGGATTCCGGGCGGCAGTCCGAAAGCTCCGACCGGCAGGGTAGGGGCATCCGGCTCGCTTCCCGGCATGGGAGCGGGAGGCGGATCCGAAGCGGCAAGGACCGTCCCCGCTTCCGATGCCGCTTCGGGAAATGGCTTTCCCTGCGGCTCGGCAGCCGCTGAAGCATCGGCAGCCGCTGAAGCATCGGCTCTCGCTGAAGCATCGGCTGCCGCCGTTGGCACGGATCCGATCAGCCCCTGCGCGATCTGCATCAGCGATGCCAGTGCGCCGGGATCGGACAGCAGACCCGCGAGGGGATTCTTATCGGGCATTTCAGCCATGGCTTGCAAGCAGGGTCATAAGGGCGCGGACACGCTCCTCACCCAGCATCTCGGCGGCGGCATGGAGATCGCCGTTTGTAGCCGTGGCAAGGCTGGCGCGCACACGGTTCAGATCGCGCACGGCGGCATGGGCCGCCGTGGGATCCACGCCCGCTGCCTTGGAAAGCGCGAGAATTGTTTGGGCCAGCGAGGCATCGTCCATCGCAAGCAGGCGATCCAGATTGTTTTTATTCAGCTGCATCACATTCATCCTTTCCGTACCCAGGCATCTTGACTTGCCCGGGCTTCTGTTATAATATATGAAGGACGCGCGGAAAGTGTACCGAAATCCGAAAGGTTTGGTGAAAATCCTATGCGAATTCTCATCTTTTCCGATTCCCACGGCTCTGTATCCGGAATGCGGGAGGCCATTGAGCGCAATCTTGCCATCGGCCGGGTCGATGCGATTCTGTTCCTCGGCGACGGATGGCGGGATGCCATGCGCATCGCGGACGAATATCCCGATATCCCGCTCCATGCCGTCGCCGGCAACTGCGATTGGGGTACGGCGATGATCGAGCCCGGATCCGATAAGAAGCTGTTAGAGTTCGATGGCTACCGGATTCTGATGTTCCACGGCCACCATTATTTTGTCAAGGCGGATCTTATGACGGCCGCGAAGGCCGGGATCTCGTCCGGCGCGGATGCGGTGCTCTTCGGGCACACCCATCAGCGGCATGAGGAACGGGTGGAGCTTGGCGGAGCCGCCGTCCGGCTCTTCAATCCGGGCAGCATCCTTCGCTCGGATGACGGCCGCAAATCCTTCGGCGTGCTGGAAATCAGAGGCGGCAAGCCCCTCTTTTCCCACGGCTTTATCGATTGAGGTGATGGAAAATGACCCATAAACCGACAAAACAGCCGGCCCCGCGCCGGATTTCCATGCTGCTTATACTGGCCGGTTTACTTTTCATGCTGTTCAGCTTCTCCGGGATTTCTTATGCGGGGCTTGTCCAGATCGCGGCGCTGGCTCTGCTGGTGGCCGGCCTTCAGCTTCTCAACCGCTGGGTGCTGACCGATTTCATCTACGAAATCGAAGACCGGGATGACGGCCTTTCGGATCTTCGTGTCTATCGCGTGCAGGGCCAAAAGAGTGTCAAGGTCTGCGATATCGCCCTGTCACGGGTAACGGAGCTTCTCCCGCTCGACTCGGATGAATACACAGCCGCACGGGGAAAGATCGGCCCACGGTGCGATTATCGCCAGAATGCTTCCAGCGGCTTTGCGCTGCTCTATGAGGACGGCGGTATGCCGGGCAATGGATCGGGCGAAAAAGCCACCGAGATCCGCATCGAGCCGGATGCGCGCTTCCTTGCGGCGCTCCGTGAGCGGATTGCCGCCGCGGGGGAAGCATCTTCGGATTCCGGAAACGGTTTTCTGATGTAATCCGGCCTGAAATACGGCGAAAGCTCTTGACAAATGTCCCGATTTCCGTTATAATGATAACAACCAATATTTTGCTAAAGTGAGGTACAAAATCATGGCAGAAAAACTTCGTATCGGTCTCATCGGTACCGGCGGCATCGCACACTCCCATATGCGTGCTTATCTCAATCGCACCGACATTGAGATCGTCGCCGGCGCGGACATCGTTCCCGGCAAGGCCGAGGCCTTCTTCAAGGAATTCGGCGTTGAGGGTGTCCGCTGCTACGAATCCCACGAGGAAATGCTCGACAAGGAGCAGCTGGACGGTGTTTCCGTCTGCACCTACAACCGTCAGCACGCAGCTCCCACGATTTATGCCCTGAAGAAGGGTGTCAACGTGCTCCTCGAGAAGCCCTTCTCGGTTACGCTGGATGAGGCTGTCGAGATGTGCCGCGCCGAAAAGGAAAGCGGAAAGATTCTGACGGTCGGCTTCCAGCCCCGTTTTGACAAGAATATGCAGCAGATCAAGCGGATCGTGGAATCCGGTGAGCTGGGCGATGTTTACTACATCCAGACCGGCGGCGGACGCCGCCGCGGCATCCCCTGCGGCGATAAGAAGACGACCTTTATCGAGGATGAAACGGCCGGCGTCGGCGCACTCGGCGATATCGGATGCTATGCACTCGATATGGTTCTGAACGCTATCGGCTATCCGACTCCTCTGACCGTAAGCGGCTTCAAGACCGCATACTTTGGCAAGGATCCCGAAACCTATCGCTACAAGAGCAAGGATCCCGAGTGTCTGGCCTCCAAGTTCGGTGTTGACGACTTCGCCGGTGCTCTTATCCGTCTGGATGGCGGCGTTATTGTTGACTTCCGCATTGCATGGGCTATGAATATCAATACGCCCGGCGATACCATCATTCTCGGTACGAAGGCCGGTCTGCGGATTCCTTCCACCGACTGCTGGAACGGCTCGGTCGGCGGCCCGATGACCATTTACCGCCAGAGCGCAGGTCTTTCGGTTGAGATGACGGTGCCGATTCTCAAGGATTCTCCCAGTGAGGGAAGCCTTTGGGACCGCAAGGTCGGCTCCTTCCTCGATGCGATCCGCAACGGCGGAAGTGCACCGGTTCCCACCAGCCAGATCATCAAGAATCAGGCGATCATCGACGGTATCATGCGCTCCAGCGAGCTGGGCCGCGAGGTCGAGATCTCCATTCCCGAAATCTGATTGCGTACTTATATGTTCAACAAGCCCGCCGGGTGCGTCACCGCCCGGCGGGACCTTGATAAAGCGACGGTCATGGATTATTTCCCGGAGGCGTGGCGTACGGAGCTGCATCCTATCGGCCGGCTGGACTATGATACCGAGGGGCTGCTCCTGATCACCGATGACGGGCGACTTGACAACCGGCTTCTTCAGCCGCGCGCACACAGGGAAAAATGCTATCATCTTCGGGCTCTGGGCGACATCGACAAGACAAAGATCGCCTCGCTCGCCGCCGGAATCCCGGTCTTTGGCCGGACGAAAACACAGAATCCCGGATGCGAATGCTTCAGCCCGGGATTTTTTGTATTGGAGGAACGGCTTCGCGCGGCGGATGTCTGCCATCTCTTTCCCCGGGATAAGCTCGCCAAATGGATGAAGAATCCCGACGGGCCGGTTATTGCGGGAACGCTGACGATCACCGAGGGAAAGAAGCATCAGGTCAAGCTGATGATGAAATCGGTGGGATGTCAGGTCTTCACGCTGAAGCGGCTGACCTTCGCCGGCCTCACGCTGGATCCTTCGCTGGCCCCCGGAGAGTGGCGGCCTCTGACGGAGCCGGAGCTGGCCCTTTTATACGGGACGTGACAAAATCAATCAAAAGGAGAAACTTATGCAGGACTACAGCCAGCGCTTGCTGGATTTTATCAAGGAAAGCCCTTCCTGCTTTCATGTCATTGACAACATCCGCGCCCGCCTTCTGGATGCGGGCTTTACGGAGCTTTATGAGGCCGACGGATGGGCGCTCATGCCCGGCGGCCGCTATTTTACCGCCCGCAACGGCTCGTCCCTGATGGCCTTCCGGATCCCGGAGGAGGGAAAGGCCGATGGCTTTATGACCGCCGCCGCCCATTCCGACTCGCCGACCTTCCGCTTAAAGGATACGCCGGAGCTGGAGGGGGGCATCTACACGCGGATCAACACCGAGCGCTACGGCGGCATGATCCTCGATTCGTGGTTCGACCGTCCGCTCTCTGTAGCCGGCCGGCTGATCGTACGGGACGGAAACATCATCCGCCCGATCAACGTCTGCGCCGACGAGGATCTTCTGCTGATCCCCCGTGTGGCAATCCACCAGCAGAATCCAACCGACGGCATCAAATACAATCCCGCCGTCGATCTGATTCCGCTGTTCGGCGACGGGACGGCCAGGGGGCATCTGATGGAGGTCATGGCGGGGGCGGCCGGCATCGATGCCAATGCGATTCTCGGCCACGATCTGTATTTATACAACCGCCAGCCCGGCAGTATCTGGGGCTGGGAAAAATGCTATGTATCCTCGCCGAAGCTGGATGATCTCCAATGCGTGTTCGCCGGCCTTGAAGGCTTCCTTTCCACCGATTCCTGCCGTGCGATTCCCGTTCTGATGATCGCCGACAACGAGGAGGTCGGAAGCCGGACCCGTCAGGGCGCAGGCTCCACCTTCCTTGCCGATACGCTGGGCCGGATCTGCGATGCGCTCGGCATGGATCTGCGATGCGCCATCGTAAGTTCCATGCTTCTGTCGGCCGACAATGCCCACGCTGTCCATCCGAATCATCCGGAATTCGAGGATCCCATCCACCGCCCGAAGATGAACGCGGGCGTTGTCATGAAATTCGCGGCCTCCCAGACCTACACAACCGACGGCATCACGGCCGCACTTTTCAAAACGATCTGCGATAAGGCGGAGGTGCCGCTCCAGGTCTTCCACAACCGCTCGGATCTGCGGGGCGGCTCCACGCTTGGCAACATTGCAACCGGCTCCGTTTCGATGAAGGCGGTGGATATCGGTCTTGCCCAGCTGGCGATGCATTCCGCCTACGAAACGGCGGGCACAAAGGATACCGCTTATATGATTGCGGTCATGAAGACCTTCTTTGAGGCCGCGATCCGCTCATCGGGCGAGAACCATGAGCTGATTTTCTGATATACGGAAAGGATAATATGGAACGAATTACAGTCTGCGATAAAATTTACGATGAGGAGCGGGCGCTGTACGGCCTCTCCTCGGCCGATGTGTCCGGATGCCGCTTTGAAGGTGAGGCGGACGGGGAATCGGCGCTGAAGGAAGCGCGCGACGTGAAGGTCCGCGGCTGCACCTTCCGCCTGCGCTATCCGCTCTGGCACGTTTCGGGCTTCACGCTGACCGACTCGGTGATGACGGATACCTGTCGGGCGCCGCTCTGGTATGCAAGCGACGGCCTGATTGAAAATCTCACCCTCACCGGTGTCAAATGCCTGCGCGAATGCGACCGGATCACGCTGAAGGGGTGCGATGTCACCTCGGCGGAATTCGGTTGGCGGTGCCGCGGCATCACAATCGACGGCGGCCGGATGGAATCGGAGTATTTCTTCTTTGAATCGAAGAATCTCACGGTGAAGAATCTGACGATGAAGGGCAAGTATTCCTTCCAGTATGTGGAGGGGATGACCATCGAGGATTCCGTGCTGGACACGAAGGATTCCTTCTGGCACGCAAAGGATGTCACCGTCCGCAATTCGACCGTCAGGGGCGAATATCTCGGCTGGTATGCCGAGAATCTGACCCTCGAAAACTGCCGGATCATCGGTACCCAGCCCTTCTGCTACTGCAAAAACCTGAAGCTTTCGAACTGCACGATGGAGGGCTGTGATCTGGCCTTTGAATATTCGTCGGTGGAGGCGGATGTGAAGGGGCACATCGATTCCGTCAAGAATCCGCTGTCCGGGCGCATCACGGCCGATTCGATCGGCGAGATCATCCGCGGCAATACGGTCTATGAATGTGACTGCGAGATTGTACGGCGATGAGTAAGAAGCCCAAAAAACGGATCGACGGCGACTGGCTGGCGATTCTTCTCTACATCCTGCTGATTGCGGCTGCGATCGGCATCTGGCTGGTCGATATCTTTGTCCTCGGCCACAAGCCGACCGACAATCTCTCCAAGATGCTGATTCTGCTGGCCGGCATCGCGCTCTCCCTTGGCAAGCGGATCACATCCCGCATGAAGACGGCAAGGAAAATCGAGCAGGTCTACACAAATGAAATCGGCGATGCCTTTGAGGGTAAGCCGGGCGCGAAGAAGCAGCTGCTGGCGGCGCTCGCCGATTACAACCGCAACGATACGAAGGCCTGCCTTGACAAGCTGGCATCGCTCTATGAGAAGGCTTCGACGGCGAAGGAACGGGAGGTCATCTGGCTTTTCCGTGCCCTCTGCCATGAGGAGGCCGGCCGCAAGGAGGAGGCTGCGGACGTCTACCGCACCCTTCTTGATGAAAATCCCGCCCACAGCACCGCGTGGAGCAATCTGTCGCTCCTGTACCGGGATCTCGGCGAGATGAAGGAGGCAAAGGCGGCGGCCGCCGAGGCCATCGCCTGCAATCCGGGCAATGCCTTTGCCCATCACAATCTGGCCTCGCTCCATTTCCGGGATCTGGAATGGAAGGAGGCGGAGACGGGCGCTCTGCGCGCGCTGGAGATTCAGCCGGGAATGCGGCAGGCGGCTTCGCTGCTTGCCATGATCTATACGGCAAAGGGCGATGAAGAAAAGGCCAAAACCTACACCGGAATCGCCGTTTCCGCCGGCGAGGATGCAAAGAAGCTTGCCGATGCGGCCGAAATCTGGGCAAGAAATTACCGTTCCATCGCCGGATACCGCGAAAAAACCGAGGCATGGAAAACGCTCACCGGCATCCCCGCGATCCGGATTCATCTGGATGGCAAGGATTCCAAAAGCGTGGTCGGCGGATCGCTAAACGAAGCGCCGCCCGTATCTGGGGACGGCACCGGAATGCGGCTTTTAGCCGCGATCTTCTGCTCGGAGCTTCCGGCAAACACGCTTTTGCCCGATCGCGGCGTGCTCCGCTTCTACATCAAGCCGGACGATTGCTATGGGGCGGATTTTGACAATCTGCCCGCCGGTGATTTTTGCGTGCTCTATGATGAAAACGAGGATGCCTTTACAACCGACACCGCGGCCGCAGGCGGGGAAGTGTTCCCGGTAAACGGCGGCTGGCGTGTCCGCTTTGAGGCGATCACGGATCCGCTGTCCTCGATGGATTACCGCTTTGAGGATCGCCGGGCCGAGCTGGTGGACGAGCATCCCGAAATCGATTTTGAGGAAGCGGATGACGAGGATGAATTTGAGGAGGAGGTCTGCGGCGACGGCCACAAGCTTGGCGGCTATCCCTATTTCACACAATGGGATCCGCGCGGAAGCAAGGCGGAATACGAGGTCTACGATACGCTTCTGCTCCAGCTGACCAGCGATTATGACCGGGACGGCGAGCGCGTGATGTTCGGCGATGCCGGCGTCTGCAATTTCTTCATTCCCGCCGAAAAGCTGAAGGCGCGCGATTTCTCCGATATCCTGTACACATGGGACTGCGGATAAAAGAGCCGGTGCGGAGCACCGCCTCTCAGGGGAATATCCGGCTGTTGGCCGGGTATTCCGCATCGCCTCTCAGGGGAATCCCCGTCCGAGGCCGGGGATTCCGCGCCGCCTCTCAGAGAATATCCAACGCAAAAACCGGTATGCCGTCAGGCTATACCGGTTTTTCGTATCGGGGTATCACGCCCCCATATTTACCCAAACTTCGGATCCGCGTGTCCTACTATACCGTATAAAGTTTTTTGGTGGGGGTGCGGGGGCCCATTTTTTTCAAAAAAGGGGCCCCTGCAAAAAACAATCGTTACTTTTCCGTAAGCACGCCGTTCTCCATGCGCAGGATCCGGTCGGCGCGGGCCGCGATCGCGGGATCGTGGGTCACCATAACCAGCGTCTGATTCAGCTCGGCGCGGGTCGCCAGCAGCAGATCGATCAGCTCCTTGGCCGCGATGCCGTCCAGATTGCCGGTCGGCTCATCCGCAAACAGAATATCCGGCTTGTTGATCAGAGCGCGGGCGACCGCCACACGCTGCTGCTGACCGCCCGACAGCTCCGAGGGCAGATGGCTCAGCCGGTCGTCGATCTTCAGCATACGGGCCAGATCGTCGAAATAATGCGGATAGCGGGTGCGGCCGCCGATCTTCTGGGGCAGAAGGATATTCTCCTTGGCCGTCAGCACCGGCAGCAGATTGAAGGATTGGAAGATAAACCCGATCCGCTGGGCGCGGAATTCGGAGAATTCCTTATCATTCATTTCGTAGATGTCACAGCCCGCCATGTAGACATGGCCGGCGGTCGGCTCATCCATGCCGGCCAGGATGTGGAGCAGGGTGGATTTTCCCGATCCGGACGGGCCGATGATCGACACAAATTCGCCCTTTTTGACGGTGAGATTCACATCGTCCACCGCCTTGATGTGGACATCCGCCTGAAAATAGCTCTTCATCAGATGGCGGGCAACCAGAACCTCGCCCTCTTTAAGGAGCGGCTTCTGATAAAAGGCGTGCTTTTTCTTCTTGAATAACATGACAGCCCTCCTTTGGCTTATTCCGCTTCGCGGATATTTTCAACGGTCGATCGGCGGAAGAACTTGCACAGCGCGGCCGCGCATCCGATGAAGGTCGGCAGACCCAGCAGCAGAATCAGGCCGGGACCGTAGGACAGCAGCTGGAGCGCCTGCTGCCCAAAGGTTTCGGTGGCGGGGATGCTGATGCTCGATACGCGGATGGTGGGATCGGAGAAGTAGCTGTAGAGGAAGCTTCCGAGGATCAGCGCGATCATCGCCGGTGCGAAGGCCTCGGGATAATAGAGGCAGCGGATGTGCTTCCTTGATCCGCCGATGGCGCGGATCGTGCCAAGCTCCTTTGTCCGGGCGCCGCCGGCCGCATGAGCGGCCACGCCGATGACAGCCGACGAGGTGATGAACAGGGCGGTTGCCATGAAGGCAAAATAAAGGGTAATCAGCAGGGAATTCTTGTCGCTCACCGTGGTGGCAAGGGTCGCGGCGGCGGACAGATAATACATCGGGAGCGGGATCATGACCGCCATGACCGCCGCGTTCATGAGCAGCGATACACGGGTGCGGATCAGCCGCAGAAGCGGATAGATGCCGATGCCGGCGGCCCTTTCAAAGCGGTCGGAGGTCTTGGCAACGAAGGAGATCTGATAGCTTCCCACATTGCGGAGCAGATCGATCAGCGGCTTCTTCTGATAGAGCAGGCAGACAAGGAGGCATCCCAGCGCGGATACAACCGTCAGAATGCCGGCTAAAATCAGGATCACCGGCAGGGGAACCGATTGGCCCAGCCGCAGATAGACCCCCTCGCCCGGAATATGGGCGGTCAGCGCGCCGTACAGGGCGACGATTCCGACAGAAATCGGCGCGGCAATGACGAGCGCGGCGAGGCTTGCGGCGATATTTTCGATGATGAGAATGGCCGAGAGCGATTGCTTTCGCATTCCCATCGCCCGCATACTGCCGTATTCGGCGAAGCTCCGCTTGTAATATTCACTCTGCAGGATGATCGAGGCCGAGCCGAGGAAGAGGGAGAACATCACCGCCTGCGCTAAGAATTCCGGGCGGACGATGTAGGAATTGATTGTCAGCCGGCAGAAATAGTCGTTTCGTGCCATCGTGGTGATGACCGAGGAGCGGGCACCGTCATCGGCGCGGCCCTCGGCGGTCATACCGAGATAGCTGGTCATGCCAAGCCATTCCTTGACGACATTTTTGTAGATATTGTCATACCACATGTTGTAGGTATTGATGTAATAATCCTCGAAATAGAGATCGAATTCGTCGAAGATCTCGCGGGCGCGCCGCATGGCGATCAGGTTGTTCACCCAATCGACCCGCACGCGGAATTCGTTGTAATACAGGCTCCCGTCGCGGTGATAGAAATCGATGTCATAGGCGGCCTGCACCCAGGGCTGATTGGTGATATAATCCTTCTGCGACTGGGTCAGATCGCGGATGGAGAAGTGATAATTCTCCTGATGGTCGGGCATGACCTGATCCCGCCACGAAGCCTCGGCCCAGAGGAGCATGAGGATGAGCACAACGAGCAGGGAAGCGGTAATGGCGGCCATTGAGAAAAAGCGCCCCGGTCGGCGGCGGATTTCCCGGAAGGCATAATAGAACGAAACCTTGAACATAGCATCCTCCCTTGACAGAATCGGCAAAAAGCTTGCCCTGTTTACAGTATACCATAAACAGGGCAAAGTGTCAAGAAATTATGAACAGACTTCAGGAAAATGTTACAAATGGAGAGCAATCCGGATTTGCGCTGTCAGCTGAAGTTGTGGAGCGGCTCCATATCCTCATATGGTGTCGTGCGCAGAGCAGGCGGCAGCGGCGCGCCGGCCATATCCGCATCCATGAAATCAAACAGCGCCGTAAAATCGGCCATGCCGTGCCGATGACCGCCGAAGCGATAATGGCAGACACAGTTTCGTTCCTCATAGTATCGCTTCCAGACCTCACGGGCGGCTAAGAGTGAGAGATACGAGCCGCGGGGATTGGCCCAGATGTCGCCGTAGCCGTTGGTTTCGATCAGACAGCGGGGCGCGATCAGCGCCTTGATGAAATGAGAATCGTGGGGAAGCTCGCCCTCGCGGTCGATGTAATCCCGCAGCCCCTCGCCCATCCAATACGGAACGTGACGGAACATAAAATCGAGCGGTTCGCTCATGGCATCGCCGTACAAGCCCTCCGCCTCCCGCTGAAGGAAGCGGTAGGCACCGCAGCCGTGGGTGCCGCTTCCGTTGGGATTGATGTAGCGGGCTCGCTCATCGGTGGCACCGGCCAGCAGGACGGTCTTGCCGCCGCGGGAATGACCGGTCAGTGCGATGTGATCCATATCGGCAAAATCGATCTGCTCCAGCGCATCGAGCACCCGGTGATAGCCCCATGCCCAGGCGGAAATCGCTGTGAAGCGAAGCTCGGGCCATAGGGCATTGATGCCGAATTCCCGGTTCGGATCGGCATAATCGGGCGCCATCTCGGTGCGGGTGAATTTGACGACGGCGAAACCGCGGCGCTGGGCCTCGGCGATGACCTCATCGCTGCAGTTGCTTGTATACATTCCGTCGCCGGTGACGATGACCGGCATCTTTTCCTTGCGATTCGGAATGTAGGCTGTGATGCAGAAGGAGAAGGGATGCTCCTTCGTGCCGCAGTGGATACGGTACGTGGTGGTGAAGCCGCGGCATCGGTTGTCGAGATGCTCAACACGGACGGATTCCGGAGCCGGCGGCATTCCGTCAAATTCCAGCGCGATGGTATCCTCAAGAATTTCCTTGCGGCGTTCGCGCCAATCGGCCTCGGCTACGACGGGTGTACCATCGCGGAAGAAAAAGGGGTTCGGGAGCATCCCGAGTCGGATATCGTTTCTCATGGCATATACTTTCTTGTTATTGTTTTTTCTGCTGTTCTGGTGATCGCCCGGCGAGCCGAATGATAGGCGGCGGGCGCATGCCCCGCCCTGCGGGATGGGGGGACATATGTGCGGCTGCGCAACGGCCGTATGAAAATTTATTGCTCCAGCCAGGAAAGCAGAGCCTTGCCGCGGCTTTCGGTGATGCCCCAGCCCTCGGCATAGAGTGCCTTCAATTTGACGGGATCCTTTTCGATCCGCGAAAAGCCGGCATCGCGGCGGGGACGGATGACGAAAATCCGACCGGATGCCTCCAGCGCCTCGATTTTTTCCATCGTGCGGTTGTAATGATCGGCGCGGTTTTCGTAGGCCTTCACAAAGCGGGGGTAATCGTGATAGACGGCGCGGACGGCGGCCATCATGGAGGAGGGCTTCTTGCGGTAGCCCCTTGGCTGGGTCAGCACCACCACGCACCGGTCGGCCGTCTTCAGCGCCCGCTCCACGGGGACGGAATCGCAGACACCGCCGTCCAGCAGCTTGCCGCGCGGGGTATCGACAATCCGGCTCACCAGCGGCAGGGAGGCCGAGGCGCGGATGTAGATCATATCGTGCAGGCTGTCGCGCACGGGAATGTAGAGCGCGCGGCCGGATTCCAGATGGGAGCAGACCGCATACAGCCGGGCGGGATTGGTATCAAAGGTGCCGTAATCGAAGTGATCCAGCTTTTCGGGGATGGTTTTGTAGATGAAATCGGCGCCGAAGAGATCGCCGGTTTTCAGAAGGCTCCGGATGCCGCAGTAGCGCTCATCCTTCAGATAGTTGATGCTGACCCGGCGGGCGCGGCCCCTCTGGCAGGAGAGGTAGCTGGCCGCATGACCGGCACCGGCCGATACGCCGTACACCTCCGAAAAGGCGATCCGGTGATCCATAAACCAGTCCAGTACGCCGCAGGTAAACAGGCCGCGCATTCCGCCGCCTTCGAGGACAAGGGGGATTTGATACATGGATTCCATCCTTTCTTATTCGATCCGGATTCCGTGCGCACGGGTGTAGGCGATGGCAAAGTCAAGATTCGCGGTGCAGCCGGAAAAATCGATGGCATCGAGATTCACAAAATCAAAGGAAGCGCCGCGGATGTCCGATTTCTTCAGCGAGAGCTGATTGACAATCGCATTGTCAAAGCGGCAATCCGCGAGGCGGCAGGCTTCAAAGCGGCAGTCAAAGAGATTGGCCGAGGAGAAATTCGCTCCGGCAAGATCCCGCTTTTTTATCCGCAGGCCGCGCAGGGAGGTGAAGGACCAATCGCCGCCGACGATCGAGAAGGCACCGTTTGAAAGCTCGGACAGATCGGAGCCGGTCATTTTGCAGCCCTCAAAGGAGGCACCAAGGAGATTGGCATAGCGGAAGGTGCAGTTGAGAAACGCGCACTTTTCGATGGCCGCGCCGCCGAGCCGGGTGAAGTCAAGGGAGCAGGCATCAAAGACCGTGCCGATCAGGTCGGTTTCGATAAAGCTCTGCGAATTGAAGCGGCAATCCGTGAAGCGGACCTTTTCCATCCGCTCGGGGAGCGGGATATCCGAGAAATCCTCGCCTGTGAAGGATCCGCCGGGGGCGAAGATCATCGGCTCTCCTCCCGATTAACGCGGATCTGCACGCTCTCCATGACGGCGAGCGCGGCCTCGTGCTTTGACGGATCGAAGGAGGCGCAGGCATCCCCGTCCACGGAAACCTCGGCCTCGGGACAGGCGGTTTTGGCAAGAATGGCGTTGGATACCACGCAGATATCGGTCACAAGCCCGCAAAGCTCAATCGCATCGTAGGGATGCTGACGGAGATAATCGAAGAGAGCGGGTGAGCCGAAGGTCGGTTTTTCAAAGATCCGATCGCCCGGCAGTACCAGATCGGCAATCAGCGGATGAAGCGTGTGGCCGTCCGTGCCCTTGATGCAGTGGGGCAGGGGAAGATGGCGGCCCTCGCCGGTCGAGAGATAATCCTCTCCGTGCGTGTCGAGGGTGAAGGCAACCTCCGTGCCCTCGGCCCGCGCGGCCCGGATTTTTTCGGCGATACGGATGCCCGGACGGTCGGCTCCTTCAAAGCCGAGCGCGCCGTACACGAAATCCTTCTGATAATCGATGACAAGAAGCAGCTTTTTCATGCGTTCTCCTTTCCCTGATCAAGCAGGGCTTTTTTAATGCTCCAGAGCTTTTCGGAGAGGTCAACGTAATAGGTGTGCGGATTCTCGAAGCGCTTGACTTCATCCCAGAGGCAATCGATCTGGGCGGCGCAGAAGGCGCGGATGTCGGCAAGCGCGGGGGACGTATAGATCCTGCGGCCCTTTTCCATGACCGGGACGAGAAGCTCCTTAGCCGTGAAATCGGTCAGCGTTTTGGTCTTCCAGGTGGCCAGCGGATCGAAGATGGTCAGCGGCTTGGATTCATCGATGACCTCATCCCAGACGCAGAGCTGGTCGGCCATCGCCATGCCGGTTTCGTTGTCGAACAGGCGGTAGACCTTCTTGAAATGGGGATTGGTGATCTTGCCCACATTCTCGCTGATCTTGATTTTCGGGATGATGTGGCCCTCGTCATCGTCCACGGCGACCAGCTTGTAGACACCGCCGAAGACGGGCGCCGAGGAGGCGGTAATCAGCCGCTCGCCCACGCCAAAGGTGTCGATTTTCGCATCCTGCATGATCAGATCGCGGATCAGGTATTCATCCAGCGAATTGGAGGCGACGATTTTGCAGGTCGTCAGCCCGGCCTCGTCCAGCATCTTCCGCGCTTTCTTGGACAGATAGGCGATGTCGCCCGAATCGAGGCGGATGCCGAAATTCGTGATCCCCTTCGGAATCAGCACCTCCTTAAAGGCGCGGATGGCATTGGGAACGCCGCTTTTTAAGGTGTTGTAGGTATCCACCAGAAGGGTGGTATTGCTTGGATACAGCT
>JAZNKS010000004.1:0-2278 GCA_045578725.1 Candidatus Flemingiibacterium sp.
CCGACCCTCTGACCGGCTTCCTGCGTGACTAAGGAGAAGGCTTATGGAAAATCAATTCTTTGTAGATTCCGAGCATCTGCCCCCTGCCGCACTGGAGAAGAAGCACCGGCTGGAGACCGATCTCTCCAGCCGAAAAAACCACATGGAATATCTGCCGGGAATGGAGATCATCGAATCTGATGTATGCCGTCAGGTCATGAGTCAGATGGAAAACTATGATTATTCCGCCTATACCGCTCGTGATGTCCGCGCCGCATTGGAGCACGACACTTGCGCCGTCGAGGATTTCAAGGCGCTCTTATCTCCTGCGGCGGAGCCTTTTCTGGAGGAAATGGCGCAGAAAGCCCGGATGGAAACCAGCAAGCACTTCGGCAACACGGTGTATCTGTTCACCCCTCTGTACATTGCCAACTACTGCGAGAATTACTGCGTTTACTGCGGGTTCAACTGCTACAACCACATCAACCGCATGAAGCTGAACATGGAGCAGATCGAACACGAGATGAAGGTCATCGCCGATTCCGGTATGGAGGAGATTCTGATCCTTACCGGCGAAAGCCGCGCACAAAGTGATGTGGAATATATCGGTGAAGCCTGTAAGCTGGCACGAAAGTATTTCCGCATGGTCGGTTTGGAAATTTATCCTGTGAACACTGACGAGTATCGCTATCTCCACGAGTGCGGCGCGGACTATGTGACAGTCTTTCAGGAGACCTACGACACCGAAAAATATGAAACGCTCCATCTGTTCGGTCATAAGCGTGTCTGGCCCTATCGTTTTGACGCGCAGGAGCGGGCACTGCGGGGCGGAATGCGTGGTGTCGCTTTCTCTGCGCTTCTTGGCTTGTCCGATTTCAGAAAGGATGCTCTGGCAAGCGCACTTCATGTGTATTATCTGCAGCGCAAATACCCCCATGCGGAGATGTCGCTGTCCTGTCCCAGACTGCGCCCTATCATTAACAACGATAAGATCAATCCTCTGGACGTGGGCGAGAAGCAGCTGTGCCAGATCCTTTGCGCATACCGCATTTTCCTCCCCTTTGTGGGCATTACCGTTTCCTCCCGTGAAAGCGCGGCCTTCCGCAACGGCATCGTAAAGATCGCCGCTACCAAAGTCTCCGCAGGCGTTTCCACCGGAATCGGTGACCATGAGAGTAAGTACACCGGCAAGAAAGATGATGCCGTCAAGGGCGACGAGCAGTTTGAAATTGATGACAACCGAAGCTTTGATGCCATGTACAAGGATATGTCCGGCGAAGGACTGCAGCCGGTTCTGAATGATTATGTGTATGTCTGAGATTCTTTGCGTCACAAATCGAACGCTGTGCCGAGAGGACTTTCTGACGCGGCTCGAGCGTATTGTTGCCTGTTATCCGGCGGGAATCATCCTGCGGGAAAAGGATTTGTCTCCCGACGAATATCAAGCCTTGGCAGCGCAGGTCATGGAGCTTTGCGCCAGATATGATGTGCCGTGCATTCTCCACAGCTTTGTGGATGCGGCGTTGGCGCTTCAGGTGGAGGCCATCCATTTACCGCTGCACATTCTGCGGGCAATGACTGCGGAGCAGAAAGCGCAGTTTCGTACCATTGGCGCATCCTGCCACAGTGTGGAAGATGCCATGGAGGCCCAGCGCCTTGGATGTACATACATTACCGCGGGTCATGTCTTTGAAACGGATTGCAAGAAGGACCTGCCGGGTCGGGGGTTGGCCTTTCTGAAAGCAGTTTGCGAAAGTGTGTCCATTCCGGTATACGCCATTGGAGGAATCAGCGCCGGCAATCTGCGCTCTGTACGCGGTGCGGGAGCAAAAGGCGCCTGCATCATGAGCGGTCTCATGCGTTGTGAAGACCCGGCCGCATATCTGGCCTCATTTCCTGAAGCAAAGGAGGATACATAAATGCTTTCTGAGATCTTAGAGCGTAACCGAAGTACAAGCCCGCTGGTGCACTGTATTTCCAATTATGTGACCGCCAATGACTGCGTCAATTTGCTTCTCGCCAGCGGGGCGTCTGGCATCATGGCGGATGACGCGGATGAAGTGGACGAGATCACCGCGATGTGTCAGGCATTGGTGATCAATCTGGGCACGCCCAACCCGAGGCGGCTGGAGGCTATGCGAAAAGCGGGAAAGGCGGCCAACCATTTGGGGCATCCCGTGGTGTTTGATCCGGTGGGTGTGGGCGGTTCCGCCTTGCGCAAGGAGGCGGCCGCACAGCTTCTGAAGTCTGTACGCTTCTCTGTCATTCGCGGCAACGCCAGCGAGATCCGCACGCTGGT
>JAZNKS010000005.1:0-69968 GCA_045578725.1 Candidatus Flemingiibacterium sp.
AAACCGGACGCCATGACACCACGGGGGATAATGAAACTTGCTCACGCTCTCCCACGGACTTGAGGGGAAGCCCTGCGGCATACGCCAGCCCATTCGCAAAGGCAGCGGTGCTGTGGAGTTATGACAGCCTTACCAAAGGCGGCTTGGATTATCCCCACTCGTCAGGGTGCGTGGCAAATATGACGGGAACAACGAAGTAAAACAAAGTCAAAACAGCCGTGCCGAACTCTGCCTATATGTATGTGGCTCCAGTCCTTTCGGCACGGCTGTTTATATTATTCGGCATCGTCCAAGGAGGTGTTCAGTCATGCCGTTATCTCAGAAAGATGTATATACCATGATGTTCAGGGAGTACCCGGACGTTGTGACCGTAAGCCAGATGAGCGAAATGCTCGGTATCAGCGAGAAATCTGCTTATCGGCTCTTAAAGGAAAATTGTATTGAACACTTCAGAATCGGACGTACATACAAGATTCCTAAACTTCACATATTCAGTTATTTGCGCGTTGGCGGACGTATATGATCCGCATCGTTGCAGTTTTTGCCCGTGAGCGATACAATATAAGTGTCAATAGCGGGTGAAATAAAGTTGCTACAAGAAAAGGAGGAACACATGGTAGCAGGACACCTGAGAGAACAAAACGGATACTTCCAGATGATTCTTAGCTGGAAGGGCAAAGACGGGAAAAGAAAGAGCAAGTCGATCAGCACCGGGCTTCAGGTCAAAGGCAACAAGAAACGCGCAGAAGCTCTTTTGCTGAAAACTCGCAAAGAGTTCAATCCCGACAACCTGCTTGAAAACCCGGATATGCTTTTCACCGAATTTTTGAGCAAGTGGTTAAAAGATAATGCGGCAGCAATGACCCCGAATTATTTCGCCACTGTATCTTATGACACAATGGCGACGATTATCCCGTATTTTGAAAAATATCCTATTCGCTTGCTTGAACTCTCTGCGAAAGAAATTGAAAACTTCTATCGCTATGAGCGCAAGAACAATGAAGCCAATCCACAGGATTTGCTCCAGTATCACGATGCAGTCAAGTCAGCCTTGGGGTATGCGGTTGAAATCGGTTGGCTGAACAGAAATCCCGCCGAACAGGTTAATCCCTGTACAGATGAAGCTCCGATCCTGTTTACGGACTTTATTCTGGAGTGGCTGGAGATGATGAAAAACAAGGTGGAACTCACCACTTACGCAGCCTACGCATCGGGGATCAACAGCAGTATCGTTCCGTATTTCATTGATAAGAAATACACGCTGCAGGATATTGAGAAGCATCCCAAGTACATCCAGGACTATTATCAGTCCATGTTAAATTCAGGGCTTACGGCGAACACCGTCATTCATCGTCACGCTAACATTCGTAAGTGTTTGCAGTATGCGTTCCAGATCAGATTGATAAAATCCAACCCCGCAGACCGTATTGAACGTCCGCGCAAAGAAAAGTATGTTGCCGAAGTCTGCAATCAGCAGGAACTTGAAAAATTGTTTGAGGCTGTCAAAGGTGATCCCCTCGAACTCGGTGTGATCCTCGCTTCCTTTTATGGTTTGCGCCGCAGCGAAGTTGTTGGACCGAAATGGGATGCCATTGACTTTGAACGCAAGACCATCAGCATCAAGCATACTGTAACCCAAGTACGGCTCGATGGAAAGAGCGTAGTCGTCGCTAAGGATAGAACCAAGACAAAGTCCAGCCATCGCACTTTGCCCCTCGTAGAGCCGTTTGAGAGGCTTCTGGTGAGGCTTTGGCGTGAGCAGCAGACTAATCAGCAGGTATGCGGTGAAGCTTACTGTAAGGACTACACAGACTATATCTACGTCAATTCTATCGGTGAGCGCATCAAGCCGAATTACATCACACAGCACTTTGAGATCGTTCTGAATAACCATAATCTCAAACGGATACGCTATCACGATTTGAGACATAGCTGCGCCAGCCTTCTGTACGCGAACGGCGTATCGCTCAAAGAGATACAGGAATGGCTCGGACACAGCGACATCGGCACTACATCAAATATCTACACGCACTTGGATTACAGCAGCAAGGTTTCCTCTGCTAATGCAATCCTTCCGTTTTATCCGACCAATGCCAAAACACTTCCTATGGGGCAACAATAAAGCCCCGAAGCATAAAACTTCAGGGCTTTAAGGTGGTGCCGGTGACCGGACTCGAACCGGTACGAATTGCTTCGCCGCATTTTGAGTGCGGTGCGTCTGCCAATTTCGCCACACCGGCAACTGTATTTTAATCTCCCGGTTTCTGCACAACCCTTGATTTAGGAGGGATGTGCAGGAGGGATGTTAAAACCAGATGCACTTATTCACTTGGAAAAATGCCGTAAATGCTGGGTTTTTAAGGGGTACGCCGTGAATGGACGAATGAGATTTTGAGTCCACCTCGTCTGCCAGTTCCAACACACCGGCTTACACAAAGAGCCGTCGCAGATGCGGCGGCTTTCCTTTGGAGCTGCTAATCAGAATCGAACTGATGACCTCATCCTTACCAAGGATGCGCTCTACCGACTGAGCCATAGCAGCATTTCTCAACGTGCAATATTATAGCACATTTCGGATGGCTTGTCAAGTGCTTTTTGAAAAAAAGTGCAAACAAATTATGCGGCCGGATGTCCTTCCCGACGATGACGGCACGCTTCCCATTCCGCCGGCCTTCCGGATTTATCTTCACAGGGGCACAGCACCGGCCGGATCCCACATTCTTGCCGGGATGGCCGAAAATCCGCTTCCCTATTCGGTGCAGGAGCGGCCGGGCGGCTCGGTTATCCTCAAAATCAATCTCCGCGATGAAGCCACATCCGATGCTGCTTCGCGGAATGCCGTCGAGCTTTCGGTAAAGAGCCGGGTTCTGGCCACCGTGGAGGATTTCCGGCAAAAGCACGGCCGCGATTGGATTTTCGCCGGCCTGCCCGCCATCCTGCCCATCCGCGAAATGCGGCGGATCCGCGGCGAATACGTTCTGCGCGCCGACGATGTCCGTTCCGGGCGGCAATTTGACGATGCCATTGCACGCGGCAGCTTTATCATCGATACACTCCGCCATCATGAGCCGGTTCCGCCCTACGATATTCCCTACCGTTCGATTCTTGTGCCCGGCATAAGCAATCTGCTTGTTGTCGGCCGATGCTTCTCCGCCGACCGGTATGCCATGGCTTCGGCGCGGATCATGAAAACCGTTTCCCAGATGGGCGAAGCAGCCGGCGCGGCGGCCGCTCTGTCCGTGCAGAAAAATCTCCCGCTCAAAGACATCACCGCCGGAGAAATCACCGCTCTGCTTCAATCGGTTTTTGCCTGATTCCCCGTTTTCTGCCAATCCGGCCGGCCTTGTTTGACAAGGCCGGCCGCTTTTTTCATCGCTGGGCGCGAAATCCTGTCCCCGACTTTGTTATTTTTCTGTCATATATCCTATATCTGAACCGCGTGCAAATGTAAACGCTGTGTAAAATAGCCCTTGATTTTTTTGTCGATTGGTGCTATACTATATAAAGGTATATTATCGAAAAAATCCCCCCCGGGGAATCCATTCCAATGGAAGAAAGGTCCATCATGAACAAAGTCACAATCATCGGCACCGGAAGCGTTGGTTCCACCATCGCTTACACACTGACCGTCACCGGCCTCGTGTCTGAAATCGTTATGATTGACGTCAATAACGAAAAGGCGCTCGGTGAGGCGCTGGATATCCGACAGGGCACCCCCTTCTGCAGCCCCTGCTCCATCTACGCCGGCTCCTACCGCGATGCCGCCGGCTCCAACATCGTCATCATCACCTCCGGTATCGCCCGTAAGCCCGGCCAGACCCGTCTGGATCTGGCGCAGACCAATGTCAACATCACCAAATCGATCATTCCCGACATTGTCCGCTATGCCCCCGATGCCAATTACATCATCGTTTCCAACCCGGTCGATATTCTGACCTATGTATTCTGCAAATGCTCCGGCCTGCCCGAGCAGAGGATCATCGGCTCCGGCACCATTCTGGACACCGCCCGCCTGCGCGCCCGCCTGTCCGAGTACTACAAGATCAACCAGCAGAATGTGCACGCTTATGTCATGGGCGAGCACGGCGATTCCTCCTTCATTCCGTGGTCGCTGGCCAACATCTCCAACGTACCGCTGGACGAATGCGAAAATCTGATCATCAACTCCGACGGCCTGTATCCCGAATTGAACTACGATGACATCGAGTCCTACGTCCGCAAGTCGGGCGCCCGCGTCATTGAGCGCAAGGGTGCGACCTTCTATGCCGTTTCCGTATCCGTCTGCCACATCGTCAAATGCCTGCTGGGCGGCATCGACACCACGATGACCGTTTCCACCATGATGCACGGCGAATACGGCATCGACGATGTCTGTCTGTCGGTTCTGGCGCTGGTCGGCCAGCAGGGTGTACACGGCAAGATCCTGACCCCGATGACCGATTCGGAGATCGCCAAGCTCCAGCACAGCGCGGAATGCCTGAAGACGATCATCCGTCAAATCGAAATCTGAAAGATTTCGATTTGATGCAGATCATGAGATCTGAGTCATACATACTCACTTATATAATATTGTAAACATTTTCATCCACGAAAGGAATAAACGTATGGAATACCGCATCGAACACGATTCCATGGGCGAGATGAAGGTTCCCGCCGACCGTCTGTGGGCTGCCCAGACCCAGCGCAGCTGCCAGAACTTCGAGATCGGCGTCGGCATTGAAACCATGCCCCGCGAAATCACCCATGCCTTCGGCATTCTGAAGAAGGCCGCCGCTCTGGCCAACGCCGAGCTGAAGCCCGAAAAGATGACCGCTGAAAAGCTGGCCGTCATCACCGCCGCC
Source organism: Candidatus Flemingiibacterium sp. (assembly GCA_045578725.1). Taxonomy (GTDB): domain Bacteria; phylum Bacillota; class Clostridia; order Oscillospirales; family CAG-272; genus Flemingiibacterium. The sequence continues at coordinate 4,842 of JAZNKS010000005.1, forward strand.
TGCGATGAAGTCATCTCGGGCAGCCTCAACGATCACTTCCCGCTGGTTGTCTGGCAGACCGGCTCCGGCACCCAGTCCAACATGAACGCCAACGAGGTCATCGGCAACCGTGCAAACGAGCTGGCCGGCAAGAAGCTCTGCCATCCCAACGATGACATCAACATGAGCCAGTCCTCCAACGACACCTTCCCCACCGCGATGCACATCTCGGCTGTCCTCGCCATCGAGGATAAGCTCCTGCCCGCGCTGAAGCAGCTGATTGCCACCCTGATCCGTCTGGAGGCAGAGAACGAGGGCATCGTCAAGTCCGGCCGCACCCATCTGCAGGATGCGACCCCGATCAAGTTCAGCCAGGAGATCTCCGGCTGGCGCTCCTCGCTGGAGCGTGACTGCGAGCTGCTCGCTCTGGCCGTGAAGCCGCTCTATGAGCTGGCGCTGGGCGGAACCGCCGTCGGCACCGGTCTGAACGCGCCGAAGGGCTTTGACACGCTGGTCGCTGCCAAGGTCGCCGAGCTGACCGGCAAGCCCTTTGTCACCGCCGTCAACAAGTTCCACGCCCTCACCTCCAAGGACGAACTGGTCTTCGCGCACGGTGCCATCAAGGCCGCAGCCGCCGATATGATGAAGATCGCCAATGACATCCGCTGGCTGGCCTCCGGCCCCCGCGACGGTCTGGGTGAGATTTACATCCCCGAAAACGAGCCCGGCTCCTCCATCATGCCCGGCAAGGTCAATCCGACCCAGTGCGAGGCTGTCACGATGGTCGCCGTCCAGATCATGGGCAACGATGTCGCCGTCGGCATGGCCGCTTCGCAGGGCAACTTCGAGCTGAATGTCTTCATGCCCGTTGCCGCCTACAATTTCCTGCAGTCTGCCCGTCTGCTGGCCGAGGCTGTGGTATCCTTCGACAAGAACTGCGCCTCCGGCATCACCGCCAACCGCGAGAAGATGCACCACAATCTGCACAATTCGCTGATGCTGGTCACCGCGCTCAATCCCTACATCGGCTACGAAAATGCCGCAAAGACCGCCAAGAAGGCTTACAAGGACAACATCTCGCTGAAGGAGGCCTGCGTGGAGCTGGGATTCCTCACGGCCGAGAAGTTCGACGAGGTCTTCCATCCGGAGGAAATGGTCTGATTCATGGAGCCCTTTATCACCCCGGGCAATCTGCGCTCCTTCGCCTATGTCAATGACGGGATCTGCAAAAAGCCGATCCGCGGCATTGTACTGAACTTCATGGGCCTCGGCAGCATGACCATGTATTCCGAGGATACCGACGAGGGCCGGTATTTCGCCGAATCGGGGATTCTCTATGTCATTCCCTACAACAATCCGTGGGCCTGGATGAACTGGCAGGCCGTCTGCTTCACCGATGAGATAATGGACGTCCTCTTTTCGATGTATTCCCTTCCCGAGGATCTGCCCGTTGTATCCACCGGCGGCAGTATGGGCGGCCAGTCGGCGCTGGTCTATATGGCTTATGCCAAGCGCCAGCCCGTGGCCTGTGTGGCCAACTGTCCCGTCTGCGATCTGCCCTTCCATCTCACCGAGCGGCCCGATCTGCCCCGTACCCTCTATTCGGCCTTCTGGCAGGAGGAGGGAGGGCTGGAGGAGGCGCTTGAAGACGCCTCGCCGCTCCATCTTGTTGACAAGCTGCCCGATGCCGCCTATACCGTCTTCCATTGCACCGAAGACCGGGCGGTGAACAAGGAGATGCACAGTGACCGCTTTGTTAAGGCGCTGGAAAGGGCGCACCGCGTGGATTACATCGAGGTTCCCGGCCGTGGTCACTGCGATCTCGGCCCCGAATACCGCGACGAATATCTGGCCGCGGCACGGATTGCCGTACTCTACCGCTAATACTGGAAAGGATATACCGCAATGAATGTCACCTACTTCCCCGGCTGCACCCTGCGCACCAAGGCAAAAGACCTGGATGACTGCGCACGGGCCGCCGCCGAGGCTCTCGGCATCACGCTGACGGAGCCGGAGGACTGGCAGTGCTGCGGCGGTGTTTTCTCCTATGCAAAGGATGAAATCGCCCCGAAGCTTCCCTCCATCCGCGCGCTGATTGCCGCCCGCGACCGCAATGAGCCGCTGGTCAGCGTCTGCTCCGCCTGCCATAATGTTCTGAAGCAGACCAATCATCAGATGCGGACCGATGCGGATTTCGCCGCGAAGGTCAACAATTATCTGGCGCAGGAGAAGGAACCCGCCTCCTATGCCGGTGAAACGGAGGTGCTCCACTATCTGGAGCTTCTGCGCGACACGGTCGGCTTTGATGCCATCAAAGCAAAGGTTGTAAAGCCCCTGACGGGAAAGAAGATCGCCGCCTACTACGGCTGTCTTCTCCTCCGCCCCGGCAAGGTCATGCAGTTTGACGATCCCGAGAATCCGCAGATTCTGGAGGATTTCATCCGCGCCATCGGGGCCGAGCCGGTGATCTATCCCGCCCGCAACGAATGCTGCGGCGGCTATGTCGCCCTCGAGGATCCTGCCTCGGCAAAGAAGAAGAGTCAGACCGTTGCCGCCAGCGCGGCCGGTCACGGTGCCGAAATGATCGTCACCGCCTGCCCGCTCTGCCGCTACAATCTCATCAAAAACGGCAGCGAGCTTCCGGTTGTCTATTTCACCGAGCTGCTTGCCGAGGCACTCGGCGTAAAGCCGGGTGATACGGCTATCGAAGCGCTGGGCGTAAAGCCGGATGCTGATAAGGAGGCCGCACAATGACAAAAAATGAGCTTCTTCGGGAGCAGATTCTCCGCATGAGCGGCGTCAATCCCCGCAAGTGCATGAAATGCGGCAAGTGCTCCGGCACCTGCCCCTCCTATGACGAGATGGAATACCATCCCCATCAGTTTGTCTATATGGTCGAAAACGGCGAGATCGAGCCCCTGCTGGAGTCCCAGTCCGTTTACAAATGCCTGACCTGCTTTGCCTGCGTGGAGCGCTGTCCCCGCGGCGTGGAGCCGGCCAAGCTTATCGAAGCCGTCCGCACTCTCGCCGTCCGCGAGAAGGGAAAAAATCACATGAAGCCCGACGACATCCCCGCTCTTCTCGGTGAGGAGATGCCGCAGCAGGCCATCATGAGTGCGCTTCGCAAGTATTCCAAATCGTAAGGAACGAAAGGAAATCACAGAACCATGCAAAGAATCGGAGTATTCGTATGCTGGTGCGGTTCGAACATCGCCGGAACGGTTGATGTCAAGCTCGTCGCCAAGGCCCTCTCAACGGAGCCGGGCGTCGTCTTCTCCACCGATTATCAGTATATGTGTTCCCAGGCCGGTCAGGACATGATTAAGGATGCCATCGCCGAGCATAAGCTGGGCGGCATTGTCATCTGCTCCTGCTCCCCCCGTATGCACGAGGCCACCTTCCGCAAGACCGCGGCGGCGGCCGGACTCAACCCCTATATGGTTGAAATCGCCAACATCCGCGAGCAGTGCTCGTGGGTTCATAAGGATATCGATGTCGGCACCGGCAAGGCAATCATGCTCGGCAAGGCCGCCATCGCCAAGGTCAATCTGAACGCCCCGCTCATCCCCGGCAAGTCCCCTGTCACCAAGCGGGCGCTGGTCATCGGCGGCGGCATCGCCGGCATCCAGACCGCGCTCGACATTGCCGATGCGGGCTTCCCCGTCGATATTGTCGAAACCAAGCCGACCATCGGCGGCAAGATGGCGCAGCTGGATAAAACCTTCCCGACCCTCGACTGCGCCGCCTGCATCCTCACCCCGAAGATGGTGGATGCCGGTCAGCACGAGAACATCCGCATCTTCTCCTATTCCGAGGTCGCCGCTGTCAAGGGCTTCGTCGGAAACTTTGACGTGACCATCAAAAAGAAGGCCCGCTATGTCAAGGAGGATCTCTGTACCGGATGCGGTCTGTGCACCGAAAAATGTCCGCAGAAAAAGGTTCCCAACGAATTCAATCTCGGCATGGACAACCGCCGTGCCATCTACATTCCCTTCGCGCAGGCTGTTCCGAAGGTCGCCACCATCGATGCCGATTACTGCACCATGCTGAAATCCGGCAAGTGCGGCGTCTGCTCCAAGGTCTGCACCGTCGGCGCCATCGATTACAAGGCACAGGACGAATTCATCGAGGAAAAGTACGGCGCGATCGTGGTCGCCACCGGCTACAATCCCATCTCCATGGAGAAATTCGATGAATACGCCTACAGCCAGTCCAAGGATGTCATCACCTCCCTCGAATTCGAGCGGCTGACCAATGCTGCCGGTCCGACCGCCGGCAAGCTCCTCCGTCCCTCCGACGGCGAGCATCCGCACAAGATCGTCTTCGTGCAGTGTGTCGGCTCCCGGTGCGAGAACTGCGCCGAGAAGGGCAAGGAATACTGCTCCAAGATCTGCTGTATGTACACCGCCAAGCACGCGATGCTGACCCGGGACAAGTATCCGGATACGGATGTCACCGTCTTCACCATCGATGTGCGCACCCCCGGCAAGGCGTTCGATGAATTCTACCGCCGCGCCGTGGAGGAATACGGCGTTCACTACATCAAGGGTATGGTCGGCAAGATCTCGCCCGAGGGCAAGGTTCTGAAGGTGCAGGGCTCCGATCTCATTTCGGGCAAGCAGCTTCACATCGATGCCGATCTGGTCGTTCTGGCCGCCGCCATCGAGCCGGACAAATCCGCCCGCCCGCTGGCCACGATGCTCACCGCATCCATGGATACCAACGACTTCTTCACCGAGGCCCACCCCAAGCTCCGTCCGGTCGAATCGCCCACCGCGGGTGTCTTCCTCTCCGGCTGCTGCCAGGGCCCCAAAGATATTCCCGAAACCGTTTCCCAGGCATCGGCCGCGGCCGCCAAGGTCATCGGCCTGCTCGTCAAGGATCAGCTGACCGGCAATCCCTGTGTCGCCGAGTCGAATGAGCTGATGTGCAACGGCTGCTCCTCCTGTGAAAAGGTATGTCCCTACGGTGCCATCTCCTATGAGGAGAAGGAATTCCGTATGCCCGACCGTTCGACGCGGATCCGCCGCGTGGCAAAGGTCAATCCCGCCGTCTGCCAGGGCTGCGGCTGCTGTACCGTCGTCTGCCCGTCCGGCGCGATGGATCTGAACGGCTTCAAAAACGATCAAATCATGGCGGAGGTGGATGCATTATGCCGGAACTGAACAACAAGCCCTTCAAGCCGCTGATTGTTGCCTTCTGCTGCAACTGGTGCTCCTATGCGGGCGCCGATCTTGCCGGCAACAACCGTCTTGCCTACCCGGCGGATGTCAAGATCATCCGCGTTCCCTGCTCCTGCCGTGTCAATCCCACCTTCATCCTGCGCGCGTTCCAGCGCGGCGCGGACGGTGTCATCCTCTGCGGATGCCATCCCGGTGACTGCCATTACACCTCGGGCAACTATTACACCCGCCGCCGCATGGCGCTCCTCTTCTCGATGCTCGATTATCTGGGCATCGAAAAGGATCGCGTCCGTGTCGAGTGGGTATCGGCTGCGGAGGGCGCCAAGTTCGCCGCAACGATGAACGATTTCACCGAAAAGGTCATCGCCCTCGGTGAGAACAAAAGACTGGAGGATCTGCGATGCAAACAGTAACGAGAGAGATTCTGCTGCAGAAGGCCGTTTCCCTGCTGGAGAGCGGCCGTGTCAGCCGTGTGCTCGGCTGGAAGAAGGGCGAATTCGATGCCGATGTCACGCCGGCCGTCTTCGAAACGGCCGATGAGCTTGCTTCGGATTTCGTCTGGAACGATTTCTGCGGCGCCAACTTTTCCAAGTATCTGATCGCGGAAACCCGCAAGGACGGCAAGGTTCTGGTCTTCCTCAAGCCCTGCGACACCTACAGCTTCAATCAGCTCCTGACCGAGCACCGCTTCGACCGCGAGAAGGTCTATGCCATCGGCATCCCCTGCGTTGGAATGCTGGATGACGGCAAAATCAAGGAGCTTGCCGAAAGTTATTCGGGCGTGGAATCCGACGGGGATACCGTCACCGTTCACACCCTCTATGACGGCGACCTTTCGCTGGCCCGTGCCGATCTTCTGGCCGAGCGCTGCAAAAACTGCAAGTCGAAGAAGCACGTCGCCTATGATGAGCTGCTCGGCGAGGAGGGAGATCTTCTCGACTCCGCCCGCTTTGATGAGGTGGCAAAAATCGAGGCCATGACCCCCGACGAGCGCTTCGCCTTCTGGCAGGGTGAGCTGTCCCGGTGCATCCGCTGCAATGCCTGCCGCGATGTCTGCCCGGCCTGCACCTGCGAAACCTGCGTATTCAACAATCCCAAGTCCGGCGTGGAAACCAAGGCGCCGGCCAGCTCCTTTGAGGAGCAGATGTTCCACATCATCCGCGCCTTCCATGTGGCCGGACGGTGCACCGACTGCGGCGAATGCTCGCGTGTCTGCCCGCAGAACATCCCGCTCCATCTGCTCAACCGCAAATTCATCAAGGATATCAATGAGCTGTACGGCGAGTATCAGGCCGGTGCCGAGGTTGGAAGCCGCGCCCCGCTGATTGACTTCACCGTGGACGATCCCGAGGCCGCCGAGGCGGTGGAAAGAGGTGGCAAGGATGCGTAAAATCTCCCTTTCCCGGATCGATGAGCTGTTTGCGGCCATCGCCGGCAAAATGAAGCTCTACATCCCTGTTGACGGCAAGACCGGCGCGAATTTTGAACTTTGGGCCGAGGGCAAGACCCTTTCAAAAGCGCTCAAAACCGTCCGCTCCCCCAAGGATTTCTTCTTCCCGCAGACCGAGGATCTGATGGCCTTCAAGACCGAGGGCAAGAAGATCGAGATCATCGATACCCGAAAAGAATGCGAGGATTTCGTGATTTTCGGTGCGCGTGCCTGCGATGTCCGCAGCTTCGCGGTGCTTGACAATGTCTTCCTCTCCGATCCGGTGGATACCTATTACAAGAACCGCCGCGAGCACGGCATTATCGTTTCCCTTGCCTGCACCCGTCCTGCCGAGACCTGCTTCTGTCAGACCTTTGACATCGATGCGGCCGATCCCGAGGGCGATGTTGTCTGCCATATGAGCGAGGATACCCTGTATCTGGATGCGAAATCGGACAAGGGCGAGGCTCTGCTTGCCTCCCTCTCCGGCCTCCTTGAGGATGCCGATCCCACGCCTGCCGCCGAGCAGAAGGCCCTGATCCGCGAGCGGATGGCCAAGCTTCCGCTGGCCGATCTTACGAAGGATGCCTTCGGCCCGGGCAAGACCGATACCTTCTTCGACTCGCCCAAGTGGAAGGAGCTCTCCGAAGCCTGCCTCGGATGCGGCACCTGCACCTTTGTCTGCCCGACCTGTCAGTGCTATGACATCCGCGACTTCAAGACCAACACCGGAGTCACCCGCTACCGCTGCTGGGATTCCTGTATGTATTCGGAATTCACCAAAATGTCCGCCGGCCAGCCCCGCCTCACGCAGGTGGAACGCTTCCGCCAGCGCTTCATGCACAAGCTCGTCTACTATCCCGAGCGCTACAACGGCCTCTATTCCTGCGTCGGCTGCGGCCGGTGTCTGGAGAAGTGCCCGATCCGCATGAATATCGTCAAAGTTATGAAGGAATTAGGAGGCAGCAATGAATAACGAACCGCTGATTCCCGCGCTCGGCGTTGTTACCAACATCCGGCGCGACACCCCGGACGTCAAAACCTTCCGCGTGGTCACGCCCGACGGTGTGAAGCCCTTTATCCATAAGCCCGGCCAGTGCGCGATGCTCTCCGTTCCGGGTGTCGGTGAGGGTATGTTCTCCATCACCTCCTCGCCGACCAACGAGGAATTCATGGAATTTTCGATCAAGAAGTGCGGCTGTGTGACCGAATGGCTTCACGCCATGGAGCCCGGCCAGCAGATCACGATCCGCGGCCCCTACGGCAACGCCTTCCCGGTGGACACCGAATTCGTCGGCCGCGATATGCTCTTCATCGCCGGCGGTATCGGCCTTGCGCCCCTGCGCTCGGTCATCAATTACTGCCGTCATTACCGCGATCGCTACGGCCGGATCGACATTGTCTACGGCTCCCGCTCCAAGGACGATCTCGTGGATTATCAGGAGATCCTCGATGAGTGGATGGTCGATGACAATGTTCACGTCCATCTGACCATCGACCGCGAGCAGGAAGGCTGGGACGGCCATGTCGGCTTCGTTCCCAATTACGTCAAGGAGCTCGGCTTTGAAACCGAAAACCGGACGGCGATCCTCTGCGGCCCCCCGATCATGATCAAGTTCACCCTGCAGGGTCTGATCGATCTCGGATTTGAAAAATCGCAGATCTACACCACCCTTGAGATGCGCATGAAGTGCGGCATCGGCAAGTGCGGCCGCTGCAACGTCGGCTCGAAGTACATCTGCAAGGACGGCCCCGTCTTCCGCTTTGATGAGCTGGACGAGCTGCCCGACGAATATTGATTGGAGGCTTTGAATCATGGAATTTCAGTTTCTCGGAACGGCGGCGGCCGAGGGCGTTCCCGCCCTCTGGTGCAACTGCGAGGTCTGCAAAAAATCCCGCAAGGCCGGCGGCCGTGCGCTCCGCACCCGCTCGCAGGCCATCATCGACGGCAAACTGCTGATCGATTTCCCCGCCGACACCCTGATGCACATTCTTCAGAACGGCATTGATCTTCTGAATGTGGATCACTGCCTGATCACCCATTCGCACAGCGATCATCTGTATGCCACGGATGTGGCCATGATCCGTCCCGGCTTTGCGCATCTGCCCGATGGCTACAAGCTGACCTTCCACGGCAGCGCAAAAATGGCAGAGAAGCTGCTTCCCGTTGTAAAGCCACTTGCCGATTCGATCGGTGTGACCGGCTTCGAGGAGATTCTTCCCTTCACCCCTGTGAAGGTTGGCGACTACACGGTGACGGCACTTCCCGCGATCCACGATCCCGGCTCAGGCCCCGTCTTCTATCAGATTTCCGACGGCGAAAAGACCGTTCTCTACGCACATGACACCCATTTCTTCCATGACGATGTCTGGGCTTACTTTGAGAAGACAAAGCCGCATTTTGACATGGTATCCCTTGACTGCACCAACACCTGCCTGCCGCTGACCTATGTCGGCCATATGGGCCTTGCCGAGAATGTGCAGGTCAAAAAGAAGATGCTTGAAATGGGCATTGCCGATGAAAATACCGTTTTCGTCTGCCATCACTTCTCGCACAACGGCATAAACGCCGCTTATGACGATTTCGTACCGGTCGCGGCAAAGGAAGGCTTCCTCGTTTCGTACGACGGCATGAAGCTGACCGTATAAGGAGAGCACCATGCGCTTCACCTATCTCGGTACCTCGACCGCTGAAGGGCTTCCGACCCTTTCCTGCAAATGCCCGGTCTGTGAGCGCTCCCGTGCGCTCGGCGGCCGCAATCTCCGCACCCGGATGCAGGCAATGATCGACGGAAAGCTTCTCCTTGACTTCGGCCCGGAAACCCTTGCGCATTTTCAGCGGGAGGGCCTCTGTCTCGCCGATTTCACGGATGTGCTGATCACCCATTCCCACGAGGATCATCTGGATCCCGTGAATGTGCTGATTCTGCAGGAGGGCTATTCTCATCCGCCGAAGGGCACGCACATCACCTTCCACGGCACCGAACCGGTCGGCGACCGGATCCGGCAATGGCTTGACGGTCAGCTGAAGAAGGAGGGCACTGCATCCTTTGATGCCATCACGCCTTTTGTTCCCTTCCGGGCCTCCGCTTACACCGTCACGCCGCTTCCTGCCACCCACGCGCCGAAGACCGGCCCGGTAATCTACCAGATCACCGACGGAGACAAATCTGTTCTCTATGCCCACGATACCAACCTTTTTTCCGAAGAAGTCTGGAATTACTGGAAGTCCAATCCGATCCGCTTTGATTTTGTCAGCCTTGACTGCACCTATGCATTGGCCGAATGTGAAAATACCGGTCACATGAATTTCGAGCGCAACAAGCTGACCCGTGAGCGGATGCTTTCTATGGGTCTTGCCGACAGCAAAACCCGATTTGTCTGCAGTCACTTTTCTCACAACGGCGGAGCGGTCGCCTGGGATGACTTCGCGCCGATTGCCGAAAAGGAAGGCTTTGAAACCTCTTTTGACGGCATGACGATTGAAATCTGAAAGGAAGGAATGGGTTATGGAAAAAATTATGCTTTTCAACGGAAAGAATCTGGACGGCTGGAAGAGTGTCAACGGAGGCGCTCCCGTCTGGGAGGTAAAGGACGGCATTCTCACCGTAAAGCCGCTTTCCGGCAACATTTACACCGATATCACCTTCGGCGATGCCATGCTTCATCTGGAATGGATGGAGCCGGATATGCCCGAGGCAACCGGTCAGGATAAGGGAAACAGCGGCATCTTCCTTCAGGGCCGCTATGAGCTTCAGGTGCTGGATTCCTACGGCATCGAGCCGCCGACCATGAGCGACTGCGGCGGCATCTACAGCCAGTTCCCGCCGCTGACCAATGCCTGCCGTCCCGCGCTGGAATGGCAGAGCTACGATATCCTCTTCCGTGCGCCCCGCTTCGATGAGGGCGGTGCCGTCACAGAGCACGCACGGGTCACGATTCTGCAGAACGGTCTGCCGATTCACAACAATGTGATCCTGCCCCGGACCTGCCCCGGCGGTCTCTTTTCTGCCTCGGATGAGGTGGCAGAAGGCCCGCTGATGCTTCAGGATCACGGCAATCCCGTCAGCTTCCGGAATATCTGGATGATCCGACTTTGATTTGATAAGGAGAACCCCATGAGCAACACAGTTAATGTTTATCTGTTCGGCAAAAAGTATGAAGTGCCGGACGATCTGACCATCATGCGCGCGATGGAATATGCCGGCTATCAGCTGGTGCGCGGATGCGGATGCCGGAACGGCTTCTGCGGCGCCTGTGCCACCATCTACCGCATTCAGGGTGAGCGCGAGCTTAAAACCTGCCTTGCCTGCCAGACCAAGGTGGAGGACGGTATGTACATCGCCACCCTGCCCTTCTTCCCGCTGGTCAAGCAGATCTATGACATCGAGAAGATTCCCGCCACCCAGCAGATTATGATGCAGCTCTATCCGGAGATCTACGCCTGTGTCGGCTGCAATGCCTGCACAAAGAACTGCACCCAGAGCCTCAATGTCATGCAGTACATCGCTTATGCCCAGCGCGGCGAATTTGAGAAGTGCGCCGAGGAGTCCTTCGACTGCGTTATGTGCGGCGTCTGCTCAACCCGCTGCCCTGCCGGCATCTCGCATCCGCAGGTTGCCATGCTGGCCCGCCGCATCAACGGCAAGTATCTGGCGCCGAAGACCGGTCATCTGGAGGACCGCGTCCGCGAAATCAAGGACGGCACCTTCAACGATCTGATCGAAGCGCTGATGGGCAAGCCGGTGGAGGAGCTCAAGGAGCTCTACAACAACCGGGACATTGAGAAGTAAGAGGAGGGATTTTCATGTACGCAAAAGAATTTGAAGCCTCGCTGAAGGCAGTAGAAGCCGCACGCGCCGAAAATATCGCCTGCGAGCCCCGCCGGATGACAGCAAAAGAAAAGGAAGATCTCCTCGCCGCCTACCATCCCGACTACAAGAAGAGTGAATTCACCACTCTGAAGATCGGCCCGAACAAGGGCGATCAGGTTCCCCATGAGCTGGCCGAGATGCTGGAAGCATCTGCCCGCATCAAGGCGGAGGATGTGGATCTGACAAAGCCCGCCTACGATGTCGATGTCCTGATTATCGGCGGCGGCGGTGCCGGTTCCTCGGCGGCCATCGAGGCCCATGAAGCCGGAGCAAATGTCATGATCGTCACCAAGCTCCGCATCGGCGATGCCAACACGATGATGGCAGAGGGCGGCATTCAGGCGGCTGACAAGCCCAACGATTCCCCCGCAACGCATTTTCTGGATGCCTTCGGCGGCGGCCATTTCGCGGCCAAGCGCGATCTGCTGGCAAAGCTGGTCTGCGATGCACCCGAGGCCATCAAATGGCTGAACGAGCTGGGCGTGGAATTTGACAAGGCACCCGACGGCACGATGATTACCACCCACGGCGGCGGTACCTCCAGAAAGCGTATGCACGCGGCCAAGGACTATTCCGGTGCCGAGATCATGCGCACTCTCCGCGATGAGGTGCTCAACCGTCAGATTCCGGTCATCGATTTCACTGCGGCCGTCGAGCTGATCCTCGACGAAAACGGCAGAGCGACCAACGCGGTTCTGATGAATATGGAAACGAAGGAGCTGATGGTCGCCCGCGCAAAGACGGTCGTCATCGCCACCGGCGGTGCCGGACGGATGCACTATCAGGGCTTCCCGACCTCCAACCATTACGGCGCAACGGCCGACGGTCTGGTGCTCGGCTACCGTGTGGGCGCGAAGCTGCTCTATGCGGAGACCCTCCAGTACCATCCCACCGGCGCGGCTTATCCCCAGCAGATCTTCGGCGCGCTGGTTACCGAGAAGGTCCGCTCGCTGGGTGCCAAGCTGGTCAACCGTGACGGCAAGGTCTTCATGCATCCGCTGGAAACCCGTGACGTTTCCGCCGCCTCCATTATCCGCGAGTGCTCCACCCGCGATGAGGGTGTGGATACCGGCAACGGCAAGGCCGTATGGCTGGACACCCCGATGATCGAAGCCATCGGCGGCGAGGGCACCATCGAAAAGCGGATCCCCGCGATGATGCGTATGTTCGCCTCCTACGGCATCGACATTCGCAAGGGGCCGATCCTCGTCTATCCGACCCTTCACTATCAGAACGGCGGTCTTGATATCAACGTTGACGGTCAGACCACCAATGTGGAGAACCTGTATGTAGCCGGCGAGGCTGTCGGCGGCATCCACGGCCGCAACCGTCTGATGGGCAACTCCCTGCTGGACATCATCGTCTTCGGCCGCAGCGCCGGCAAGAATGCCGCCGCCAAGGCAAAGGACGTCACCGTCGGCGCGCTGACGCTCGGACACATCGCGGCCTTTGAGGCCGAGAGAGCGGCAGCCGGCATCGATAACGGCGCCGTCTCTCCCAAGCTCCTGCCCGATTATGTCGGCAAGCGGAGCGAAACCTGACATTTCTGCAATCCAAATCACGAGGTAAAATCAATCATGAATCTTTTCGGCGGAGTCATTTCGGTCGGAAGCGTCGCGGTGCTGACGCTTTCGATCATGGCGGTCATGGCGCTGGGCTATCTGCTCGGCCGCATCACCGTCAAGGGCGTTCAGCTGGGAACGGCCGGCGTGTTCATCGTCGCCCTCCTCTTTGGCGCATTCTTCTTCGGCAATCTGGAAACCACCCTTAAAATCGGTTCGGTTCCCTACGTTTCCCAGGCTCTGAAGGTCATCGAGAATATCGGTCTGGTCTTCTTCGTCACCTCGGTCGGCTTCATCGCCGGTCCGAAATTCTTCAAGAATCTGAAGATCAACTTCAAGTCCTACATCCTGCTCGGCGTGATTATCATCCTCGCCGGCGGACTCTCCTGCGTCGGCTGCTATTATTTCGGCATCACCGTCGGCGGCGAATCCGATCCCAAGCAGTTCATGGCCATGCTGGACGGCCTGCTCTCCGGCTCGCTGACCTCCACGCCCGCGTTCTCCGCGGCCAAGGCGACGGTCGAGAATCTGTATGCCGCCACCCCCGAGATTGCCGAGTCCTATGAAGCGGCTGTCACGGTCGGCCACGGCATCGCCTACCTGTTCGGCGTCATCGGCGTTGTGCTTTTCGTTCAGCTGATTCCGAAGTTCGTCAAGGCCGATATGGCTGCCGAGCGCGCAAAGCTGGAAAATGCCGACCTTGCTGAGGTCAAGACCTATGACGGCAAGCTGCTGGAAATCGACGAGCACGGCTTCGGCGCCTTCGCGCTGGCCGCCATCATCGGTATCCTCGTCGGCTGCATCAAGATCCCGCTCTCCTCGCAGGGCCTTTCGGGCACCTGCTTCTCGCTGACCACCACCGGCGGTACGCTGATTACCGCGCTGGTATTCGGTCACTTCGGCCGGATCGGCAAGCTCTCCCTTATGCCGCCCAAGAAGACACTCCAGTGCCTGCGTGAGCTGGGTCTGGCGCTCTTCCTCGTCGGTGCGGGTATCGCGGGCGGTGCCAGCTTCATCCAGTACTTCAAACCGGTTTACTTCGTCTATGGCATCATCATGACGATCGTTCCGATGATCATCGGCTATCTCTTCGCCAAGTATGTTCTGAAGCTGAGCCTTCTGAACAACCTCGGCTCGATCACCGGCGGCATGACCTCCACTCCGGCGCTCGGCACGCTGATTAACGTAGCCAAGACCGAGGAAGTCGCCTCCGCCTATGCGGCGACCTATCCGATTGCTCTGCTGGCCGTTGTTCTGGTATCCCAGTTCCTTCTGGTCATCTGGGGCTGACAAATCCGATAAAAGGACACCCTCGCGGGTCAATGCAATTAAGTTTACATATCTCCCAATAAAAAAAGGACGAATCTTCGGATTCGTCCCTTTTCTTAGTGATCCCATGCTAAATTTATGACATTGCCGTGAGGGGAGTTTTTTATCGATTCTCGGTCGGCGTACAGCCGTACTCCGCCTTATATGCCCGCAGCATACTGCGCACGCTGCCGAAGCCGGCGCGGTCGGCGGCTTCTTCCAGTGTCAGCGCGGCATCGTCCTGCAGACTCCAATGCACATCGATGGCGCGAATGTGGTTAATGTAGGCGGTGACGGTCATGCCGAAGAAGCGGCGAAAACCGTCAGAAAGCACCTTTTGCGGACACAGCACGGCCGCGGCCAGCTTCGGTATGCGGATATCCTCCCGAAAATGCAGGTGGATGTATTTCAGCGCCTCGATGACCGGCTCGGAGGCGGTACTCTCCTCGCGCAGACCGCATGCGGCAATGGCCGTGAGCACGGCTGTGGTGGCGATGCCGCTGAGCGCCTCGCGGCCAAGTAAGTTCCGGCGGTGTTCGGCGAATGGGCCGGCACCGCTGACGATATGGTAGGCATCGCGGAATAGTGCGAATATGAAGCCGTCATCTTCCATGATGCAGTTGTCGAAGACCTTGCCCTCCAGAAAGCGCATTGCGCGGGGAATCATCTGCACGGGGATGAGCATACACCACCGACAGTCATCGTCACCAACTACGCAGTCATGAATCATGTAGCTGGGAATTGCTGCATACTGACCGGCGGTCAGTATGTGGTCTGTATCACCGAGGCGCAGCCACATTTCACCATATTCTACATAGAGGATCTCTATACAGCGGTGAAAATGTGGGAAATGAGATTCGGTAGCCCCAACGGAGTGATTTATCATTATCTGCGCATCCTGATCACGATAGAGTTCATAGCGATACCGCTGCGAAAACTTAAGATTCTCCAACCTCTTTTGATGATAGTCCATACTATTCTCCTGTTCACAAAGCGTTCATCGAATATTGTCATCAATTCGTCATCTTCTGCTATTGATATTATACCACAAATCTGCTATAATGACAATAATTTCACCGATATTATTAAAGGAGAATCGAATTATGACAACACATCAGAGAAAAGCTGCCGCATTGTTATGCCTCGCGGCATTGGGTGCCCAGCTTGCTGCCTGCGGCGGCACTTCCGGCAGCCAGGACGAATCAACGGCTCCGGCCGATACAACCGCTCCGGAAGCTGTAGGCTATCCCTACTATGCTGGCAATGACCTCGGCGGTGAGACCTTTACCATTCTTAACACGCCCAAGGAGCTGTGGAATATGCTCTGCGTTATTCAGCCGGAGGAACAGAACGGCGAAGTGGTCAACGATGCCATTTTCAACCGCAACGAGCGCGTCAAAGCTGCACTTAACTGTGAAATCGAGGAAATCAATGACGAGTGGACAGATTCCGGCAAGAGTCTGCTTGATAAATTCAACACCGCAGTCATGGCGGGAGAAGATACCTATGACGCAGTCTGGATGCCGATGCACTTCATGCTCTCCGGCCTGACGGACGGCTATTATCAGAAGCTGGATGATGTGGACACGATCCATCTGGAGGAAGAATGGTGGGATCAGATTCTTCTCGATTCGACCTCTGTGCGCGGTGAGCATTATTTTGCCACCAGCGCGGCACATTTGATGAGCTTTGACGGCATCTGGTGTGTATTCTTCAATGAATCCATGATGGATAACCTGCAGCTGGAATACCCCTATCAGCTGGTGCGCGATGGCAAATGGACGCTTGACGCGATGCGCACCTATACCAAGGCGGCGGCCAATCTCAACGGTGCAGACAGCTTCGCCAAGGAAGCGGGGAGTCCGGCGGTTTACGGCTTCACATCCTTCGAACATGTGACGATGAAGTTTATCTATGGCGCAGACGCGCTCTTCGTGGAAAAGGATGCGGAGGATGAGCCGGTATTCAACGGCACATCAGAAAAATTCGTCGGAGCGCTCCAAAAGCTGAACGAGTTCTTCGCCACTCCCGGCGAATTCTTCGTGGCAGATAGCGAGAGCAAACCCGCAACCTCCTACATCAAGTATTATCAGGATCAGAAATCGCTCTTCCTCGGCGCAGAGGTCAAGGCGGCACAGCAGCTCCGCGGCATGGAGCAATCCTTCGGCATCCTTCCGTATCCGAAGCTGGACGAGGAACAGGAAAACTACGCCTCCACCGCACTGCATCAGTGCGCGGTCTTCACAATCCCGATAACCAATGCGGCACCGGAGAAGGTTGGTCTGCTCTTCGATGCGCTGTCATGGGAATCGGAGGAAACAGTGGTTGAGCCGTATTTCAGTTTGCTGGTCGAACAGAAGGGTCTGCGCAACGAAGAATCCATCGAGATGCTGCAGATCATCCGCAGCACACGCTCCTTTGATATTGGTGTATCGTATCAATGGGTAGCCGATCTTGAAAGCACGCTGCGCTCGGTGCTGCTTGAGTCGAATGCAAATATCGCATCCGTTATTGCATCCTATAAGGGTGAGATCGAAACGAAAATCGCAGATATGTTGAAATAACTGAAAAACTCCCGTGAAGGCAATATCGTTAAGTTTGCATAGCTCCCAATAAAATAAGGTGCTGCTGCATTTCAGCGCGATATCCTTATCGGAGAAATTGCTGGCGGCTATCCCCGGAAGGCATTATGCCTTCCGGGGGTTTGTCTATCGAAAAAAAACGGCCAGGCCGGGGAGTTCCACCAAGGCTATGCCTATAGATCTTGAAAAATTAAGGATGGAAAAACTCCCCTTGCCGGTTTGCAAGAGGAGTTGGGACATATTTCTTTTGTTTTTTGTCGGTCTACTTGACAGGGCGCATATCATTTCATGATTGCGGTTCTTTTCTTTGATAAATTTCAAAAATTTTATATCATATATTAACTATGCCAAATGCTTAATACAGCGTGCGTTCCATAATGTGCTTCTGCGTCACGGTATCAAGATCCACAAACCGTGCCGAGAAGCCGCTGACGCGGACGATGAGGTTACGATAGTTTTCCGGATGCACCAATGCCTTTTCGAGATCGCCCTTCGAGAAGCAGTTCACGTTCAGCTGCAGACCGCCCAGCTTGAAATACGCGAGGAATGCCGCCTTGACCAGCTCCCGATCTCCTGCGACGGTTTCGCGGGAGAGATTCATGTTCGTCACCACACCACCGTTTGCCGGATCGGTTTTCGCGGCGGAAAGGAGCATCGCCGTCAGGCCGTTTTTGTCCGTGCCGGGCATGGGCGAATTGCCGAGCGTCATGGATTCGCCACAGAGGCGGCCATCCGCGCTGGCGGCAACACACGGGCCGAGGGTAATGCCGCCCGGATTTACGCTGGCGATGGTGTAGTAGTCAAGTCCCGCCGCCTGTCCGATTTCGTCCGCCATGCGGTTCACCGTCTCATCAAAGCGCAGCTTGATTTCATCCACATACGGGTCATCGTTGCCGAATTTCGGCGCTTGCAGGAATATGCGGCGCATATCCTCATATCCCTCGTAGTTTTTGTCAAGAATATCCACCAGCTCCCGCAGCGTCAGGCGTTTTTCTTCATAGACCAGCTTTTTGATGACCGCCAGGCTGTTGACGGTGTTGGTCTGACCGAAGCCTTCCACATTTGCGCCGAAGTAGCGCACGCCGCCGTCATGCAGTCCGCGTCCGCGCTCGATGCAGCAGTCCATCAGCAGGCAGGCGTGCATGTATGCCGTTTCGCGGGCGGTGATTTTGCGATTCCACAGGTGAAGCTGTACGTCCCGCTCCAAAGCGGCGCGAATCTGCCGGAAAAGTGCCTCCTCCAGTGCTTCGTAGGAATCAAAGCTTTCCACATCGCCGGTTTCAATGCCGATCAGCTCGCCGGTGACGCCGTCCCGTCCATTATGCAGCGTCGCCTCCAGCGCTTTCAGGAAGCGGAAGTTGGAGTTGGGGGAACCGATGCTGGTGTGATCGAGAAGCATCTCGCCGCAGCCCAGCGGTGCATAGCGGAGCGCGTGCTCATAAGGCATATGCATACTGCGCATCACGCCGGGGATGTACGCATCATCGTTGTACAGCGTGGGATAAATACATCCCTCGCCGATGAGCTCCAACGCCTTGTCAAGCAGCGCGGGATTCTGCGATGCCGACCATCGAAGCGTCAGCACCGGCACCACCGCATGACGGCGGCGGGTTGCCTCCATGGCGAGCAGCGCGAAATGATCCGCCGAATCCACATCGGGGCGTCCCAAGCCGCCGATCAGCACGCGGCTGTCAAAATGACCTCCGTAACGCTCGAACACCTTCCAGAATTCGCACAGCAATTCCACCGCGCTCTCATCGTCAAGCCGTCCGGCTGCAAGATCGTCCGCCAACAGCCGTCCGAGGGAAATATCAAGTCTGCCGTAATTTTCCACATGAAGCACGGAGGTATAGATCAGCAGCAGCTGAATGCCCTCGCGCAGTGTTACAGGCGGACGTTCCGGCAGAGCAGCAAGAATCTCAGCGCATTCCGTAAGCCCAAGGGATGCCGCCTGTTCGCTGTATGCAGCACAGCAATCGCCAAGGATATCCACTGCTTTATCGGCGGCATCGTAGAATTCTGCCGCGCTCGGATTCTTCCGGCGTGCATCGGCGATTTCTTCATACAATCCCGGCAGTCCAAGCCGCATAAGCTTGTCGAAATCGGGCATCATCCCGGCAACGCGGGTGTCGAAGGAGCCGCAGATAAATCCGCTGCCCACCGGTCGTTCGGGATCGCTTCTGCGCAGATAGCCGTTCGCATCAAGCCTGGTTCCGGGCTGGAACAGATACTGCCGCAACGACTCCGGTGCTTCCTCGCGGATTTTCATAAAGGTGGACTCCCGCTTCCAAAATTCGATAATGCCCCCGATAGCGTCTGCCTGCTCCGGGAATGCCGCCGCCAGCCCCTTTAACAGAGACACATTCATGGTATAGCCGATCTGCGATTGGTACTGCGGTGTAAATAACAGCGGGAGATGCCCGTCCTGATCATATTCACCCAATGCTCCGGCGAAAACATCGCCTGCCTTCATGGGAATCAGCAGGCGCGGATACAGCTCAGCGATGCACATAACCTCGCGGATGGCGGGATGGGCGTTTGAATATTGTTTGTAGGTTTCTGTGAAGCGAATTGCCGCTTCCAACTGTTTTTTCAGCATAATCAATCCTCCTTGGATGCTTGTTTCCATTTCCCGAAATAGTAGGCAGGCGTGACACCGATGTACCGCTTGAAGGAGCGGGAGAAGTAGCCGTAATCACTAAAGCCTACCGATTTTGCGATGATAGTGAGGGTATCTGTGGAATTCTTGTACAGCTCCGCGGCACGCATAATGCGATAGCGGCAAAGATGGTTGGTAAAGTTTTCACCGTAATGCCGGCGAAAGGTGCGGCAAAACTGCGACATCTCCATATAAACTGCTGCAGCCGCCTCTTGGGTTGTAATGGGATTCATATAGTTTTTGCTGATGAATGCTCCCACATTGCGCAGGAAATCCGAATTTCGCCGGAAGGCTTTGCCTGCAGCGGCATGATAATGGGATTCCAGCAGAATTCCGAGCAAAGTGTACACTTGTCCGAGGCAAAGGCTGTCATTGGCGGCAGATTTATCATAATACCGTCTGCGGATGGCTTCGATGCATCCGTAAAGCGGATTACCGACAGGATAATATTCATCAAAGAAATGCCGTCCCTCCATCAGCTCGTTAAGGCAGCCCTCCAGCGGAGAATCCCCAAAAATCAACAGCTTCGGAAGCTGGACACTCAATGTCAGATATTCCCCCTCTGCACAATCCTCCGCCCATTCACCCGAATGCAGGGCATAAGGATTGGAAAGCAGAACTTCGCCGGGGAAAAGCAGGTATTCTTTGTCATTCTGTACGATCCGCAGCTTTCCCCGGACAACGGCATTCAGCTCCATGACATCGTGGTTATGAAGTTCAAAACAATGCCGCGCCGAATCCTCTTCTGAAAGAGAACGGATTGTCAGATTGATCGGAAGAGTTTCATAGTCTCTTTTGGGTATATTGATATATTGGTAGGGATAATAATAGGACATGGTACGCCTCCCCTCCTGAATTCATTATACTCCATCGAAATTCGAAAGTCAACAAACAAAAAATAAAATGTCAATACAGTACAACATGTAGCCATCACAAGCACAAATGATCGATTGATATATTCCGTGCGGCATGGTATAATGAAAATCCCAAAAAGCGGGAGCTTTGGGAGTGATGATGATGTGGAACGGGAAAATGAAAGCACGGACCATCAGCTATGACGATGCGATAACATCGGATGAGCACCTGATTGCCATTTTCAACAAATACGGCATGAAGGGCACCTTCAATGCACGGAACACATTCACTGACGGAGGTTTATTGTTGTCAATAAAAGTCTTCACCTCACAGCACTTCTTATCGTATTTTCGTCAAAATCTGCCAGAAGAAGTGTAAGCAAAAGGTTCACGGATGCAGATGCCTGACACATTATTCCGCTTTTGTTCAAATACTCTCAAGCGTTGATCCAAGAAAAAGGTCGGTTATATAGGCAGTAAATTGCATCGCTGTTCAGCCATTGTTGTGCAATCCCGCAGATGAATCCCTGTCATATCAATCATGGTTATAGAACGGACATGCTCAATACTCCCTGCCAATAGACGATACTTACACTACTGAGCGAAAGTGCCCCGCCAATGAATAAAAGATGACTGCACAGCAACAAATTGTGCAGTCATCTTTCTCCTATTCGATTTGTGCGATTCCTCCGCTAAGGATATCGCACCTCGATGCAGCAGCCCCTTTTGGCATTCTCCTTAATTCATCTCATCGAGGAAGGTCATCAGGTTTTTGTATACCAGATCCTTCTGCGATGCCGCATAGGAAGCCAGCGTGTTGTTTTCATTCTTGACCATCGACGAATGCTGGGTGTAGAAATCCTTGGTCAGGCCGAGAATCTGCGAGAATTCCACGCCGCGGCTTTCACGGACGATCTGAAGCATTTCGATCGAATCGTCATTGCGCAGGCCCTTCTGGGACAGGCGGACATCGTAGTATGCCGGAAGCACGGTCTTCCAGGATTCATAGGTGAGGGCATCCAGCACCACGCCGGCGAACTCGGGATCGCGCTGGGTGACCGGCACGGTCAGATACATGGCACCGTTGGTGGTATTGGTGTGATACTTCTCCTGCGCCTCGTCGAACTTCGGATTCGGGAGCAGACCGTAGGTGCTCTCCATATCGCGCTCCTCATTGACCGCCTTGACCTCGCAGGTCAGGAACGCCGCACGGTCGATCTTGAACATCCGGATGTAGTAGGAGCTGTTCGTCGCTGTATTGTCAAAGAGAACATAGCCGGCGCTGGTCTTGAAGATCTCCATGAGCTTTTCCATCGTATCGAAGGTGCGCTCGGTATCGAAGACTACCTTATAGTCATCCCCGTCACGGACAATCAGATGGTTGTCAGCGGCATAGTTGAAGGCCAGCGGTGCACCGCCGTGCGCGGCAATACTGTATACACAGTCGCCGTCTTCCCGGAAGGCCCAGGATTCGTCGCCGTTCAGCGAGCAGGTCGCCTTGACATATTCCTCAAACTTATCCAGCGTCCACTTGCCCTCTCTTACGAGATCGTAGGGATAGGCAAGGCCGAGATCATCGAACATATCCTGATTGAAAAGCAGAACCCAGGCAAGATCCAGCGTCTGCAGATGCAGAGGACCGGAGGCCATGAACAGCTTATCCTCAATCGTCAGCGAGTCATTCAGATCATGATCCCACCACGGCTGATCCAGCTGCAGGCCCGGCAGGGTCTTCAGATCGATCAGACAGTTGGCGGCGAGGATACCCGGCTGATAATAGATCGGCAGATAGGCCGCATCGTAATCGCCGTCATCGGCCATAACCGACTGGTTCACCATCTCCATCAGAACGGTGGTCGAGGTGTATTCCTGCTTGATTTCCTTCAGCTTGAAGTTGAGCTTTTCCTCAATCCGGCGGTTGCGGTTGTAGACCGCATCGTCGAGAACCTCGCCGGTGACGGAATCAAAATCCAGCCGGACATAGGTGTTCCAGATCGAATCAAAGTTGAGAATCGAGAATTCCCGCTCCTCAAAGTCATAATCGCCGAAATCGTACTCCTCTTCGGCAGGCGCGGTATCCGAGGTTCCCTCCGGAGCCGTTGTTGTGGTCGTATCGCCCGATGAGCCTCCGCACGCCGAGAGGCAAAGCATTCCGGCCGCCAGCAGCAGCGCCGTCCATTTTGTGTCATATTTACGCATTGCAAATTCCTCCATAGGCTTAAATGCCGAACAAACGAAAAAAATACGCTGTCCTACTTGATATTTTAGCATAGCTGTGGTAAAATATCAATAGCAAATTTCCCGTGCGATGTGCCAAATTTATAGAATCTGGGGGATGAATCTGCATGAAGCAGCTGCCGCAGGCCGATTACTACGCCGAACTGAATTATATTGACAATACGCTTCCCTGCCGGTATGAATTCTTCCGTGACCGCGAAAACCAATTGATCGTATCACAGAAAAGGATGCAGACAACGGGACTTCACATTCACGATTCGCTGGAATTTGTCTATGTCGAAAGCGGTGAGATGGAGGCCTGGATCGGCGACGAATATCACCTTCTCGGCGCCGGACAGATGAGTGCCGTCTCCAGCTTTGTCGCGCATGGCTATAACGGAGCATCGGCCCGCGTCCGGATGCTGATCCTGCCCCGCACGGCTGTCCCCGGCATCGGAGATGTGATGGGGAATAAGACCTTTGCCGACTGCATTGTCCGGGATCCGGATGCGCTGATTCTTGACAATATCCGGCTGATGCACGCCGTCAAACGGCGGGAAAGCATCTTCGCGGAGCTGGATGAACCAGCTGCCGACATTCTTCTTTCCTCCATGGCACTGAATTTTGTGCGCATGATCGCTTCCCTGCAGGGCCTGAGCGAGGGCAGCGGACTCACGGCACTGATCATGGAAACGATTGCGTACATCCATCTTCACTTTCGCGAGGAGCTTCGCATTCCTGACATCGCAAAGGCACTTTTCTGCAATCAATATACGCTCACAACCCGATTTCACAAGGCCTTCGGCATCTCTATCGGCGATCACATCAACCGGGTCCGTGCGCTGGAGGTCAACCGCCTGCTGGCCGAGCATCCGGACATGACCCTGAAGGAGGCGGCCGACCGATCGGGATTCGGCAGTCTTCGCACCCTTCACCGGGTATTCCGTGAGGAATTCGGCATGACGCCGCGCGAATTTCTCGAAGCCAAGCGGCAGGATGTATCAAAAGGATAAAAAAGCAGAGGCTGCTGCAAGCTTTCAACTTGCAGCAGCCCCTTTTATCAGATCAGAAGCATCAGGCAGAGGGGGATCGTCGCACAGGCGAGGATGTTGGATAGCAGACCAAGCGCGGCGCCGGGCTTACAGTCCTCCTCCACAAGCTTGGGGAAAACGATCGTGTTGAGGCCGCAGGGCAGCGCGCTCATCAGAACCGCCAGAATCCGCGCCGTTTCGCCGGCGAAGGGCCGGAGAACAAGGCTGATGGCGGCAGGAAAGAGGAGCAGGCGGCAGGCGGTGACAATCCAGACCCGGACATCGCCGATCAGCTCGCGGGGATTGTATTCCGAGATCACGATGCCGGCTAAAATCATGCTGATGGGAGCCATGCAGGCGCTGGCTTTATCCATCACGGAAAGCAGATAGTCGGGCAGGCGGATGCCGGTGAGACCGAGCAGGATGCCGACAGCCAGCGAAATCACCGTCGGATTGAGAAGGGATTTCAGCTTCAGGCCACCTTTAGTCAGCGCCGCATATCCATAGGTGTAGATGTAGATCTGCGCGGGCAGGCTGTAGATCATCGACAGAAGCATCATCTCCTCGCCGTACAGCGCGCCCACCAGCGGCCAGCCCATATAGCCGAGATTGGGGACCACCAGCGAATACCGCCAGATCGCGCGGCGGTATTTTTCCTTATCAATCCCGCGCACGATAATCTCGGTGATGAGGATCACGCCGATCAGCACCAGAACCGATACCAGCAGAACCTCTCCGTTGGCGGTGATATAGGGGACGGTGAAATTCTTGTTGAAAGTCTTGATGACGTTGCAGGGCAGAAAGAGATAGACCAGCAGCTTGGACAACACGCCGGACTGTGACGGAGAAACCCGTCCTGTTCTGGCCAGAATATAGCCGGCCACGGCAAAGATAAACAGCAGGAGAACCTGCCCGAATACGGTTAGCATAGAATCAACTCCCGGAATGTATTTCAATTATTATACAACATTCCGAAGCAAATTGCAAGCCCTATTCTTCATTTTCAAGCTCGCGGACGGACACCTCGCGTCATTAAGTGATTCCGACATTTTTGCCGCTTGACAGCCGGGCCGTTTTCTGCTATACTGGTTTCATCCCAACCATAAGGAGGAAAGTCTGAAAATAAAATTTTCAGACCTGGTTTTGTGGCTTACATTGCCGTCCCGGCAATATTTTGCTTCACAAACCAGACCCAAAATCCAAGAAAGGAAGCTTTCGCTTCGCGAAAGCTATGGTCATAAATATGAATCTTGCAGACAACATTCTCCGCCACTATCTGAAGAATGTCTATTTCATCACCGGCACGGCGTATGCCGGAAAATCCACCGCGGTGAAAATGCTGGCCGAGCGGTATGATATGGTTTTCTGCGGTGAGAATTATCACATCGCGGTATCGGATGTGATCGCCGATCCGGCCATCCAGCCCGATCTCTGCTACCGGCGTGAGCTGAAGGACTGGAAGGATTTTGTCCGGCGCTCTCCCGAGGAATACGAGCGCTGGATCTACAATTCCGGGCGCGAGGGGGCCGGCTTTGAGATCGCCGAGCTGATTTCCCTCTCAAGGGACCGGAAGGTAATCGCAGACACCAGCATTCCGCTTGACATTCTCCGCGCCGTTTCCGATTATCATCATGTCGCTGTCATGCTCTCGCCGCAGTCGATGAGCGTGGAGCGCTTCTTTGACCGGGCGGATCCCGACAAGCAGTTTCTCCTCGGCGTGATTGACAGCTGCGAAGATTCTGCGGCCGTAATGGAGAATTACCGGCGCGGGCTGGCACGCATCAACAGCCCGGAGCATTACCGGGAATACGAGGAAAGCGGATTTTTCACCCTTGTGCGGACGGATGATGGCCGGGATACCCGCGATGAGGTCTGTGACCGTCTGGCAAGGCATTTCGGGCTGCTCCAATAAATTTCTGTCACTTGCCGCGAAAGTATTCCCGCGGGGAGGTGCCCATCTGCCGGCGGAAGACTCGCCAGAACCAGCCTACATCCGAAAACCCGACCGCTGCGGCAATCTCCGCCACCGGCAGATCGCTGTCCCGGTATTCCGTAATCGCCTTGTGTATGCGGTAATCCTGCAAATAGGCCAAAAAACTCATCCCGAAGCTCTGCTTGAACAGATGGCAGAAGCTGGTCAGGTTGTATCCCATCGCCCGTGCGACTGTGGAGGTGGACAGCTCCAGAGGATACTTTTCCTCAATGTACCGCGAAACCGACTCAACAAATTCGGTGTGGAGCCGCGGTGAGCGCGCCTCCATGCTGCCCGTTTCATCCAAAAGGAGCTCCAGCATCGCGTAAGCACCGCTCATCTGCGAGCAGCATCCCGACAAGGTATCACGGTTCCGATACGCATGGTGCAGCGAGGCAAATACCGATCGCAACGCCTCGGCCTTACGGCTTTCAGCGGGAAACAGACGTTCCAGCCGCTTCTTTCCGGCCAGCACGGCTTCCAGCTGCCTGCGCAGAATACATTCGCTCGTCGGCATGAAAAAGCGGACTTCCAGCAAAAGCAAGCCAAATCGCACCGAACCGTCGGATGTAAAAAAGCTGATTTCATGCTTTTCAAAGGGGCTGATGACCAGAACATCCCCCGGCTTTGCAATAACCGTCTGCCCGTCAATGATGCAATGGAGCTGCGACTCCTCGCAGAGCACAACCTCCAACGTTTCGTGCATATGGGTAAAATAACAGACCGCCCGGTCTTTAACAATGGCATGGATCGGATTCGTGTTACTGTTTTCCATATCAAAATAATTGCGGGCGGCAAAAAGCTGAATGGATTGGGGATATTTCATCGCCCGTTCGTTGCGGTACATCCTCATCACCTCGATTTCATTATAGCCGATCTTGCCGATCCTGTCAAGACATTCAGCAAAATCAGCGATATATCCGGCAAGTATCTCCTTGAAAATCACCACTCCGTATGCTATAATAGCATAAAGATTCAAATTCCAATCAAGGATGTAATAACAAATGAACAAACGAATCCTTTCCCTTCTGCTTGCCTCTCTTCTGCTGTCCTCCGTTGCCTGCGGCAATTCCGGTACGACGGAGGCGGACAGCACCGCCCCCGACTCCACCGCTGACTCCGGTACCGAAGAAAGCACCGATCTCTACGACTGGCCCGCGCTCGATCTCGGCGGCAGCGAAGTCACGATTCTCAACGTACCGCTGGATCTATGGCGGATGCACAACAACCTTGATTTTGAAAACCAGACCGGCGAAGTGCTGGATGACGCGATCTTCCGGCGAAACCGGGATCTGGAGGAACAGTTCCGGTTCCAGCTGAATGTTGTCAACGCAGCCAATTATCATCTGGCGCAGCCGACGATCACCGAGGTGCTCCGGCTGGATATTTCCTCCGGTGATGCCCAGTACGATGCCGCCTATACCCAGGGCGGAACAGTCAGCGTGCTGATGGCCGAGCAGGCGCTCCTCAACTTGGGTGAGCTGGATGCACTTCAGCTGGAGGAAGAGTGGTGGGTAAAATCCACCATCGATGAAGCCACTATCGGCACCGGAAACACCTATTTCGCCCACTCTTATTTCTCCCTCACCGCCATTGAGCAGGCCAACTGCCTGTTCTTCAACGAATCCATGATGGAGAACCTTCAGCTTACCGCCCCGTACGATCTTGTCCGGGAAGGCAGCTGGACGCTGGATGCCCTCGCCGAGTACACCAAAGCCGGTGCCAATCTGAACGGCGATTCCGACTTTGCCTTTTCAGAAGGCGGCCGTGCCGTTTACGGATTGAGCCAGTACAACAACGGTTTTCTCGGTTTGTTCTACGGCCTTGGCGGTCAGCTGTATCAGCGGGATTCCGATGGTATCCCCGTGCTGAATCTGGAATCCTCCCGACTGGATACGATTCTGTCTTCCCTGTCCGCCTTCTGTTCCCGTGAAGGGGAAGTCATCACAACCGGGCTGACGGGCGGAGTCACCGAATCGGGAAGCTATCTGAATCTTTTCTATCAGCGGCGCGCGCTCTTCCTCGGCGGCGATATCAAAGCGGCCGGTGAGTTTCGCAACATGAATGACACCTTTGGCGTCGTTCCGTACCCGAAATTCGATGAATCCGATGAAGCGTATCACTCCTACGTCTATTTCCAGGCACCGGTTCTGACGATCCCGGTTACGTCCAAGAATCCGGATACCACCGCGCAGGTTCTGGATGCCCTGTCGTATCTGAGCTACCGCGACGTGCTTCCGATTTATTATGATATCACGGTTTCGCAGAAAGGTCTGCGGAACGAGGATTCCATCGAAATGCTGGATATCATTCGCCAGTCGCTCTGCTTTGATGCCAGCCTTTCTTACGGATGGACCGATCCGCTTTTATTCTCCCTCCGCGATGAAGCGCTGAATGGCGGAACCGGTTTTGCTTCCATCATTGCCGCGCTGAAGGAAAGCTCCCAGACAAAGCTGGAAGAGATGCTGACCGATTTCGGCATCGAATAAGACAACAATAAAACGGCACCGTACAGGCCCCGAACGCCGGACGCTTCGGGAACACCTGCACGGTGCTGCTGTTTTTTTCAGATGTCAATCGTTGTGCTCGATCGTGCTGTCGCTCTTTTCGGGAATGTCCGCATCGTCAAAATGAATCATGACATTGGCCGCCTCCAGCTTCTTCTGCAGGGCGGGAACATCCACCTCGGAAATCACACGCCCGGAATCCATCGCCAGCGAGCAGGCAAGACCCGCCGCCTGACCGGAGATGATTGCCGGCGGAATCACGCGCAGGACATCCCACGCATAACCATCGCCCGCCGCCGTCCGGCCGCAGGTGATGACATTTGCCGCGCAGGAGTTGATCAGCGTGCGGTAGGGAATCTCAAAGAGGTAATCGCGGCGGTCGAAATCGTTGATCGCGCCGACGGAATCCTCAAAATGGCGGTAGACATCGCTCTCCTGCAGATTGTAGTCGCCGACAATCCGGCGGGTTGTGCGGAACTGGCACATTCCCGGAACGGTGACGATCTCGCGTTTTTTGCGGTCCTCGGCCTTCAGCTTTGCGAGCATTTCCAGCTGATTGTCGATGCAGTAGCGGTTGACCTCCTCGGCGCGGGTACCATAATAAAGCGGCACATTTTCGGGATGGCCGCCGCCGTAGAGATTGGCATTGCCGCCGGCAATCCGGCCGTAGACCTTTTCGATGTTCCCGGCTTCCAGCGCCGCACGGCAGGTATCCAGCGTGACGGTGAAGCCGTAGAAGGTATGGAAATTGCCCCGCTCGGCGGTGGGAATACCGGCGCGGCAGAGAAGATCGCTGTCACCGGTGGCATCGACGAAGAAATCAGCGGTGTAATAAGACGCACCCGATTTGTTTTCGACGATGATGCCTTTGACAACCGTGCGTCCGTTCTCCTTTTCGCAGATCGGCCGCGCCAGAATCGTGTCAAACATCAGCTCGACACCGGCATCGCGGCACATTTTGGTCAGCTCCAGGGCAAAGATTTCCGCCGAGAAGCGGCAGGCATAGCGCGGCGGCTGCTTGCCCTCGCGCGCATAGGCATCCAGCTTTTCCTGCGGGATCCGGCCGTTCACGAAATCGCTTCTGGCATCGCCCCAGCCGTGCTCGATCGACAGGCGGAGCATTTCCTCACACATGCCGAAGATGATCTGCTTGCCCCGGCCGTTGCACATCGGGACGAAGAGATTGACAAGTCCGAGCGTGGCAAGGCCGCCCAGCTTGATGGATTTTTCGATGAGCAGAACCCGCTTGCCTGCACGGCCGGCCTGAATGGCCGCGGCGGTACCGGCGACACCGCCGCCCGCCACAATAATATCGTAGTGCCCGCCCTCGCGGACCTCCTGAACAAACTGCATACCCAAGCCCTCCTTATTTTTTGAACCGGCGGCCGGTGGCCTCCAGATACAGCCGCATCATCAGCGGCCAGTCGGTCTGAATGAAATCGTATCCCCGATCGGCCAGCCAGCCCCATCCGGCATCGGGATCGCCCCCGGCGGAGATATCGTCATTGTGGCCGGCCACCAGCTGATCCCGGTGATTGTAGATGATCGAATTGGCCCAGACCAGCTTGCCCGCGTTATGGAGCTTTTCAATATAAGCGGCCGAGCCGACCTCGGATTCCTCGGTGTCGAAGAGCACCTCGGCACCGATGTAGTTGATGCGGCGGCGCATCAGTTCCTCATGGAGTCCGCCGTCTTTCCGGATGACCGGCAGATAGGCGATCTCCGGGAAATATTCCTCCATCAGATCGAACATCTTCGGATCGGGAGAAGTCTTGACAATGATCTGGTCGGCCATATCAAAGCGGCGGATCAGCTCACAGAGCTCCCGGGGATAGAGCCAGAACTTATCGACATTGACATAGCATTTTCCCTTGCAGAGGGCGAAAATTTCATCCAGCCGGGCAATGCCGAACTGGGTGTCGGCTCCGTCATAATTGATGTAGCGCAGAGCGGCGATTTCTTCATCGCTCATCTTCGGAATCGAGCAGTCCCTTCCGAGATGCACCCGTTCCATATCGGGATGGAAGCTGTAGAGCGTGCCGTCTGCCCCCATATAGGCATCGACTTCGATCATATCCGCGCCCTGCGCGAGGGCAGCCCGATAGGCGGCCATGGTGTTGCAGGGGATATTGCCGGCACAGGAGCCGCGATGGGCGACAATAAGGATCCGCTTGGCGGCACTTTCATAGATATTCATCATTATGACCATAGCTTTCGCGAAGCGAAAGCTTCCTTTCTTGGATTTTGGGGCTGGTTTGCGAAGCAAAACATTGCCGGGACGGCAATTTAAGCCACAAAACCAGGTCTGAAATTTATTTTCAGACTTCTCCTCCTCACGATTCAAACATGGCGGCCAGCTTTTTTGCGGCCTCGGCCATTTTCCGGATTCCCTCGGCGGCGTTTTCGGCGGTATAAGCATTCAGATAGGCATCGGCCTCCAGCGTGAACCAGCCCGCATAGCCGATTTCCTTCAGCGCACCGACAACGGCATCGAAGTCGATGTCCATCGAGAAGGGAATCTGGTGGGAATCGTTGAGCTTGTTGTTGTCATGGATGTGAAGCGCCTGCAGGCGGGAGCCGAGTGCGCGGATGGATTCGACGGCCGTTGTATCCGAGCCCTTCATCTCCGCGTGGCCGATATCCAGGCAGGCAACAAAAAAGTCATCGTTTACCGCATCCAGATGGTCGTTGAAGCTCTTTGCGGTAGCGCAGGCGGCGAAGGAGGAATGGCCCTTTTCGCTGTCCCAGTTCCACATATTTTCGGTGGCGATCTTCACGCCGTGCTCCTTTGCAAATGGCAGAAGCTCAAAATACATCTCGGCATTTTCTTCGGGACCCTTGTTGTTGTCCGGATGGATGATGCAGATTTTGCCGCCGGCCTCGGCTGTGCACTCGATGGCGCGCTTCAAGTGCGCGCGGATTTCGGCACAGGCCGACGGGAACGGCGCGTGGGACTGATTGCAGACAATGCCGTTGTCCTCGCCGATCTTCTTCAGGCGACGGGCAAAGGCAAGATAATCCTTTCCGGCCAGCGGATGGTCGGTGGGGATCACCGACTGCGTTTTCCAGTCATAGCGGCACATGGCGAACATGGAGAAGTCCCAGCCGTCAAAACCGGCCCTGGCAATCGCTTCGATGGCTCTTTCTTCCCCGATCAACCTGGCGGCCGATGCGATTTCTGTTGAGATTTTCATGGTTATGACCATAGCTTTCGCGAAGCGAAAGCTTCCTTTCTTGGATTTTGGGGCTGGTTTGCGAAGCAAACACTAACCGGGACGGCAATGTAAGCCACAAAATCAGGTCTGAAATTTATTTTTCAGACTTTATCCTTTCCCGGGAAGCCCCGGATGCTTACTGCCATTATTGTACCACAAATCGAATTCGATTGCAAGTGTTTTTGCATCAAATTTGTTTACATTTTCGTCATGTTTCTGTGCTACAATATTCACAAATCCCGACGAATGTATGAGCAAAAGGAGGTGCTGCCATGCGTGAAGCTGAACTGGATGCCCTGATTGCCCGGTACGAGAATCTTGTCTGGACGGTGGTGCGGGGCATCCTGCCGTCAAATCATGATGCCGAGGAGGCCGCTGCCGATGTCTTTATTACCATCTGGCGGCAGGGCGGCCGCTTCCGTCCCGACGATCCCGGTGTCAAATCCTACATCATCACCCTTGCCCGACGGCGGGCCGTCGATCTTCTGCGAAAAAAGAAGCCGCACGGCGATCTGCCGCTGGAGGAAATCAGCGATTGGCCCGATTCCGGAAGCGGGGATCCGATCCGCGCCGCGGAAGCAAAGCAGACCGGCGAGCGGATCGGCGAGGCCGTGAAGGCCCTCGGGCCGCCCGATGATGAAATTTTCACCCGTCACTATTATTACGCTCAGCCGCTTTCCGTCATTGCATCGGCGCTCGGCCTTCGCAAAAGCGAGGTAAAACGGCGGCTGGAGCGTGCCGTCCAAACTGTCCGGCGCCGTCTGGAAGCGCTGGGAATCAAGCCGTAGGAGGTATCCGATGAACGAATTCAACCTGCTCTGTCAATGTTCTCCCGATCAGCTTCCGCCCCTTGCCGAGCGGACAATTCCCCCTCGCTCGGCGGCACGGATCCGGGAGCAGATCCGCCGCCGGATCCGCGTCCCCGCCGCGTCTGCTCCCCGACGCCGGATGCGTCCGGGCCCCATGCTGATTCTGGCCGCGCTTATCACAGCAGTCGCCGCCCTTTCCGCCGCCGCGATGGCATCTCCCATCGGCGATGCGATCGGCGATGCCGTCCGAAGAACCTTCTCCCGCTTCCTTGACACCCAGCCGGCGCCGGGTGAGGATTCGGTTCTGGCGCCCTACAGCACGGACATCGGCCAATCGGTGCAGGTTGGCGGCGTTCAGCTGAAGGCCGAGCGCGCATTCCGCGATGACCGGCTTTTGTACATCGAATGCACGCTCTCCTATCCGACCGTCGAAGCCGATTTCATCCAGCCGCTCTCGATCCGCCTGACGGCGGAAAGCGAAACGGTTTCCCGCTATGGGCGGAAGAAAAAGACCGCCGAGGTCCTGCTTTCGGAGCGCTCGGTGCCCTCCTATGAAACCGCGATTCTGGCCGGCGATCTTCTTCACCTTGTTCCGGGCGAAACCAGCGGCGGCTTCCGCTTCTATGTCACGGCACCGCTCTCCGGCCTTCCTTTGGACACCAATCGCCTGAAGCTGGAAATCACCGGGCTTGCGGCCATCGTATGGGAGGACGAAATGGAGTCAACAAAGCTCTGCGATTCCCTCTCGCTTCCCTTCGCCCTCGATGAGCTGGAGGAGGAGATTCCCGTTCTGGAATTCGCCGCCGACCGCACCTTCACGCTGGACGGCTGTACCTACCGGCTCGATGCCGTCCGCGCAACGCCGATGGAGCTCGTTTTGTCCGTCACCTTCGATACCGCCATCACCGAAAGCCCGATTGAGGGGCTGGAATGGCGGCCGTCGATGGCGCTGAACGGTCATGGCCGCTTTGGGGAGCTGCGGCAGGAAAATCCGGAATGGATCGATCTTCTGCCGCCCTATCTCTACCGCTTCCGGCTGGATCTTGCCGGCGGCGGCGGAGAGCCGGTCACGCTGTGCAGCGTGAACCGGTACTTTAAGCGCTGGCCCGATACCGATTACATGGAGGTCATCTTCACCTTCGATGAGCCGATTGATCTTCGTGCCATCCGCGAGGTCTGGGTGGAATGCGAGGATGCCCTCTATTTCGGCGGTCAATCCAAGCGCTGTACCGTCTGGGAGCCGTATCAATCCCCGCTCGGTGAGCTTCTGCCGCCGCTTGCCGGATAATCGGATTTTTTTAGGTCGGAGCGGAACTTTCGGGGCGGTCGGATCGTCTAAAATAACACACAGCGGCGATGCGATCCGCCCCTGAATCTGCTTTAAGGATGAAAACGATGAAACGAACGCTTCCGACCCTTCTGATTGCCCTGACTCTTGCCTTCGGCACCGCCTGCGGCGAAATGCCGCCGGGTCCTGCCGATCCGACCGATTCGGAAAAGACCGAACAGACGGATTCCGGTTTGGTCCCGTCCGACACCGGAACGAACGATACCCTGCCGGATGATACGGAACCGGCTGATCCCGATCCCGTCACGCCGCCCGCCGATACCGATCTCGGCCCGGTAAACGGATTTATTGTGCTGACCGATCCCGCGATTCCCACAATGGAGGAGATTGAGCGGCTGGTTGCTCACGCCGCCGAAATCTGGAACCGTATGAGCATCGGAACGCTGGATGCCGAATACGGCAAGCCGGCCGATGACGAGGGGCGCTATTATCCCGTGCGCGATTATAAAACCCGCACCGCGCTGGAGAAGCGCTTTGCCGAGTCCTTCACGGCGGAGCTGACCGAAACCTTCCTCGGCGAGCTGTTTGACGGGCTTTACCGCGAGATCGACGGACGGCTCTGCGTGATGCCGGCCGATCGGGGCACGGACAGCCGCGCCGGTGTGGAGTCGCTGGAGGCTCAGGTGGTCGATGATACCACCGTCCGGGTCATCCGGCGGATTGCAGTCTTCGAGATTTTGGAGGACGGGGAGGATTTCATCTGGTATCCGGTCGGCTTCTGCCCGCAGGAGCTGATGCTGGTCTATGAGGACGGCCGCTGGGTCTTTGATACCTTCACCGTCTGGGACAATCTGTCCCTCTGGGATGACGGCAAGGGTGAGCCGATCACAGACGGCCGCGCCATCGCCGAAGCGTTTCTGAAAAAAGAAAAGAATCCCGGTACCGTGGATTCCATCGCCTATGCCTTCAACGGCTTCTCGCGTTCCATCGGCTCGATCAAAGAAAACGCGGACGGCTCCCGCACCGTCACGCTGAAGCTTTACGCCGACCGCGACAGTGGCTCGGTTCGCTTCCCCTGCTCCTTCACGGCCCGCAAAACGGAGGCCGGCTGGGAATTCGAGGATTTCCTTCCCCTTGAAGCGATTGCCCACGCGGCTCTGCAGACACAATTTCATCTGGTTCTGCTGGCCGAGGGAAGTCCCGATTCCGCCCCCGCCGCGTATCTGGAGAAGAATCCCGAGGCTGTCGATGCCATCCTGGCTAACGGCAAGGCCGCCCTTCCCTATCTGCTTCATCTTGCCGCGACCGATCACAAGCTGACCGGTCAGCTCGCCGCCCAGCTGGCCTTCCGGATCGATCCGGCGGCATTCGACCGCTCTTTTCCCTCGCCCGACGGCAAATTCCTGCTGAAGACGCACGATCCGTCCGGCCTTACCGGTGACGGAATCGTCATCCACCGCACGCTGAGCCTTATCGATGCCGCGACGGGTGAGGTTCTGGCCTCCGCCCCGCTGGCCTCTGCCAACCGCAATGCGGTGATTCATTGGTCGCCCGACGGAAAATGGGCCGCCGTGACCGATGACAATCCGGTTCGTGTTCCCGTTTACAACGCCGTAACGCTGGAGAGAATCGCTTCTGTCAACGCCTATTCCGACATTCTCCCGTTTCTGAAGAAGGATGGCGTGCTCGGCGATACCGACAGCGCCAAAAGCTGTATCCTCACCGTGGATGGTTGGACAGCCGACTCCCTCATCATCGGTTTTGCCGCCGAGGCATGGGGCGATCACGGGCGCGCAGACGGTTCCCTGACCTGCCGCCTTTCGGACGGAAGCCTGCTGGAACCGGAATATGTCCACACGCCGCTCCCCGAGCCGCAGTACGATGAAACCGAGGCCTTCATCCGCGATCAGCTGGCCATCCTTGTCGGCGATCCGGCCGAGGGAACCGATGCGGCGGATTACATCAGCGCCCATCCCGAAGCCTTTGATGCGATCGTGGCGCGTGGCCGTGAGGCGCTTGACTGCCTGCAGAGGATCGGAAGCCGGTACTACGATTATCAGATGGCCGGCGATACCGTCAAGCTTCACCGCGCTCTGATGGCGATGACCGCCGCCTATCATATCGACGGCGATCTCTACGATGCCGTATGGGAATCCCCCGACGGGAAGCACGAGCTTCGGCTGAAGGCGGAATCCTTCTTCACCCTGCTCTATTCCCAGTCCGGCATCACCTACGACCGGGCCGAGCTTATCGAAAAGGCGACCGGCCGCATACTGATCGTCAACGAGGGCATCTTTGACGGATTCATGGAGGCCGAGTGGTCGCCCGACGGCCGCTTCGCACTTCTGAAGATTCCCTATGCAGGCGGAAAATACGGCACCGGTCTGCTGCTTTTCGATACCGTGCGCGGCAGGGCCGAGCCCCTTCCCACGGTGGAGATGGCTTATGATGCCAGCGCCGCCTCCATAATCAAGGACCGCTTCGGCGCGGACATCGGCCTGTACGCCGCCCATCCCACCGGCATTGTCTGGCAGGATGACGGCACGGTTCTGGTGGAGCTGGAGCTGGTATTCGGCGCCGCCTCCAATCCGTTCCCCGTCAGCGGAAGCTATGTCTGGGATCCCGAAGCCTCCTCCTTCCGGGATGCCGTCTTCGCCGCTTCCGATAGGCAGGAATAACGTAAAACTCCCGGAGCCGAGGCTCCGGGAGCTTTTTTCAGTATTTGTCGCGGTGGAAGGCGTAGCCGAGCACGCTTCCCATCAGGGCGAGGCCGCCATAGGAGAAGATGTAGGGAATGTCGCTCTGCTGATAATTCAGCACCAGCGTGGGCGCGAAGATCAGCGCGACGATCACGCAGTAATACCAGACCCAGCCGTTTCGCTTGCCGAAGATGAGGCCGCTTCCCAGACAGCAGGCGGGCGTGATGATCTTCAGCGCGAAATCCTCAAAGGCCGTGCCCTTCAGCGCAGGCGGCACGAAATAAAAGAGCGCGATCATCACCAGCAGATAGGGGATCCATTTCCGGAAGGGAACTTTTTCCATATCATTTTCCTTTCTGATTCTTCCTGCGGATTTCGGCCTTCTTCCACTCCTCGATTTCCTCTTCGGTTTCGGGGCGAAGGGGCGGTACCGGCGTCGGACGGCCGATTTCATCCAGCGCAACCATCGTAAGGTAGGCGGAATTGATAAGCTGGCGGGATCCGTCCAGCAGCTCCACATAGGATTTCACGCAGACATCCATCGAGGTGCGGCCGACATAGACCAACTTGGCGCAGAGGACGATCATGCTGTTGGCATAGGCCGGCTCCTTGAATTCCAGCGTATGCACCAGCACCGTGGTAACG
Source organism: Candidatus Flemingiibacterium sp. (assembly GCA_045578725.1). GTDB lineage: Bacteria > Bacillota > Clostridia > Oscillospirales > CAG-272 > Flemingiibacterium. The sequence continues at coordinate 41,655 of JAZNKS010000005.1, forward strand.
TTGCGGTTGGAATGGCGGCGGGCGGCAACGGCGGCCACAATATCGATCCACTCCATCAGACGGCCGCCGAACAGCCGGTTATAGCCGTTCATCGCATCCAGCGTCAGGATCTGGACCTGTTCGGCTGCCGATTGGCTCGGAGTTTTGGCTTCCATTCAGTTCTCCTGTTCCCGGAAGCAGATGCCTCCGTCCTCTGTCAGCTCGACAATGGCCAGCGATTCCAGATGGATGCCCATCCCCCGGATGATGGCACCGCCCTCCTGGAAGCCCTTCTCGATGCAGATGCCCGCACCGCAGAGGGTCGCGCCGGCCTCCTCGATGATCTCCTTCAGGCCGAGAATCGCCTTGCCCTTGGCCAGGAAATCGTCGATGATCAGCACGCGGTCGCCCTCACCCAGGAACTTCTTGGATACGCGGATGGTATAATCCTTTCCCTTGGTATAGGAATGAACGACGGAGGTGTAGACATCGCCGTCCAGATTCTTCGACTCCACCTTCTTGGCAAAGACTACCGGAACGCTGAAATGGCGGGCGGTCAGGCAGGCAATGCCGATGCCCGAGGCCTCGACTGTCAGAATCTTGGTGATGCCGTCCTCCTTGAAGAGGCGGTAAAATTCCGCTCCAAGAGCATCGATCAGTTCAATATCCATCTGATGATTGAGGAAGCTGTCAACCTTGACAATGCCGCCCTCCTTGATTATGCCGTCGCGGAGAATACGCTCTTCGAGATATTTCATGTTATGTCCCTTCCGCCCGTTCGGGATGCCGGGCTGTTTTTTCGGCTTTTGGCCGTAATTGTCCTGTTTTGGATTCATTTTGGGGAACCGATCCGGCCGCGTTTTCATAAACTGCAGTAAAGGCGGTGATCGGATGAATTTCTGTCGCGGGCCAAAGCGCGCCCACCGGATGACGGCAGGTCTTTGCCTGCTGGTTTTATGTATGCTGTTTCTCTTTTCGCTCTGCTGGTTCAACCACAGGATCCGTCCGCTGGCCATGCAGGCCGCGCGGGCCCGGGCGATTCTCACCGCCTCGGATACGGTGAACGGGGTGGTCGAGGCTTTGCTTGACGAGCGGCCGCTGAAGGCGGTCAGCGTTGCTTATCACGAGGGCGAGGTCATGGCCGTCGAAACCGATGTCACAGCCGTCAACCGCTTCCGGAGCGCTTCCGTGCGGGCGGTATCCGAGCATCTGAAGCTCTCCGATGAAATGCGCTTTGCGATCCCGATCGGCAACCTGATCGGCGGCGAGCTGATGGCAGGTCGGGGTATGCCGCTCACGGTATCCCTTCTGCCGCTGGGAGATGTCAGCGCCGAGGTGCACAGCGAATTCAAAGAATCCGGCATCAATCAGACCCTGCACCGGATCCTCATCCGTTTTCACATCACGCTGGCGGTCATCATCGGAAGCGACAGCACGCAGATTGACTGCACCGAGGAGATCTGCGTGGCCGAAACGGTCATCATCGGCAAGGTGCCGGATGCGTACACGGCCATCAACCGCTTTGAGATTGATGAGCAGGAGGAAAACGATCTGAACGATTACGCGGCGACCATTCCGTGATGCGGAGAAATCGCCCGTTTTCCCTCATGCGTGATCCGTTACTTATCTATTATACAACGTTTTTGTAAATAAATCAACTATATCCGAAAAAAACATGGAAAACGTCTTGCACATTTCTTCGCCTTGTGGTAAAATATATAGGTAAAGTCCGAAAAAACACATCAGAGAAGGATGATCCCATGAAATCACCCAACGCACCTGCCTTCCGCACCGCCATGGGCGGATACAGCAAGCAGGATGTCAATGCCTATATTGCCGAGCTGAGCAGTCATTATGAGGAGAAGCTGACCGATCTTGAGGGACAGCTGGCCGTGTATATGGCACGCGCCGATGAGGCCGAGGCCGCAGCGGCCCGGGCTGAGGCCGCACACAAAGAGCTGGAGCAGGCCAACGACCTGATTGCCGCCCAGACCGAGAAGCTTTCGGAGATGGACTCCCTTCGTGAGGAGATCTCCCGCCTGAAAGAGGAGCTTCAGAGCGCCAAAGCCGCCCTTGAAAATGAAAACAGCGCCAGCGCCGATGCCAAAGCAAAGCTTGCCGAATACGATCAGGTTTCCGCCAAGGTCGGCGGCATCCTGCTGGATGCCAACGCCGCCGCCGAGCAGATCCGCGCCAGAGCGGCCGCCGATGCCGATGCCTGCCTTGAAAAGGCCTCGGAGCTTTTGTCGGGGCGTGTGAGCCAGCTCTGCGCGGAAAGCGCCGACTCCATGAGCGCTCTGTTCAATCGGCTGGCCGCCGACAGCGACCGGCTTCTCAAGGATCAGCAGTTCGCCATTGCGACCCTGCTCGGGGGCCTGTCGGTTCAACTGAATGCTCTGCGAAGCACCGATTGGGCCGCATCCGTCCTTCCGGCCGAGGATAAGCAGGCATGAAGGGTACGCCCGAATCCGCCGGATGGGAATCCCCTGCGCTTTCAAAGCTCGGGGAGCGGATCCGCCGTGCCCGGCTGAAGCTGGGGCTGACCCAGAGTGAGCTGACCGGCGGCGAGCTGACGCGGAATATGCTGAGCCGCATCGAAAACGGCATCGCCTATCCCTCGCTTCCCACCCTGTGTTATCTGGCCGCGCGGCTGAATCTTCCGCCCGGTGCCCTGCTGGACGGTCCGGAGGAGTATGAACGCAGGAGGCTGCTTTCCGAGCTGCGCCGGCTGGCCGAAAAAAAGAACTGGAATGCCATGCTGACCCGATTTGAGGAAGCGGGGCTGACGATCCCCGCCGGAACGGACGGCGATGAGCTCCGTTCTCTGCTGGGCGAGGCCCATTACCGTCTGGCATGGGAGCTCTATGCCCGCGGCAGGCGCACCGATGCCCATGCAAAGCTCGAGGAAGCCGCCCGTTTTCTTCCCGAAAGCGGAGCCCTTCCCCTCACACTCGAAGATGTCCGCCTTGCCGGGCTTGTCCTTGACGGCACCGACCCGTATGCCGCCGCCGATGCCGCCTCACGCGGGGAGAAAGCCGCCGATTCGGTCTGCCGCATCAACGATCTTGCGGCCTATGTATGGGCCAAATCCCTGCTTACCGGACGGGAGGGCCGCTCCTATTCCCAGCCGGACGAGCGTGCGCAGGATGTCAAAACACGTCTGGAGCCGATCCTGCCGCTCATGAAGGATGAATTTCTGCGCTCTCACATCGAGGCGAAAACCGATATGGCGCTGGCCGATTATCTGTCCGCCAAGGCACGGCTGATGAAGCTGACCGCCGCTCCGGACACGCTTCCGCCCTCGCTCCTGTTTGAGCTGTACACGGATCTTGAAATCTGCTGCAAATGCTGCGGCGACTTTGAAAATGCCTACAAATACGCGAGCAGCAAGCTCGCGCTTTCACGGAGAATACAATGAATAACAGCCCTCTTTCCCTGCGCATCGGCCACGGCTATGATGTGCACCGGCTGGTGAGCGGCCGCCGTCTGATTCTCGGCGGAGTGGATATTCCCTTTGAAAAGGGACTGCTCGGCCATTCGGATGCCGATGTGCTGGTTCACGCGATTATGGATGCCCTGCTGGGTGCGGCCGCGCTCGGCGATATCGGCAAGCTGTTTCCCGATACCGATCCGGCCTATGAAGGGGCCGACAGCCTGCGCCTTGCCGGAGCCGTCGCCGATGTGATCCGCAAAGAAGGCTATGTGATCGGCAACATCGATGCGACCGTTCTGGCCCAGCGCCCGAAGCTCGCGCCGCATATTGCCGATATGAGAGAAAAAATCGCCGATGCGCTCGGCATACATCCCGGGCAGATCAGCGTAAAAGCGACAACGGAGGAAAAGCTCGGCTTCACCGGTGCCGGCGAGGGCATTGCCGCCCACGCCGTCGCGCTGATTGGCCGTGCCCCCTCCGCATCGGATCTATAAAAAGCGGCGCCGGAAGCGGTGTATTCTTCGGATTCCCTGATTTTTCACATCCGGGCCGTCCCGCCGCCGCACGCGCTCCATTACAGAATATGTCATCCGGTGCCGGAAGGTTCCGCACCCGGACAGGATCAGAAAGGATTTATGAATCATGATTAAAATTGCTCCGTCGCTGCTGGCCAGCGACTTCTCCAAGCTCGCCGAAGAGGTTGCCCGCGTGGAGGCCGGCGGCGCCGATATGCTCCATCTGGACGTCATGGATGGCGCATTCGTCCCCAATATCAGCTTCGGTGCCGGCGTGATTTCGTCCATCCGCCGTCATTGCGGCCTCATCTTCGATGTGCATCTGATGATCAATCAGCCCGCCCGCTACATCGGCGATTTCGTCAAGGCCGGTGCGGATCTGATCACCATCCACTACGAGAGCTGTGACAATCACATCGAGGTGCTGAAGCAGATCAAAGCGGCCGGCTGCAAGGCGGCCATCTCGATCAAGCCCGCCACCCCGGCCTTCATTCTGGAGCCGCTGCTGGAATATGTGGATATGGTGCTGGTTATGACGGTCGAGCCGGGCTTCGGCGGTCAGGCCTTCATCCCGGAAACGATGGCAAGCGTCCGTGCCGTCGCCGAGATGATCGAGCGCAAGAATCTCCCCGTCCAGATTCAGGTGGACGGCGGCATCAATGCCGAAACGATCGTCACCGCCTATGAGGCGGGCGCGCGGATCTTCGTTGCCGGCTCTTCGGTCTTCAAGGCCCCCGATGCCGGGGAAGCCATCACCGCCCTCCGCCGCGCGGTCGGTGAGGAATAAAAGAAACAAAAAAGGTGCTGTCAATCAGCACCTTTTTCGTTTATTCCTCCGCCTCAAAAATCTCCAGCAGAGCATCCAGCTTTGTCTGCATCGCGCTTTCCCAGCCGCCCCACATGGATGCCAGGGCATCCGATTGCGCATGGAGCAGCTCCCGATGGAAGAAGCCGAGATTGTTCAGCATATCCGCATACACCACGCCCACATCGGTGAAGGCGCTCGCGCGGATCCGATCGATCATCTGTGAGCCGATATCTGCTTCCTCACGCATATATTTGCCTTTGAGCACCGCATCGTAATAGGTCGGCGTTGTCAGGCGATAGCCCTGATAGGCCAGCTCCTCCAGCACAGCCGAGGCCGCATCGAATTTCGCGCCCACGGTTACGGGAATGGATGCCACCGCGACATCATTGTGAATCAGCGCGCGGTAATCCTCCATGTCCGTATCGCACTTCGGATAGGGAATGATGCCGTAATCGCTTTCCATGTTGCGCAGATAATCGGAGGTATAGAAATAACCGAACAGGAACAGCGTTTCATCCGCCGCAAACTTTCCGGCAATCGTGGTGTTGAAGGTTGTCCATGTCGATGGGTTGACTACGCAGGAGGCGGGATTTTCCCAGAAAATATCGCAAACCTTCTCCATTGCTTTGGTAGTACGCTCGGTGACCGGATTGATGACCAGCGTTCCGTCGCGTTCTCTTACAATGTACTGACCGCCGCCGTTCATATAAAGGCTGTCGGTGGGAGCCTGGGTCATCAGCGTATAGCCGAGCTTATCGGTCTCATCGACCTTGTTGTCGCCGCTGACATCCACCCAGACATCCCGCGTCATCTCCAGCACCCGATCCAGCGTCCATTCCCCGTCCAGCACGGTCTGATACATCGCCATAGGATCGCCCCAGAAGCTCTCATATACCGCTTTGTTGAAATAGCAGCAGGTCATCCAGCGCAGATAGGACAGCGTCATATCGCCGGCCGCATAGATGACTTTATCGCCGGACAGATTCAGATTCTCCATATACGCGCCGGACCACCAGGGCCGGGAAAAATCAAGATACTTTGATTCCGAGAGATCGCGGTAAGCACCGTCGCCGATCAGCCGCGTGGTTCCGTACTGACGTGCGATCACAATGTCAATATCCTCATCGCCTGCCTGCACCGATGTGCGGACACGGGTGAGGAATTCATCGACCTTGAAGTCCCTGTTTTCAAAGGCAAGCGTTACGTTAAGATTCTCTTCCGTGGTACGGTTCTGGCGGTAGATGGCATCGTTCAGAACATCGCCGGATGCGGATTCAATATCATAAAGCCACATTTCCGAGGTGCTGACCCAGCTGAGGATATTCACGGTTTCACTGCCGAAATCGGTACCTTCGGGCGTGGCGCGGAGCGGCTCGGTTTCGACTGTGCCGGCGGTATCCTCCGTATCCGACACGGCCGGTCCGTCTGTATCGGCGGGCGGCTCACCCGCACAGGATGGAAACAGGCTCAGAAGCATAAGCCATGCGATGCCGCGAACTGCTTTTTTCATACCATTCTCCTCCTGACGCTTTGTACATATTCATCCACATCGACAACGCGGCCGCTCAGACGGGCCTCCTCGGCCGCAAAGGCGATCATGTGATTCTCGACCGAGATACCGATCTCGGTGAAGTCGGGGGACTGCTTTCCCAGCGCGATGTAATCGTACAGCGCCCGGATCAGGCCCGTATCCCCGCCGCCGTGACCGCTTGAAATATTGTTGCCGAAGGAAGCGACATCGATCGGCTGTGTCTTCTTATCGGCGAAGGTGTAAAGGGTCAGATCCTCGCGGGAGGAGCGGACCAGCTCGCCCTTTGTTCCCATCACGCGGATGAAGCGGCCGCCCTGATTGAAGGCGCACATATTGAAATCGGCCAGCGTGCCGTCCTCGAATTCCAGATTGACAATCTGACGGTCCACCACATCGTTGTCGCATTTGTAGACGCACCGTCCCCAGATTGTCGTGCGAAGCGCCTGATCGGTCTGCTCTGCGGTGGCGTTGACCGCGCCGGCCGCCACGTCCCGGTAAAGCTGATTGGGATTGTCGCGGTAGATTTTCAGGGCGCTGTAGGGGCAGTCGGGCTCCTGCGCACAGCCGTCGATGCAGTATTCAGGCGCATCGGCCGGCGCATTTTCGGCTTTGAAGTGTGCGAGCGAGCCGAACGAGCTGACCCGCCGGCATTTTTGGCCGACCAGCCATTGGAGCAGGTCCAGATCGTGACAGCTCTTCTGCAGGAGCATACAGGAGCTTCGCTCCGAATTGCCCCAGTTGCCACGGACAAAGGCGTGCGCCTGATGAATCGCGCCGACGCATTCGCTGTGCTGGATGGACATCACCTTTCCGATGGCACCGCTGTCGATGACCCGCTTGACGGCGCCGAAGAAATCGTTGTAGCGCAGGACATGGCAGACCAGAATCCGCGTGCCGTATTTTTTCGCCTCATCCGCAATCCGCAGACATTCCTCGGGCGTCGGCGCAACCGGCTTTTCCAACAGGATATCGTAGCCCTTCCGGATGGCGGCCATCACCGGCTCAAAATGAAGCCGGTCCATCGTCGTGATCACGGCGATATCCGCCATCTTCGGCCGCTCCAGCAGAGGTTTCCAGTCCGAATAGCAGTTTCCCTCCGGGATGCGGTGCTTGTTTTTCATATATTCGCGGCGGCTTTCCAGCCGTTCGGCGACGGCGATCACCTCAAACCGGTCCGGCTGATCCGCCATGACATTGGTGTAGGCCATGCCGCGCAGACCGGAACCGACCGCAATCACTTTGAGCTTTTTCATCTTTCTTCCTCCTCAATTTCAAGAATGGCGTGGATATCCAACCGATCGATCTTCACCGTCAGCCATCCGCTGTCCCAGTTAAATTCCAGCTCCCGGCCGTCCGGCTGAAGCAGGACCCGCGCCGGCCGTTTCTTCTGCTTCAGCTTCACGCATATCCGATACAGCGGCGTGATTTCATCGTACACCACCATATCCGTGGTGTGCGCATAGCCGGACACATTGACAAGATTCGGATACAGCCGTCCGTCCTTCACCTGAAGGGTCAGATCGGCCAGGTGCGTGCCGATAATCCGTGCCGACGGCTCTCCGAGCAGGGACAGGACAAGCGATGCGATATAATCCCGGACATAACAGCTCCGGACTTTATTGTAAGCCGAGAAAAGATTGGCACCGACGGCAAGAATCCGTCCCGCCCCCAGACGGCTTTCGGCGGCAAGGACAAAGCGCCCTCCCTGCTCCTCCTTGTCGGAGGCCTCCGTTTTGGGATCCCCGCCAAGAAGCGGCCGCCATGCGCACGAGCTGCAGGCCACCGCATCCCCGAGCGGGATATAGACATTTCCCTTCCCCGCCTCGCCCGGCCGGATGCCGGTAAGGTCGGCAAAAGCTTCAACGGCGGACGGGCCGACAAGCAGCAGATTTCCGCCCTTCATTGTATAATCCCGGAAGAGTTCCCGATCCGCATCGGAGCAGCTCCCCCATTCGGGAATCACAATCAGACGGTACCGCTCCCGGTTTTCGGCCAGCTGATGCCCGGCGGCGATATCGGCCGCAAAGCCTCCCTCCAGAATGCACTTGAGGGCGCCGTCCAGATTCTCCACATCCGCGCGCTTTGGCGTATAGGGCTGGATCATCGCCGAAAACAGCGCCTGCTTCGAGAGATAAATCGCGATTTCGGCGGCCGAGCGGGAATTCTGACAGTATTTCTGCCTTGCCCGGCAGAAGCGGATCGCCTCGCCGAAGGGCTTGATGAAGGCACTTTTCAGCGAATAATCCCGGTTCTGCGTATAATAGAATTCAATGCCGCCGCCCAGCGCCAGCGTAACGGCTGCCTCCTGACAGAGCATGGCTGCCGGCTTTGCGGTATCGTTGAAGCCCCACGCCATGAGATCCCACGGCTTGTTCTGAAGCGCCAGACAGCGGGCGTGCGAGCGGGCCTCGACCACGCTCTTGAAGCACGGATAATCGCCGGACAGAAAATCCACGCCGATATCGACCGGCTCCGGCGCGTACATACTGTACATCCAGTTGGAGCAAATCTGAAAATCGGGATACCCGGCGTGCACGGCATCCACATAGCCACGAAGAAAGGCCTTGTATTTGGTGCGGAAGAAATCGATCCACTCCGCAAAATGCGGGTCGCCCTTTTTCTGCGGGATTTCGGTGATTCCCGTTTCGGCCGTGAATTCGGCGAAGGCCTCCTCGCGGTAATCCTGATAGGCGGCCCAGCAGTCGCCGTCCACCCACACGCCGTCAAGGCCCATCGCGGCCAGCTCCTTCAGCTGGGGAATCACCCGCTCTTCCAGATACGGGCTGTACAGGCTGACCAGCTTTCCCTCCAGATCCCGGCGGGGGTCCTCATCGGACAGGCGGATGCTTCCGCCGTGGCCGGCGGCGTAATCGTTCTCCCACAGCGTGGAATAATGGGCGTACAGCGCCACCTTGTGCCGTTTTGTCACCCGCCGCCAGACGGCAACGGAATCCTCGCCGCGAAAGATCGGCTCCGGGCCGTATTCCGTATGGAAGCAGGTGATGCCCGGATGTCCCTTGGCACCGCATTGGATGTAATCCGGCTGCAGCTCCTCCAGCATCCGATCCAGCTTTTCCTCCATTTCGGCGCCGGCCTGTTCCTGCCCGGGCCGCTGATGCACATCAAAATGGATGCCGACATAGCTCTCGGACCGTCTCAAAATCCGCTCGTTCATCGAGATCCCTCCTTCTTTTCGGGCCATAGCCCGATTCTGTTTTCATTATACCGGTTCCGGCCGCCGAAATCCATAGATAAAACGCAGGATATCATGGACAAATCGCATGGATTGAAATTCCGGCAATTTTGGCAGGTGCCTTGATTTTTGCGCGCAGATGGTGTATAATGATGACAGATACACAAAAATCGACGGAGGCAATACATGGAAAATACGCCGAAACGCCATTCGCTCTATCACGGTCCGCTGGACGGGAATGACAACATCGAAAGTCAGGCTCACCCGCTGATTGTCAACTGCGCGGGAATTGTGGAAAACGCATCCGGCCTTCGCCCATCCCGCCCCTGCGGCCGGGACGATTACTACATTCTGCTGATGGTTCGCGGAGAGCTGCGGGTGGAGCTTCCGGGCGGGATCCGCTTCCTTCGTCCGGGGGATCTGATCTGCTATCATCCGCGCACGCCCTACCGCTACACATCGGAGGGGATGATCCAGTATTACTGGATCCACTTCACCGGAAGCGATGCCCCCGATCTTGTCCGGGAATGCGGACTGACCAACCATAAGATTCTGCACACCGATCATCCGGACCGGCTGATTGCCGGATTTGAGCGGATCTTCCGGGATTTCGTCACACAGGATCCTCTGCTTTTGCGGTTCAGCGCCATGCATCTGACACAGCTCTGTCTGGATCTTGCACGGCTGTCGGGCACGGCCGGACCGCCCGAAGACTGCGATGACCGGATCGACCGGGTGATCGCACGGATCCATCGGTGCTACCATCAGGAGCTGTCCATCGCTTCGCTGGCCGGGGATGAATTCCTGTCCGAGGGCCGTCTGCGCGAGCTGTTCCATCGCCGCACGGGAATGTCGCCGCACGCCTATCTGACCGCGCTCCGGATCCAGACGGCCCGCCAGCTGCTGGAAACAACCGATATCACCGCCTCCGAGGCCGGTGCGGCCGTCGGCTACACCGATCCGCTCTATTTTTCGCGGATCTTCAAAAAAACGGTCGGCATCCCGCCCAGCCGCTACCGCTCTCTGGTGCGAACAAAAACAGACACGGATTGAACCGTGTCTGTTTTTTGGTTGGATTCCCGCTTACATCGGGATCGAATTGTTGTATTCAAACGGAAGCTCGCCATCGCAGAGGATGTGCGACATATCCGAGTGGCAGAGGACATCGGGGCAGGTATAGCCGGACGGGTAATTCTTGAACCGAATCGCCATAACGCCGCTGTGAGTGATCGAATGAGTCGCCCAGAAATGCATGGGCGATACGCCGAGCAGATGGGAGAGCCAGGTAAGACCAAAGCCTTCATGGCAGAAAACGGCGATCCGCTCCTCATTTGCCCGCTCGATGCGGTAGAGATGCCCCTCGCGCACATAGCCGTGGCGGGCCAGGAATTCATCCGATGCCGCGCGGATTCTGGCAAGGCCGCGGCGGATGGATTCATCCTCGGGATCCTTATCGTAATCCTCCGGCTTCACGGTGCCGGGATCGCGGCGGAAATACCATTTGGCGCGGCCGGTTTCGGGATTCACGGGGGCAAGATCCTTCCAGGCCAGACTCTCGCTCGTCCATTCCTCGATTGCAACCGGCAGGCCGAGGGCCTCGGCGGTCGGTGCGGCCGTCTGCTGGGCGCGGATCATGGGCGAAGCGTAGATCCGGTCAAGTCCGTGCACCGAGAAGCGCCTGACAAGCGCTCTTGCCTGCGCGTGACCCTTTTCGGTGAGCGAATCGGGATTGTAGATGGGATCGCCGTGGCGGATGATGAATAAAAGCATGAAAGTAACCTCGCTTTACATGAGAATTTCGTTGTTGTAATCGTAGGGAAGCGTGCCGTCAAGGAGAATATGCGAGATATCGGAATGAACGAGCATGGACGGGCGGGTATAGCCGGACGGATAATTTCGGAAATGGATGGCCGTCACGCCGGTCGGTGTGATCTCATGGGTCAGGCCGAACTGGGTAAGCGGAACGCCGAGCAGATGGGAGAGCCAGGCCGTCCCGAATCCCCCGTGGCAGAAGACAGCGATCCGGTCGTCCATTCTTCAATCTGCACCGGCAGACCGAGAGCTTCGGCGGTCGGTGCGGCGGTCATCTGTGCCCGGATCATGGGCGAGGAATAGATAGAGTCAAGTCCGTGCACCGAGAAGCGCTTGACAAGCGCTCTTGCCTGCGCGTGCCCCTTTTCGGTGAGGGAATCGGGATTGTAGATGGGATCGCCGTGGCGGACGATAAAGAGAAGCATAACCGTCATTCTTTCGTGGAATCATACCGATATTATACCGCAAAAAGGAGCGGCTGTCAAGTACAGCCGCTCTTTTTTCTCCCCTACATTCCCTCAAGGAACCGATCGACCACCAGCTGACGGAAGGCGGGGGTCAGCGAGGCAAAATAGGCGGTAAAGCCGGTCACGCGGACCACCAGATCCGGATGGGAGGCGGGATTCTCGTGCGCCTCCAACAGGGTCCTGCGGTTCAGGATGTTGATGTTGATCAGCGTGCCGCCCTGATCAAAGTGCTCCCGGATCAGCGTGCAGACCGCATCGATGCCTCCCTCCTCTGCCGCCAGCTTCGGATCGAATTCCAGCTGAAGGGGGGCGGGATTGCCGTATCCCGGCTGAACCGATGCAATGCCGTTTGCCTGCGAAGTGACGGCTCCGTCCCGCCGGAAGCCGGGGTTCGGATTGGCGCCGTGAGAGATCGGTTCCCCGGCCCTCCGCCCATTGGGTGTAGCCCCGACAGCCGCTCCGTATTCGATGGAGCGTGCCCATGAGAACCAGCCGGGCAAAAGCATCCGCCCCCTCGGCATTCTCACGCCGCGGACGATCCGGTTGAAGCTTTCGGTCATGCGGATCGCCCAGGAATCGGATACCGTGCCGCCTCCGCAGTAACGGGGTGCGGATTGCATCATCAGCCGGATCCGCTCATCGGCAAAATTATCGTCCAGCGCCGCGAAGAGCCGCTCCCAGGAAAGCACACCTTCCTTCTCGATCCGGCATTCGATCGCGCCGAGGGAATCGGCCACAACCGCCAGCCCCGCGCCGTCGCATCCGACGGTGTAAAGCTCGGCGCACCGGGAGGCATCCTCGCCCCGCTCGATGGCATGATGGAACATCAGATTCATAACCAGCTCCGGTGTGACCTCGGCGATATGGTCAAGATGCAGATTCACACCGGCGGCAACGACCTCGACTGCGCGCGTCAGATGTTCCTCCCACAGCTCGTACAGCCGGGCAAGGCTCGGTTCGGCTTCTTTTCGCAGATCCTTCAGCGCTTCCTCCAGCACCTTGGCGACATTGATTTTGACGGTATCGTTCATCGGAAATTCCCGGCCGGGAACACACATCCAGTTGCATCCGACGGCGATCCGCTCCCTTGCCGTGGCTTTATCCACGCCGTTTTTCCTATAGCCGTCCAACAGAGCCTGATCGCCGCAGAAGCGGGGCCAGCCGTTCTGATTTTTGAAGAGAAGCTCCACAGCAAAGCGAAGGAAACCGGGATCGCAGGCCTTGTGCACCCGCACGGTCAGATTGCAGGCAATATTGATCCGATCCGCCGCCTCCAGAATCCGGTAGGAGAGAGGATTTGTCAGATCCTTCTCATCGGCATCCACGCCGGAGAGCTGGTAATAATGGGGATCGATCAGCAGAAGATTGGCGATTAAGAAGCGGGCGGTTTCCTCATCCAGAATCCCCGCCGCCATGTCGGCTTCATAATAGGGGCGAAGGATCGTATCCATCTGGAAGCCGGCGCCGTCACGGGTATAAATCCGCGCAAAGCAGTTGAAGAAGGCCACCCATTGGCAGGCCTCATGGAAGGTTTTCGGCGGGCCGAGCCGGATGCCCTCGCAGACCGTCTTCATTTTGGCAAGGCTTTCCCGGATTTCGGGCCGCGCCTCCATTTCAAGAAGCGAGGCGATTCTTTCAATATGCCGGTCGATGAAGCGGATCATCGCCTCCACGCATCTTTTTTCGGCATCGTAGAAGGCATCCTTCCCCGGATTCACGGCACGGTATTTTTCAATCTTTTCAAGGAAGCCGCCAAATCCCAGCGCAAGGCCGATCCGGTAATCGCAGGCAAAATGCGCATCACTGTCGATTCCGGTGGTGATGTTGTATTTCTTCTGAAGCGGCTTTAAGTCCTCATAGGGGAAACGCTTCTCGTCCCACCGCTTGCTCCATTGGGCGGACACGCCGCTGTTTGCGACGAAATCGCGGAGCTTTTTGTTTTTCTTCATCCAATCGGGCATATAGTGGATGTCGCCGCGGTAGTTGACGAGGATATCACGCCAGCGGCCGCAGAGCATCTCCATCGGATCCACATAGGCCTCATGAGCATCCAGCACGCGGACGAAATTCTCCGCCATACCGTCAAGCCCGTAAAAGCTGCCGTTTTCGCTGTTGTACCACGGCATCACCTCATAGTCCTCGGGAAGCGGCACCGTGCCGAAATCGTCCAGATCCATCCGGCCGTTCTGAGCCTGCTTTTCAAAGGTGTGCCGGATTTTGGTTTCCCGCATCGCGCCAAGGCGGTCATCGTACGAAAGCATAGGTTTTCAGCTCCTCCATTAACTCTTTTGACGGGATTTCAAAGCTCTGTTCCTTATCTCCCAGCGCCGTCCGCTTGGCTTCTCCGAGGGGATGGTAGGGCAGGAGCTCATAGCGCTCCACAGCCGAAAGCTCCCGAAGAAAGGCGGCAATCGCACCGATGGTTTCCCGCTCGGCATTCACCCCCGGCACAATGGGCGTGCGTGCCCGCATCGGAATGCCAAGCGTGCAGGCGCGGCGGATATTTTCAAGAATCGGGGCAAGCGGGACACCGACCGCCTCCCGATGGCGTTCCTTATCCATATGCTTGACATCGAAGAGAATGAGATCGCAGAGGGAGAGCAGCTCCTCATCGTACCGGTAAAGCGTAGTTTCGATGGCGGTGTGAATCCCCTCCCGCCGCGCCAGCGAAAGAAGCTCGCGCGTGAAGTCTGCCTGAAAGAGCGGCTCGCCGCCGGAAACGGTCAGACCGCCTGTGCCCCTGTAATAGCCCCGGTCGGCAAGAACCGTCCGCATCACATCCTGTGCGCTCATTTCCCGGCCGCAGAGAACGCGCGCACCGGCATAACAGCCATTGGCACACTGTCCGCATCCGATACAGCGATTGGGATAGTACAGCATCTCCGGCTCCGGCGAGATGCATTCGGGATTGTGGCACCAGCGGCACCGGAGCGGGCAGCCCTTCAGAAAGACCACCGTCCGGATGCCGGGGCCATCATGGGTCGATGCCCGCTCGATGTCGGCAATCAGCCCCGTCATGGCTTGATCTCCCGATGCATAACATCCGAGCGTAATGCCGCATCCAGCATCCGCATCACATCCAGATTGAAGTTCGCCGTCAGCATTTCGGCAACCGGCGTGCCTTTGTTTTCATGGCAGGCGATATGCCAGGGCATATTGCGGATGCGGTCGGGATCGATATCGGCAGGCGAAACGGCGATCTCCTCGCCGGCAAGCGTACAGGCCTCGGCTCTCTGGCCGCTGTCCGCACCGCCAGCGCACCAGACGGCACCGTCCCGGCAGAGCATCTGCGGGCCGGCCGGAATCAGCCGGCGCGGGATCGTCCACGAGCCCTCGGCGGTGACCATTTTATCCCCATAGCGGAAGAGCGCGGCCACATTGTCCTCGCATTCACTGTACGGAGTGCCCAGATTCATACCGAGCGCGGTGACGGAATCCGGCATCCGGCCAAACAGCCAGCGGGCAAAATAACAGCCGTAGCAGAGGATATCGAGGCGTGCTCCGCCTCCCGTATCCTGCTGATACCACCAGATATTGGCACGCTCCGCATCGCTCATTTCCTCAGCGGAATCGGCAACACCGCGATGCTTTGCCCCCTTGCCGAGCGGCCCGGTGTGACCGTTGATATAGCGAAGACGGACCGGCTCGCCGCAGATTTTTGCATCCAGAGCGGCCTTGAAATCATACAGATACGGCCGCCAGGCCACCGGCCAGTTAATAAGCGGTTCCACGCCGTATGCATCCTTCAGCGATGCAATCCGCTGTGCCCCCGCAAGGTCAGCCGCCATCGGCTTTTCGATGATGGGGGTGACGCCGCGCGCGGCGCAGGCCCCGGCCGCATCCGGCTTGGCGGCATTTTCGCAGAGAATGTAGGCATAATCGGGCCGAAGCTCCTCCAGCATCGCCCGATAGTCGGCATATACCGGCACGCCGGTCAGCGATACCACATTTTCAAGATTCCACGCGCGTGTGTAGCGCTTATCGGTCAACTCCGGGCGCTTTGGCTCCACATCGGCCACCGCCAGCAGCCGGGTGTCCGGCTGATCGGTGATATAGCGGGCGATCTCGTTGACGTGCATATGGGCAAAGCCGATGATAACACAGGTAATCATTGGCCCGCCTCCGCAATCTCATCGGCACGGACCTCGCGGTTTTCGGCGGCGGATTTGTAGAAGCATTCGATGGCCTTGGCCACCTCTAAATTCTGATGCTCGCGGATGAGATATTCCTCCTCACCGGCGAGGGAGGCCATGATATTGGCATACATATAGCGGTGCTGTTCGAAGGGGACGCCCTTATAAGCGCCGTTGTCGAACCATTTCAGCTCACACTCGCTCTGATAACGGCCGACATTTTTGTACAGGATTCCCTTCTCCACCGACAGGCCGCCTTTATCGCCGCAGAGATTCAGCTTCAGATTGGTAGTCGGCAGATTGACGGCCCATGTGAATTTGAAATTCACACTCAGGCCGCCCTCCAGCCGCATGAAGCCGGCACTGAAATCCTCCACATCAAATTCCCGCCAGTCATAGGGGCGGGGATCGAAGGTTCCGCTGTAGGCACCGCTCTCGGCGATGGACAGATGGATATCCTGCCCCTGACTCGCAATTCTCGTCTGTGCGGTGCCGGATACCGATACCACCCTGGGATCGCCCGCAATCCAGAGAAGGGAGTCGATCAGATGCACGCCCAGATCACAGAACGGACCTCCGAAATTGTGTTTCTTCATATGGAACATTCCCCAGGTGGGGATGCCGATGCGGCGGACGAATTCCACGTCGGAATAGTAGAGCGAGCCCAGCTCACCCGATTCCGCCAGTTCCTTTGCCTTCATCATATAGTGCCGCCAGCGCATACACTGGCAGGGGAACAGGCGGCGGCCGAGCGCCTTTGCGGTATCCCACATTTCCTTTGCATCGGCATAGCGGACGGCGATCGGCTTTTCGCAGGCGACATCGGCACCGGCACGGAGTGCGGCCAACGTCCACTTTTTATGATAGACGTTCGGCGTGCAGACGGCGACAAAATCCGGATGGATCTCGTCCAGCATTTTCTGCGGATCGGTGTAGACATTTGGGACATTGTGGCGCTTGGCGGTGGACAGAGCCGCTTCCTCACGGATATCGGCGACTGCGACCACCTCCGCCTTTCCCTCGGCCTCCAGAGCGTGCAGGGCCGGAAAATGGGCGCTGTTGGCAATCATGCCGCAGCCGATGACGGCCACGCGGAGTTTTTTCATAGTTATGACCATAGCTTTCGCGAAGCGAAAGCTTCCTTTCTTGGATTTTGGGGCTGGTTTGCAAAGCAAAACATTGCCGGGACGGCAATGTAAGCCACAAAACCAGGTCTGAAATTTATTTTCAGACTTTCAATCCTTTCTTACCGGTTCAGCGGTACACCGCCGTCGGCGGCAGTGCGGCCGGCTTCGAGCGCGGCCATGACCGACAGATTCAGTTCGGGTGTAAGCAGAGGATGCAGGGGGGCATTCTCTGTGATATGGCGATAGAAATTCGTGCCGAAATCGAAGCCATCGACTGTCCTCGGGCATTCGACAACCTCGGTGGGCGCGGCTGGGGGATGACTGCGGGTTTTGTAGATTCTCACAAGATTTGAGTGCCGGTCGCAGACGATGGTTCCCTCTTTTCCGTGGATGACGGGGCCGGAGGGGACCTCGCCGCAGTTGTAGGTGGACCAGCTTCCCTCCAGCAGCCCGATTCCGTTCCCGAAATCGAGGATCATGGCCGAGAAATCTTCAATATCAAAGGCGGGCGAGGTGAAATTCTTCGCCGCGCCCCAGGCACGCTCGGCTCTTTTTCCGAAAAACCAGGTGGCCAGCGCCGCTCCATAGCAGGCATAATCGAGAATCGAGCCGCCGCCCTGCTCCTTGTGATACCACCAGGTCGCACCGAGGAATTCATCGGGCGGGAGTACTCCGTCCGGCGCGTAGGAATAAGGGCCCCATGTGGCGGGACTGCGGTAGGTCACCCGCATGATTTCGCCGATTTCGCCGGAATCACAGAGCGCCTTTGCCTTATTGAAGGCCGGAAACCAGGCAATCGGCCAGTTGACGGCTAACTTCGCGCCGGAGCGCTTTGCCGCATCGGCAATCCGGACGGCATCGGCATAAGTGTGGCAGGCCGGCTTTTCCAGCGCACAGGCAATCCCCGCCTCAAGAAGCGGGCAGACGACGGCGGCGGTGGAGGCTTTATCGGGGCAGACGATCGCCGCATCGGGTGAAAGGGCGATCAGCTCCTCCACGGAATGAAATTCGGGAACCCCTTCCCTGCGGAGCAGATTCGTATGCGGTTCGGCCTGCCTGTCGCCGGGATTGGTGTCAAGGAAGCCGACGGTTTCGATTCCCCTCTCTCCCGCGGCTCTCACAAGAGTGGAGCGCAGGGTCCCGAGATGCGGATGGGCCACACCGGCCAGAACAACGCGCAGGGCGGCCATCAGACGGCACCTCCCTCAAAGGTGGTCTGCAGCTTCACGGATGCACCGCTTTCGATGGCTCCGGGAATCGCGCACATAATTTCAAGAATATGACGGGCATGATAGGCCGACAGCACCGGAACGGTATCGGCTTCGATCGCATCAATCAGATCACGCAGGATGCAGCACTGGGAAATCAGCTTTCTGCCGGGCACGATCCATTCATCAGTAGCCACCCAGCCGCGGAAGCCGCGCTCGGGAATATCGGTGTACAGCTCGGGACGGGGATTGGTCATATAGGGCTTTGTGAAGGCCAGCGTGCCCGCATCGCCGAAGATTTCCAGCTGGGGCGCACGGCTCGCCTTCTGCGAGAAGCCGGAATCCACCAGCGCCATCCGGCTATCCGAGAAGCGGAGAGTGATCAGATACTGATCCGGGATTTTGTCCGTGCGGATCTTTTTGCCGTTGAAGGCGCCGGAGCGGATCTCGCGCTCGGGCGTGGATACAATCGCTGTGCAGGCTACGCTCTCGGCCGGGCCGAAAAGCGAGGTGACAATCTGCAGGCCGTGCACGCCCATATCGACCAGCGCACCTGCCCCCGGCTCATAGAACCAGGAGGGATCGGCATCGCGATACTGGAAATACTCCGGGCCGCCGTGGGACACGTTGCATTTGGCATAATAAGCCCGTCCGATCGCGCCGTCGCGGATCATCTGCCTGGCGGCGTTCAGGTCATAGCGCATGGGATGGATCGGCGCACAGGCAAATTTTACGCCCTTCTCCTCGGCGAGCCGGATCTGCTCACTGAAAAGCTCGACCGTCGGCGCGGCGGGCTTCTGGGAAATCAGATGCTTACCGGCTCCCAGCACCGCCATATTGATTTCATGATGGGCCTGAATCGAAGCGGCATCGATGGCGATATCGAAATCGCAGGTTTCGATCAGCTCATACACATCGTGATAAGCGTTCGGGATGCCGAAGCGGCGGCAGGCGGCCTCGGCGCGCTCAAAGACGATATCAACGGCCGCAACCAGCTCGGCATTTGCTTCCCTTGCAGCGTTTGGCAGATACTGAGAATTGGCAAACGAGCCGCACCCGATGACGGCGACCTTCCATTTTTTATCTGACATCAGAATTCACACTCCTTGCGGAAATATTTTTGTTTTCTGCTTTACATTTTACCTTTTTGTGATATAATAGTAAATAGACAAACGGAACCCGTTTGTGCACAACCGGAACTTTACGAGGTGTTTATGTATTACGATATTCATGTGGAGCAGCTGCCGCGGATTACCGAGATCTATTGTGTCCGCCGGCGCACCGTCTGGCAGATCGTCGATCCCGATGCCCTGCTGATTTTCATCGCCGAGGGCCGATGCCGCATCACCCTTGACGGGACGGACTATCTTCTCTCGGCGGGACAGGCCATCTTCATTCCGGAGCATCATCCCTATCTCCGGAGGCCGGTGGAGAATGAAATGTGCACGCTGTATTATGCACATATTGCCTTTGGCTCTCCCTCGGAGCCGCTGACCCGTACCGAAGCAGGAGCAAGGCTTGCCGGGCGCAGAAGACAGCAGACCGAGGCTTTCATGCAGAACCGGACACCACCCATTCCCGCCTGTCTGATCGCGGTGGTGAACGAGCTTTCCGGGCACGCCGGCGAGGTGATCGGCCTATATGAAGAAGCGATGGCGGCCAAGCTCCGCAATCAGCCCGAGAGTACGATTCTTGAATCCGTCGCCGTCATCCGGCTTCTGCTGCTCTGCGCCAAAGCCGCCGGGCCGGCCATCGAATCGGGGGAGGCGGGCCGGGAAGCATCCTCCGCCGCAATCGACTCGGTGCAGATCCCGCCCGATGCCAACGGCAAATTAAAAAAAGTGATCGCCTACATCCGGCTTCACGCGAAGGAAGCCGTAACAGTAAGCGATCTCTGCTCGTTATGCAATTTTTCCAGACAGCATCTGACAAGGATATTCCGCGCCCAGTTCGGGAAAACTCCCATTGCCTATATCAATGAATACCGGATAAGCTGCGCCAAGGAGCTCTTTTATTCCAATCCCCATCTGTCCGTCAAGGAGGTTGCCGCCGAAATGGGCTTCTCCGATCAGCATTATTTCACGCGGCTGTTCACAAAAATTACCGGTGCGCCTCCCAGCCGGTTCCGCGAGCATCTCTTGACCTTTGATCCGGGCCGACAGTAATCAGGCCAGATTCATTAAGCAGCCGTCCATAGCAGGAACCGAAATCGTCCCTGCCTCCGTGCGGCAGACGATCTCCGCCTCGGTATGATTGACAAAAATCTGTACCCGCTTGCCATCCGCTTCCCAGGCGCTCGTGAATACGGCGGGGATTTCCATCTGACCGCCGTTTGTCATACGCACGCTTACCGTCTGACATTCCATCGGCATCGGCTTGATCATGCGGCCGGCATGGAGATACGGGCCTGCCTCACCGGCATAGAAGCGGTGGAGATTGGCGGCCAGCGTCAGCGCCTTTTCAAAATCGGGATTGTGTTCAAAATCACGGCAGCCCCAGTTGGCCATCAGCGTTTTGTTCAGCGTCGGCTGGAGAATCAGCGTCATGCTGTCGCCGGCGGCAAAGGAATAGGCCATGCGCAGACGATACGTATCCTGCGTTTCGCCGGCCTTGTCAACCGGAGCCATCGGGCAGGACACCTGATTGCCCATGAAATTACGCAGATATTCATGGTACAGGAACGCGAACAGCGGAACCGGCCGTCCGATAAACCAGTTGAGCTCATAGCGGTTATCGCTGAAGAGAAGATTTCCGATATACGGATCGGCGGCGGAGGATTCGCAGCCGAAGAGGGTATTCGGTGCCATGCGATTCCATTCACCGAGCAGTTCCTGCATGGTTTTCGTCATCCACGGGCCGGGCACCGGCGGATGGCCGTGCTCGCGGCTGTAGCAGAAATACTGCGAACCGCCGTGATTCTGGTCAAGAATCTGTGCGTAGTCAATACCGGAGGCAAAGAGCGGGCCATAGGCCTCGGCGAGAATCTCCCGTCCCTTCTCAGAGCCGACGCAGATGTCATAGCCCGAGCGCTGACCGGTGCAGATCCGGCTGTGAAGCACCTTTCCGTCGGGGCCTGCGCACATGGCATCCAGCTTATCGGTGCAATCGACGCGGTATTCCGCAATCAGATTGCTCTGTTCGGTAAATCCGAAGCCGGAGCAGTATACGCCAAGGAGATTTCCCTTCGCATGAAGGGCATCCAGCAGTGCCTTGAACGGCTCCTCGCCGCCATACGGAGGCCAGACATAGGGGGGAGCCCACGGAGCCGTTCCCTCCCAGTGCATCAGAACCACAAGAATCCGCCAGCCCGTCCGCTCGGCAATTTCATCGACGAGCGGCAGAATATTGCAATAGGGGAAGAAGACATTCGGATCCATTTTGTCCATGTCGTGAACGCCGCGAACCGGATAGGTGACGATCAGCGGCGAATCCTTGTACCATTCGGGCAGCGAAGGATTTTCGGTCGTCCGGCAGGCTTTCGGCGGCAGATTCGACTCATACCAGCTCCGGTAAATGTCAGCGCCGTCCTCCCAGCCGCCCTCAAAAAACTTCCACACAATCGGGAAGTCCGGGCGGTAATCTTCACCCGGATGACATCCCGTGAACAGGCGAAATACCATGCGAACGTGTTCGCTGCGAACATGATCGCTTTCGCCATCGCGGCAGAAATAAACACCCTTCGGGCCGCGGGAAGAATCGTGCGCGCCCATATAGAAGCCGCCGGATTCGGTGCAGTATGCAAGGAACGGGGCAAACACCATGTACGGATACATGTCGTAGGAACCGCGTGAAGGATACTCCGGCTCATAGTGGCGGAAGCCGCCGGATTCCCGACCGAGGAGATCATCAATCATCGCGCCTTCATTAAACGGGAAGAGGATTTCGCCCTCGCCGCCTTGCCGCTTGAGCGGCGGAAGGACAGCCGGAACAAATTCCACCCATTCGATGGTCTGCCCGCCGCGGTTTTTTACGGTAAGCCGCCATGAAACGGCATCGCCATCCGCTTGGAGCATCACGGTTACGGTAAGGCCGTGCGGCAGGCCGGTGAAGGTGATCCCCTTTTCGTCAAAGACGACTGCAGCGGCAGAGTCTCCGTCAAGATCAATGGGATTTCCGGCCTCATCCCGAAGACGCATACGGAAGAGAACACAGGGCGAGGCCAACCACTCCCGCATACGGCAGAGAGATGTCAGCCGCCCGGCTTCGTCAAAGTGCAGACGGGTATTTCCGAGAATGTATTCAGGCATGGAAGGATTCCTTTCTTCGGATAAAAAATTTTCTATATTGTAGCACATTGCTTGTGGGATGTCAAGGATAAATCCGCGCCTTCGTCATGCAAAAACGTGCATCTTCATGTACAGCCATCCAACCGGAGCCGTGAAGTCTGCCCTTTTTTTGGCTTTTTTCATGAAATTGCGTTTTTTTCAAAAAAGCTCTTGCAATACGCACGAAAATCGCGTATAATAATAAGGTGGGCGGTTTGTTCCAATCGGTATGCGCCGTCCTTCCAATTTTTGTAAATTTCAGCCAACAGCCGATGCTGTGCCGGAATTCATACAAACTACTATGGAGGTATCATTATGCAAAACAACAAGCGTCCCGAATCGATGGCGCGTATCAATACGCCCGAGCTTGCCAATGCCTTTATCGATGAGCAGATTGCCGAAATCCGTGCTCAGGTCGGCGACAAAAAGGTGCTTCTGGCTCTGACCGGCGGCGTCGATTCCTCGGTCGTTGCGGCTCTGCTGATCAAAGCGATCGGCAAGCAGCTGGTCTGCGTGCACGTCAACCACGGTCTGATGCGCAAGGGCGAGTCGGAGGAGGTCATCGAGGTCTTCCAGAAGGGTCTGGATGCCAACCTCGTCTATGTTGATGCGACCGACCGCTTCCTCGATCTTCTGGCAGGCGTTGCGGATCCCGAAAAGAAGCGCAAGATCATCGGCGGCGAATTCATCAAGGTGTTCGATGAAGAGGCGCATAAGCTGGAGGGCATCTCCTTCCTGGCACAGGGTACCATCTATCCGGACATTCTCGAATCCAACGGCAAGAAGGCGGTCAAGGCACACCACAATGTGGGCGGCCTGCCGGAATACATGACCTTCGAGCTGGTCGAGCCCATCAAGCTGCTCTTCAAGGATGAGGTCCGCGAGGTCGGCCGTGCGCTGGGTCTTCCGGATGTCATGGTTAACCGTCAGCCCTTCCCCGGCCCCGGTCTGGGTGTCCGCTGTCTGGGTGCCATCACCCGCGACCGGCTGCACGCTCTGCGTGAGGCGGATGCCATCCTGCGCGAGGAATTCGCAAAGAACGGCCTTGATAAGCACGTCTGGCAGTTCTTCATCTCCATGCCCGACATGAAGAGCGTGGGTGTGCGCAATCACGAGCGCTACGAGGGATGGCCGGCCATCATCCGTGCCGTCAACTCCAAGGATGCGATGACCGCAACCATCGAGGAGATCCCGTATCCGGTGCTCCACACCGTCACAAACCGCATTATCACCGAGGTCGAAGGCGTCAACCGCGTGCTCTACGATCTGACCCCGAAGCCCACCGGCACCATTGAGTGGGAATAAACAAACTGGCTAACAAGTGCCGGAAAATCATTTTGTTTTCGGACAAACTTTGTACGCAATAGATGATCGATACCACCAATGATACGAAACGGCGATGCCAATGAATCGACTTTATTTTAGCGGTCTCAACAGAAGGGAGTTTTCGGAATGAAGAAGGTCAGTATCAATATCGGTTATTTTTCCAAGAAGTTCGGTGAAAAGGGCGCGATCCGGTTTGCCAAGTCTATTGGTGCGGATGCCGTAGACTTCGATCTGCTGTGCTACGATGAGAGCATACCCGGCAATCTTTATACACGCAGCGACGAGGAGATCCAGACACATTTTGAGGATCTTGCGGCCTATGCCGGAGAGATTGGCATTGAAATCGGACAAACCCATGGCCGGATCAGGGGTTTTGTGAACGATCCCGTGCAGGATGATTCCCTCATCCGCAGCGCACGGCTGGACTGCCTTGCAACAAAAGCATTGGGCGCAAAGTTCTGCGTCATGCACACCGTCACCACCATTTGTATGGGCAAAGACGCGCCTGCAGAGCTCATGCACCGGCTGAATTTGGATATGTACTCCCGCATACTGCCCTTTGCAAAACAGTATGATGTAATTGTCGCCACCGAAACCTTCGGCGACGCCACCGGCAGGGGCTGCATTGATTTCTTCGGCGATATCACCCAGTTCATCAAGGGATATGATCTGGTGGTGGAGAAAAATCCCGAATATGCCGACTGGTTCAAGGTCTGCATGGACACGGGCCATACCAACAAATCAACCCGCTTTCCGGGCAATCCACCAGTGGGCGAGGTCATCCGTATGCTGGGCGACAGAATCGTTGTGCTGCATCTGAACGACAACGATACTCTGACCGACCAGCACAAGATTCCCATGACCTGTACCATCGACTGGAAGGATACTTTCAAGGCCCTCGGTGAAATCGGCTACAGCGGCATTTACAATATGGAGCTCGGCTTCGATCAGGGACACTTCGGTCCGGGCTTTGATGAGGAGGAAGCCGCCTTTGCCGTCAAGGTGATGAAGAACGTTCTGCGCACTCTGCCGGAAGCATAACACAAATCGGGATAATTGCATCTGCCTTTCCTTGGCCCTTTATCACCGCTGATAAGATTTTGATAAGCATCCATCGTACAGCTAAGACAATATGGGTAATCAAAATAACCAGAACAGCAGGCGCAATAGCTTCTAAACAAAATTGTTTAAGATGCAAGTCCCTGCAACGAGTGGGAATAATCCCGCCGGCTGCCAATCCAATTCAATATCCGGACTGGAGGTATCCCTGTGAAACGAATCACCTCTCTGCTTTTGCTTTTCACTCTGCTGACCGTCCTTGCCGCCTGCGGCGGTGTTGATCCGGACAATCTCCCCTGGGATCGGTATCTTGCCGATTACGGTCGGATCCGCGAGGTCCCCGACGGGATCGATGCTTCGGAAGCCGACAAACCGATTCACTATTTCTATCTCCGGCTCGGCCCTATGGACGGGAGCGAAAAAGCCATCTCCGCCGCCGATCTGACCGACGGCACCTGCAAGGTTTATGTCAACGGCAGTGAGCGCCGCGAGGGGCTGTACACCGATGCTGTGCTGGATGCGGTTGCCCGCGTACTGGCCGGATTTGATCTGGCCCCGCTGGATGCCGATGTATCCTCCGAGGACCGATCGGCCGCGGGCTGTCTGTCCATCGTCTTCACCGACGGAAACCGGGTCTCCGCCAACTTTGAGACGATTCCCGACGAAGCCGTCACGCTGTACGATGCGCTGGCGCCGATGTTTGCAAAGCTCGCCGAAGATCTTCCCCTTTACCGCAGGACACCGACCGTCAGCGAAGCGGTGGATCCCGCGATTCTCCGGGAAGCCCGCTATCTTCTCTATCTGCTGGATCCCGACTGTGAGCGCACGCTCCACATCACCCGGCACTTTTATCCGAACGATGCCGGTCTGTCGCCTGACACCGAAGGTGTTGCCGCGACGGCAACCTGCTCCGTTTCCGATGAAAATCCGGTCTTCTGTTCCTTTGCCCGCGCGGAGGATCCCGCCCGGCTCCCGGCTGTGTGCGAGGATTACAAAAATCACATCGCATGGGACTTCAGCGACAAGGGAACTGCGACCGATGCCGTTATCGCCACAAAGGGCGATCTTGTGATCTGCGTGGTATCAAAGGGCGAAATCTTCACCGCCTTCCGCGATATCCTGAAGGAGGCCGGCTGGCGTGAAGCCGAAGTCATCAAAAATGACAGCGCCGGCTGATGCCGTCCGCTGTGAGTCCGTCCCAACCCATAATCAAATATTATTACCATGGAGGAATCCCAAAATGAAACGTTTTATCTCGCTTCTTCTGGGCCTGATCCTGGCCCTGACCTTCACCGCCTGCGGCAAGAAGGAAATGACCTTTGACGAGTACCTCGCCATCATGGAAAAGGTACACGAGCTTCCCGCTTCCGTCACCGTGACCGAAGCCGAGAATCCGATCACCTACTTCAATCTCTCGATGGGCGACACCCCCGACACCATGAAGTCGCTTCTGGCTTATCCGCTGGAAGACGGCGTATGGCAGGTTGAATACACCGGCGATGTCAAAAAGGTCGGCAAATTCACCGCCGATGCTGCCAAGGTTATCACCGCCGAAATGGCTGCCGCCGGTCTGGATGCCCTGAACGGCCAGTCCGTCTACGAGGACGGCGAGGCCATGGCTTCCATGTTCATCAGCCTCACCGATGAAAGTATGCTCTCCGCCGATTTCAGCGGCAAGATCCCGCAGGAATTCACCGATGCCTACAACAAGATGGCCGCCGTCTTCGCTTCCATCACCGCCGAGCTGCCCGAGTATATCCCCCAGCCTCAGGTTATGGACGGTGCGGATGCCGCTCTGGTTTCGGCCTTCCGCGATATTCTGATCGGCTGCGGAATGCCCAATGTTGACACGCTGGTCATCATGCCCATTGCCAACGATGAATTCTTCGCCGATGCCGCCGGTCTTGCTTCGGCTGACGGTGTCAAGAGTGCCGCTTCCTGCGCTCCGATGATGATGGCAACCGCCTACTCCTTCGTGATCGTGGATACCGAAGAGGGTGCCGATATCGCCGCCATCCGCGACGGCTTCAAGAACGGTATCTCCTGGAACAAGTGGGTCTGCGCCACCGCAAGCCACGCCGTTATCGCCCAGAAGGGCAGCCTCGTCCTGTGTATGTACGCCGAGGGTGATATGTACACGCTGACCGCCGCCGCCATCGAAAAGGCCGGCTGGGAAAGCATCGAAACCATCACCAATCCGGATTACACCGGCTGATTATCTTCGCCAGTCTGTTTTCAGCCATTCCCCTGCGGAATGGCTGGAAGCTGTCTAAAATATTTATAGTAAGAAGGAATGTTTACCATGTCTACCAATGACCGCAGAGTCGGAACCGTTTCCCGCGGTATCCGCTGCCCGATTATCCGCCAGGGCGATGATATGGCTGCCATCGTTGCCGACAGCGTACTGGAAGCTGCCGCGATCGAAGGCTTTGCCATTCGTGACCGCGACGTTATCTCGGTCACCGAATCCGTTGTCGCACGCGCGCAGGGCAACTATGCATCCATCGACGCCATCGCATCCGATGTCCGCGCCAAGCTCGGCGGCGGTACCATCGGCGTCATTTTCCCGATTCTCTCCCGCAACCGCTTTGCGATCTGCCTGCGCGGCATCGCCAAGGGCGCCAAGAAGATCGTTCTGATGCTCAGCTACCCTTCTGATGAAGTGGGCAATGAGCTGGTATCGCTGGACAAGATCGATGCCGCCGGCATCAATCCCTACTCGGATGTTCTGTCGCTGGAGCGCTACCGCGAGCTGTTCGGCGTGAACAAGCACGAATTCACGGGCGTTGACTATGTCGAATACTACGGCGATCTGATTCGTGAATCCGGCGCTGAGGTGGAGATTATCTTCGCCAACCAGGCCAAAGCGATCCTCGATTACACCGACACCGTGCTGACCTGCGATATCCATACCCGTGCGCGCACCAAGCGCATTCTGAAGGCGGCAGGCGCCAAGGTTGTCTGCGGTCTGGATGACATTCTGACCGCGCCCGTTGACGGCTCCGGCTGCAACGAAAAGTACGGTCTGCTCGGCTCGAACAAATCGACCGAGGATTCGATCAAGCTCTTCCCCCGTGAATGCCGCGATCTGGTGCTCGACATCCAGAAGCGGATTTTCGATGCCACCGGCAAGCACGTTGAGGTTATGGTCTACGGCGACGGTGCCTTCAAGGATCCCCAGGGCAAGATCTGGGAGCTGGCTGACCCGGTTGTATCCCCCGCCTATACCGACGGTCTGATCGGCACTCCCAATGAGCTGAAGCTGAAGTATCTGGCCGACAACGATTTCAGAGATCTGTCCGGCGAAGCGCTTAAGGAAGCCATTTCCGCCAGCATCCGCGCCAAGGGCAGCGAAAGCCTGGTCGGCAACATGGCCTCGCAGGGTACCACCCCGCGTCAGCTGACCGACCTGATCGGTTCCCTCTGCGACCTGACCTCCGGTTCGGGCGACAAGGGCA
>JAZNKS010000006.1:0-2841 GCA_045578725.1 Candidatus Flemingiibacterium sp.
AATTCCGTTTTCCGTGTCACGGGATGCGCCGCCTTCGGTGCCCATGACAACTCCTACCGTGTCTGCGGCACAAAGGGGCAGGCCGAAAATGTCCGCGGCACCAATAAGGTTATGCTCCGCTACAATGCCTGGGAGATTCCCGAGGGCCGCAGCGAGGTCAACTTCTACGAGCCGGAGCTGGTGGATGCCGATGCCGAGCTGATCCGCAAAGCCGGTCACGGCGGCGGCGACTTTTTTGTCATCCGAAAATTCTTCGAGTGTGTCCGCAATCAGACAAACCCCGACTTTGATATCTATTTTGCCACACGGCTGGCATCGGTTGCCATTCTGGCCCACCGCAGTCTGCTGGAAAACGGTGTGCCCTATGACATCCCGGATTTCCGGCGTGAGGAGGATCTGACGCGCTGGGAGGACGATACGCTCTCGCCCTTCTGGAATTCCGACGGCACACCGCCCAGTATGCCCTGCTGCTCGCATCCTGACTACGCTCCGAGCGAGGTGTCGATGGAGAAGTTCCGCAAGGCGCTGGCCGAAAAATAATCCTGCAAAGCCGAAGGGGCTGCTGCACACAGGTGCAGCGGCCCCCCCGGCCAATACAGCCCGGAACCCATGGAGGGTTCCGTTTTTGTTTGCCAGGTACACCCAAACCGATGGGTTCAGGCGCGAAAGCACAGGCTCTGCCGCAGGTTTCCAACCTGCGGCAGAGCCTTCATCGAGTCCCCTTCTTGACAAGCGGACGGGAATATGGTATAATCAAACAGAAAAAAGTATGAAAAGGAAACCGAACACCAATGGACAAAGCGCTGTTGAAAATCGCCGGGAAATCCGCGCTGAAAAATACCACTCTGCCCATCCTGATCTGCAGCCGTGACGGCTGTCTGCGTATGAAAACAATCGGAGCCGAACAATACCTGGGCTCGCTGGAAACCGGCCGGAATCTCATGGGAATCCTGTCACCGGAGCTGCGGGCCGTCCTCGCCGAGGCCGATGAGAAAGCGGTACGGAGCGGCCTGGTTCTCATCAATCAGCGGGAATATCCCGTTCTTGCCGGGCTCGGCACGGTTAAGGGTGAGCCATATCTGGCCCTTCTGTTTGAGCAGGGAAGTCCGTTCGCGCGCACCATGCCGTCCGATCCGGCCGCGGCGACTGCCTATCAGCGGCTTTCGCAGGATCTCATGGATGAAATCCGCCGTCTGCTGGCGCTTCCGTTCAGGGCGGAGGAACGCATCACGGCCGAGCAAAGTCTGAAAAATTCAGACCGGCGCTTAAAGCAGGCAAAAAAGCTGACGGCTCTTGCCGCCCGCGAGCTCGCCTTCATGACCACCAACCGCCAGAGCGGCGGCGATGACGGCGTTTCCAATCTTTCAGTCGTAATCGCGGCCCTGTCCGCCCATTCCGCGAATCTGTTCAAGGCGATCGGATACCGGCTCCAGACCGTCCTTCCGCCATCCGCCGAGGGAATGGCAGTCAATGCCCGCTGGGAGACTGCGATGCTGATTGTATCCGTCTGCACACTTACGGTGCTCCATCTTTCCGAGGCGCATGAAGCCCGCCTGACCTGCCGGATCCTGCCGGGCGATTTCCCCAGCGCCGAGCTGATGCTCCTCGCCGAAATGCAGGCGGAGAATACCGACCTTCCCTCTGAAGGGGATCTGCAGGATCTGGCCGCCTGTCTGCCGGTGTTCAGCATGGAGCTGCTGATCTGCCGCGCGCTGATGAAAAAGCTGAAATGGACGGGCACCTTCCGGCGCGAGGGAACCGGACTGTCGCTCCTCTGCGAGATTCCGCTTTCCCATCAGATCTGCAGCCGTCTTGAATCGCCGGGCTCCCCCGCTTACGAGATTTCCGCCCGCCTGCTTGATATGCTCCTGGCGGCGCTGTTCAGCGGCTGAAACCGCTGTCCTCGGCCAGCACGGTTGCGGCGGTCCGTGCAAGAAAGCTTCCGGTTCGCGGATGTCCGGTCCGTATGTCCACAACATCGGAAAAATAATAAGCCTGCTCCTCATAGCACCCGGTATCCCATGCGCTGGCAATCGCCCGCCGCATCGCACATTCCACCTGAGCCGTGCTGACGCCGAAGGCTTCGGCTACCCGGGGATAGAGGATTTTCGTAACATCCCGGCAGCGGCTCCGATCATGGCAGATCATCTCCGATGCCAGCTTCAGATAGGCGTATCCGTTCATCCATGTCGGGATGCCGATCTCGGCAAACCGTGTTTCGATCCGCTCCGAGAAGCTTCGCGTATCCATCCCCGCCGGAAGTATCAGCTCCTTTGGCCGATCCTCTCGTATCCGGCTTCCATGCTTCAGAATCTCCTCCAGCCGGTCGCAGAGAGCCAGCGGCTGATCGTCCGATGAAAGCAGCCGGACTCCGTATACCGTGCTGCAGTAGCGAAGAACCTTCTCCGCCCGTGAGCTGCGCTTGCAGATGCAGCAGAAAGAGGCGGGGTCACGGAACGCGCTTCCGGTCAGCTCACGGTTGAGCAGGCTGAGCACCAGCCCGTAGTTGTCGGGGACGGTACTGATGACGATCCGGCTCCCGCTGAACCGGATCAGCTGTCTGGCATCCCGGTAGGTGTTGGCTACGGTGACATCGCTGTATCCGGCCTGCGCCAGAATCTCTGTCCAACGATTGATATTTTCCCTTGTCGGGTTGTAAAACAACAGCGGAATCTGTCCTGCATCCATTCTTCGGTCCTCCTCTTTGCGATATCTTATTGTACCACATCCCGCCCACTTAAATCAAGAGCGATCCGGCATGAACTCTTCCGACTTTTTGCACCCTTTTTCGCCATTTCAGGCAATTCTGCCCTTTTTTCAACGAATTATGGAATATTATGG
>JAZNKS010000007.1:0-13939 GCA_045578725.1 Candidatus Flemingiibacterium sp.
ATTTACTGGAACATCCCCCGTAAGGCTTGATTGCAAAAAAACGACGTCGGCGCATTTTCGTGCGCAATCGCCTTCTCTTTTTGCGGCAGCGGATTTTCGTTTATTTTTTGAAAAAGGCCTTGCCGCAGACAATGGTGAGCCATTCGCGGCTCAGACGGAAGATATGACAATTCATGACGGATTCTCCTTTTTGGGTGTTTGGGGGGACGGGGGGATGCCCATGCCGGACATCCGGATATACTGCTGTGGCTGAATCCCGTATTTTTCGCGGAACAACCGGGAGAAATAGTGCGGGGAAGAAAAGCCCAGATAATAGGCGATTTCCGAAATGTTCATGGCGGAATGGCAGAGAAGCTCCGGTGCGTGTGACAGCTTCCGGTCATGGATATACTTTGTGACGGTGGTGCCGATATGGCTTCGGAACAGGCGGCTGATATGCTGTTTTGACAGACCGAAGGTATCGGAAAGAACGGTCAGCGTCAGCTTTTTTGTATCGTTTTCGTGAATGTAATGAAGCAGCTTTGACAGAACAAGCGGATATTCGCCTGCCGGTACAAAGTCTCTGACGGCGATTTCCGAAACAGAAGTCACGATCCGGCTGAAAATCAGATCGCACCGGAGCATCCGGTTCACATCGGTTTTCCGCTTTTCAATATCGCATTCAGCCAGCATGACATTCAGCTCATTCATAATGGTGGAAACATCGGTTACCTGTGACAGATAGATCTGATCCATTACGGCTTGCGGATGCCGGAAACGGCTGATTTTTGCCGCTTCGGCGGCGGAATGCGTTACCTGCTGCTCCGCCGACCGTAGATTTTTTCGCACGGTATCCTCATCGATTTCGATCACGGAATTGTAGAAATGGAAAAAGTAATATTCGCAGTCGCGCTGGCAGTTACCCCGGTAAGCGACACCGGCGGGGATCAGCACGGCTTCCCCGCTGTGTACATCAACAGTCCGATTCTGACATTCGAAATGAAAACTGCATTCGCCATGCAGAACAAAAACCAGGTTGTTCCACTCGTGAAGATCCCGTGGGCTTATCCATCGTCCGCCGAGCTGGCGGAACCGACCAAAGCAGTCAGTATGGATCATCGGGGCAAATCCGATGCGGTACATCAATATCATCACCTCTTCGCATCACCATTATAACACAGCTTCGGCCGAAAATCAAGGCGATGTTCATATCGTGCCGGAATTGCAGTATTTTGTTCCATTCGCGGCAATTGACTCGGTCGGTTCGGTGAGCTATAATGGAAATACAGCAAAAAATCCACCGAAAAGAGGTTGTGTTTATGAGAGAATTTCCGATTGAATCCTGTACGGGAAAAATGACCGGGATCCTTCAGGCAGCTATCGATGCCTGCCACGAGGCGGGCGGCGGACGGGTTGTGCTCACGGGCGGCACCTATGTCAGCGGTACCCTGTTTCTGCGCTCGCACGTCTGCCTGCAGATTGAAGCGGGCGCTATCCTTCAGATGTCGGATGACATCCGGGATTTTCCCGATTTTCCCTGCGAGTGGGATGTGAAAAAAGCGCCGCGCTTCAGCCCGCGCTGCCTGCTCTATATCGGGAACTGCGAAAATGCCGCTGTATGCGGGCAGGGCACCATCGACTGCCGGGGGGATGCGTACTGCGAGGTCAATCCGGACGCCGCCCCCTCCGACAGCGATCCCTTCCTTGTAAAGCGCATGAAGCGAAAGCTGCCGTATGAGGAATCGGTCGGGCGGATGCTGTTTGTTATGAAGAGCCGGAATATCACGCTGCGCGATTTCACGCTGACCGGGATGGCCGGCGGCTGGGGCATCTGGATCAATGGATCGGAAAATGTGAATGTCCGCGATCTGAAAATTCATTGCTGTCCCGATTATCCCAATTCGGACGGAATCCACATCAACTGCTCAAGGGATGTGTTTGTCACGGACTGTGCTATCCATACGGGAGATGATGCGATTGTCATCCGGGCCAATACCGATACGCTGGGGGCGGACATCCCGTGCGAGAATATTCTTATCCGGGGCTGTACGCTCAGCTCTCACTGTCAGGCGATCCGGATCGGCTGGATCGGAGATGGGGAAACACGGAACTGTCTGTTTTCTGATCTTGTGATTACGGATTCCCGCGATGCTATTACAGTGGAATTACCCGGCATAACGAAGCCCATGCCCGATAGCGGCGGAAATATCACACGGATTCACGGGCTTTCGTTTTCTGGTATCGTGATCGACCGGACCTGCCGCCATCCGGTGAAAATGGTGATCGGAGATACGCCGCTGGTGCGGTGTGAAGCGATACGGGATATCCACTTTTGCCGGATCCATTCCAATACCGGAGGCTTTCCTCTTCTTTGCGGCCGGAAGGATTCATGGCTGGAGGATATCTCCTTCACCGACTGCCGCTTTTCAATCGACGGAACCAATAAAGCGGAGTTCCGTCCGCGCTTTGTCCGGAATCTGAAGACGGACTGCGTCTGGAATATCCGCGGATAAACAATAACGGAGGTAACTATTATGAAAAATCGCAAACCTGTCGCGCTGATCCTGCTTGCCGCCATGGCATCCGGTTGTCTGTATGCCTGCGGATCCACCGAAACACCGGACACAACGGATCCGCAGTCTTCATCCTTCGGCACGGTCGAAACCGAGCCGGAAGAAACCGGACTGGAAGGGATCATCACGCCTGAGCTGAAAAAGGAACTGGGACTTGAAGGTTATGAGGTTGATATCCTGCTCCGCTCCGGAAACATCTGGTCGAATCACGATCTGTATGCGGAAGGAATGACCGGAGATGTGCTCAATGATGCGATCTACAAAAAGAATCTGCATCTGGAGGAAACCTACGGCTTTACAATCAAGGTGCATTACAGCGCCAATGACGAATGTGTGGAGCTTGGCACATCGATCGCGGCGCAGGAGGATGCTTACGATCTCGCATTCCCGCGTTCCACGATTGCGGCTGCCTATGCCCAGGAGGGGTACCTTGCCGATCTGAACAGCCTGGCATATCTGGATCTGGATACGTCGGTATGGAGCAAGATGTTCAATGACAATCTGTCACTCTACGGCAAATGCTTCCTTGCCGCCGGCGATATCTCCATCAACTCCTTTGAGTCGGTCAACGGTCTTTATTACAATTACGATCTGGCCGAAAAGTATCAGCTGGCCGATCCGTTTGCGATGGTGGAGAACGGTACCTGGACGCTGGATCGGCTGAATGAGATGGCCACAGCGGTCGCAGACGATTTGAACGGTGACTCAGTGCGGGATATCAAGAATGACCAGTACGGTCTGGCATCTAATCTGGTTGGACTCTCGCTGTATTACGGAGCCGGTGAGCAGATTGCCGTCAAGGACGGGGAGGAAAACATCGTTCTGCAGATCGGCAAAGAGCGCTCGGTCAACGTATATGATAAAATCCTTTCCTTGATCTCCGACGGCAATGTTTTCAACACCTGTGCCGATGCGGATGTCCAGCCCTCCTTTGCGGAAGGCCGCGTGCTCTTCTCTCCGCGCGTGATTTATAACCTTGTATCCATGCGGGATGTAGACCTCAACTTCGGTGTGCTCCCTCTGGCGAAATACGATGAGAAGCAGGAAAATTATGTAACCTATTCGACGGCATGGTGCATCAGCCCCGTTACGGTGCCGATCACGGTGGAAAAGCCGGATACGGTCGGCTTTATCGTACAGGCGATGGCGGAGGCTTCGAGTGAATTTGTCCGCCCGGCCTATTACGAAATCTGTCTGGAGGGCAAGTACGTCCGGGATGATAAGTCGGCGGCTTCCCTTGACATCCTGTTCTCAAACTTCGTCGTGGATGTGGCGGATCTTTACGGATGGAACAATCTTCGCGGCGATATCAAGGGCGCGATGGGCGCGGCGGATAAGGATATCATGTCGCTGGTTGCCTCCCATCGGGAAGCGGTGGAAGCCGGAATCGAGGCGACGCTGGCAAATTACAGCGGGGAAGACAAATAAACAAAGGACGTTTGCGCACTTTCGTGCGCAGACGCCTTTTTTATGGGGGCAGCGGATTTTCGTTTATTTTTTGAAAAAGGCCTTGCCAATACCGGCGGTTTATGCTATAATTATAATGTATGGGTATGCCCGTTTGCTTTTGGCGGGATGCCGCTTTGTACAGGATCAATCAAAGGAGAATACATATATATGAAACTTGGTATCGTGGGCCTGCCGAATGTCGGCAAATCGACCCTCTTCAATGCTATCACCAACGCCGGTGCGGAATCGGCCAACTATCCCTTCTGCACCATCGACCCGAATGTGGGTGTGGTCGCTGTTCCGGACAGCCGTCTGGATGTGCTGGCCGAAATGTACAATCCCGAAAAGTATACCCCTGCGGTCATCGAATTTGTTGACATCGCCGGTCTCGTCAAGGGTGCATCCAAGGGCGAGGGTCTGGGAAACAAGTTCCTGTCCCACATCCGCGAGTGCGATGCGATCATCCATGTTGTCCGCTGTTTCGAGGATTCCAATATCATTCACGTTGACGGCAGCATCGACCCCATGCGCGATCTGGAAACGATCAACATGGAGCTGATTTTCGCCGATATGGAAACGCTGGACCGGAGAATCGACCGGGTGAAGAAGGCCATGAAGGGCGACAAATCGCTTGGTGAGGAGCTGGCTCTGCTGGAGCGGGTTGCGGCAGGTCTTGCCGACGGAAAAAATGCCAGAAGCCTGGATTATTCCGAGGACGAGCTGGTCATCATGAATGACTGCCAGCTGCTCTCGATGAAGCCGGTCATCTACGCGGCCAATATTTCCGAGGATGAAATCGGAAGCGATCTTTCGGACAACGCCGGCTATCAGAAGCTGGCGGCCTTCGCGGCCGAGGAAAAATCGCAGATCATGCCGATCTGCGCCGGCATCGAGGCCGAGATTGCCCAGCTGGAGGGTGATGAGCGGGCCGAGTTTCTGTCGGATCTCGGCATTGCCGAGAGCGGTCTTGACCGTCTGATCAAGGCAAGCTACACCCTGCTCGGTCTGATTTCCTATCTGACCGCAGGTCCCAAGGAGGTCCGTGCCTGGACGATCGAAAAGGGCACCAAGGCTCCGCAGGCGGCCGGCAAGATTCACTCGGATTTCGAGCGCGGCTTTATCCGGGCCGAGGTCATCGGCTTCGATGAGCTGATTGCGTGCGGCACCATGAATGCTGCCAAGGAAAAGGGCCTGATCCGCTCGGAGGGAAAGGAATATGTCATCCGCGACGGCGATATCGTGCTCTTCCGCTTCAACGTCTGATTGTAAAGAGAACATCTTTATTGGATGGATAAAAGGGACGGACGGATGAAACTGATTTTTCTCGGAGCCGGACGGGACGGAATCCCCGCACCGGACTGCCACAGCTGTGCCGCGTTTTTAGAATGCGGGGGTGGCTATTATCTGATTGATGCCGGCGCACCGGTGATTGACCTGATGATCCGGCAGGGCCTTTCGATCGAGAAGCTGCGCGGTATATTTACCACGCATATGCACGGCGACCACACCTTCGGGCTTCCGGCGCTCTGCAGCGTCGCCAGCTGGCGTTATACCGATTGCCGGTTTGATGTCTTCCTTACCGAGGCGCGCGGAGCAGCGGCGCTGAAGGAAATGGTTCTGGCAATGGACAAGTGCTTCAGCGAGGACCGGATCCGGCTTCTTACAGCCGCGCCGGGCGTAATTTATACCGATGATTCGGTCACGGTGACGGCGATTGAGACCGCGCATTGCCAGCCGTATCCCTCCTTTGCCTACATGGTGGAGGGAGAGGGAAAGCGGGTCTTCTTCAGCGGCGATTTACACCGGCCGGACGCCTGCGATTTCCCCGAACTGTTCCGGACGCTTCCGTCCGATCTGATCGTCTGCGAGATGGCACATATCACGCATGAGATCCTGCTTCCGATGCTCGGCGGATGCCCGGCGAAAATGGTTGTATTCAACCATATCAGCTGGGATTACGAAACCAAAATGGCGGCTATCCGGGATGCGCAGGGAAAATACCCGATGCCGATTCTGCCGGCCCGTGACGGCGATGTTATTGAAATCTGACATACGGAAAAAGAATGCAGAGGCGAGAGGATCGCTTCTGCATTCTTTGTTTGTTCCGGGATGTTATCGCGGATTCCGTCCGATACCGGCACAAAAACATTGCTGTGAATGTTTTCGTGAAATCCGCGGATACCGCTTGACATTGCCGCACGGATTTGATATTCTTTAAGTGTAAATCTCAATAAAGGAGTCCTATCATGAAAAACAAGACAATGCTTCTGCTTCTTGTGCTGGCGCTCGCGGTCTCGGTGGCTTCCTGCGGCGGGGATGCACCGGCCGTCAGCGATACTACTTCATCGACCGGTGATACCACCACGGCCGAGCCGAGTCTGTTCAATATCCCCAGAGAGGACAACGGCGGCAGAGAATTCAACATCCTTGTTCCTGCGCATATGAGCTATGAATTTCCGGCGGAGGAGAACGGCGAGATCGTCAACGATACGCTCTTTGCCCGGGCGATGAAGGTCGAGGACCATTTCGGAATCAAGCTGAACTATCGGTTTGAGGCGGGAAACTGGGATGACAGAGAGAATTACAACGGACTCATCTCCAGCTCCGTTCTTGCGAACGATGCCGCCTATGACCTGACGACGGGTCTGATTGCCTGTACGGTTCCCGCCAGCCTGAACGGCATTTTTGCCGATCTCAACACCTGCGCGGATCTGGATCTTGACAACCCGTGGTGGCTTGACGGGCTTTCGGAGGATCTTTCGATTAACGGAAAGCTCTACTGCGCCGTGGGCGATGCGAATCTTTCGCTTTATAAGACGGCGGTTGTCACTTACTTCAACAAGCAGGTGCTGACCGATCACAAGCTGGAGGATCCGTATCAGCTTGTGCGCGACGGAAAATGGACCATTGAAAAGCTCTTTACAATGGCAGAAGAGGCAACGGCCGACCTCAACGGTGATACTGTCTTCGATATTGATAATGACCGCATCGGCTGCTATTTACAGGATGTGCCGCTCCGCCTTGCCGGGACAGCCTTTGATGTCCGGCTCTTCGGTACCGATTCAAGCGGCCTGGTTGTTCGGAGGACCGATTCCCTGGAGCGCTTCTATGATGCCTACGAATTCACACGGCAGTTCTTCTCGGCCAATTTCCTGTACAACGAGGAGGGCGGCATCGATTTCTATACACTCAGCATCCCCTTCACCGAGGATCGCGCGCTCTTCCACATCTCCTATCTCTACATCACAGAAGGCACAGCGATGCGCGATATGAAGTCCGATTTCGGTATCGTTCCGTATCCCATGCTGGACGAAAATCAGGAGAGCCACATCACGCCCATCGGCACCGCGACCAATCTGCTGTTTATCCCCAAGACCGCATCGGACATCGATCTGACCTGCCGTGTAATGGAGGCGTTCGGCTACTACGCCATGACCGATGTTGTTCCCGCCTA
Organism: Candidatus Flemingiibacterium sp.; assembly: GCA_045578725.1. Classification (GTDB taxonomy): domain Bacteria; phylum Bacillota; class Clostridia; order Oscillospirales; family CAG-272; genus Flemingiibacterium. Next base: position 7,456 of record JAZNKS010000007.1, read on the forward strand.
CTATGAGGTGGCTCTGCGCGACAAGTACACCCGCGACGATGAGGTCACGGAAATGCTGGAGATCATCCGCGGCACCATGCGTCTGCCCTTTGATTCCTGCTACGGTACCACCTTCTCGACACTCGGTGTCACCAATCCGGCGGGACTTCTGGCAAGAGAGGAAAACGATATGGCATCCTTCTATGCATCGAAGGAATCCGCGTGGGATGAGAGTGTCAAAGAAATGAACGAATTTGAATAACAGAGTTTGGATAACATAATCCGATACAAAACGCAGAGGCAGCCGCCTCTGCGTTTTTCTTATCCCAATTCGGTGCGTCCTGCACTGGGCGGACAGCCGTTGATTCTTTTATAGAGCCGGGTGAAATAATTGGCATCGCCGATTCCGCATCCGAGGGCGGCCTCGGTGATGCTGCAGCGGGTCTTTTGGAGCAGCTCCTGTGCTTTGGCAATCCGGAAGCGATTGATGTAATCGATAACCGTCCGGCCGGTGATCTCCTTGAAGATCTTGCAGAAGTAGCATTCGCTCAGGTAGAGCTGCTCGGCCAGCGTGCGGGTGGTCAGCGGCTGATCGTAGTAAAGGCCGATGAGCCGGACGGCCTCGTTGACCTTGCTCTGCTTGGCGGTGTATCCGGCCCAGGCATTGACGGACAGGGATTTCTTCACATAATGCCGCATCAGATGGGCGGCCAGCAGACAGGCATGAGCGCGCGCCTCCAGCCGATCCGGCGCAGCAGCGGATTTCGTACAGGCATCGAGCCGGGCGGCGGTATCCGACAGAAACGGATCGCGGATGATTCCTTGAAACAGGATGTGCTCCGATTCAAAGAAGGCCGGCGGCAGGATCAGGCAGAGATAGGAGCTGTATCCGTCAACGCCCTCATGAAGCTCACAGCTGTTGATGACGACGCAGTCCCCGGACGTGAGCCTGCGGTATTCTTCGCCGCAGCGGAGGGTACAGCTCCCCGCAAAAATAAAATGAATTTCGGTATGCTCATGCCAGTGTGCGGGGAAGTCATAAGGACGGATGCAGTAGCGAAGGATCCGGATCTGGGGATCCGGCGGAATCTTTTCATAAAGCTCGGTGCTGTTCACGCTTCCTCCATAAAAACAAAATTGTGCTAAGAAAAGGCAAAATCATCATTGCATCTTCCATGGAAATATTATATAATAAAATCAGCAATCTGTCAATCACAGAAGGAATAATAAATCGGAGAGGATGATATTTATGAAGGTCGGCGTTCTGATCGGCCTGGGGCCGGATATCCGGGAAAAGCTTAAAAAAGTACGGGAGCTCGGCTTTGACAACTGCCAGCTGAGCAGCTGGCGTCAGGAATACTTAACCGATGAAATGGCGGAGCAGATTAAAGATGCGTGCAGGGAAACCGGCGTTTGCATCAGCGCGTACTGGGCAGGCTGGAGCGGCCCGGCAAAGTGGAATTTCACCGAGGGACCGATCACGCTCGGCATCGTTCCGAGGGAATACCGGGCGATGCGCGTGGAGGAGCTGAAGCGCGGTGCGGATTTCGCAAAGAAGCTTGGCATCGCGGATGTGATTACCCACGCGGGCTTCCTGCCCGAAAGCCCGACGGATCCCACCTATCCCGAAATTCTGGAAACGATCCGGGAGCTGGCGCAGTATATGAAGGAGCAGGGGCAGTATTTCCTGTTTGAAACCGGGCAGGAAACGCCCACAACCCTGCTTCGCTTCATTGAGGAATGCGGCACGGGCAACATCGGCATCAATCTGGATTCGGCCAATCTGATTCTCTACGGTAAGGCCAATCCCGTCGATGCGCTGGACGTCATCGGCCCCTATGTGCGCGGCATCCACGCCAAAGACGGCCTTTATCCGACGAACGGCATGATGCTCGGAAGCGAAGTGAAGGTCGGCGAGGGAAAGGTGAATTTCCCGGCTTTTGTCAAGCGGCTGCATGAGGTCGGCTATGACGGAACGCTCACCATCGAGCGCGAAATCAGCGGCGATCAGCAGACCCGCGATATCATTGATACCAAAGTTTATCTGGAAAATCTGATCGGAGGACTTACAAAATGAAGCTTGTTATTGTAGGCGTCGGCGGAATGGGCGGAGCCCATTTCAATATTCACAAGAACGCAAAGAATTATGAACTGGCGGCGGCCTGTGATATCCGTCTGGATATGCTGAAGGAAAAGGCGGGCGATCTGCCGATCCGCCTGTATTCGGATTACGAGGAGATGCTGGCCAAAGAAAAGCCGGACGTTGTCGATGTCTGCACCCCGACATATCTGCACGCCGAAATGGCCATCAAGGCGATGGAGGCCGGTGCGCACGTTCTGTCGGAGAAGCCGATGGCGCTCAATTCGTCTGAATGCGAGGCGATTCTTGCCTGCGTGAAGCGGACAGGCAAGCATTACATGACGGCACAGGTTGTCCGCTTTATGAATGCTTATTCCTATCTGCGCCAGACGATTGAGAGCGGCCGGTACGGAAAGCTGGAGAGCCTGTCGATGCAGCGCTACAGCGCAACGCCCCGCTGGAGCTGGGATAACTGGTTCCAGGATAAGGCGCGGAGCGGCCATGTGGCGCTGGATATGATGATTCACGATGTGGATTATGTCCAGTCGGTGCTGGGAATGCCGGATGTCATCCACGGTGTCTATCATGAGATGAAGGGCAATCTTTCCAACTACGGATTTGTCAATTATCTCTACGATAACAGTGTGGTTTCCATTGAAACCGGATGGTACAATACGTCGATTCCGTTTTCGGCGACCTTCAAGGCGGTCTTTGCGGACGGATGGCTGATCCTCAAGGACGGTGTGCTGAACGACTGCGGCAAGACGGTGGACTTTGCCGATGCGGAAAAGATCGGCGAAACGGGAATCAACATTTCCAACGTGGACGGCTATGCGGGCGAGATCGCCTACTTCATCGACTGCATCCGCAAGGAAGAGGAGAACAGCTTTGTCACACCCGAAAGCTCGGCGGCAACGATCGCGCTGGTTGAGCGCACGCTCAATGCGCTGACGCGGATCAACTGAAAATGAAAACCGGCACCGGATGCCCGATTGAGGCACGGTGCCGGTTCTTATTATTGCGGCGAGAGATCGTCCATCGGATTGCGCCCGGCACTCCGCAGTGCCTTCCGGTACTGAAGCGGGGTGCATCCCATCTGGCGGCGGAACATCTTCGCAAAATAGCCGGAGGTGCAAAAGCCGCACTCCTGCGCGATATCGACGATTTTCATCGGGGTATTGCCAAGCAGGGTACAGGCGGCGCGGATCCGCTCGGCAAGGATATATTCGCCCGGGCTCATGCCCGTCACCTCGCGGAAGACATGGTAAAACCGATCCTCGCTCAGATACATTCCTGCGGCCAGCCCGGCAAGGGAAAGACGCTCGGAACGGTGATCGGTGATATACGCCATCACGCGGCGGATTTCCGCCTTACGCTCCGGTTCCGGCTCCGGCGGGGCCGGAACGGCAAAATCGAGCAGATGTGCCAGCAGGCCGCAGATGCATTCGTGAATCCGGCAGTCACGCGCGGGCGTGTCCGGCTCGCTCAGAAGCTGAGCCAGCCGCCGGAAAGAAGCCGCTGCCGAGGCATCTCCACGCAATGCCGATGTAAACTGCCAGCCGGGAAGGCGGGGGAGATTCAGCGCGGTGGGATCGACGATCAGACAGAGTGCCCGCACGCCCTCGCCCCAGCATCCGCAGGCGTGAGTCACGCCCGGATTGACGGTCACCAGCTCTTCCGGGCCGAGGAAAAGCTCCTGCCCGCCGCATTGATAGCGGCAGCCCGAGGTTTCAAAAAAATACATCATCTCCAGCTCGTTCTGCCAATGGGCCACCATCGGAGCGGGCGAGGCGGTCAGACAGATGCGCAGGGGAGAGGGCTCGTTCCAATGATAGCGCTCACTTGACATAGGTGGTCTCCTTCCGGTGTCATACCAATCACAGCGGAATCGTCGCTTTTTTACAGCGGAAATGGTATTTTGCGGCCGGTAAATCAGCGGTATAATGGTATTATACCAGAAGGTATGACAAAAATCAAGACTTCGGCGCGATTTTTCATCCGCGCCGGTGAACGGAGGACAAAGTGAGAAACATTCTCGATTACGGTGCCATCCCGGATGGGCACACGGTCAATACCAAGGCCATCCAAGCCGCCATTGATGCGGGCGGTACGGTTTACATCCCGGATGGCGAATTTGTCACGGGAACGCTCTATCTGAAAAGCGGCGGCGGTCTTCATCTGGCCCCCGGCGCGGTGCTTCGTGCCAGTCATGACCGGAGCGACTACAATGCGGAGGATTACTGTGTGCAGAACCGGGTGTTCAAGAGCGAATTCATGGCGGGCACCCATCTGATCACCGCGGTGGAGCAGCATGACATTTTCATCTCCGGCTTCGGACGGATTGACGGCGATTCTCATTACTGGGTGAATGAGAGCCGCAGGGAATGGTACTGCGGTTTCTGGGCTCATCCGCCGGCCGAGGCTCAGCGTCCGGGACAGATGATCTTCTTCGCCGAATGCGAAAACGTGCGGGTACAGGATGTTAATCTGACGTATTCGCCCTTCTGGCACCTCTTCTTCCACGGCTGTGAGAACGTGCAGGTACGAGGTGTCCGCATCCGTGGCGAGCGCAGGCAATGGGTCAACGACGGCATTGACATCGACTGCTGCCGCCGGGTGACGGTCAGCGACTGCATCATTGACACCGGCGACGATGCCATTACCATCCGCGCCAACTGCGACCCGCTGAAGGACAGGACAAAATGCTGTGAGGATATTGTCATCACCAACTGCATTCTGACCAGCTATCTGGGCAATGCCATACGGATCGGCGTCGGCCGGGGGCTGATTAAAAACTGCATGATATCCAATGTGGTCATCCGCGATTCGCTGAACGGAATCAGCGCGACCTGCCGCTTCAATCCGACGTCCTTCGCCACCTCGGTGGAGAATGTGCGGATACAGAACTGCACGGTACAGGCGCATTGCGGCATCGATCTGAGGATGAGCAACAACGAAACCCATCCTCCGCTGATCGAGCGGGCCTATATGCGGGATGTTGTGCTGGACGGGATCACGGTTCTGTGCGACCGGCCGAACAATCTCCTCGGCCACGAAAATGCCCGGGTTTCCGACATCACCTTCCGCAATATGAAGGTTTACGTCAACGGGGAAGATCCGGACGGCGACCGCCGGCCCTGCAACTGGTCGAAGCTGGAGGGGGAAAAGGCAGCGTTTATTGTCCGCGACGCGGACGACGTGACCTTCGATCGTGTGAGCGTTGTCTTCGGCGAAGGAGCGGCGTTTACTAAGCGGATCCGCGCTGAACGCTGCCGGGATTTCTGCGATCAATAAAAAAGCCGCACCGGAGGATTCCATTCCATCCGGTGCGGCCGTATTTATTTGAAGATGACATTGGTGGCGATTTCGCAGACACACCTGGCATCCATGAAATTGTCCATTTTCTTTCCGTATACAGTGAAGTTTTCGATGGTGATGTCCCGCAGAGTGCCCTCATCGTGGAGATCGCGGACAACCCACAGGCCGTTCGAGGTTTCGCCCTCGTCGGTGGGAACCGCGCCCGTGCGCTTGACGGCGAATTCGCTGGATTTGCTCTCAAAGCCGCGGATGATGCTGGGCGGGAAGGGGCCGTCCACGATGGCGATATCCTTGAAACAGATATCGCGGATCTGGCCGCGCACCGGATCGTGGCTCCAGCAGGCATTGCAGATCTTCAGATCGAAGATTTTTTCATGAGAATCCTCGATGCGGATGTCCTCATAATAGACGTGGTGGATATCGGCGCGGTCGCCGTTGTGGATGGTCAGCGTGCCGCCGGACTGATAGCCCTCCCGCTCGCAATGGATGATATCGCAGTTTTTGAAATGAATATCATACATCTCGGCGGTGCAGGTTTCGTAGCCGACCTCCAGACCGTTGCCGTGGGTAGCGCTCCAGCAGACGCATTTTTCGGAAACGATATCGTAAATGGGCTTGGGCTCGGCATCGCCGTGAGCCTTATAGAGGCCTTTGATGGTGATGCAGTCATCGTTGGTGCGGAAGAAGCAGTTCTGAATATGGGCATGGCGGCTGCTGCATATATCAATGCCGTCACCGGAGGGATTCATGGAAATCTCGCGCAGGCCGTTGATATCGATGTGATCGCAGTTGAGCGTGCGGCAGAGCCATACCGGGCCGTCATACAGGGTGAGCGCGCCGATTTTCACATTGGTGCAGCGGATGAAATCCAGCAGCTGGGTCGGCTTCTGGGAAGCATCCTCGCGGTGCATCTTCACGCCGGAGAGGATACCCTCGCCGATGACGGTGACATGATCGGCATCGACGGCATGGAATGCGCCGTGAACGATCGCGCCGTCCTCGATGTAGACAGTCTGGCCGCTCGTCAGATCGACGGTACCGACCTCATGCTCGCCGGGGCCGTAATAGTAGTCGCATTTTGCGGGGCGGGGCGTTTTTGGGCTGTAG
>JAZNKS010000008.1:0-18108 GCA_045578725.1 Candidatus Flemingiibacterium sp.
CCGGCCATCCAGACCCGCCAAGATGACTTCCTTCATCGCAGACTTGTTGATCTTTTCCTTCACGATGTTGGTCGCCTCGCGAATCTCCTTACTCCACTTGACAATCGCAGGCTGACCCGTCCAGCCCACGCCGGACCATTCGTCCAGCCGGCCGATCTTCTTCATCCAGATGGGCGTGATCCCGGAGGATGTCAAGCAGAACAATGAGGAGGAAGCCTACAACATCGCCGTCGCCAACAACCGGAAGGCAATCGATGCCATCAATGCCGTTCTGATTGAGGAAGCCAAATAATGGTATTCTCCAGCATTCTCTTCCTTTTCCGGTATCTGCCGGTTGTCTTCCTGCTCTATTTCCTTCTGCCGAAGAAATTCCGCAATCTGCTTCTCTTTGTTTCCAGCCTGATCTTCTATGCCTGGGGCGAGCCGGTCTATGTGGTTCTGATGATCTTCTCGACCGTCGTGGATTACACCCACGGCAGGCTGGTCGACCGATTCAAGCGGGCGGGAAATCTCAAGGCCGCCCGGATGGTTGTCGCTTCGTCGATGATTATCAATCTGGCGCTGCTCGGCTTCTTCAAGTACACCGACTTTATCCTTGGCACGGTCAACGGCATCTTCGGAACCGCCATACCGATGTTAAATCTTGCCCTGCCGATCGGTATCTCCTTCTACACCTTCCAGACCATGTCCTACACGGTCGATGTCTACCGGGGTGATGCGAAGGTGCAGAAGAATATCATCAATTTCGGCGCCTATGTCGCCCTCTTCCCCCAGCTGATCGCCGGCCCGATCGTCCAGTTCAAGACGGTCGCCGAGGAGCTGGATGAGCGCCATGAAAGTTTCGATGACTTTTCGGACGGTGTCACCCGCTTCATGACCGGCCTTGGCAAAAAGGTCCTGCTGGCCAACTCCGCGGGCCTGATCTGGGATTCGGTCGCAGGCGCGAATGTATCGCTTGAAACGATCGCTTCCCTGCCTGTGCTGAGCGCCTGGATCGGCATCCTTGCCTACACCTTCCAGATCTACTTCGACTTCTCCGGCTATTCGGATATGGCGATCGGTCTTGGTCGGATGCTCGGCTTCCACTTCCTCGAAAACTTCAATTATCCTTATATGTCAAAGAGCATCACCGAATTCTGGCGCAGATGGCACATCTCGCTGGGAAGCTGGTTCCGGGAATATCTCTATATCCCGCTCGGCGGCAACCGCTGCGGCTTTGCAAAGCAGATCCGCAACATTAGCATTGTTTGGCTGGCCACCGGCCTCTGGCACGGCGCAAGCTGGAATTTCGTTCTGTGGGGCGTCTATTTCGGCATTCTGCTGATTATCGAAAAGCTCTTCCTGCTGAACTGGCTCAAGAAGATGCCCGCCGCCGTCGGCCATATCTATACCCTCCTGCTGGTTATTATCAGCTGGGTCATCTTTGCCATCGAGGATCTTTCGCGCGCCTTTGCCTATATCGGTGCGATGTTCGGCGGATCCGGAATCCTTGCCGATCCGACCAGCTTCTATATGCTGGCCACCAATGCGGCCCTGCTTATTATCCTCGCTGTTGCGGCAACCCCGCTGCCAAAGATGATCGCCCGGAAGCTGATGACAAAGCTCGGAACCGGTGTCGGCGCGGCCATTGTCCAGAATGCGGCCTATATTGCGATCTTCATTGTATCGGTCGCGTATCTGGTCGATGCCACCTACAATCCGTTCCTCTATTTCCGCTTCTGAAAGGAGAGCATGAACAATGGAAAACAAAACAAAACTCTCTCCCCTTTCGGCGGCCACTACCGTCATCTTCTGCCTGCTGATCGCCGTCCTCAGCGTTGCCAGCATGGTCAATCCCGTCCGCGATTTCTCCGAGGTCGAGAACCGCGAGCTGGCGCAGTTCCCCGAATGGAGCGCCGATGCCTTCTTCAAGGGCGAATGGATGATGGATTACGAATCCTTCATAACCGACCAGTTTGTCTGGCGGGACGGCTGGATCACGATGAAATCCTACGCCGAGCTGGCGCTCGGCAAGAAGGAGCTGAAGGATATCTTCTTCTGCGATGACGGCTATTTTATCCAGAATATCCATCCCGATAAGGAGCAGCTGGCAAAGAATCTCGAAAGCCTGCACATCCTGTCTGCCAATCTGAAGGGCAAGACCAATCTCCGCATCCTGCTGGCACCCACCGCCTCGCTGATTCTTGCGGACAAGCTCCCCACCGGTGCGCCGGTCTGGAATCAGTCCGCGATGCTCGATGAGGCCGCAAAGATCGAAGGCTTCGTCGATATCCGTGATGCCATGAGCGCGGCCGCCGACGAAAACAAGCTCTACTACAAGACCGACCACCATTGGACGGCGCAGGGCGCGTATGTTGCCTACACCGAGCTGATGAAATCCCTCGGCCTCACACCGGCGACGGGAAGCTTCGGCGTGGTGTCGAACCGCTTTGAGGGCACGCTGACGGCCAAGATCAACTTCCCCTCCGAGGGCGAGGATCTGACGATCGTTGAGCCGATCGACGGCCTGCCGAAGCTGAAGCTTGATTTCAATCTGGGTCAGCGCACAAGCGATTCGCTCTATGTGGCCGAAAAGCTGGAAACCCGCGATAAATACGGCTATTTCCTCGGCCAGAACGATCCGCTGGTCGATATCACCACCGATGCCGGCACCGGCCGCACCCTGCTGCTGGTCAAGGATTCCTACGCTCACAGTATGCTCGGAATGCTGACCGCCCACTATGACCGGATCGTCGTGCTGGATCTCCGCCACTTCAACGGCGGTGTCCTGCAGTACTGTGAAACCTACGGCTTCGAGCCGACCGATACGGTCATCCTCTACAACGCCGACAGCTTTGCCGAGGACCGGTATCTCTCAAAGCTGGAAAAGTGAATAATATATTATTGTGTTTTGTGGGGAAGGAAAACTTTTTTGGAAAAAAGTTTTCCTTCCCCACGCCCCATCTTTTCAAAAAACTTTAATAATTAAAAGAAAGGTACAGTAATAGCGAAGTGCTAATAATATAACTGAATTTTTGTCATTCCCTTTTTTTCTGAAGTTTTTTGAAGTGTGGGAGGGGGGACGCCGATGCTTGCATCGGCAAGCGCTGTTGCAAGTTGGAAACTTGCGGTAGCGCAGGGCGCGTAAGCGCCCGAATACATCGGTTTTTGTGTGCAATGCACACAAAAATGGAACCCTGAATGGGTTCCAAGATGTATTTGCTGGGGGCTGTTGCATCTAAATGCAACAGCCCCTTATCTATTCAAGCAATCGCCCTTCAGCTCCACTCGCGGTCATTGGCCCATTCCTTATCCCAGAAATCGGTCGGCTCCCACTGCCCCGGATACTTCTCGTGCAGATGCTCGGCGATCAGCTCCTCATTGAGGCTCTCGATGCCAAGTCCGGGCGTGTCCGGAACCTCAACGAATCCGTCCTTGAAGAGCGGATTTTTGATGCCGATGGCGAGATCGTTCCACCACGGGATGTCCACCGAATGGAATTCCACCGCCATGACATTCTGAATCGCCGCCGCGGTGTGAATGGCCGCCATGCAGGCAATCGGGCTCTCGGCCATATGAATGGCCATGCCGACCCCATACTGTTCGCAGAGATCGCCCAGCTTTTTGGTTTCCAGCGCGCCGCCGATCGTTAAAAGATCCGGATGCGCGACGGCAATGCCGTGCCGCTCCAGCAGCGGGCGGAAATTTTCGGCCAGATAGATATCCTCGCCGGTCGCCAGCGGCACGGCGCAGGACTCGGCGATCCGGACATAATGGTCGGTCATATGCCAGGGCTGGATATCCTCCAGCCACGCGATGTTGTATTTTTCGAGCCGTCGGGCGAATTTGATGCAGTCCTCCATCGAAACATGGCCGAAATGATCGATGGCCAGCGGTACCTCATAGCCGACGACATCCCGAACCTGCTTCACATAATCCTCCAGCATATCGAGGCCCTTTTCGGTGATGTGAATCCCCGTCGCATAATGCGGGATTGTGAAAACCTCGTAATTTTTGCCGAGCATCATATCCATATCAACCGAGCCGCTCTGATGGCGGAGCGCCTTGGCCGAATATTTCTGCATATCCTCCAACATCCCGAGCGGTGCGCAGAGAGTGCCCGGTTCATCGTACAGAAGCTCGATTCCGAGATCCATCTTGACTACGGTAAAGCCCATGTCGATCCGCTTTTTGATCGCGCGGCCCATATCGGTGCCGGTGTGTTTGCCATCCACGTCGGTATCGCCGTAGGCACGGATCCTGTCGCGGAATTTGCCGCCGAGCATCTGCCAGAGCGGTACGCCCCATGCCTTGCCGGCCAGATCCCAAAGCGCGATTTCAATGCCGCTCACGCCGCCGCCCTGCCGGGAGGGGCCGCCGAACTGCTTGATGCGGCGGAAGAGCTTATCGACATTGCAGGGATTCTCGCCGACGAGCCGGGATTTGAGCATCAGCGCATAGGTCGCGCTGGAGGCATCGCGGACCTCGCCATAGCCGATAAGGCCCTGGTTTGTGTAGATTTTGATCAGCGGGCAATGCTTAGGCGCGCCGTTGATGTTGGCGACGCGGATGTCGGTGATCCGAAGTTCGGAGGGCGAGGAGCAAAGATTGACCCGCTCCGATATATTTTCGCGGATGGATTCGTTCATATTCGGGATAACCTTTCCGAGCCGGAGTAAGCTCTTGACAAATTGTGAGAACTATGCTATAATCTCCGGGTAAAAGTGTACCATATCCGGAAAGAGAAAGCAAGCCCGATCTTTCGCCGGATGTCCACAATCTTTTGAAATGGGGGGTTCTTATGCAAACACAGCTGTCCCATCTGGCGGATCCGGCCGGGCATCCCGTCATCAAATCCTATCATTCCGTCCTCCCGCCGCAGACCCGGCCGTACCGGGAACACCGCCATACCGAATGTGAACTGGCGCTTTTCCTTCGCGGAAGCGGGCTCTATACCCTGCCCGACCGGGTCTACCAATTCGCGCCGGGCGACGTCTTCCTGTTTGCCGGCAGCGAGCTTCACTGCATCACCGAAATCCGTGAGGATATGGAGATTCTGAACATCCATTTTGAACCGCGGCTTCTCTGGGAGCGGCCGGAAAGCGCCGAGCTGCTGGCCCTCTTCCATGCCCGAAGCGATGGCTTCACCCACAAAATCCCGGCCTCGGATCCCATCCCGGGCCGCCTTATGCGCGAACTGGAAGCGGAACTCGCCGGGCAGGCGCCCGGAGCGGCCATCATGGCACGGTATCAGCTCTTTTCAGCCCTCGTGCATCTGATCCGGAATTATGATTTCACCGATTCCGCCAGCAACAAGCATACGCCCGCCGCCCTCCTGCAGAGCATGGAGCGTGCGATGGCCTACATCAATTCCCATATCACAGAGCCGCTTACATTGAAATCGATCGCCCGCGAGGCGATGCTCTCACCGGCCTATTTTTCGTCGCTGTTCGGCAAATACAACGGCATTGCGCTTTGGGATTACATCACCATCAAACGGATAGAGGCGGCAATCGTTCTGCTTCGCACCACCAATCTGACGAAGCTGGAAATCGCCGGACGATGCGGTTTTTCGAGCTCTTCCAATTTTTACAAAGCCTTTGCCGCCGTTACGGGCCGTAAGCCGGGGGATTATTCGCAGAGGTAAAAGAAAAAAGGGGCTGTTGCATAAGCACAGCCGTCCTTTCTCTCATTTGACGGAATCTCCCATCAGAATCGCCCGTGTGCGCGGCAGGCTTGACAGAATCAGCACCGCCGCCATCGTGAAGATGCATTCGGGCAGCATATACGCACCGTTGTAGCAGACCGAATAGACCAGCGGATTCCAGCCCTCGGGCGCCCACTCGGCAAAGAGCACAACGCCGGAGAGCAGATGGCAGACAAAGCGGAGCACCATCGCCGCGAAAATGGAGGCGCACATTCCGCCCCGCCCCGATCCGCGTGCGATGCCGGTGATGCCGAGCAGCGTGAACGGCAGGAGATAATCGAGCAGCAGACAGGCGATCAGCACCAGCGGGGTCAGCCCCCAGCCGATCACCTCGGCGATGCCAAGAAGCATCTGAAGCACCGAATAGACGAACGCCGCGCCGATGGACCAGGGCATCCCGTGCCGGAGTCCGATCAGGCAGACCGGAAGCATACTCAGCGGCGTGACGGAGCCGCCCAGCGGCATCTTCCAGATGGGAATCAGGCTCAGCGCTGTTCCGAGCGCGATCAGAATCGCGGATTCGGTGAGCTGATGGAGCGACGCCGATGCGGCGCGCGGGTTGGATTTTGACATAAAAAAACCTCCAATCGGCAGGGCCTGAATGAAGGATCACTTGGCTTGGAACGAAAAATGCCATCCCATGATCGGATGGCAAAATCGGTTCGGTAATGAGGTGTGGACTTGATTTAATCCCTACGCCGGCATGATCCGTACAGGTTCGCGGGTTCGGGCTTTGGCCCATCTCAGCTCAACACATTGGCGGCAAGCTTGCGCTGTCGCGGAGTCAGTAAACAATCGCTTACCGCAATCGCGGAATTCGCAAAGCGAATTCCCTGACACATCGCTTTGCGATGTGTTGCAAACTCCCTGACACATCGCTTTGCGATGTGCGTTTCTAACGCTTACCGCAATCGCGGAGTTTGCGAAGCAAACTCCCTGACACACTTGCGGAGCAAGTGTGTTGAACACCCCGTTAAATTTTGCCTTTTACTGTCACTATTATAGCACACCGCCCGCCTTTTGTCAAGAGGCGGGCGGGATGTTTTTGTGGATTCAAAGCGAAAATGTACAGCCTGAGAGTGTCAGATCGGTGCACCCCGCGTGATGAAAGGGCACCTCCCATCCCTCGGATGCCAGATCACAGCGGATCCGCACCCGGTTCAGACGGACATCTGAGGCGTTTTCGATGGAAATCACCGCCTTTTCGTCTTTGTAATGCGGACAGTCGGCAAGCGTGAGATCCACCCTGTCAAAGGAGATGTCCTCAACCGGTGAGCCGTTTGCGGCTTGCACGATGATGCCGCCCCTCAGCTCGGCGCGAATATCGGAAAGAGAAAGACGGGTGACGGATCCGGCCTCAATCGGCGCGTTCAGAAGCATTCCCGTGTCGCAGGCGCTCACACCCTGAATGTGCAGATCGTCAATGCGGGCATGGCCACGGCCGTTGTAGGAGGTGTTGAAAGTGAACAGCGTTCCGCCGCTCGTCACCGCAATGTTGGTAATGCGGACATGGCGGATCACGCCGGTTCCGACACCGAAGCGGAAGACAGAGGAGTTGGATGCCAGCACGCAGTTGGCGATTGTGATATGCTCACACGGCTTCTTTACTTTGAGCCGCGCCTCGGCACAGCGGACGGCGATCGCATCGTCACCGGTGTCAATGATGCAGTCGGATACCGTGACATTCCGGCAGCAGTCGATGTCAATACCGTCGGTGTTGACATAATCGCGGGGATTTCTGACCTTCAGACCGCGGATCTGCACCCACTCACAGCCGTGCAGGAAGCAGCTCCAGCTGGTGGCGTTGGTCAGCGTGACGTCCTCTGCGCGGATGTGATCCGATTCGATAAAGCAGATCAGCTGACCCGGACGGAGTCCTACGGGATCTTTTGTCGTCATATATCCGCCGCGCCATCCGTAATACCGGCCGTGTATCCGATGGGCGGGATCAAAGTCGTAGAAGGCATCACCGGAGCCGTCAATGGTTCCGAGGCCGGTCAGTGCGACGTCGGTCTGTTCGATGCAGAGGATCAGATGCTTGGCATTCCAGCCTTCACGCGGCACACCGTAATTCTGCGCGTAAGCATCATCCGGATTGTAATCGGCAAGATCGGGACTCGCCTTCAGAACGGCACCGGCCTCCAGATGAAGTTCGACATGGCTTTTCAGATAAAGCGTGCCCGTGACATAGGTTCCCGCCGGAACCAGGACCCGGCCGCCGCCGTTTCGGGCACAGGCATCGATGGCTTTCTGAATGGCGGCGGTGCAGACCCTGCCGCTGTTTGGCTCGGCCCCGTATTCGCAGATTGTTACCATGATAAAGCTCCCTGTTTGGATTTATTTTCCGATTTCCGTGCGGTAGACAAAGCGCTCAATGTCCGAAAAGCCCATTTTGCGGAGCGCGGCCTCGGATGCATCACAGCCCGCTTTATCGTTGAAGCCGGGAATCAGCGGCACGCGAACGCGAACCTTTTCGGGACAGCGCCCGGCTAAAATGGCGAGATTTTCCTGCATCGGCGCCGGATCGCGGCCGGTGTAGGCACGGTAGACGTCCGGATTCATATCCTTGCAGTCCGCGATGTAATAATCGATCCGATCCGTCATGAGATCGGCGCCCGGAACCGCCAGCGAGGTTTCAAGCCCGAAGCGCCAGTCATAGCCCGCCGCCTTGACCTTTTCAATGAACGCGCGGATGAAGGCGGCCTGCAGAAGCGGTTCCCCGCCCCCGAAGATCACCCCGCCTGCGGTCGCCGCAAAATAGAGATTATCGGGCAGGAGCCGCTCCATCAGCGCATCGGCCGTGTATTCCCGTCTTGCCGATGGGCGCACGCAATGCGGATTCAGACAGTAGCGGCAGGCAAGCGGACAGCCGAAGCCGCCGACCAGCGTGGTCACGCCGTCCCCATCCCGGGCGATCCGGTGCCGCGCAATGCCGATGGCCGAGAAGGTCATTTCCCGTCCACCAGGATTTCATCATCGTCGGGAATCGCCGCATCGCCGTCAAAATCGGCCGGCTCATCCCCCGCATCCATGTCCTCCGGAAGAGGAAGTACGCCCCCGATGGTCAGCTCAGCGGTTTCGGGAGGGATATCGCCCATAAGGGTGTCTTCCATCACCATGTCGCCATCCAGCACAATCTCTCCGACTTCCGCCCTCTCCTCGGTGACATCCGGTCCCGGAAGCATATCGCCCTGCGTGGAAACAATGTCACAGGAGGCGGCGTTCATCGCCACCAGCCCCGCCGATACACCGGCCAGCACGATTTTGAAGCCGTTCTTTCTCCTCTTTTCCAGCGCCGCTTCCAGCTTCTTCACCTCGGCCTCGCAGGCCGGGCAGGTACCGGCGCAATCGCCGGTGTGCGTGCATTCGTGCGGCTTGTAGGGAATCTCATTCTTCTTTGCAATCTCGCTGCGGATCGACTTCAGCGTTTTGCAGATTTCCTTGCCCTTCATCGTGAATCCTCCTTTCTTATAGTTTTTCGCCTGGCTCGCCGCCGGCATCGGCAAAATCCATTTCCTCGGCCGGCAAAATGCCGCCGAGCTCTTCTTCAAACGGATTGTCACAGGACACGGTATTCATCGCAATCAGCCCCGCCGTCAATCCGGCCAGTACGATTTTGAAGCCGTTCTTTTTCCGCTTTTCCAGCGCCGCCTCCAGCGTCCGGACCTCGGCCTCGCAGGCCGGGCAGGTGCCGGCGCAGTCGCCGGTGTGCGTGCATTCGTGCGGCTTGTAGGGGATGTCATTTTTTCCGGCAATCTCGCTTCGGATTGCCTTCAGGGTCTGGCAGATTTCTTTTCCGTTCATGGAAGCTCCTTTCAACAAGATCATGTTCTTTGCTGATTAGACGAATCCGCCGGGCAAAAAGTTTCCATATCGCCGAAAAAATCCGCAAATTTCTGGAGCACCGCCGTTTAATTGTGAATTATTTATGAATTCTTCAAAAAATCGGTTCTTACCTATTGAAAAAATCCGCGGAATGGTGTAAAATATAAGAAGGAATGCTGTGCAGTTCCCATCCCGGAGTCCGGGTGCCGGATCTGCAAAATTATGGTATATCTAAAAACATTTGGAGGAACACAAAATTATGGTAGTAGCCGGAGATTTCAAAAACGGTATCACTTTCGATATGGACGGCCAGGTGCTGCAGGTTGTCGAATTCCAGCACGTTAAGCCGGGCAAGGGCGCGGCTTTCGTCCGTACCAAGCTGAAGAACGTCATCACGGGCGCCGTTACCGAGCGCACCTTCAGCCCCACCGACAAGTTCGAGAACGCAATCGTTGAGAGAAAGGAAATGCAGTACTCCTACAACGACGGCGATCTGTACTACTTCATGGACATGGAGACCTTTGATATGCAGCCCATCGAGGCCAACAAGCTGGGCGACAACTTCCGCTTCGTCAAGGAAGAAATGATGTGCAAGATCGTTTCCTACAAGGGCAACGTCTTCGCTGTTGAGCCCCCCATGTTCGTTGAGCTCGAAGTAACCGACACCGAGCCGGGCTTCAAGGGCGACACCGCAACCGGCACCAACAAGCCTGCCACCCTCGAAACCGGCGCAACCATCAAGGTTCCGCTGTTCATCGACATCGGCACCAAGATCCGCATCGACACCAGAACCGGCGAATATCTCGAGCGCGCATAAGCCCGGTTATTCCCGTCAGAAAGAGAGGATAATACTATGAAGCTGACCGATAAGGCTGCCTATCTGAAGGGTCTGGCGGAGGGCCTGAACCTCAACGCCGACAAGGCAAAGAACAAGCTGCTGCTTGAAGTCATCGACCTGCTCTGCGATGTCACCGAGAAGATCGACCGCATGGACGAGCAGATTGACACCCACGGCGATTACCTCGAGGAGCTCGACCACGATTTAGGCGAGCTGGAAGAGGATTTCTACGAAATCGACGATGAGTGCGATTGCTGCGACGACGATGAGTGCGATTGCTGCGACGACGACTGCGACTGCTGCGATGACGAGGACGAGGATGACGATGAGGAAGAGGTCTTCTACGAAGTAATCTGCCCCAACTGCGGCGAGAAGGTATACTTCGACGAAACCGTTGATCCCACCGACATCACCTGCCCCAACTGCAACGAAGCGTTCGATTGTGTCTGCGACTGCGACGATTGCGACTGCGATTGCTGCGGCGAGGACGAGGATGAAGAAGAAGCCTGCGAATGCGGCTGCTGCGAGTCCAAGGACGAAGAATAATCACGAATCGGCCTTCCGGATCCTTGTCCGGAAGGCCGTTTTTCTGTCAAGGAGGACACAAAAATGAAGCTTTGGACGCTCGGAACCAGCCACGGCCATGCGGAGAAGGGACGCTCCTGCACCGCTTCCCTTCTTCAGGTTGGCGGCTCAAATTATCTGATCGACTGCGGCGGAAGCTTTGAGGCGATGATGTACGATCACGGCCTTTCGTTCGGCGATCTGCGCGCGGTCTTCATCACCCATATGCACGGCGATCATGTCGGATCGATCGGCTCCGTCATCAAGCATTTCGATGTCTACCGCCGCCAGAAGCATTTTGATCCGGAGCGGAGCGTGCGGCTGTATCTGCCGGAGCAGGAAGGCATCGATGGCCTGAAGGTCTGGTCGCGTGCGATGCACCTGAACCCCGATGACGAGCACATCGGCTTTTCTCTGATCCGGCCGGGCCTGCTGTATGAGGATGATCGGATCCGTGTCACGGCGATCCCCACCGAGCACATCGAAAACGGCCGCTTCCCTTCCTTCGGCTTCAAAATCGAGGCGGAGGGCAAAAGCATCCTCTTCACAGGCGATCTGGCCGGCGATTTCCACGATTATCCGGCAATCCTTTTTGAGGAGGACTTCGATTGCGTGATCGCGGAGCTGACCCATTTCAATGCCTCGGCAAATCTTGAAACGATCTGCCATACCCGGACAAAGCATATGATCTTCCATCACGTCATCGCCCGGAATCTCGCAGCCGTCCGTGCGCTCCCCGATGGAACCTTCCCCTTCCCGGTCGACATTGCCGGTGACGGCAATTGTTTTTCGATCTGACATCCTGATAAAAAAACTTCCGCACACCGTGCGGAAGTTTTTTTGATAATGGAATCTTAAATCTCGGGAATCTCGATTTCGATCTCGCGGCCAAGCTCGCTGGAGCGGGCAATACCGTCGATGATCGCCTGGTTGTAGATGATCTCGCTGGACGGTACCGGGGACGGCAGACCGTACTTGCAGGCATCCACGAAGGAGCGGATCTTCAGATCGAAGACATCCTCCTTCTGCGGCAGAACCGGAACGGGAATGGCGATCTGCTCGCCGCCCAGCTCACGGTAAATGGTCATGTGGTTGCCGTTCTCGCCCGACCAGTTGCAGTTGGCGGGGATGCGGATGCCGGCCTTGGTGCCGAGGATGACATGATCGCAGGGCGAGTCGATGTTCATGGCCCACGCAATGCGGAAGTCGAGCATAATGCCGCCCTCCAGACGGATCATGGCGGTGGCGAAATCGTCAACGCCGAAGAGCTTGGCATATTCGGGATGGCCGGTCTTCTGATAGTTGGAATACATGGGATCGGTGCCGAAGAAGCTGGACTTGTAGCCGGATACGGTGAGCGGCTTCGGATAGCCGACCGCATTCAGCACGAGGTCGAGCGAATAGCAGCCGATATCGGCCAGCGCGCCGAGACCTGCGGTGTCATTCTGGATGAAGGTGGTGCCGTACGGGGTCGGAATGCCGCGCCGACGGCCGCCACCGGTCTGGATGTAGTAGATCTGTCCCAGCTCGCCGGATTGTACAATCCGCTTCAGAAGCTTCAGATTCTCATCGTTTCGGGGCTGGAAGCCGATGGAGAGCACCTTGCCCGATGCCTTCTCAGCCTTGCGGATTTCGATCGCCTCCTCAAGGGTAACGCACATCGGCTTTTCAAGCAGAACGTTGATGCCCTTGTTCAGCGCATAGATGGCGGGAATGGCGTGCTGACGGTTGTAGGTGCAGATGGATACGGCATCGAGATGCAGGGACTCATCGTCCAGCATCTCCTTGTGGGAGGGATAGAATTTCGCGCCCTCCACACCGTGCTTTTTGAAGAATGCTTCCGCCTTGCCGGGGATCAGATCGGCGGCGGCGACGATTTCAACATCGGGGCACTTTTTGTAGCTGACCATGTGGTTGCCGGCAATCCAGCCGGTGCCGATGATGCCGACACGGATCTTTCTGCTTGCGTCTACGGTCCGGACTTCTTTGTTTTCCATGAAGTCATTCAGACCCTGGGTTGGGGTAGTTGCCATTTCTTTGTCCTCCTTAAAGGAAAAAATTCGATTGATACCATTATAATCGATTCCGTGAAAAAATGCAAGACCTATATTGATTTATTTTTGATTGTTTTTGCTGTCCCGCTCCGATATTCGCTGGGAGTCACGCCGACCCGCTTTTTGAAGCAGCGGGAGAAATGGCAAAGCTCCGAAAAACCGCATTTTGCTGCCGTTTCGGATACGGAACAGCATTGGGAGCGGAGCATCTCCATCGCCGCGCCGATCCTGCGGCCGATCAGAAAATCATGGATGCTCTGCCCCGTGTGGGCGCGGAAGACCCGGTTGCAGTAAACGCTGTGAAAATTGAAGTGCTGTGCGATCGCCTCATTGGACAGCGGCTCGTCGAAATGGGCGCTTAAGTAGGCGACCATCTGCCGGGCCAGAACGGCTCCTCCAGCCTCTTTTGGCGAGTCTCCCGCTTCGGCCACACGCACCGCCGACAGAATCACCGAGCGAAGGAGCGAGGAGGTCAGATCATCGCACCGGGGACCGCCAAGACAGAATTCGGTCATGATCTGCGAAATCACCGGCTCCAGATGCTGTGCATGAGGTAAAATCAGCGGCCGGGACAGGCAGGGCGCATCCTCGATAACGGGAGCCGGAATCTGCCGCGCCGCATCAAATCCGGCGCTCGGGAACGGATGCATTCCGCGGCGAAGATCGGAATGCTCCTGCGTATAATCAAAATTGACGGCCAGATAACGGACCCGTTCAACCTCCCAGACGTATTCGGTTCCGGAGGAAAAGAGGATGACGGTGCCCGGCTGAAGCGGGTGGGATTCATCCCCGAAGCGCATCCGCCCGCTGCCGGAAAGAATGGCAAACAGCCGTCCGTCGACGGTTTTAAGGGGGCGATTCACATCCTTGCGGTTTTCCCGCTCCAGCTGTCCGATCAGCGCCTGCCGGACAAAGGGATGGATTTCCGATAAAAGCATACGGTTCACCTCGAAGACGATTATAACACAAAAAATCAAAACTGTAAATCGAAAATCCAGAAATTATGCCGCTTGCCTGGCAAAGCGGTTTGAAAAGATCAAATTCCGGTTGCCTTTTGTCATTGCCGCGCATGGCGGGGTGGTGTATAATATTCCTATCACAACCGAGGAGGAATGTTCCATGCCCGAAAAATTAAGCGTAGCCATCATCGGCTGCGGATCCTTTGCCCGATTCTTTGTCAGCCTGTTCTGCGCCCATCCGCTGGTCGGACGGGTGGTTGTCTGCGATCTCATTTCCGAGCGCGCCGAGGATTTCAGCCGCCGGTTCGGCACCGAAATCATCGGCTCCTTTGAGGAAGCGCTGGAGGATCCCACGATCGACTGCATCGCCAATTTCACCCGCCGCCATCAGCACGGCGATATCGTCATCCGCGCGCTGAAGGCCGGAAAGAAGGTCTATTCCGCCGTCCCGATGGCCTCCACCGTCGAGGAATGCCGTGAGATTGTCCGCCTCGTCGGCGAAACCGGCCAGACCTACATGATCGGCGAAACCTGCTACTACTATCCCTGCGCCATGTTCTGCCGCGAGGCGTACAGGGCCGGAAAATTCGGTAAATTCGCCTATGGCTCCAGCCAGTACTACCATCATATCGACAGCATCAGCTACGGCAAGCTGAAGGAGGAGCGCGGGATGCCGCCGATGTTCTACCCCACGCATTCGACAGCGATGATCCTCTCCGCCGTGGATTCCTATGTCACGCGGGTCATCGGCACCGGAACCCGGTCTGACGATCCCGCCTTCGCGCCGGACGGCAATCCCTGGGGCAATGAATACATCAATCAGTACGCCTTCATGGAGCTTGCCAACGGCGGCACGGCGCGGGTCACGGAGGCGCGGGGCTTTGGCTACGGCCGCCCCAGCTCCTACATCTCCTCCCTCTACGGAACCGACGGAAGCTACGAATTCTCCAACGCCCAGCATCTGCTCATGGAAAGGGATCCGGCCTCCGAAAAGGAGCACATCCTCGTGTCCGATGTCAGCGATTATGTCAATCCCGCCGATATGGTCGAAAATAAGGATGCACCCGATTTCAGGGAGCAGGTCGCCAACGGCAAGTGGCAATGGAATTCGCCCGCCGCCGTGCAGGCAAAGGAAACGGCCCGCCTCCCGAAGGAATATAAAGGCCTGCCGAACGGTCATATGGCCACCCACCAGCTCCTCATCGACGATTTCTGCAAGGCGGCCGCCGAAAATAAGCAGCCGGTCCTCAATGCCTGGTTTGCCGCGCGGTGCAACATTCCCGGCCTTATCGCCATCGAGTCGGCAAAACGCGGCGGCATCCCGATGGATGTCCCGGATCTCGGTCCCGGACCGGACGTTGAGTAAGCGATGGGATACCTCTGTCTTGCTCTCGCCCTCGCGGCCGGTCTTGCCAAGGGCGGATGCGGCAAATCGGTCAGCCGCGATGTGAAAAGTCTCGGGGACTGTCTGCTTGTCAATCTGATCCGCCTCTTTTTCTGCGCCGCCGTCGGCCTTGTTATGCTGATCGCCGCCGGTTCCTCCCCGAGGCTGGATTGGTCGGCCCTTCCCCTCTATCTGTTCGCCGGTTTCTGCATGAGCCTGTTCTGTGTCTGCTGGATGTTCGCCTACCGCACCGAGGCGTACCTCTTTCTGAATGTCTTTTCCATGCTCGGCACCGTCATCACCTGTCTTTTCGATACGCTGATCTATAAGACGGCGCTGACCGGCTTTGATCTGCTCGGCATCGCTCTGCTCCTTTGTGCGGTCTGGATCCTCTCCCTCTACAGCAAATCGCTGAAGGGTAAGCTGACGAAAAAAGGGATCGTGATCCTGGTTCTCGGCTGCCTCGGCTCGGCCGGCGCGGATTTTTCGCAGAAAATGTATGTAAGAAGCGTCGGCGGCGATGCGGCCACCTTCAATTTCTGGCTGTATCTGGCCGGAACGGTTCTGCTGGCAGCCGCGTTTCTTCTCGCGCTCGGCAATAAAAGCAGGCCGCCGCTTACAAGGATCCTCACCGACGGGCGGCATATCGGCATCTGCTTTGCCATCGCCTTCTTCCTCTATGTCAATTCCGCCGCCAAAACCGCCGCCGCGGCGATCCTGCCCTCGGCGCAGATCTATCCCGTCCTGCAGGGCGCGAATTTGATTCTATCCGCCCTCATGGCTCAGATCTTCTTCGGCGAGCGGATCACAAAAAAATCTGCCCTCGGCATGGTTATCGCCTTCGCCGGCGTGATGATACTGAATTTTCTGTAAAGAGAAAGGAACTGCGGGATTTGAAGCCCTGGCAGTTCCTTTTGCATTATCTTCCGATACCGCGGGCCGTGATGGCCAGCCGATCCACCACCTGGCCGCGATCGACAATGTACAGCTTATCGTGCAGATTCACCGTCGAACAGCAATGGCCGGGAATCAGGCGGATCCGCTCACCGAGGCTCGCGGTAAAGGTGGGATTGTGGAGCTGGAAATGCTCCTCGCTGGCGACGATCGGATCCGCGCCGCCCTCACAAATGGCGGGCATTCCCTGATCCACGCCGCAGGTCTTCACGCCTGCATCCACCACCGTCAGACCCGGACGGCGGCTGATGACGGTCGAGAGGACAAACAGCGAGTTGACAAAGGGGAGCTTCAGATCGCGGTAGGTCGCATCCATAAAGAGATAGCTGCCCGCCTGAAGCTCGGTGTAGAGGCCGTCACGGGCCTTCAGAGCGGCCGTTCCGGTGCTGCCGCCGGAGACGGTCGGGCAATCGATTCCGTTTGCTTTGAGAAGCGACAGAAGCTCTCTGACGCGGGCGGAATTGGCGGCGGTCTCGGCGGCACGCTCGACGGGATCGACGGTGTGCGAAACGTGGCCGGCATAAGCCTGAATGCCGTCAAAGACCAGATGGCTCTCCGACTGAATCTGACCGGCCAGTGCCAGAACCTGTGCGGGATCCGTCACACCGCACCGCTCCATGCCGATGTCATATTCGATCAGGACATGGATCACGGTGCCGGCATTTTTGGCGGCCCGCGAAAGCGCGCGGATATTACCGGCGTCATCGGCACAGAGGGTCAGACGGCAATCGCCGGCCAGATCTGCCGCGGCCCGGATCTTGGCGGGATCGGTAATCTGATTGGCGATCAGGATGTCGGTGATGCCGGAATCGGCGAGATCGATCGCCTCGGACAGCTTGGCGCAGGTCATGCCCTTGGCGCCGTTCTGCATCTGCAGATGGGCGAGCGCGGCGCATTTGTGCGATTTATAATGAGGCCGGAGCGCGAGCGAGGAACCGTCCAGCAGCTTTTTCATGGCGGCGATATTGGACATAAGCGCGGATTCCTCGACAATCAGCGCGGGCGTCGGCAGACGTGAAATATGCATGGTGTACTCCTTTTCGGGTGATGATGGTATTATTATACACCCGCCCGTCGGTTTTGTCAAGGTGTTGGCCCTCACCGACGGCGATCCCCCGCATGGGCGACTATCCGTCGCCCGCCAAGCGCCGCGCGATGACGATGCCCTGCCCCAGTAGGGGCGAACGGTGTTCGCCCGCGTGCTGATGCGATAGGTGTGGACCAAACCGTCGGCGGCTGCCCCAGTAGGGGCGAACTGTGATCGCCCGCACAGAGATGCGCTGGATGTGGACCAAACCGTCGGCGGAGGCCCCAGTAGGGGCGAACTGTGTTCGCCCGCACAGAGATGCGATAGGTGTGGACCAAACCGTCGGCGGAGGCTCCGGTAGGGGCGAACAGTGTTCGCCCGTGTGCTGATGCGCTGGGAAATTTCGTTTGCGTGATGCGATTGGAAGAAGTTTCTGCAAGCTTGCGGATTCGATGATACCTGCAGGCGCATCCGCTCCGCGGCTCCGCAGGCGCATCTGTTACACAGCTGCGCCAGCAAGGACGATATTCTGCCTGCAGACTTCATCGTTCACCGCGTCCTTGCTTCGAGGCTTTCACCCACCAAACGAGCGAAAAAATACAGCACCCGATGGGTACTGTATTTTTTGGCAATGGGCTATGAAAAAGATATTTTTGCCGTTTTTGCGTATGAATTCGAACCCTTGCATAAAATGAAATCCTTGCTGATGCAAGGGTGAAATCAGCTAACGCTGATGAAATCTTCGGCGTTCCGCCTCAGATGAAATTAAATCCGCCTCCATCTCCTGCCGTAAGGCAGATTTCATCGCGAAGCGATT
>JAZNKS010000009.1:0-6565 GCA_045578725.1 Candidatus Flemingiibacterium sp.
CTCTTTGCGATATCTTATTGTACCACATCCCGCCCACTTAAATCAAGAGCGATCCGGCATGAACTCTTCCGACTTTTTGCACCCTTTTTCGCCATTTCAGGCAATTCTGCCCTTTTTTCAACGAATTATGGAATATTATGGATGCCGTCGCTTTGGCGGAGAAAGGAACTTCTATGAAACTGAAAAGCTCTGTCTGGTCCCACTATTTCAACCGGCTTTCCCCAGAGGAAAAATTGGATGCCTACCTTCGCGGCGGCTTCACCGAAGCCGAGCTCTCCGATGAGGATGGCCATGCCCTTTTGGCCCGCGGCGATGGGGCAAGAGCCGGCACTGCCTATCTTGCCTATGCAAAGGAGCGCGGCTTTTCTTTCCCGCAGGGGCACCTCTGGCTGACGGTTGACATCACCGCCGGTCAGAAAACCCTTGATGAACTGAAGCGCTGGCTGGATCTGTTCCTGGCCCTGGAGATCCGCTCCGGTGTTCTCCATGTCACCGGCGATCCGAAGCTGACCTGGGAGGAGCTTTTTGAGCCCCGCATCCGTGCGCTGGAACAGCTGACCGATTATATCCGGGGCACTGATCTGACGATCTGCCTTGAAAATCTCTGCGGCGCGAACCGTCCCCGAACGGCCGATCAGCTCAATGCTCTGATTGATGCCGTCGGCGATGCCAATCTCGGCATCTGTCTTGACACCGGCCATCTGAATGTTGCCTCCGCAAGAGGCGAGGGCCAGTCCCAGCTGGAATTCATCCGCAAAGCCGGCAAGCGTCTGAAGGCTCTCCACATCGCCGACAACGATGGCTCCTCCGACCAGCATCTGATGCCATACGGCCGCGGCAATATCAACTGGGATGAGGTATTCACCGGCCTTTCCGAGGTCGGCTACGACCGGCTCTTCAATCTGGAAATCCCCGGTGAAACGCGCAGCTATCCGCAGGAAATCCTCGAATACAAGCTTGCCTACATCCGCCGCCTCTGCAATTACATGACCGCGCAGATTCGATAATATTTATCCTCACAGAAAGGAAATACACATCATGATTTTTCAGAATATGGACCGCATTGTCTTTGCCGGTGATTCCGTCACCGATATGAGCCGCTCCCAGCCGGTCGGCGAGGGCCTCTTTGAGAATGTCGGCCGGAGCTATGTCCGCATTGTCGAGAATATGCTCACCGCCGTCTATCCCGAGCGCAATATCCGCATCTCCAATCTCGGCTGCAGCGGCAATACCAGCCGCGATCTGCTCGCCCGCTTCCAGCGCGATGTGGTGGATCTGAACCCGGATTGGGTTTCGATCTGCATCGGCATCAACGATGTCTGGCGCCAGTTCGACTCGCCGGCCATCCCCGACGGCCATGTCCTGCCCGATGAATACGAGCGCAATCTGGAGGAAATGATTGTCCGCATCAAGGATCGCGTGAAGGGTGTCTTCATTCTCTCCCCCTACTTCATCGAGCCGCTTCGCACCGATCCGATGCGTGCCCGTATGGACGAATATGTCGCCATCAGCAAAAAGCTGGCAGAGAAGCACGGCTGCACCTTCGTCAACTTCCAGCAGCTGTATGAGGATTACTGCCGCTATCAGCACTCGGCGCGGATTGCCTGGGACCGCGTACATCCCAACCAGATCGGCGCAACGCTGATGGCAAGAGCCTTCCTGAAGGTCTGCGATTTTGATTACGATCACACGCCCGAAAACGGTTAATCTGCTTCTTGGCCTCGCGCTGATCCTTGCCGGATGCGCCGCTGCGGATCGCGTGCCCCCCGCAGACACCGATGCCCCGCTTGCCTGGCTGGCACCGGATGAAAGGGCGCACACCGAGGCAAGCGTTGAGGAGGTCACCGATCCGCCCGAAACCGAGCCGCCGGTTCCGATTGATCTTCCGGATGCGGTTGTCACCGATATTACCGACAATGCCGCCCGCGAAATTCTGCTTGAAATCGAACGGATTTCCGAGGGGATGTCCGTCGATTACGCCTCAACGGACGGGCAGTATTTCTTCACCGTGCGCGGGGAGGAGATTTACCCCTCCGCCAGCACAATCAAGGTCATGTACTGCCAGCATCTGCTCCGGCGGGGCGTGGATCTGTCGAAAGAAATCCCCCTGCAGGCTGTCATCCGCAACAGCTGGTCCGAGCAGCTCACCTCTGCCTATATCGGCCGGCGCTTCACGGTGAAGGAGCTGATGCAGTACACCATCATCGACTCGGACAACATGGCCTACCGTCTGCTCTTTGATTCCTTCGGTGCCGCCGGCTTCAATGCCTATGCCGATTCCATCGGCGCGCCGGGGCTGAAGCTGTACGGCGGCTATGAATTCACGAAGCTGTCGATTCACAATCTGACGCTGGGCGTGCTGGATGCCTACCGCTACAGCATCGAAACCGGGGATGATACCCTCATCGGGCTGATGAAAAACACCACCCACAACCGGCAGATTCCGGCCGGCACCCAGTACGAAACCGCCCACAAATACGGCTTTGAAGGCGGAACCAAGGGCTATCACGATACCGGCATCGTGTTCGCCGACACGCCGTATGCGCTGACTATCATGTCCCGCCTGCTGTCCTCGGCCGAGGGGACCGATGAGCGCTTCATCGCCATCACCCGGCTGACCGAACAGCTTCACGAACTGCTATATTCCCAAAAAGGAGAATCTTCATGAGCAATATCCTCCGGCTTTCCCAGTATCTCACCGATTACCGCACCGCCAACCGTGCGCTGATCGCCATGTTTTCCGCCGCAAGAGCCGGCGATACCCTCATCATCGAGCCGGGCGATTACAGCATCACCCAGACCGTGCCGCTCACATCGGACATCACCGTTCGTGCGGACAATGCCGTCTTCCGCTTTCCGGAGCAGCTGCCCGAGGATTATCGGATCCGGATGTTTTACGGCAAGGATATCCATGGCCTTCGCTGGATCGGCGGATGCTTTGCCGGCCATGTCTACAATCCCGCCTCGGCCGTCAATCTCTGGGAGCCGAACAGCGAAACACTCGGCATCGTCATCGAAGGCGGTTCCGATCTTCACTTTGAGCGGATCAGCGGCCGCAATACCGCCGGCTCGGTCATCCTTTGTGACGGCTGTGAGGAGCAGCCGATCCGAAATGTGGAGCTGCTTGATCTGGATCTTATCAACTGCGGCCGCTTCATGTGGGACTACGGCTATCTGTGGCAGAGGATCACCTTCCCCGAAAATCACACGCCGGAGGAGGTAGCCAATGCCCGCCGCTATATGCCCGCCGTCTATCAGTCCGGCCCGCTGACCTTTGACGGCGAGCGGATTTTATCCGATACCATGCCTCCCCGTCAGGTGCAGGACGATGCCGTCACCTTCTTCGGTGAGAGTCTGCCCGCCAACATTGTCCGGGGCAAATTCTATTATGCCGAGCCGGATGAAGACGGTGCGCTCCGAATCCGCGAATCCCTTGATTCGCCCTTTATGCGCTTCGAGCCGGTCCGCTGCAGCGCCCGCCTTTTCCGCGGCATCTATCAGGTCTATCACGCCATGTATGCCCCGGCCGGCGGCGGAAGCTCCAAGGGCGGCGCTGATATCCGCCATGCCGTAAATGTCACCATGAAGGGCTGCCGGATCAGCGCTCCGGGCGATGCCATGCACATTCATTTCTGCGAAAATGTCCTTGTGGAGAACAACATCATCGAAGGTGCCCGGATGGGAGCCATGTTCATCTCCGCCCATTGCCATCATGTTATTGTGCGCGGCAATCTGGTAGACGGCGGCAACTGCTCCCGCGTTCTGACCGTCGAAACCGGCGGCCGGGATGTGCTGATCGAGCACAACATCTTCAAAAACGGCGGCCGCGGAAGCTGGATTGATACCCCCGACGGCATCACGCTCCGCCGCAACTTCTTCATCGGCAACACAAAGAAGTGCACGCCCGATCCCGCCATCGGCCGGCTCAGCCCGACAGCAGGCACCTATGAAAAATACGGCGAGCTCTATTTCACCACCCGCACCCACGGCGCCATCTACGGCAATATCACGCTGGAGGGCAACTGCTTCATCACAGAAGAGGGCTGTTCGGCCGGCGTTGTCTTCAACGGGCATGGCCGCACAATCCGGGTAGAGGGCAATATCTTTGAGGGTCCCTGCCGCACGCTGTATGTTTCACCGGTCTGCGAGGATGTGACCGTCGCCGAAAACAGCGGCGGCCCCGTCACGGTCGATTCGGTTGCAAACGAGGCCTTCGACATCCCCGGTACCATCTATCTTCGCTGAATCCCAAATGAAAATCTCCGTGTGACAGGCACGGAGATTTTTTTTGCGACGAAGTTTGTAAGGGCCTGCCAATCTTCGTCGCAAAAAAGGTCAAACTGGATAATCCGTCAAAATTCTGCCTGATCTGACACGGAATTGAGCGGGTATTCCTCTTGTTTTTGTATATCCGGACGGCGTATAATAGAAACCGTGCGGCGCCAACCGATACCGGCTCCGCAAAGAAAGGTCACATTTTACCATGAACCGTACCGGACAATCCATTCTGATTTTTGAACCGGATCCGCTTCTGCGGCGGCAGTTTCAGCTCTGCCTGTGCCATGCCGGTTACCGCCGCATCCGCGAAGCCGCCGCCTTTGAAGAGGCCCGCTCCCGTATCCGGAGCGAATGCTTCTCGGCAATCGTCTGCGATGGTGAGCACTACATCCGGGATACACTTCGTCTGATCGATGCGGAATCCGCGCTGGCCGCCGATGGCAGGGCGGCCGCCATTCTCTGCTATTACGGCTCCGGAGATCCCGACACGCCAAAGAGAATCTGCCGCGCCGCCGGCCTTTCCCGGGCCGTGATTTCCTTTGCTTCGGCTGATCTCTGCCGCAAGCTTGAAATGGCGCTTGACCTGAATTCCCTGCAGCAGCGCATGGATACCGATTACCGGCAGCTGATCGCTTCCGGCGACTGTAAAGACGAGATGCCCTATCTGTCCGGAAGCACCACCTTGCTTCGGGAACAGATTGAAAATGTCTTCTGTGATCTCGGTCTGTCCCCGCATCTGAACGGCTACCACTATCTGCAGACGGCCCTTCTTCTGCTTTGTCAGGATCCCGGGCGTTACCGCCGTATTACAGGCGAGCTGTATCCGGCCGTTGCACGGGTCTGGCAGTCCACCGCCAGCCGGGTAGAGCGCTCCATCCGCACCGTTATCGCCGAGGCATGGAAGCATAACCGTCAGGAAAGCATTGAGCGGTATTTCACGCCGTCCGAACGGATTCTCCGGGAGCATCCGAGCAATTCCCGCTTTCTCGATGCCATCCTCCGCTATCTCCTCCGCCGGCCTCCGGAGGAGCTGTAAAGAAAAGGGCGCTGCTGCAAGTTGAAAACTTGCAGCAGCGCTGGGCGTAAACGCGCAGGCGCTTTTGCGCAGGCGCTTTTGCGCAGGCGCTTTGCGCCTGAAACCATCGGTTTTTGTGTGCAAAGCACACAAAAATGGAACCCTCAATGGGTTCCAAGATGTATTTACTGGGGGCTGTTGCATCGAAATGCAACAGCCCCTGGTTTGTTCTTACTGCTTGGGAGCGGGATGCTGCTGCTTGCTCGGAATCACACCGCGCGAGGAGGTGGCACCGGGCGTGATATCGCCTGCCCTGGTCAGCGCGATCTTGGACATCAGCGGGCCAATCAGCTCAAGGATCAGCACGGAGAAGAGCACAATATTGCGGACCAGCACACCGGCTTCACCGAGAGGCGCCAGCTGCAGGGACATTCCCAGCGCAACACCGGCCTGCGGCAGGAGAGTGATGCCGAGATACCGGCAGACCTTCGGGTCGCATTTCATGAATTTCGAGCTGGAATAGGTACCTCCGATCTTGCCCACCGCACGGGTGAGGATAAAGGCCAGACCGATCAGTACGATCGTCAGATCGCTGAAGACCGCGATGTTCAATTCGGCGCCGGACAGCATGAAGAAGAGGATGAAGAGCGGCGTTGTCCAGCCGTCGATACGTTCCATCAGCTCCTCCGAATAGTCGCAGAGGTTGCAGAAGACCGTGCCCATCATCATGCAGACAAGCAGGGACGAAAAGCTGATTTCAACCGTGCCGAAATGGAACTGGAGCATGGACAGCGCAACCGTCATGAAGACGAATGCTATCGCCATGGACATACGCTTGGAGCGTGAATGGAAGAAGCGCTCGATAAAGGTCAGGATTGCGCCCATCAGCGAGCCGAGCAGGAGCGAAGCGATAATCTCGATCAGCGGATTGAGGATGACCGAAATCATGTCCACATGGCCGCTCTGGAGAGCGCGCGCAACGCCGAAGGATACAGCGAAGACCACCAGTCCCACCGCATCGTCGATAGCGACGATCGGCAGAAGCAGATCGGTCAGCGGGCCTTTGGCCTTATACTGGCGGACAACCATCAGGGTTGCGGCCGGAGCGGTCGCGGTTGCGATGGCACCGAGCACGATGACAGCGGTCAGCGGGAGCTTTTCCGGGATGGCCAGATGGAGAAGGAACAGCAGGACACCCACGCCGAGAGCCGCGGCCAGCGCCTGCATAATACCGATGAACAGAGCCGCCTTTCCCGTACTGCGCAGCTGCGA
>JAZNKS010000010.1:0-9561 GCA_045578725.1 Candidatus Flemingiibacterium sp.
GGTATGATGTATCTGTGCTCAGCTATATTGAGACCCCGGAGGGGCCGTATATGCGCGCACAGCTGGAGGTGGGTGTGGGCGAGAAGATCTACGGCCTCGGTGAGCGCTTCACGCCGTTTGTGCGCAACGGCCAGTCCATCGATATCTGGAACGAGGACGGCGGCACCTCAAGCGATCTGTCCTACAAGAATATCCCATTCTACCTTTCAAGCCGCAATTACGGTGTGTTTGTCAATGAAGCGGGGCCGGTATCCTTCGAGGTGTGCTCGGAGGCGGTGACGAAAGTGCAGTTCAGCGTGCCGGGACAGCGGCTGGATTTTATCGTCATCGGCTCATCCGATCGCAAGGGCGTGCTGGAACGCTACACCGCGCTCACCGGACGGCCCGCGCTTCCCCCCGCATGGAGCTTCGGCCTCTGGCTGACCTCCTCCTTCACCACCTCCTACGATGAGGCCACCGTCACACAGTTCACAAACGGCATGGCCGAGCGGGATATTCCGCTCAGCGTGTTCCACTTCGATTGCTTCTGGATGCGTGAGAACGAATGGTGCGGCTTCGAATGGGATCGGGATCTGTTCCCGGATGTGCGCGGTATGCTGGCACGGATGCACGAAAAGGGGCTGAAGATCTGCGTGTGGATCAATCCCTATATCGGCCAGAAGAGCGCGATTTTCGATGAGGCGGCCGAAAAGGGATATCTGCTCAAAAAGCCGGACGGCGATATCTGGCAATGGGATCTCTGGCAGGCGGGCCTTGCGGTGGTGGATTTCACCAATCCCGAAGCCGTTGAATGGTACAAGGGGTATCTGCGCCGCCTGATGGACGAGGGCGTGGATTGCTTCAAGACCGATTTCGGCGAGCGGATTCCGACCGATGTGGTGTATCATGACGGAAGCGATCCGCTGTGGATGCATAATTATTATACCTATCTGTACAATAAGGCCGTTTATGAGGTCATCTGCGAGGTGAAGGGCGAAACAGAAGCCTGCCTGTTTGCGCGGAGCGCCACGGTTGGCGGGCAGAAATTTCCCGTCCATTGGGGCGGTGACTGCAATTCCACTTATGTTTCGATGTCCGAATCCCTTCGCGGCGGCCTGGGACTCTGCCTCTCCGGCTTTGGCTTCTGGAGCCATGATATCGGCGGCTTTGAGGGCACCGCATCGGCGGATGTCTACAAGCGCTGGCTGGCGTTCGGCCTCCTCAGCTCCCACTCCCGCCTGCATGGCGCGGACTCCTATCGGGTGCCGTGGCTGTTCGGCGATGAGGCTGTGGATGTCTGCCGGCATTTCACCAGGCTCAAAAACCGGCTGATGCCCTATCTCTTTGCGCTTGCCGTCGAGGCGCATTCAACCGGTGTGCCGATGATGCGCGCGATGATGCTGGAATTCGATGAGCTTGGCTGTGAGGACTGCGACCGGCAGTATATGCTGGGCGATGCGCTTCTGGCCGCACCGGTCATGCGCGAGGACGGAGAGGTGGACTTCTATCTGCCCGAGGGAACGTGGACGCATCTGCTTTCCGGTGTAACGATGACAGGCGGCCGTTGGCGGCGGGATCGGTACGGTTTCTTCTCGCTGCCTCTCTTTGTGCGGGAGAATACCGTCCTGCCGATCGGTTCGCACGTCGATGCGCCGGCGTATGATTACACCGACGGCCTGACCCTGCGGATTTACCGCCTCGCGGACGGGGAGATGGCATCGCGGAGCGTATGCAATACGCGCGGCGAGGTTGTGCTGACGGCCAACGCCAAGCGATCCGGCGATGTGATCACCGTGACCCTGCGGGGCGCGGCCGACTCCGTGAAGTTTGAGCAGATCGGCACGGACTGCACGCTGCTGGTCAATCAATCGGAGCTGTAAAGCCCCGACGAGAGGAGAAAACCATGATTTATTTCCGGAGCGATTACAGCCTCGGCGCCCATCCGGCCGTGATGGAGGCGCTGATGAAAACCAATTCGGACCATACCGACGGCTATGGGCTGGATCCCTTCAGCGAAGCCTGCACCGGCCTGATCCGTCAGCTGTGCGGCTGTCCCGATGCCCATGTGCACTATTTCATCGGCGGCACGCCCTGCAATACCACCGCCATCGCCGCAGCACTTCGCCCCTATGAGGGGGTTATCTCGCCCTCCAGCGGGCATATCTATGTCCATGAAACCGGCTCGATCGAGGCCGGCGGCCACCGGGTGTTCGCCGTTCCGAGCGAGGACG
The DNA here is from genome assembly GCA_045578725.1 of Candidatus Flemingiibacterium sp. Lineage (GTDB taxonomy): Bacteria > Bacillota > Clostridia > Oscillospirales > CAG-272 > Flemingiibacterium. Next base: position 2,211 of record JAZNKS010000010.1, read on the forward strand.
GCAAGCTTCGCCCGGCCGATATCGAAGCGGTCCTGCTGACGCATGAGGACGAGCATACCGTCATGCCGCGGATGGTCTATATCACCCATCCGACCGAAATCGGCGGGCTGTATACAAAGGCGGAGCTGACGGAGCTGCATGACTGCTGCCAGCGGTATGGGCTGACCCTGTATCTGGACGGCGCGCGGCTCGGTACCGCGCTGACGGCAAGACAGAACGATCTCACGATCCGGGAGATCGCCGCGCTGACCGATGCCTTCTACATCGGCGGCACCAAGCTCGGCGCGCTCTTTGGTGAGGCGCTGGTGATGGTCCATCCCGAAAAATTCGATCCGAATTTCCGCTATATGATGAAGCGGCAGGGTGCGATGCTCTCCAAAGGCAGGCTGATTCCCATCCAGCTGCAGGCGCTGCTTGCGGGCGGCGAGGATTCACTCTATTATTCGCTCGGCCGCCGGGAAAATGAGTTGGCCGCGCATCTGGCGGACGGCATCGTGAAAGCGGGCCGCAGGCTCTGGCGCCCCCAGCAGACCAATCAGGTCTTCGTGGTTCTCGACAACGAAACGATTGCCCGCCTTGAGAAGGATTTCTTCTTCTATGTCTGGTGCCCGCTCGATCGGGAAAATTCGGTCATCCGGCTGGTGATCAACTGGGGAACCACAACAGAGGATGTGGATGCGCTGATCCGGGCGCTGTAAAAAAGGAGCCGTAAGGCTCCTTTTTTATTTTCATGGCGGTGTGGAACCGCCCGCGATTCGATACCGCCCGCGGCTTAAGCTGCATGAGCGGCATCCGCTTCCATGCGTGCCCATTTTTTGCGGGCGTGCAGATAGACACACAGATAAATGAGGCTGGCCGCCGCCGCGCTGATGGGAAAGCAGATGTACAGCATGGGCAGAGTCGGATTCATCGGCCAGATGACATAGGCCCAGAAGGCGCGGATGCCGAGGCCGCAGATGGCTCCGACCACCATCGTCGTACGCTGATAGCCGACCGAGCGCAGGCAGAAGGCAAAGACCTCCATGATACTCGTGACGAAATAGGTCAGGCAGAGCAGGGTCATCCGCTCCACGGCGATGGCAATCACCGCCTCGCTGTCCGAGAGAAGGCCAAGAAGCGGCTCGGCTATCAGCACAAAGAGGGTTCCCAGCGCCAGACTCACCGCCGTGACGAAAATATGCGCGGTCCACAGCGTGCTCCGGATCCGGTCAAAGCGGCCGGCACCGTAATTCTGGCCCGCCATCGCCGAGGCCGCGATCGCAATGGCACAGCCCACGGTGTAGATCGCGCCGTCGAACTGGCCGGAGATCGCATTGGCGGTCATCGTATCGGTGCCCATGGAATTGACCTTGGCGGTCAGAATTACGTTGGCCAGATAGAAGAAGATGCTGCACAGGCAGGTGGGAATGCCCACGCTGACGATCCCGGCAAGCTCCGATCGGCCAAAGCACAGATTCTTTCGCTCAATCCGGCAGATGCAGTCCCGATGAAGCAGGACGCGCAGGACGAGGATCAGCGCCGCGAGATTGGAGAGTACCGTCGCCAGTGCCACGCCAAGGACCGAGAGCTCAAACAGGCCGACAAAGAGAATATTCAGAAGCACGTTCAGCACGCCGGCCAGATTGATGTAGATCATCGGGCGGAGGCTGTCGCCGGTGGCGCGGAGCACGGAGGCCGCGAAATTGTAGAGCATCGTGATCGGCATTCCGAGAAAATAGACCCGCATATAGGTGACGGCCATATCAAGAACCTCCTCCTGACAGTTGGTCAGCACGAGGATCGGTCGGGCGAGGATCACGGCGACGATCATCAGCAGAACACCGGAGGCAAAGCCGAGCGTCATGGCCGTTCCCGATGCGCGGCGGACACCCTCGACGTCACCGGCACCGGTCCGCCGGGCTACCAGTACATTGGCGCCTGTCGCAAAGCCGGTGAAAAGGGATACCATCAGCGTGATGATCGATCCGCAGGCACCGGTGGCGGCCACCGCCTGCCCGCTTGCCATCACCGAGAGGACAGCGACATCGGCGGCATGAAAGAGAAGCTGAACAAGATTGGTGAAAATAATCGGAAGGGCGTAGAGCGCAAGGGTGGAAAAGATCGGCCCCTTCGTTAAATCCTGACGTTTCATGGAAAAGAATCCTTTCATCGATTGAGAGTACCCGATGATTATAGCACAGAGGGAGGAATTTGTCAAGAGCGGTGATCCAAAAGTCTTGACAACCATGCGGCCATACGGCACCGGAATGCGGGATGTCCCAGCTTTATCCCGTTTGTCGGATTTTTTACCGCATTTGTCAATTTCCGTAACAGAATCGGAAACCTTCTTGCTTTGAAAACCAATCTGTGGTATAATGATAACAGCATAAAGCATGAGCAGGCATCTTTACCGGGTTCCGGGCAGATGCAATCATAAACAGATAAGAAAAGGAAGAGGGATCCCCATGAAGGAAGAAAAAAAGAAGGTCCGCCGGCTCAAGCCGTCCTGCGAAACCTGCGAATACTACGATTGGGACGATGAAATGCAGGATTACATCTGCACCATCGACATGGACGAGGACGATGCCTACCGCTTCCGCGCCCATCAGGATGTGGTCTGCACCTATTATAAATTCTACGACGAATACAAAAGCGTACAAAAACAGAATTAAGGAGAATTGCCGTGAATACTGTCCGTATCACCGATTTCGGTGCCGTGCCCGGCGCCGGAGCGCTGCAGAATAAAGCCATTCAGGCGGCTTTCGATGCCTGCAAAGAGAAGGGCGGAACCGTCATTGTTCCGGCCGGCCGCTTCCGTGTCAGCTCGCTTCGGATGTGGTCGGATACCACGCTGTATCTGGAAGCCGGCGCGGAGCTGTTTGCCTCCGACATCTGCGAGGATTACGAGGTCTATGAAATTCCCGAGGGCGTGGAGCTGCGCACCGATATGGAGCTGATTACCCAGTATTACCAGGATAAGCCCTGGCCCGAATACCGCCGCGCGATCCTTTCCGTCTACGGCGGGAAGAATATCCGGATCATCGGCGAGCCGGGTTCGCGGATTGACGGCGATGACTGCTGTGATCCGCACGGTGAGGAGGGCTTCCGCGGCCCCCACGGCATCTTCATCACCAACGCCGAGAATGTGTATCTGGAGGGCTATACAATCGCCAACTGCGGCAACTTCATGCACCAGATCGACAACTGCAGGAATGTCACGATGAAGCGCGTGGTCAATATCGGTGCCTCGGACGGCACGCATATGCACCACTGCGAGCATATCCTCATCGAGGACTGCATCTTCCATACGGGCGATGACTGCATCGCCGGCATCAATATGCGGGATCTGACGGTCCGCCGATGCGATATCAATACCTCCTGCCAGGCCTTCCGCGCCGGCGGAAGCGATATTCTCGTCGAGGACTGCCGCATCTGGGGCCCGGGTATTTATCCGCATCGGATGACGGTTGTCCAGAACCGCGGAACCGAATTGGTGCGCCGGAAGAGCAATACGCTCCCACGCGAGTGCGGCCGGCACAATCTGATCTGCCTCTGGGTGCATTTTGCCAGCACGAATTTCCCATCCCCCGAGCCGTATCAGAATATCGTATTCCGGAACTGCACCGTCGATAACGCTGGTTATTGCCTGGAATATCAGGCGGATTTCGGTACGCTTCAGAGCGGCACGCATCTGTGTGAGATGACGATGGAGAATGTCTGCTTCCGCGGCCTGAAGCGTTCCTCAGCGCTTCGCCCGTCCGCCGCCGAGCCGACGACGGTATATCTGAAGAACGTCACCGGATACGATGTCAATGGACAGCCGATGACGCTGTTCGATGCCGCCGAGCATCTGACGGTAGTAGAAGAATGAAGAAACAAACAGGAGGTGCCGCACGGCACCTCCTGTCCTTATTATCGGTATCCGACGATTTCCAGCATCCGCCCGATTCCGTCATCGAGCTGCTTCTGGGTAAGGCCGGCGGCCATCGCCCATTCGGAGGCCAGATTGCCGTCCGTAAGCCCCTTGGCAAGCGATGCCTGCATCCGGTCGATCCATCCGAAGGCGGAGGACACATCGAGCGTGCGCCCGTCGCGGATCAGCTTCATCATCTCGCGGTCGGCATGGATCCGCTCAATCGCATCCTGTCGGCTCTCATAGAGCGGGCGGACGAGGATCTTCGTCGAAGCATAGGCAAGCTCATCCAGCACAAGGCCGGCAAAATCGGGATCGCGGTTGGTCACCGGCATCGCAATCAGCGGGAAATCCCGCGTGACGGGCGAACTATATTCATCGGCCTCGTCGCCCTTGGGGAGGGGAAGAATGCCGTATCGGTCAGACTCGCCGCTCATGCTCCACTCGCCGACGGTGGAAACCTCAAAGGCCGCACCCTCCGCATCATCGGCCAGATGACCGGCAAGCTTGTCGGAGAGATCCATCAGCGAGGCGGAAAGCCCCTTCAGTGTGAGGGTTGTGCGGGTCTTTTCGATGATCTCCTCGCCGGCCGCCGCGGTCAGCGCCGCCGCAGACGAAGCCGCGCGGCCATTCAGCGAAACGGGAAGCTCCTTGGTCAGCCGCATCAGCTCATCGACCGTCCATTTGCCGCCGCGCGCCAGATTATAAACCTCGTTTTCATCCACGAGCGTGCGGTCGAAGGTCATGGCGTGAACCGCATCGAAGTTGGCGGGGGAAATGTCGGATGGCAGGGCAAAATAGGTGCCCTCATCGCCGAAGATCAGCGCCTCCCGCATCGACGGCAGCCACCAACGTTCATCGACCTCGATCGTGGGGATCTCGGACAGATCATAGAAGAAACCCTCCGTCATCGCCTGACCGAGATCGGATACGGGCAGGGATACCGCCGCATAATCGTCGCAGGCGGCCAGAACGGCATTGCGCATCCAGCGAAGGGCATCCTCGCGGCCCTCGGCGGTGAATTCAACGTTGAAGCGATCCTCGACCTTGACAGACCGCCAGTAGAGGGAATCCTTAACAAGATCTGCGCTTCGCTCCGCAGCATCCATATCCGTGAGCGCACCCTCCTTTGTCTGGTACAGGATGTTGAAGCGCTGACCGTATCCGTCCACCTCCGGTGCGCCATCACGGGCGAAATTTTCTTCGATTTCGATGGGGGGATAGGTGATCGGGGCGGGGATCAGGCTGAAGGCGAGAAAGAACAGGATAACATTTTTCATGGGGGAAACCTCCGTGAAGAATTTGGCCGCCGGAGCGCCGTCACTGCGGCGTGATGCCATTGGCTCTGTATCCCATTAGACGCAGGTTTTGGCCGGCTTGTTCCGCGATTTTTGAAAATGATTACGAAAAGGGCGGATTTTTTATCAAAAGGTTAAAAAAGTGCCCGGCTCCGTTTGATGTGAGCCGGGACAGTCATCAATATTCGGTTCTGCGAACCTCGATCGGGACGTATTCGCGGGGCTTTGCGATGGCCTTGTAGGCCGGGCGGATGATCTTCTTGCCCGTGGTGACCTCCTCAATGCGGTGAGCGCACCAGCCGGCGATGCGCGCGATGGCAAACAGAGGTGTGTACAGCTCCTCGGGAATGCCCAGCATCCGGTAGACAAGACCCGAATACAGGTCAACGTTGGCGCACATGATCTTGTCGATGTTCTTGTAGCGGGAATAAACCGCCGGCGTCAGCCGCTCCACCGATTCCAGCAGATCGAATTCCGCCTCGTATTCCGTGCCCTTGGCCAGATTCTTCGCATAGCGCTTGAGCATGACCGCGCGGGGATCGGATTTGGTGTAGATCGCGTGACCCATGCCGTAGATCAGACCGGAATGGTCGCCCTCCTCGCCGCGGAGAATCCGCTCCAGGAAGGCGATGACTTCCTCGTCATCCTTCCAGTTGGAAACGCCCGCCTTGATGCATTCAAACATCTCCTGCACCTTGATGTTTGCGCCGCCATGCTTGGGGCCCTTCAGGGAGGTGATGGCCGAGGCGATGGCCGAATAGGTGTCGCTGCCGGAGGAGGATACCACGCGGCAGGTGAAGGCCGAGTTGTTGCCGCCGCCGTGCTCGGCATGGAGCACCAGGCAGAGATCCAGCAGCTTTGCCTCATCCTCGGTGTAGCTGCAGTCGGGGCGCATGATGCGCAGGAAATTCTGTGCTGTGGAGAGATTATTCTGCGGATTGTGGATGTTCAGGGATTCGCCGTGAAAATAGCTCCGGTTGAAGGCATAGGTCTGCGCCGCGAGAATGGGCAGGCGGGCCAGCAGCTGCATCGACTGACGGAGCATATTTTCAAGGCTGGTTTCGTCGGGATTCTCGTCATAGGCATAGAGCGAGAGCACGCCGGTGGCGATCTTGTTCATCAGCGATGGCGCGGGCGCGCGCATAATGACATCATCGGTGAAGCGGGGCGGCAGGAAGCGGTAGGAATCCAGCAGGGAATCAAAATCCGACAGCTGCTTTCTGGTCGGAAGCTCGCCGAAGAAGAGAAGATAGGCGGTTTCCTCGAAGCCGTAGCGGCCCTCCTCGGTATAGCCGCGGATGAGATCGGCCACGTTATAGCCGCGGTAATAGAGCTCGCCGTCGATGGCGATCTTATCGCCCTCGTTGATGATATAGCCGTGCGCGTTGCCGATCTTGGTGATGCCGGCCATGACGCCGGTGCCGTCCGGATTGCGGAGACCGCGCTTGACGTTATAGTTGGTAAAAGCCGGTGCCGGAATCGAATAATGCTCGCGGCTTCCCGCCAGCAGGGAATCAAACAGCTCCGTCTGCTCCGAATTGGTGAGTAGGGTATTGTTCTGCATATCGGTAACCTCATTGGGATAATTGGGCATGGATGCGAATATGATATATTATTATAGCACAACGCAGTGAAAAATGCAAGAGGTAATTTCAAAAATCGCAAATATTTTTGCGATATCCCGCAAAAAGCCCAAATTATCCCCGAAACAGGAGGGAAATCATGAAATTTCAAGGCTCGGTTCTTGCAATTACGATCGCCATCGCCGGTGCCCTCACCGGTATGGGCGGGCAGGATGAAACGGACACGGAAGGGCCGGTGCTGATCATCGAGCATCGGGAGACGGGGGAATGCCGGGAGATCCCGCTCGATGATTATGTCGCCGGCGTTGTCATGGCGGAGGTGCCCTATACCTTCCCGGGGGAAGCGCTGATGGCGCAGGCGGCCGCCGCGCGGACCTATACGCTGTTCTGCATCAAAGCCGGAGCAAAGCCCCACGATTCCGGTGCCGATGTCTGCGACGATCCTTCTCACTGTGCCGGCTGGGAATCGGCGGAATCGATGGCAGCCCGCTTTGGGGATGCTTATGCGGGGGCGGCATGGGAGGCTTGCCGGGCGGCGGCTTATGATACGGCGGGGCAGGTTCTGACATGGGAGGGGG
>JAZNKS010000011.1:0-19120 GCA_045578725.1 Candidatus Flemingiibacterium sp.
GGACAAGCATCTGCATCTACAAGTACTTTCATACATACACCCCCCCTTACTTTATTTTACCACAACAAAAGGAATTTTTCTATGGATAATTATAAATTTTTCCAGCATACCAGCTGCGAGTATTTCCCCTGCCATAAGACGGAAAGGCCGGAAGATTTCAACTGTCTTTTCTGCTACTGTCCTCTATACCATTTGGGCGAAAACTGCGGCGGCAATTTTACATACACGGATAAAGGTATTAAGGACTGTTCCGGTTGCCTGATCCCCCACCGTCCAGAGAACTATGACAGCATTATGGGCAAAATGGGGCAAGTGATCGCTATGGCCAAAAAGCCTTGATTTTTTCTGTTAGCCTGCTATAATCTATAAATAGCATAGATGGAGACGTATCGAAGTGGTCATAACGGGGCTGACTCGAAATCAGTTTGCCGGTAATACCGGCGCGTGGGTTCGAATCCCACCGTCTCCGCCAGAAAAACCGACTTGTTTCGACAAGTCTGTTTTTCAACTAAATCCACCCTTGCGGGTGGGCGAAATCGTCTTCGACGATGAAATCCAACTTCGTTGGGTGAAATCCGCCTCGACGGCGGATGGGTGGATTTAATTTCATCTGAGGCGTAGCCGAAGATTTCATCTGCATAGCAGATTTCATCCGTGCTTGCACGGATTTCATTTTCTGTAAGAGTTCGAATTCATACGCAAAACTGCCTAAAATATCTTTTTTGTAGCCCATAGACAAATGGCTTCAGGCCGCAGAAAAAACAGCCCATCGGGCTGTTTTTTCTTTATCCGGCTAACCTGCTGCGCATAGCCGCCCCGTGCGATTTTGAAAATTAGGCTTGCCTTTGGCGGCCGGATGTGCTATAATATTGGAAAAGGAGGGATTTGCTTGCGCCGTTCCCATCACAGTAATTTCATTCTCGCCTTCATTCTGACCCTGCTGTTCAATCTGGAGGGGCTGATTCCCGCCCTGATCCTGCTTGCCCTGCACTTTCTCTTCGGAATCTCCCTCTGGTGGTCCGCAGGTGCGCTGGCACTCTGGATCGGCATCATCCTGCTCCGGATGCTTTTTCTCAGCTGGGCCGGACGCTGTTCCCGCCCCGATCCGCCAAAGAAAAACAAGAATCCCCATTCCAGCGGTCCCTATAAGCCGCAGTAAAACCGAATCATCATTCAATCTTAAAGGAGTACGCATATGCTTACCATGAAAACCGCAAAAGCGGTTCTTGATGCCTGCCTTGCCACCGGCGGCGACTTCGCGGAGATCTTCTTTGAGGATACCGTCGAGGGCGAAATCTCCATGCTCAGCGGCAAGGTGGATACCGCCTCCTCCCGCCATCTGTACGGCGCAGGCATCCGGATCCTGCGTGAGGATGCCGAGGTCTACGGCTACACCTCCGACTGCAGTCTGGACGGCCTTATGAAGCTGGCCGAATCGCTTCGTTCCAGCTATGAGGGTGAGGCTGTCGCCGTCTGCCGCGAGCTGATCGAATCCGATGCCTCTGGCAAGGTTGTCACGATTGACCGCGAGAGCCGCGATGTTCCGCTTGAAGAAAAAATCAGCTGGATCCGCATTGTAGACGATGCCATGAAGGACATCGATCCCCGCATCATTCAGCGGATTGTCAAAATGACCGACAAGACCCAGTATGTGACGATCGCCAACACAAACGGCCAGTTCGTCCATGATATCCGCAATCAGCAGCGGATCGGTGCTACCGCTGTTGCAAAGGACGGCGATAAGAGCCAGTCAAACAGCGCCACCATCGGCGGCAATTTCGGAATTGATGGCTACAAAGAGAAGGATCTGGTCGGCTTTGCCAGGGAGATCTGCACCTCATGCCTCACCATGCTGGATGCCCCCGAAATGGTCGGCGGTGTCTATCCGGTCATCATCCACAACGGATTCGGCGGTGTGCTCTTCCACGAGGCCTGCGGCCATTCGCTGGAGGCCAACCATGTTTCCCGCGGCCTGTCCGTCTTCACCGGCAAGAAGGGCGAAAAGATCGCCTCCGATATCGTCACCGCCATCGATGACGGCACGGTCCCGAACGAATGGGGCTCCTCCAACATCGACGACGAGGGGCAGCCCACCCGGAAAAATGTGCTCATCAAGGACGGCATTCTCGCCGGCTACATGGTGGATGCCCGCAGCGGCCGTCTGATGGATGCCGAGGCGACCGGCAGCAGCCGCCGCCAGAGCTACCGCTACAGCCCCACATCCCGCATGACCAACACCTATATCGCCAACGGCACCTCCACCTTTGAGGAGATCATCGCCGCCACCGAATACGGCCTGTTCGCCAAATCCATGGGCGGCGGCTCGGTCAATACCGTCACCGGTGAATTCAATTTTGCGGTCAACGAGGGCTATATGGTTGAAAACGGAAAGATCACTCATCCCGTCCGCGGGGCCACGCTGATCGGCAACGGCTCCGGTGCCCTGCTCGGCATCGATATGATCGCCAACAACCAGTCCTTCGGTCACGGCATGTGCGGCTCTTCCTCCGGCTCGATTCCTGCCAATGTCGGTCAGCCGACCATCCGCATTCAGAATATGACCGTCGGCGGAAACGGAAAGAAAAAGGAGGACTGAGCCATGACATTTCAGAAACTGGAAGCTGTCTGCCGCGCCAAGGGCATTACCGAGGTGGAAATTTACCGCACCAAAGCAGAAGGTGCATCCATCTCCACCTTTAACGGCAAGGTGGACAAAAACGAAATCTATTCCAAGGATGAGGCCTTCGTCCGCGGCGTTTACAACGGCCGGCTCGCCTCTCTTTATGTGGAGCGGGACAGCGATGACGAAATTACGGATATCGCCGACCGTCTGATTGCCGGCGCATCGGTGATCGAATCGGAGGATCCCTACTTCATTTACGGCGGTTCCGAATCCTATCCGACGCTGACGGAGGAGGAGAACGATTACGCCTCCCACACACAGGCCGACAAGATTGCCATCTGCCTGAAGATGGAGGATTATCTGCGCAAAAACTGCGAATTCATCACCACCACCGAGGCTACCCTTGAAACCGAAACGGAAACCGTCACCATCGAAAACTCAAGCGGTCTTTCGGTATCCCGCACCACCTCCGACGGTGTACTTTACTGCGGCGCGGTCATCGCCAAGGACGGCGATACCCGTCAGGGCTATTACTTCGATCATGTCCGCAAACTTGACAGCATCGATTATGACAAGCTTTACAAGATGGCCATCGACCGCCCACTCTCCTCAATCGGTGCCGGCTCCATGCCCTCCGGACAGTATCCCGTTGTATTCGAAAACAAGCAGTTTGCCAGCCTGCTTTCCTGCTTTCTCTCCATGTTCAGCGGCGATGCCGTCGTAAAGAAGCTCTCGCTCCTTGGCGATAAGCTGGGCCAGAAGGTCTTCGGTGACAACATCACGCTGATCGACGATCCGCTCTGCGAGAAATCCTATGCCCGCTATTCCTTCGATGACGAGGGCGTGGCCGCCTTCCCCAAGACCGTCGTCGAGAACGGCGTGCTCAAAACATTCCTGCACAATCTGAAGACCGCGAAGATGCTCGATGCCGCTCCCACCGGCAACGGCTTCAAGCAGGGCTCCGGCGCCATCGGCGTACGGCCGACCAATCTCTGCCTCAGCGGCGGGGAGAAATCCTTTGAGGAGCTGCTTTCGCCCATCGCCGACGGTGTCTTCATCACCCGCATGATGGGGCAGCATTCCGGTGTCAATGCGGTATCCGGTGCCTTCAATCTGCAGGCCGCCGGCTATCGGATCCGGGACGGCAAAATCGCCGAGCCCGTGACGCTGATCGTGGTATCCGGCAACATTCTGGATCTGATGAAGGATATCCGTGCGGTATCCGCCGATTTTGAAGTCGGCGGCGGCATCGGATGCGGAAGCGTTCATGTCGGCAGCCTCAGCATTTCGGGTCAGTAATCCGTCAGAAACAGCAAAAGGGCTTCCCCACAGAGGCCCTTTTGTTATTTCTCCGAAATCTCGCCAAAGTGCTTGCTTTTTGCCGGGATCTGTGCTATAATAAAATGGTATTGTGAATGTAAGAAGAATGGGAGCGACCATTATGAGCAAAATCGGATTTGATAATGACCAATATCTCCGGATGCAGTCCAAGCACATCCGCGAGCGGATCGCACAGTTCGGCGGAAAGCTCTATCTGGAATTCGGCGGAAAGCTCTTCGACGACTATCATGCATCCCGTGTCCTGCCCGGCTTCCGTCCGGATTCCAAGCTGCAGATGCTTCTCCAGCTCAAGGACGATGCGGAAATCGTCATCGTTGTCAACGCCAACGATATTGAAAAGAACAAGGTCCGCGGCGATCTCGGCATCACCTACGATCTGGATACTCTCCGTCTGATCGATGCCTTCGGAAGCGTCGGCCTTCATGTCGGAAGCGTTGTCCTCACCCGCTTCAACTTCCAGCCCGCCGCCGCACAGTTCCAGCAGAAGCTGGAGGCGCTGGGCATCAAGGTCTACCGCCACTATCCGATCAACGGTTATCCCTATAACGTCGAAACCATCGTCAGCGACGAGGGCTATGGCAAGAACGATTTCATCGAAACCAGCCGCCGGCTCGTCATCGTTACCGCGCCCGGTCCCGGAAGCGGAAAGATGGCCACCTGCCTCTCCCAGCTCTACCATGAGAATCTTCGGGGCGTCAAGGCCGGATATGCCAAGTTTGAAACCTTCCCGATCTGGAATCTGCCGCTGAAGCATCCCGTCAATATGGCCTATGAGGCCGCCACCGCCGATCTGAACGATATCAACATGATCGACCCCTTCCATCTGGAGGCCTACAATCAGACGGCCGTCAACTATAACCGCGATGTGGAAATCTTCCCTGTCCTGGAGGCCACCTTCAAGAAGATCTACGGCTCCTCGCCCTACAAATCCCCCACGGATATGGGCGTGAATATGGCCGGCAGCTGCATCGTTGACGATGCCGTTGTCTGCGAGGCCTCCCGTCAGGAAATCATCCGCCGCTATTACACCGCCCTCTGCGAGCAGAAGGAAAACATGGATCACGGCTCCACGGTCCAGAAGCTGGATCTGCTGATGAAGCAGGCCCAGATCACAGCCGCCGACCGTCCGGTCATCCCCGCCGCCAACATCAAGGCGGAGGCTACCGGTCATCCGGCCGCCGCCATCCAGCTCCCCGATGGCACCATCGTCACCGGCAAGACATCATCCCTGCTCGGTGCCTCGGCCGCGCTCCTGCTGAATGCGCTGAAGAAGCTGGCCGGCATCGCCGATGATGTGCTGATGATTCCGCCGTCCATCATTGAACCGGTTCAGCATCTGAAGGTGGATCATCTCCGCAACCAGAATCCCCGTCTGCATACCGACGAGGTGCTGATTGTGCTGGCCATCTGCGCCGCCACCGACAAACAGGCCGCGCTGGCGCTCGACCAGCTGGATCATCTGAAGGGCTGCGATGTCCACTCCTCGGTCATCCTCTCCTCCATCGATCAGAAGACCTTCAAAAAGCTGGGCGTCAATCTGACCTGTGAGCCGCGCTATCAGGTCAATCGCCTCTATCACGGGAAATAAAGCAAACGGCAGGTGTCCGGAATCGGACATCTGCCATTCTTTATTCCTGTTATCCCTGTCCGCCCTTTGTTACGGTGCGGGAGGGCTGACGGTACTCGCCCGGCGTAACGCCGGTCAGCATCTTGAAATTTCGGTTGAAGCTGCGGATCGATTCAAATCCGCACAGCTCGGAAATCTCCGTGATGCTCCGCTCGCCCTCACCCAGCAGCTCGCAGGCGCGTGAGATCCGGTATTCGTTGAGCATCCGCGGGAAGGTGGTGCCAAAGCAGCGGTTCACCAGTCCGGATACATAATGGTAATTGTATCCGAGCGCCGCCGCCGTCTTCCCGAGGGTGATCGGCTCGCTGAAATGCTGCTCGACATATTCGAGAAACTCGCCAGCAAAGGCATCGATGCTCTGGGGCGCATCCGTCCAGAGATTCCCCCGCATATAGGCCGAAGCAATCTCATACAGCCTCGATTTGAGGAGGAAATAATCCGCCTGTGCCTCCTCCAGCTTCATGAACGGTACACCACTTCCCCGTATGAGCAGAGGGCTCCGCAGACCGCCTTCCCGGCATTTGCGGTTGAAGTCCGGCAGATAATCCACCGAGAAGATACAGAGGCGGCTGAGGCAGATCCGGCTGCTGTCGCATTCGTAGGAATGAATCTGCCGCGGCAGGATCAGCGCCCGGTCGCCAGCCTCCAGATGAAAGCGCACGCCGCCCACAAACAGGCTCAGCGCACCTCTCTCCACCGAAAGATATTCGAAGCTCCGATGAAGATGCGCATGAAAATTCAGCGACAGCGTATGCTTGAAAAAGATGTAATCGCCCTTTTCCGAGCGGTTATTCTCATACTGAATCATAGCTCCTCCGAAAATCTGAACTTTTGTCTATTATTCTATCATACTTTTCTTGCTTTTGCAAGAGAAATCATGTAAAATGAAAGTATAGACTATATTTTTGGCAAGAAAGGATGATCCCTATGAAAAAAGCCCTGATCTTCTGGGGCGGCTGGTCCGGACATGAGCCGGAGCTGGTAGCCCCCCGCTTCGCCCGCCTGCTGAAGGAAGGCGGTGTCGAATCCGACATTCAGAACAGCCTGGACGGACTTGACAATCTCGATCACCTGCTGGAATACGATCTGCTCGTTCCCTGCTTCACGATGTCCGAGCTTCCCCGCGAATGCTCGAATGCCATCTCGCAGGCCGTTGCCAGGGGCGTCGGCATGGCCGGCTGTCACGGCGGCATGAACGATGCCTTCCGTCAGGATACCAACTGGCAGTTCATCACCGGCGGCCAGTGGGTCGCCCATCCCGGTAATGACGGCACCGATTATACGGTCAACATCTGCCATATCTCCCCGCGCTCGGACGGCATCGACAACGGCCACTATCTCACCGAGGGCCTGAAGGACTTTCCCATCAAATCCGAACAGTATTACCTCCACGTCGATCCCTGCGTTGAGGTGCTGGCTACCACCCGCTTCCCCACCGTCAACGGCTTCCATGCCATGAACAAGCCGGTGGATATGCCGGTCGCCTGGACCAAATACTGGGGCCTTGGCCGCATCTTCTACTGCTCGCTCGGCCATCATGACGACGTCTTCGATCAGGCCGCCGACGGTCAGCTTCTTATGAAGCGCGGCCTTCTCTGGGCCGCCGACAGCCGCGAGGCCGCAAAGGGCATGGACATCGCCCGCTTCCAGAATCCCGCCCGTCTTGACTGAGCATCCAATTTCATACAAAAGGAGATTTCATCATGCTGAACGTTGGTATGGTAGGTGTCGGAAGCATCAGCGGCATCTATCTCAAGAATTTTGCACAGGTTTTCCGCGATGTAAAACTGGTCGCTGTCTGCGATCTGATCCGTGAGCGTGCCGAAAAGGCCCGGCAGCAGTACAACATCCCCAAGCTCTACGATACGATGGAGCAGCTCTTCGCCGATCCCGAAATTGACATCGTCCTCAATCTGACCCGCCCCTATCAGCACTATGAGGTATCGAAGGCCGCCCTTCTGGCCGGCAAGCACGTTTATTCCGAAAAGCCGCTGGGCGCGGATCTTGCCGAGGGCGAGGATCTTGTCCGCATCGCAGCCGAGAAGGGCCTGTTCATCGGCGGCGCACCGGATACCTTCATGGGTGCCGGCATCCAGACCTGCCGCAAGCTGATCGACCAGGGCACCATCGGCGAGATCATCGGCGTCCGTGCGGTTATGGCCTGCCAAGGTCACGAAACCTGGCATCCCGATCCCGACTTCTATTACCAGAGAGGCGGCGGTCCCCTCTTCGATATGGGTCCGTACTACATCACCGCGCTGACCAATCTGCTGGGAAGTGTCAAGTCGGTTTACGGCTATGCGCGCACCTCCTATGCCGAGCGTCTGATCACCGCCGAGCCTCATGTGGGCGAGATCATCCACGTCAACACGCCCACTCACATCGAAGGCTTTATGCACTTTGAATCGGGAGTCACCGTATCCATGCTGACCAGCTTCGATGTCTACAATTCCAAGCAGACCAACATTGAAATCTACGGCACCAAGGGTACGCTCTACGTTCCCGACCCGAACACCTTCGGCGGCAAGATCGAGTATTACAATGGCGAAGCCAGACGCATGGAGGAATATCCGCTTGTCTTCGATTATGCCGAAAACTCCCGCTGCCTCGGCCTTGCCGATATGGCAAAAGCGATCGAATCGGGACGTCCCGGCCGTACCACCCACAAGCAGACCTTCCACGTTCTGGAGGTTATGGAAAGCTTCTTCAAGAGCGCCGAGACCGGTTTGCCCGTTGTGCTCGCCTCCCGCTTTGAGCGGGAAGCGCCCATGGATCCGACCCTTCCCCACGGTTATCTCTGATTCTCTCAAATGCCCTGCCGCGCCGGGCGCGGCAGGGCATTTTTGTATCATGAAGTATCATTCTTTTGCTTTTTTTCTCTTCAATGCTATTGCATTATGTCACCGTGCTGTGATATAATGATAGCATCAATTCATATCCGGAGGAAATTATGATCCGCAACGCGCCCTTTATCCGCGAAATCTGTGAAACCGCCGCCAATATGTACCGCCTTGGCTGGAATGAGCGAAACGGCGGCAACATCAGCTACTCCCTCAGCGCAGAGGAACTGGCTCCTTTTGCTGACCGGCTGACCGTTCTGCGAACGATTCCCCTCTCCACGCCCTTTCCTTCTCTGGCCGGCGAAGCCTTTGTCATCACTGGCACCGGCAAGTATTTCAAAAATATGATGGCCGATCCCGAAACCAATCTCGGTCTGATCCGCATCGCATCGGACGGAAAAGAGGCCGAGCTTCTCTGGGGCTACCGCGACGGCGGCCGCTTCACCAGCGAAATCACCATGCATCTCGGCGCCCATCTGGCCCGCCGCGCCGTTGATCCCGCCCAGAAGGTTGTTGTCCACGCCCATCCCGCCAATCTGATCGCCATGACGCAGGTGCTGGAGCCGGATGAAAAAGTTCTGACCCGCGCGCTCTGGGGCATCATGACCGAGTGTATTGTCATCTTCCCCGATGGCGTGGGAATGCTCGATTGGGCGCTTTCCTCCAGCGATGCGCTGGGGCTGAAATCCGCCGAAAAATTCCGCGATTTCCGCTTGCTTGTCTGGGCGATGCACGGCATCACCGCCGCCGGCACCTCGCTGGATGAGGCCTTCGGCCTGATGGAAACGGTCGAGAAGGCTGCCGAAATCTATATCAAGGTGGTATCCGCCAATACCGGCATCCGCCGCCGCATCACCGATGAAGCGCTCCGTGAGGTCATCGAGGGCTTCCATCTCACCGTAAAGGAAGGCTGGCTGTAATGGAATTCACCGTTACCATCCCCGGCGGCCTGCTCGGGAATATCTATGACCGCGTGTCGGAGCATTTCCTGCACGGCATCGATCCCGCTCCGCACGCCGAGGCCTATGTCGGCGAGCATCCCTTCACCTTCGCCGAGAGCGAATTTGCGGGCAAATACATGGCCATCTGTATGACCTATGCCGCACGGCGCACCGTATCGGAGGCGGATGCCGCACGTATGCGCTCTCACGCCATGACCGTCGCCGAATCGGTGATGAAAAACCAGCGCGCGGACGGCTACATCGGCGGTCTGACAAAAGAAAATGAGCTGGATTGGTTCGGCGTATGGAATCAGGCCTTTACCCTGCTCGGCCTGCTTGCCATCTTCGATCAGACCGGCGATGAGCGGCTGCTTGCGGCCGCCGAGCGGATCGGCCTTTGGGTCGCCCGCCGCTTCTCCGGAAACGAAGATATCTTAAACAGCGATGCCAACTTCGGAAGCCAGCATCTGTCGATTCTGATGCCGCTCGTCCGCCTCTGTCAGCGGAGCACGCTTGGCGAAATCCATGCCTTCACCCGCGAGCTGGCAGGGCTCATCAAGGGCTCGGACAACAATTTCTTCGCCTTTGATTCCATCCTCGATCTGCGCTCCAAAAAGGGGATCGAAAACTTCTTCATTCTTCTCGGAATGCTGGAATATGGAGATTTCTTCGGCGATCCCGAAGCCCTTCCCGCCTGCATCCGGTACTGGGAGGAGCTGGATGCCACCCAGATCCGCGAAAACGGCAACGGCACACTGGTCGAATTCTGGACCGAGGGCGGCAATCAGCCCCGGATGCTGTCCGCCGAACAGAAGCCGGACGAAAACTGCGTGGCGGTCGGATGGCTGGAGCTCTGCCTTGCCCTTTTCTGGCGCACCAGACAGACCCGCTTCATCGATGCCATCGAAAAAACGCTTTTCAATCATCTGGCCGGCGCGCTGAACGATGACGGCACGGATTTTGCCTATTATCAGCCAAACTTCGGCAAGCGGCTGACCACAACCCCCGATCATCTCTACAAATGCTGCCGCTATCGCGGCTTCACCGCCGTCAGCCATCTGCCGGATATGCTCTTTTATGCATCCGATAAGGAGGTCCGCGCTATGGTCATCGCCAATGCCGATTATGAGGACCCCATCTGGAGTATCCGCGAGCGGACCGATTATCCCTATAACGGCGGCGCGACCTATACGATTTCGGTCAAATGCCCCGGTGTGCGGAGCCTGCTTCTGCGTGCGCCCGCCAGAACGGACGGTATCGCGCTCACGCTGGACGGTACACCGCTTCCGATCACACCGGATGCCGAAGGCTATCTTGCCATCACGCGGGATTGGGAGGCCGGCGAGCATACCGTTATCCTGTCCTTCACCCCGATTCTCGCCCGCCGCGCGGTTGAAATCGACGGTGTACCGCGGATCGGCATGACCTACGGACTACTCCTCCTCGCCGCAGAAACCGGACCGGACGGCTCCTGGGAGTCGCTGATCATCGATGCCGATGCCCCTGTCATCCGCACCGGCGAATCGCCGATCGCATTCGATGCCGGCGGCGTGCGTGTCACCGATTACGCCTCCTCCGGCCGCCGCGAGGGCCGTGAATATGCCGTCTGGGCAAGACGGAAATAGTAAAAAGGCGCTGTTGCAAGTTTTCAACTTGCCGCAGCGCTTTTTCATTGCAATTCAATCGGCAGAGCCTGCCGGATCCGGACCGAATCCGGCGTTACCGTGCAGTCCATGGCCATAAGCTGTACACCGGCCGCACGGGCCGCTCGCAAGGCCTCGCCGAAGGCCGGCTGTGTCCGGTCATTGGGACAAAAGCGGACGGCATCGGAACGCTTGATGACAAACAGCAGCATCGCACCGTATCCCGCGCGGCGGCAGGCGATCAGCTCGTTGATATGCTTTATCCCCCGCTCGGTCGGCGCATCCGGAAAATAGGCGATGGAATCCTCCACCAGCGTGACACCCTTCACCTCCAGAAAGGTCTGCGCCTCCCCATCCGTGATCGCAAAATCAAACCGCGAGCCACCCCATGTCACCTCGCGCCGGATCACGGCGGATCCGGAAAACAGCCCGCTCTTCGGAAGCCATTCGGCGGCGGCCTCGTTGGCCATCATCGAATCCACATTGACAATCGGTCCGCCATCACCGTCCCGGCAAAGGGAAATCAGATCATACGCCGTCCTGCGGGCCGGATTCGCCCCCGGGCACAGATAGACCGTCCGACCGGGGATGAGCAGCTCGCCCAGCCGCCCGGTATTCTTGATATGTACCGGTTCGATCCGCCCGTCAAGCTCCACGCGGGCGATAAACCGGTTCGGCCTATCAACAAAGATGGCCTTTACCGCTTCCGGATATTTCATACGCACCTCCATAGCTGTCACTTGCTCCGATTATATCACAAACTCACCGGAATGTCAAGGAAGCGCTTGACATTCCCCGCTGTTTCTGCTACAATAATGGTAAACTTAAACATCAGAAAGGATGGAACCTGTTATGAAAAATCCGATCACCCTCCGTGTTGGAAGCGAACTTTCCCTCGCCGCCGCACGCGCAAAGATACGCGCCCTGCTGGCAGAAGCGGAGCATCCGGCCTCCATCACCGTGATTCTCCCCGCCGGCATCTATTCCCCCTCCGATTTCCGGTTCACCGCCGAGGACTGCGCTGCGGACTGTCCTGTTGCCTACATCGGTGAAGACGGCGCCGTCATTCACGGCGGCCTCACCATCCCCGCCGAAAAGTGGCAGGCTCCCGATGACGAAATGGCCGCACGCTTCCCGGTTGAAGCACGGGAACACATCCGTATGGTTCCGCTCGGCGATTATGGTCTGAATGCCGACGATTGGGGCGAGCTTCCCGCCATCGGTGCCTACGAAACTTCCTCCCGTTATGACGGCGCTTATCAGGGCTGCGGCTGTGAAGTTTTCTGCGGCCGCCGCATGATGCTGGCCCGCTATCCCAATGCCGGCTCTTTCAATAAACTCGCCGCTGTCTGGGATGTGGGCGACTGCTACGAATTCCCGCCCCAGAATTACATCCGCGAGTGGAATGACCGCCGCAATCATCGGGGCGGCACCTATGTCCTCGACCGCGAAACCAGCGCCCGTGCCAAGGGCTGGAAGAATCCGACCGAGGGCTGGATGTTTGGCTACTTCATGCATGACTGGGCCGATTCCTCCACCCCGATCGAGGAGCTGGATGCCGAGCACCGCCTCGTGAAGCCCCGTTATGTCAGCCGCTACGGAGCCAAAGCCGGCGCGCTGTATTATTTCTATAACATCCCCGAGGAGCTGGATGTTCCGGGCGAGTGGTATCTCGACCGCAAAGGCGGATACCTGTATTTCTATCCCTTCGAGGGCTGTAATTCGCTCGATTTCTCCTACTCGGACAAGCCGCTGATTTCCTGCGAGGATACCTGCCGCATGACCTTCTCCGGCTTCCGTCTTCTCTGCACGATGAAGGATGCGGTTGTCAGCCGCGGCAACGACATGACCTTCGAGAATCTCACGATCACCAATGTTGCCGGAAGCGGCGTGTCGGTAAACGGCTATCGCAATCTGGTGTCCGGCTGTGACATCTCGCACACCGGCAAGGGCGGCATCAAGGCCGAGGGCGGTATCCGCGAAACGCTGATCCCCGGCGAAAACCGCGTGACCAACAACTACATCCATGACTTCTCCGAGATCTACCTTACCTATCAGCCCGGCGTGAACCTCAGCGGTGTCGGCAACCGGTGCGATCACAACGAAATCTGCAACTCACCGCATATGGCCATCGGCTACGGCGGAAACGAGCACCTCATCGAATTCAACGATATCCATCATGTTGTCCTCAAATCCAGCGATGCCGGTGCGATTTATGCCGGCCAGAACTGGACGGCCCACGGAACCGTCATCCGATACAACCTCCTGCGCGCGATCGGCGGCGAGGGCTTTGAGCCGGATGGCATCTACTGGGATGACGGTCATTCCGGTCAGAGCGCCTACGGCAATATCCTGATCGGCATCGGCAAGAACGGCTTCCTTGTCGGCGGCGGCCGCGAAAATATTGTCAACGGCAATATCATCATCGACTGCGAGCGCGCACCGATCAGCTACGATGCGCGTTACCGCGACGGCTTCATCCATGACGGCTGGGCACGCGCGGCGGTCAATCGGCCGGATTCGATGCATTGGAGAAATCTGCGCGCCGTTCCGTACAAGGAAGGAGTCTGGCTTGAGAAGTATCCCCGCCTGTCCGTCCTGAAGACCGATCTTGCCACCGATCCCGATGACATCGAATTCCCGATCAATCCGGCCTACTCGTCGGTCTGCGGCAATGTCATCATCGATGCAAAGGGCCGGCTCGGCACCATCGATAAATCGCTCTATACCTATTCGAAGGTCGAGGGCAATGTGGTCTATACCTCGCGCGAGGCCGCAGGATGGAATGAGGAAACCCTCTCCCTTAAGCCGGACAGCCCGGTCTTTGCCGATATCCCCGGCTTTGAAGCCATCCCAGCTGGTCAGATCGGAAGGCACAAGGCATGACAACAAAGCAGCAGATTTATGAGCAGCTCCGTGCCATGAAGGCACCGCAGAATTCGGTAGTGCTGATGCACACATCCCTCAAAGCCGTCGGCGAAACCGAGGGCCGCGGCGAAGGTCTGCTGGATGCGCTGATCGATTATTTCACGGCAGACGGCGGCCTCTTCTGCGTGCCGACTCATACATGGCGGAATCTCATCACCCATACGGTTCCCACAATGGATATGGCCTCCGATGCAACCTGTGTCGGAACCTTTTCCTCCATCGCCCTCCGCCATCCGGGCGGACACCGTTCCCTCCATCCCTCGCACTCGATGGTCGTCTTCGGCGATCCGGAGGCTGCCAAGGCATACATCAAGCCGGAGGAAACCAATCCGACGCAAACCGGGCCGACCGGGTGCTACGGTCAGCTCTGTGAGCGCGGCGGTTATGTCCTCCTTGCCGGCGTCGGCCACAACCGGAACACCTATCTTCATTCGGTGGAAGAGATGATGGGCACCCCGAATCGGCTGACGGATAATCCCGAGCCAGCCTCCATCCGGCTGAAAAGCGGTGAAATCATCGAGCATCCGCTCCGCTGCCACCAGGCGAAGGGAATCGGCGATGTATCGGCCCGCTTTCCCAAATATGAGCCGGCCTTCCGCCATCACGGCTGCATCACGGACGGATTTATCGGTGAGGCCCCGGCCCAGCTCTGCGATGCCCGCAAAATGCGCGATGTGATGATGCTCATCACCGCCAGAAGCGGCGGCACCGAGCTCCTTGCGGACTACGAGCCGCTTGATGAGGCGCTGTATATGTGACTACGAAAAAAAACAGGCATCGGAAGATGCCTGTTTTTTGTGTTCATGCGCACCGTCCGCCCCCCTTGCGGTGCTTATATAAGTGAAGGCCTTCACAAAATCAAGAGAAAGGAGGAGCTTGTTTGAATGATTCCCATATCGTTGATGCTTATCTCCGGCGGGATGAAGCGGCTCTGCGGATGACCGCCGATGCCTACGGTCCGCGGCTGCGCGCCCTCGCGTTCGGCATTACGGAGGACAGCCAGATCGCCGAAGAATGCGAAAATGATACCTATTTTGAAGCATGGCAGTCTATTCCGCCGCACGAGCCGCGCGGATATCTCTATGCCTTTCTGGCGCGTATCACCCGCCATCTGGCGCTGAACCGTTGCCGGGACCGACAGAGACAGAAGCGAAGCGCACTCCTCTGTGAGCTCTGCGCCGAAATGGAGCAATGTCTGCCTGCGGAGGATCCCATAGCCGAACGGATCGATGATCTGGCGTTCGGTGAAATCCTGAACCGGTTTCTGGAATCCCTCAGCAGCGAAAAACGTTGGATCTTTCTCCGGCGTTATTGGACCTGCGATTCTGCCGCAGACATCGCCGGCCAGCTTGGCATATCCGAAAGCAAAGTTAAATCCATTCTCTTCCGAATCCGGAATCAGCTTCGGAAGCATTTAGAAAAGGAGGGCTATTCCCTATGACCGGTTACGAATTACTTGACAAGCTGACATGGATTGATCCGCAGTATATCAAGGAAGCGGAGCATCTCCCCTCACGCCGACGGAACCATCCATTCCGAAGGCTCGCCGTCACAGCGGCCTGTCTCGGTCTTGCACTGATCCTTGCCGTTCCGAGCCTCGCCGCCGCATCCCCCGCCTTACAGGAGCTGCTGTATGCCTTTTCCCCCGCCGCCGCTCAGTTTGTCGTGCCGGTACAGCGCTCTTCGGAGGCAAACGGAATCCGGATGACCGTGGAGGCGGTTAGCATTCACCAAAGCGTCGCGGAGATCTATCTTACACTCTGCGATCTGGAAGGACAGCGGCTCGATGAATCCATCGACCTTTTTGACAGTTATCGCATTCTCACCCCCTTCTCCAGTACCGGCTCCTGCCAGCTGTTGGATTTCGATCCCGCCTCGCAGACCGCCTCGCTCCTCGTCACGATCCGTCATTGGAAGGACCGGCCGATCACAGGCGGGAAGCTCACCTTCCTCCTGCGGGAGATTCTGACCGGAAAGGAATCCAGCGCCGGGATCATCGAGGGAATCGGCCGTGAGGATGTTGATCTCTTGCCTGATGTAAAAAATGTCCGTCCGCGCGGTGTCAGCGGCCCCGCCATCATCAAGGGATATATGGAATCCGGCGGTCATAGCATAACAGTGCTGGAACCGAACGCTCCGCTCATGCACCTTGATGACGGTGTCGCGCTGACCGGGATCGGTGTCATAGACGGCAATCTCCATGTGCAGGTGTACTATGAAGACATTCTGCATACGGACAATCATGGTTCCATCGGATTGACCGATACCCAAACTGGTGAAAGTATCGACTCAAGCGGTTCCGCCGCCTTCTTTGCCCCGGATGGAAGGGGGAGTTATGAGGATTATATCTTCATCGGCATCGGGCCGGAGATCCTCGATACGCATACCCTGTTCGGCAGCTATGTCACCTCGGATGGCGCCATTGAAGGCAGCTGGCGTGTGACCTTCCCGTTGGAAGAGGAGTAACCCCAGGCACAAATGCCCAGGCACAAATGCCCAGGCACAAAAGCCCAGGCACAAAAGCAGCGCAGATTCCGGCTTATTCCGGAATCCGCGCCTTTTGTCCCCGGTCCCTCTGCACAGCCGCATTTCCAAAAACTCCCCCGCAGTGCTTGACAAACACCGGAATTTGTGATATAATAATATTCATGTAGCGGGGTGTTGCCTAATGGTAAGGCGCTTGGTTTGGGAGCATGCAGTGGTTTTCGGCTGCGGTTTTCAGAAAAGCGAGCAATCGGGCGAAAAACGGCGAAAATGCGAGCAAATCGTGATCGAGCGGTAAAGAAAAATGCGGCTTGACCACAGGTTTGACCATAGTTGAGAAAATCGACTCAAAAAAACTGAATATATATCGGGGTGTTGCCTAATGGTAAGGCGCTTGGTTTGGGACCAAGATGGCGCAGGTTCGATTCCTGTCACTCCGACCACATGAAAATAATCCGAACATTCTCTTACTTGGAGAGTCGTTCGGATTATTTGTTTTATTTGAGTATCCTAAATTTTACAGCAAGAAATGAACAAATACCTCATTATGTTTTGAAAAACAATTCAAAATTGATTATTTTCCAATTAACGAGACATAGACAACCGAAAAGTATTATTGTATAATATAGATACAACTGGTTGAGAATTTTTTTGTAGGAGGACTATATCATGAGTTTTGGGAAAACAATAAAAAATCTTCGTCACATGCATGATATGACACAGGAACATCTTGCTGATATTTTATCAATTTCTCCACAAGCTATTAGCCGTTGGGAAACTGATATGGCAATGCCGGATATTTCTCTCATTGCTCCATTGTGTAATCTTTTTAATATTACTTCTGATGAACTTTTAGGTATTGATCTTACACGCAGACAACAAATCATTTCCGCAATTTGTGATGAAGCAGACAAGTATTCAAGCAGAGGCTATTTAGAGAAAGCCCGTGAGATTTTGGAAGATGGACTTCGAAAATATCCTGATAACTGCGACATTATTTATAATCTCATGTATGTCTCTTCTTGGCAAAAGGATGTTACAGGAGATCGTAAATATCTCGAGGAAGCTATAAAATGGGGAGAAAGAATTCTCGAACAAAGTACAGTAGATCATCAGCGGCATGGTGCAATTCAAGTGTTGTGTTATTCATATCGTGACGTTGGTAGATTAGACGAGGCTGTAAAAATGGCTGAATCAATGCCTTTTATGTCTGTTTCACAAGAAATGCTTCTTAGCTGTGTTTATTCAGGCGATAAAGAATATGCTGCCAAACAAAGTGAAGCTACAAATTTACTTCAGTTTCTGTCCAATAGTTTGTTTTTTATGCAAACCAAGCTTGATTCCGGTGAAATGGCATATACACTTGAAGAGAATGCTGCTCTTCGTGATAAACGCATTGCGTTATTGCATTTGTTTTTTGAAAACGGAGATTTTGGGTTCTATCATACGCATCTCTCTGACACACATCGTGAACAAGCCTTTTATTATGCCCAAAAAGATAATTATGAAAAAGCTTTGCATCACCTTTCCTTGGCAGCAGAACATGCGATTAAATTTATTACATCAGTGAACGAAGATAGTACATCTCTCGTTTTTCGAGGTAAGGATCGTGGTAGTTGGAGTACCAGTTCGTCAGAAAATGAAGCAGCAAGATTACTTAAAAAAATCGAAAGCAATGTTTTCGATAAAGTACGCGAAAAAGAAGAATTTTCAAAAATTAAAGAGCATCTTTTAGAATATGCTGACAATTGGCGCCCCGAATAATCAATAAAACAAAATCAGCTTCGGCAGGAAACTCCCTACCAAGTTTTTCACTATTACGCTATTCTTTGTCTACAGCAACGCAACCACTAAGGGGTGACCCAACCGGTCACCCCTCTTTCGTTTTCGCTTTTTCTTCAGCTATCTCCGCTTTTACTCTCTCAATCAACTCCGCCAGCTTCACCTCAACCTCCTCCCGCGTCTCGGCGTACACGTTGTGCTTCACGCGCTTGCCATTGGCGTGTGTCGGCGAGAAGCTGCCCTCGTAGAGATGATCGTTGATCTTGTAAATGCACCCGCTGCCGGATTTGCGGATCTTGCCTTTGTAAGGGGTGAACGGTTCGTTCAGTCCTTTTGCCGGCTCCTCGGCAGGTTTCTCCGGCGGTGGTACGGTCGATACCTCACATTTACCGATGCCGCGTTCGATGTTCTCCGCCGCTTTCACCTCCATCTCTGCCGTACGATGCGAGTAGATATCCAGCGTCGTTGTCGCCGACACATGACCGATGGTCGCCGACAAGGTTTTCACATCCATGCCGTTCGCAATCGCCATCGTGGCGAAGGTATGGCGCAGATCGTGGAAGCGCACCTTTTTGCATCCCGCGCGTTCCAGCGTGGTCTGCATCCGATCATAGACCGTGGACGGATTGCGCGGCTGATCTTCGATGATCGGTGACGGGAACATCCACCGCGAATCGACCGTTTTCCGATACTCCGCCAGCACACCAACCACCGATTTCGGCAGAATGATCGTGCGGTCGGAGTTTTCCGTCTTCGGCTTGTTGACGGTCAGCTTGCCGTTCACGCAGTAGTCCTGCCGCTGAATATGCAGCTCACCCGTGCGGAAGTTGAGGTCACTCCATTGCAGACCGAGCAGTTCCCCGCGCCGCATTCCCGTGGATAGGTCGAGTAAGAACATTTCATAGAAACCG
>JAZNKS010000012.1:0-38904 GCA_045578725.1 Candidatus Flemingiibacterium sp.
CATCTCCTGAATCTTGCCCGAGCCTTCCTTCTGCATTTTCTTCTTATCGTAGACAAGGATCTCAGACAGATCGTACTTTTGATCGGAGTAGACATAGACCTCGGTATCCGGCTCGCCGTCCTCATCGGTATCGACAAGCTCAATCTCCTTGCCCTCGGCCTCCAGCTCCTCCAGATACCGCGCCTCGTCGGCGGCAATCTCCTGAAGCACGGAGAGGACATAGGGGGCCTTGACAACGCTGGCAGAATAGAAGGATTTGTCGGCCTCATAGCCGAACTGATAGCCGGTGGTCAGATCCTCGTAATAGACGCTGATCGAGGGATAGAAGACATCCTCGCGCGTCCCGATCCAGGCATAGGGCTCATATTCGGGCGGTGTTCCTCCGGCGGCCAGAATCTTCGCCGCCTCGTCATCATAAGCCGCCTTGGCCTCGGCCTCAATATCGGCGGATTTGACCCATTTGTAGGTCATCTCCTCGGTTTCGGGATCGATCTTGTCCTCCATGCGGACGAGGGGACAGCCCTTTTCGATGTATTCGACAATCGCATCGATCCGCTTGGCCTGATCGCGGACATCGATGTTGTAGACCGTTTCATAGCGGGCGATATCCGCCTCCAGATCGGCGATTTCGTTGTTCTTACGCACAATCTCGGTGTTGAGATCGGCGATCTGGGCGCTGTAGAGGGTGCCGGCATTGGCATATTTCTGCTCGGCCTCCTCAAGCTTCGCCTGCAGATCGGCAAGCTCCGCCTCCAGCGCCGCCTTGGCCTCGCGCAGGGAATCGATGGTATCCTCCTTATCAGACAAATCGCCCTGCAGGGCATCCTTCTCCTTCTCGAGCGCATCGTTGGCATCGCTCTGCGAATTCGTGTGCAGAACCAGCAATACGGCGGCGACGATCATGCCAAGCAGCAGCGTGCCGAGCACCGCATAAATGATGATGGTGGTTTTCTTGTTCATTCGATTGCCTTTCCGTTTATATATACCGCCTCGACGGATGCCTCCATCGTCAGCGGCTCCTTGCGAAGCAGAACAAAATCCGCATCCTTGCCAACCTCAACGGATCCGACCCGATCGGCGATTCCCAGAATCTGCGCCGGACGGATTGTCATCGCCTCCAGCACATCGGCAGGATTCATCCCGCTTCGCAGGGCGACGGCACCGCAGAGCGGCAGATGCTGAATCGGCGTGACAGGATGATCGGTGGTCAGCGCGACCCGCACGCCGGCCCGATGCAGGACGGCCGGGGTCGAAGTGTTCAGCCCGGCAAGCTCGGGCTTGGAGCGATCACACAGCCCAGGCCCGACAATCGCGCCGAGGAAATGCTCATCAAGCGATGCCAGATGCCCGGCGATCCGATGCCCGTCGGTGGCATGAACGATCGCGTAGCTAAGGCCGAATTCCCCTGCCAGCCGCACGGCGGTAGCAATATCATCGGCCCGGTGCGCATGGAAATGCGCGGGAATCTCCCCCCGCAGAAGGGGGATCAGCGCCTCATTGGCCGCATCGTATTCCGGCTCGTCGGCATCCTCCTCCGATCGGGCGCGATCCAGATCGGCCATATACCGGCGCGCCTTTTCCAGCGCCTCGCGGATCAGCGATGCGGTGGCCATCCTCGTCACGGGCGCTTCGTTGCGGGAATGATAGGTCATCTTCGGATTCTCGCCAAGCGCGAATTTGATCGCCGCCGCAGGAGCGATAGCCATTTCATCGATCCAATCGCCGGCGGTCTTGACAATCGCAATCCGGCCGCCGATGGGATTCGCGCTGCCCGGCGCGATGGCTGCCGTTGTGATACCCGCCGCCCGCGCCTCAAAAAAGCACCGGTCGAAGGGATTGCATCCGTCCAGCGCCATCAGCTGGGGCTGAATCGGCTCGCTGTCCTCGTTGCAGTCATCGCTCTCGACCCCGACGGAATCGCCGACGATGCCAAGATGGGTGTGCGCATCGATCAGGCCGGGGATCAGCGACAGCCCTTCCCCGTCCAAACCGTCGGCATCGGTCTGCCCTTCGCCAATGGCAAAGAAGCGGCCATCGCTTATTTCCACCCAGCCGATAAAGGGCGGCCGGTCGGCATAGCCTGTATAGATTTTGACGTTTTTTATGAGCATTTTGTTTCCTTCCGGGCGATTATTTTTCAGATAAATACCGGAGCACGCCCTCGATGGCCAGCGCGCCGTCCGCGCAGGCGGTCACAATCTGGCGAAGCGGCTTGTCCCGCAGATCGCCGGCCGCGAATATGCCGGGGACGGAGGTTTCGCAGAGCTCATCCGTCACAACATAGCCGCCATTTGCTTCAAGGCCTGCACAGAGTTCGCTCACCGGCTCGGAGCCGATGGCAAGGAAGATGCCGTCCGCCGTAATCTCATGCGGCACCTCGGCGCCCGCAGCGGTCGCCTCCAGCGTCAGTCCGGATGCCCGGCCGTCGGTATCGAGAATCCCCGTCACCCTTGCATTCATCACGCAGGAAACGTTATCAAGAGCCTCCATGGCCTTCACTCGCCCCGCCGCCGCGCGGAAGGAATCCCGCCGGTGGATAACCGTGACGGAATCAGCCATCCGGGCAAGATAAATCGCATCGCCGATGGCGGTGTCGCCGCCGCCGACCACGATCACTTTTTTTCCTTTATAAAAGCTTCCGTCGCAGACCGCGCAGAAGGAGATGCCGCGCCCCGTGTACCGCTCCTCGCCCGGAATGCCAAGCGTGCGCCGCCGGGATCCGGCCGCTAAAATCAGCGTCCGTGCGAAGTATTCACCGGATGCGGTCCGCACAGTTTTAGCTGTAAAATCGGCCGAAAGCACCGGCTCATAGATCGTTTCCACCCCGCAGGCGGCGATCTGCTCGGTGAATTTCATGGCCAGATCCCAGCCCTCGATCGAAACGAAGCCGGGATAATTTTCAATTTTATCGGTGGTCGAGAGCTGACCGCCCGGCGTGCCGCCTTCAAAGACGAGCGCCGAGAGACCGGCCCGCGCCGCATAGACGGCTGCAGCGGTTCCGGCCGGTCCGCCGCCGATGATAATCGTATCATAAATCGGAGTCTGTGTCATTTTTCCGGATTCCATCCTTTCATCCATCGTGCTCAGGCCCTATGTAAAATGCCGCCCTCAATGTAAGGCGGCATAACGGTGTGTCGGTATCCAAGCTGGAATCAGCCGTCGGATCGCCGTCTGGGGCGGCCGGGTGCACCGCGCTTGGCGGCATAGGACTGCTTCAGATCGGACATTTTATCGTTGGAGGCAGCCTTGAAGCGGGTCATCATCTCTTCAAAGGAATCGCCTTGGGCAGCCCGGGCGGTGTATTCCTCCGGCGGGTCTGTTATAATCTGTCCCCGCTGCGGGGCCGATACAGCCCGTCCACGCCCGGCCTCTGCGGCCTCTTTTATGGACAGATTCAGACGTCCGCGCTCATCGATGCCGATGACCTTGACGCGCACGGTCTGTCCCTCGCTGAGGACATCGCCGATATTCCTTATAAAGGAGCTGCTGATTTGCGAAATATGTACCAGCCCGCTTTTACCATCCTCCAGCGCAACAAACGCGCCGAAGGCGGCGAGCTTTGTGACTTTTCCGTCGTACACGCTGCCGACTTCAATGCCCATAAATTTGTGGTTCCTCCGGGATCAGTTGATCAGATCGTTGTAAAAGATGATTTCCTCCGGCAGACAGTAGCCCAGCTTATCCCGGGCCAGATCCCGGATGTAGCTGTCATCGAATGGCATATTCAGCCGGTATTCCAGCGCCGCGATGTTTTCCCGTACCGCTTCGGTGCGCTCGGCCAGAAGCGCCTGCTCCTCCAGCTGCTTGTTCTTTTCGATCTGTACGCTGACCAGCGTGACCAGAGCGAACAGAAAAGCCAGAACCAGAGCCAGCTTGACGGGGATGCTCATTCGGATCGATCGCACAGATTTCCTCCTTCAGATGCCGTGGCAGGCTTAAGATGAATTGATGCAGGCGTTTTTTCTGCCGCGCGGTGCGCGACAGATACAGCTTTTTTGTGAGATAAGCCGCCGGCCGGCCGATCAGAATCTGCCGGAGCCGCCCGAGAATCCGGAACAGCCCGCGGCCGATCGGTGCCAGCACGGCACGGATAAAAAGGCAAAACAGATATCCTGACAGGATTTGCAGCCGTCCGGTGAGCCACCGGGTCAAGAGCTTCACAAGACGCCCGAGGCTGGCCTGTTGGAGGGCATAGCCCGCCGCCGCGCCAAGAAGGGCATAGCCGCGTATTTCGCCGTAGTTGGCATGAAAAAGAAAGACCGTCACCGTCAGCGCCGCCGCGATAAAAAACAGAATATCCTGGATAAAGATGGCGATATCGGTGAGGATGGCCGACAGAGGATGCCTTCCCTGCCCCAGGGGGAGGGTGAGCATCATCCGCACGAATGTGAGCAGGTCGGACACAAGTCCGAGCATCCCGCCTAGTATTAAGGAGGCGGCGAGCAGCTGCCATTGACTTGCCGATTGGACTGTCATGGTCTCTCACCGTCCGAAGATGGAACGTTTTTTCTTTGGCGGCTCCTCATCCAGATAGAGCACGCCGCCGATCCGGCCTTCGATCTCCAGCTCACCGGTTTCCACCGAGAGCCGGGTGATCTTGAGCATACTGCCGTCCACCGACAGTATGCCCTTGGCGGTGCGCAGAGTGACACTGTCCTCATCAAAGGCCGTGACATCCTCCACGCCGGTGATTGTCAGCCACGCGCGCTCACGCAGGATCACATCCTGCGCCGCGCCGTGTTCCGGTTGTCCGTTCATATTGCGCCCTCCGTACAGGTTTTGCTTCATTATATGAAGCCGGGCGCCGGAGTATGACAGATCAGGGAATCAGCTCGTACATCGAAGCCGCATCGGCCTTGGCGGTGAACTCGCGTACATCGAGCACCTTCAGCTTCGTGGTGCGCTGACCGAAGGTGATCTCAATCAGATCCCCCTCTTTCACGTCGTAGGAGGCCTTGGCGGGCCGTCCGTTTACGCTGACGTGCGCCGCATCACAGGCTTCGTTTGCGACGGTGCGGCGCTTGATGAGCCGCGAAACCTTCAGATATTTATCCAGCCGCATGAAGTATTCCCCTGTATCCGAACAAGCTTACTTGTTGAGGCTTGCCTTCATGGTCTTGCCGGCCGTGAAGGAGAGATGCTTGGAAGCGGGAATGGTGATGGCTTCACGGGTAGCGGGATTGATGCCGGCTCTTTCGCCGCGCTCCTTGACCTCGAAGGTACCGAAGCCGACCAGCTGAACCTTCTCGCCCTGCAGAAGAGCGGATTCGATGGTGGTGAATACAGAGTTGACGGCAGCTTCTGCTTCCTTCTTCTTGAGACCGGTTTCCTTAACAACCGCGTCGATAATCTGAGACTTGTTCATTGTTTTTAACCCTTTCGTTTCTTTAATGTACCGTAAAAATTGCCCGGTACATACAAGTATAACATTTTTTTGCGGATTTATCAAGACCTATCGCGTATTTTTTTCGAAAAATTCAAAAAAAGTTTGGATTTTCGGGCCTTTTTCAGTCTTTCGCCCGCAGAACCAGCGCATCGCAGGCATCCTGGAGCGCCTTTTCCGGCTCAACGCCATACTGTCGGGCCAGCGACACGGCCGAAAGAAGCAGTTCGCCGATCTGCTTTGACGCCTCATCGGTGCCGGGTGCGGCATCGGGAAGCGTCAGCTCCGGCCCGACGGTGATGCCCATTTTGCCGGCCTTTTTGATGAGCTTGTCCGCGCGGATGAGGGAGGGGAGCGCGTGGGATACCGCATCCAGCACCGCACGGTCGGATTCCTGGGATTTCTCCACCTTCTTGATGGCATCCCAGTTGGTCAGTACCTGCTCGGTCGAATCCACCTTCACATCGCCGAAGATGTGCGGGTGGCGCAGAATCAGCTTTTTGCAGATGCCGTCGGCGACCTCGTCCAGCGAGAAGCGGCCGGCCTCCTCGGCAATGCGCGCGTGGAAGACGACCTGCAAGAGCAGATCGCCCAGCTCCTCGCACAGCATGACCTCGCTGTCCCGATCAATCGCCTCGATGACCTCATAGGTTTCCTCAATCAGATCGCGGCGGATCGACTGATGGGTCTGCTCGCGGTCCCAGGGACAGCCGTCCTCACTCCGCAGAATCTCCATAATCGTGCGGAGATCCGCGGCGGTATACGAATTTTTGGCCTTCATGGCCTCGATGGTTTCTTTCATCGTTGTGTTTCCTTTTCTTTGATTTTGGTAAGAATTCCAGCATCTGCGCCCGATCGGGTCCGCAGAGGGTAAGAAACAGCCAGACACCGCCCCCAAGAAGGATCGATGCCATTGTGCCGATCCGGCCCGCTGGGAGGATCCGGGACATACCGAGAGCCGCAAGACCCGTGAGTCCGCCGCCAATCAGCGGCCGCAGCAGCACACCCGGCCGAAAGCAGGGGCCAAAGGGCGTGGCGGCTCCGATTGCTGTGACGGAGATCAGCAGAATCACCAGATACCCGATCAGGGTAGCCGCCGGCGTGCCGTATTTTCCGAAATGCGCGATCAGGGCCGGGCTGAGTGCCAGCTTGATGCCGGCGCCGATGAGCATGGCATAGAGGGGGAGCTTCTCCCGCCCCGATGCCTGCAAAACGGTATTGGTCAGCGCTAAAAAGCAGACAGCGGCGCTGGCCGGGGCTAAAATCGTCAGCATCGGTGCTCCGCGCGAGGCGAGAGCGGGATCAAAAAACAGCGACAGGATCGGCTCGGCCATCAGCGCAAGGCCGATGGCACAGGGGAAGGCTAAGGCCGCGCAGGCCCGCACCGATCCAAGGCAGACTTCCCTTGCCCGCACGGTTTGCCCCTGCGAGAGGAGGCTTCCCAGCCGCGGCAGGAGCGCGTAGGCGATCGGATAGACAAGAATCGGCGGCAGATTGAACATCGGAAGCGCCAGCGAGGTGTAATTGCCGTAGACGGCCATCACCTCGGCCTGATTCATGCCCTGCGCATGGAGCTGACGGGTCATAATCAGCGAATCGATCAGCGAGGTCAGACTCATGACAGACGAGGACAGCGTGATCGGCAGGGCCAGCTTCCAGAGCCGGCCGGCGAGCCTTTGCCACGGCTCACGCTCCGAAAAATCGGGCTCCTTGTTTTTCTCCCGACGGGTGATGGCATAGAAAATCCAGAGAAGGGCAAGTCCCATTCCGATGCCGATGCTCAGCCCGAGCGCCGCATAAGCCGCCGCCTCATGGATCGGCCGCCCGTTTTTCAGGGCAATGGATGCCAGCGCCGTTCCGAGAATCGCCTTTCCCAGCGCCTCCGCGATCTGGGACAGCGCATGGGGCCGCAGATCGCCGATTCCCTGAAAATAGCCGCGCAGCGCCGCCGATTGTCCGATCAGCGCCAGCGTCGGGGCGATGGCAAGGATGGCGGGCGCGGCCTTTTCGGCCTTCATCAGCCGGGCAAAATCCGTCGCGCCGAATACAAGCGCCGCCGTACCGCCAAGGCCGATCAGCGTGAACATCGCAAGCGAGAGGCGGAGGATCCGCCGTCCGTATACGGCGGCATGATTCCCCGCGCGGGCGATCATCATCGAGGCCGCCGCGGGAAGCCCGGCCGTCGAGAGCATATAGACCCAGGTAAAGAGGGTGTAGGCGGAATTAAAATAGCCCATGCCCTCCTCGCCCACCAGCGAAGTGAGCGGGATTTTGAAGAGAAGCCCGGCCGCCTTGACCACCAGACCGGACAGGGTCAGAAGGGCTACACTTCCCTTCAGCGACGGGGATGGGGATGCGGATTTTGGCAAGAGGGAACCCTCCCGCGCGGGCAAGCGTCAGTCGAGCACCCGCGGCAGAATCAGCTTCGCATCGGCGCGGAGCTTTTCCACATCCAGCGTTTTGAATTCGCCGTTTTCATAGAGAATTTCGCCGTCGCACACCGTCAGGGTGACATCGCGGCTGTCGGCCGAGAAGGCCAGCGTGTAATAGGGATCGTACATCGGGATATTGTTCCAGCTTTCCAGATCGACGGCGATCATGTCCGCCCGGTATCCGGCCTTCAGCGCGCCGCAGTCAAAGCGGCCCTGCGCTCTTGCACCGGCCTCCCAGGCCATCGCACAGATATCGGAGGTTTTAATAATATCGGCCTGCTGGTTCACGCCCTTATGAATCAGCGCCGCCGTCTGCAGCTCGCGGAGAACCGAGAGCTGATTGTTGGAGGCCGCACCGTCGGTGCCAAGCGTGACATTCACGCCCGCATCGAGCATTTTGCGGATCGGAGCAACGCCCGAGGCAAGCTTTAAGTTGCTGACCGGATTGTGGGCCACGCTGACACCGTTTTGGGCCATCAGCTCCCTATCATGCTCCGTTACCCATACGCAGTGGGCGGCGACGGTGCCAGCAGGATTCTTTGCCAGAATGCCGGTATCGGTGAGGAATTCCACCGGGGTCATGCCGTTATGGCGGGCCTTGCACTCCTCGTGCTCCCGCTCGGTTTCGGAAACGTGCACCTGCATACCGAGGCCGCGCTCCCTTGTATAGTCGGCCACCTCACGCAAATAGCCTTCCTTATTCGTGTATTCGGCATGGACGGCCATATCGATGCGGATCCGTCCGTCGGCAGCGCCGTGATAGGTATCCGCCAGCCTGACCGCCTCGTCAAAGCGCTCGTCACCCTTGATCGAGGCATCCTCGGCAAAGGATACCAGACACCGGGAAATGTTGGCCTTGGCACCGGCATCGATGACGGCCTTCACCGTTTCGCCGCAGAAGAAATACATATCCGAGAAGGATACACAGCCGGAGCGGATCATCTCCGCCAGCGCAATCCGGGTGCCGAGATTGACCTTTTCGGGGGTCAGCTTATCCTCGGCCGGATAGATCTTCTCCTCCAGCCAGCGCTGGAGCGGCAGATCCTCGCCGATGCCGCGGAACAGGGTCATCGCCGCATGGCAATGGGTATTGTAGAAGGCGGGAGCCAGCAGCTTGCCGCTCATATCAACCTCGCGGTCGAATTCGCCCTCGGGACGGCTCTCGCCGACATAGGAAAAGAATTTGCCGTCGATGGCGACAAAGCCGGACCCAAGCCAGCTTCCGTCCGGCAGAATCAGCGCCGCATTTTTGTACAGGGTTTTCATTGGTTCTCTCCTGAATTTTTATTTTCGCTTATTTCAGTGTATTCGCCCGGTGAAGTCTTTATTCCTTAATCTCTGGTATAGACAACATACGGGCGGGAAAAGTCGCGTTTTTCCAGATCCTCACGGCTGATGAAGACCTGCAGGCGGACATCGCCCTCGCCAAGCTGGGGAGGCCGGCACTCGGTATCCTCCGGCCGGAAGACCAGCTGGAAAAGCAGAACCTCATAGGGCAGCGGCATCATATTCCGCAGATCCGGGACGTTCAGATCCGGGTAGCCGCCGATCATACAGTCATGATTGCGGAAGGCCTCCAGAATGACCTCCTCATCCTCCTCGGCACAGATCTCCTGATAGAATTTCAGGCCCGGCATGACCCGGTCCTCAAAGCGATAGTCGCAGGGGGTCATCGGGCAATGGGTCATCTCGCCGTCCATGCGATAGCAGGTGGAGGCAAGATCGTACCACTTGTCCTTCTCCCTGACCGTCGGATGCCAGACCAGGCGAATCTGATCGGTACCGATTGTTCCCCGGGGCCTCCCGTTTTCAAAGATGATTCCGTTCGGGATATCGAAAAACAGCTGGAGAATTCCCTCCCCGGGCATTTCGGGAATGCCTTCCATATCGGCGAAGTTGATCTGGGCAAAGAAGGCCATCGGGCGGACGATTTTCGTGCCGTCGGGACAACGGATATCGGTGCAGGGATACTGCTCCGGCTTCAGACCGTAGGGCCGGCCGCCGACCTTGCTCAGCGTGGCGGCATCGGGCGCTTCATGCAGCTCAAAATGCCAGGCCGGGGAGCTGTTCATGGCGGCCATCACCAGCACAGCAGACTGAATATCCGGCTTCAGCTGGATTTCCGGCGCCTCGCGCACGAAAAAGACCGATCCGGGTGCACGCGGCTTTTCGTCCGGGCCTGTGAAGGCGATCTCGTCCACCATCTCCACCGCTCTTGCCTGCGATACGGCCTCGCGGAACATTTCCATCGCCGAAGGGCGGGATGTGCGCAGGGAAAGTGTGTAGCGCTCATCGAGGATCAGGATCTCGGCCAGCGCGCGCAGCTCACCGTCCGCATCCCATTCCCGGAGCCGGCACCAGGAGCTTCCGCCGATGTCATAGGAGGTGATGCGGCAGTCCGAGGGGCATTCATCCTCGCCGTACACGGCGGGCTGGGCCTCTTCATCGAAATATTCAATCCGGCAGTCCAGCTGGAAGCCGGAAACACCGTCGTCGTAGAAGACCGCCTCCACTCCCTGATGCGGCTCATAATAGGGCGCGCTTCCGGGCAGGAGAACATGGCGCAGATAGCTTCCGAAGCCATAGCCGATCGGTTCATGAAGATAGCCGATCGGATAATGGCCGATATAGGCGGCCGCATTTGTGAGATCGGGCATGGCTTCGCCGGCCGATGCAAAGAGGTTTCTCACCGCCTCCGCCGGAAGCGGCACCGAAGGATCGCACGCAAGCGCGCGGCGGACATACTCGACGGCGAGCTGATTGCGCTCCCGATGGAAGCCGTCGCGTGCGGAGGAAACACCGGTTACATTGGTCCAGAGAAGGCCGAGCGCGCATTTGGCATAGCCCTCGGCCAGCTCATCGGACATCTCGCCCGGCCGGCTCCGCAGAAAAAAGCGGGTGTCGGCCATAAAGGCAAAGCCGTATTCCTCAATCTCGGCGACCAGACGGTCGATATCCAGCCGTCCGAGCCAGCTCACGATGCTGCCGGGAATGTGCTGCGGCTCATAGGTATCCACCGGCCAGGCCGCATAAGCGGGAAATCCGTTCCGGTCATCCTCGAGGGCAAAGGCCAGCTGCTGGCGGAGCATTTCGTAATACCGCTCCTGCAGGCGGGTGAAATCCCCGTCATCGGTATAGGTGATGGCGGGATCCCGCTCCCATTCGAGGCTTCCTCCCAGATCCGTCGCCAGTCCATCGGCAATGCGGCAGATATCGGCAAAGGCGGCGGGTCCCGCAAAGGTGGTATCGCATTCGCCGGCGATTTCGATTCCGAGCAGACGGCCTTCGGGGTCGCGGTCCTCGCGGTAGAAGAGATCGAGATAGCAGTTGTGGGCCATGGCAATGGCCACGCCGTCCGCCTCGTTGAGGACTTCCAGATCGAGCCTGTTGAAATAGCTCATAATCCGACGCCGGTAGCCGATCATGGCATCGATCCGGATGCGGAAGCGGCAGTAGAGCGGCAGAATCTCATCCTCCGGCGCGGCGATATGCGAAAGAAAATCGGTGTCGCAGTCGGACGGGGTCCAGGGATCCCCGTCGGGGGTATAGAGATGCCCGCCGAGGGTTCCGGCAATGGCGGCCAGGAGCCGCTCGTCGGTGACAGAATCCGATCCGCCGTCCAGCACAAGGCAGACGCCTCCCGCTCCCGGCAGGTACATCAGATTGCCCTCATGGGAAAAAGCACGCTTCAGGCGGCTGCCGGTATTCATGACAAGCCGGATGGGGGCATCGGTTTTCAGAATCAGTGCAAGGCTCATGGCTCTTACAGACGGGCGATCACGCCGCTGATAAGGCCCTTGAACTTATCGCGGATTTCGCCGGCAACGTCGAGAACCTCCTGCTCGGTGATGGGCGATCCGGTGATGCCGGCGGCCATGTTGGATACGCAGGAAATGCAGAGTACACGGATGCCAAGCTGGGCCGCGAAAATGATCTCGGCGGCGGTGGACATTCCGACCAGATTGGCGCCCATCAGCTTGAGCGCGCGGATTTCGGCAGGGGTTTCATACTGGGGGCCGCTCATATAGGCGTACACGCCCTCCTTCAGGGCAAAGCCCTGCCCGGCCGCAACCTCAAAGGCGAGGCGGCGGAGATCCTTGTCAAGCACCGACTGCATATCGAAGAAGCGCTCGCCGAATTCTTTGATATTCGGGCCGCGCACAGGGGACATCGGGGCCAGCTTGATCTGATCGGTCACGCAGACCAGATCGCCGGGGCGAAGCTCACGGGAATCGTTGTAGCCGATTCCGCCGGCGGCATTGGTGATAATCAGCTTTTCGATGCCCAGCAGCTTGAACACGCCGACGGGGTAGGCGGTCTGCCACATTTCCCAGCCCTCGTAGTAATGGAAGCGGCCGTTCATGGCAAGCACACGCTTGTCGCCGAGCTTGCCGAAAACCAGCTCGCCCTTCTGATAGGACACGGTGGAAACCGGGAAATGGGGGATCTCGCGGTAGGGGATGATGACGGCATCCGAAAGCCCGGCGGCGAAATCGCCGAGTCCCGAGCCGAGAATGATGGCGACGTCGGGTGCTTCGCCGATCTTTTCCTTAATAAAAGCGGCGCTCTCGCAGTAATCGTTGTAGGTTGCTTTTGCGTTCAGTCTTTCCATAATGTGATTCTTCCTGTGATTGAATTTATTTTCCGATGAATTCGCGCATGACGGATTCGGCGGGGACAAGGGCGGGATCGAGCACCGGAACCGCTTCCATCCGGCGGGCAAAATCCAGCGCCTTGGCATAGTACATACTGTTCTCGTCCACCTCGGCGAGAATGGCCAGCAGATCCTTTTTGAGTAGCATGACCTCATAGGGCATCAGCGAATTGATCCGGTAATCCACGCTGTCCTCATGGATGTAGATGTTCTTTTCTTCGTTGGATACCACGCTCCGCCAGAGATAGAAGGTGAAGGTCGGATCGGCGCCGCGGAACTTGTAATCCCGCACCAGACGGCGGATCAGCCGCAGCTCCCGCCGGCCGAAGAAGATCTCGTTGAATTCCAGATCCTCGGCCACGCTGATATAGACCGACACGCACCGCTCGCCAAGCAGGGCCCGCACCTCGGGATAGATGGCCTGAATGCCTTCAAAGACGAAAACGCTGTGCTCATCGGGATCCACCGTTTCGCGCACGAAGCGCCGTCCGGTGGTGAAATCGTAGCCCGGCAGCTCGGTAGGATCGCCGCGCAGGATGGAGGCGGATTTCTCCTTCAGAAGCTCAAAATCGATGGCGTCGATGGAATCGTAGTCAAAGTTCTTGCCGCTTGCCATCTGCTCATCCCGCTTTGAAATGTCCTGCTCATGGAAGAAATCGTCGATGGAGATGATGTGGACATTGGCGCCTGCCGCCGTCAGCTCGGATACGATTTTATTTCCGGTTGTGGTCTTGCCCGAGCAGGTGGGGCCGCTGAGGGCGATGATCCGCAGATCCTTCTTTTTCAGAAGGGCGGCGCAGACCTCATCCAGCTGGCGCTCAAAATCCGCTTCACAGCGTGCCACGAAGGCGGATGCCTGACAGATGTTGTAGAATTCGATGCTTTTTGCCATAGGATACCTCCTTTTTGCCGATCCGTGACCGGCTGGGGTGGAAAACGTGGTTCAGCGGCCCGCAAAGAAGCGGTCCATTGCCTCCATAGAGGCGTTTGATGTGTCGGCCGACAGATATTCATACGGGTATTTCGGCTCGAAGATCCGCTCGATGAATTTCTTCTCGCGGCCGTTCTCACCGGTTTCGGTACGGATAAGCTTTGTCACCGCGCCCGCGCCGACGGCGAAGATGGAATGAAGCTCCTCCATCATCAGCACGTTGTAGAGCCCCTCCGAGCCGCGCCTGGCAAAGCCGACATTTTCAAGGTTGCCGACGGTATTCTTCTGCCGGTAGATGTAATAGGGGATGTAGCCCGCGTTCTTTAATTTCACCTGCGAATAATCGACAGCCTTGACGGTTTCGGTGGCCGAGCGGGTGTAAATCTCGGTATCCAGCCGCAGGATCTCCGCGGATTTTTTCACACAGAAGGTGTGAACCGTCACATTGTCCGGCGAGAGGCCGATGATCCGGTCGAGGGTCTTGGAAAAGCCCGCGAAATCATCGCCCGGCAGACCGGCGATCAGGTCGGTGTTGATGCAGGGGATGCCGGCCTCGCGCGCCGCTTCATAGGCCCGGAAGAAATCCCCGGCCGTATGCCGCCGTCCGATGCCGTGCAGGATCTCATCCCGCAGGGTCTGCGGATTGATGCTGATTCTTGTGACGCCGTGTTTTGCCGCGCAGGCAAGCTTGCCCGGCGTGATCGTGTCGGGCCGGCCGGCCTCCAGCGTGAATTCGGCGAGGCGGGACACATCGCAGCCCTCGTTAATAACCGACAGCAGCCGATCCAGCTGTTCCTCGGAAAGGGTAGTCGGTGTGCCGCCGCCGATGTAGACCGTCAGCAGGCGGAAGCCCCGCTCGGATATGTAGGAAAGGGTCCGGCGAAGATCCGAAAGCAGGCGCTCCAGATAATCGGGAATCAGCGAAAGGAGCTTGGGGGTCGCATAGGACACAAAGCTGCAGTAGCTGCACCGGGTCGGGCAGAAGGGGATGGAGATGTACAGCGAGCAGGTGGGATGCCGTCCGCTCCTTGCAAGGCGGATGACCTTCTGTTCACTTCGGGCGATATCGACGGCCAGCGCCGCCTTGCGGGGATTGACGAAGAATTCATTGCCGAGGATCGAGCGGATCTCGGACACGAGATAGCGGCGGGAGCCGTCCGCGTTGTGCTCGCGCATCAACTCGGAGGCAAGCTTGGCCGGCCGGATGCCGGTCAGGATGCCCCATGCCGGCGTACTGCCGAAAAGCTGGCGGCCCGCATCCAGCGCGGCGATGCCGGCGGCGATTTTGGCGGCACGGTCAAGCCCGTCCCCTTCCCCGTCAAGGCTGAAGCCGTGGATATCGTCGGGGCAGATCCGGCTGAGAGCCGAGGCCGAGCGTCCGTCGCATTCAAAGGTGCAGGCAACCTCGGCCATATTCCCGTTATCCCGCCGCCAGAAGGAGGCGCATTGGCGGACCTCCTCCTCCTTTTCGGAGAATTTGGCGCCCGGGAAAAACAGCATACAGAGGGTCTGCAGATAATATTTATTCAGATTGCCGTTGATTGTCAGCAGCATACGATCATCTCTTTTCCACTCGGATTCAGGATTTTTTCAGGAGATTGCTGTCCATGTCGATGGTTACCGGGCCGTCGTTGACAAGGCGTACCTTCATATCGGCGCCGAAGCGGCCGGTCTCGGTGTGAATTCCGCGCGTACGCAGGGCGGTGACGAAATATTCATACAGCGGCTCGGCATCGGAGGGCGCGGCGGCGGAAAAATAATCGGGGCGGTTGCCCTTTTTGTAGCTTGCGCAGAGGGTGAAATTGGAGATCACCAGCGCGGAGCCTCCCACATCGGCGACCGAGAGATTCAGCCGCCCCTCGGCATCGTCAAAGATGCGGAGCTTCACAATCTTGTCGGCCAGCAGATCGGCATCCTCCCTTGTATCCTCCTTTGTCACGCCGAGCAGGATCATAAGCCCCTGTGAGCATTTGCCGACGATCTCGCCGTCGACGGTTACGTCTGCCTCCAGGCAGCGCTGAAGAATCGCTTTCATTTTTCAGATCATAGCTTTCGCAAAGCGAAAGCTTCCTTTCTTGGATTTTG
Organism: Candidatus Flemingiibacterium sp.; assembly: GCA_045578725.1. Taxonomy (GTDB): domain Bacteria; phylum Bacillota; class Clostridia; order Oscillospirales; family CAG-272; genus Flemingiibacterium. Next base: position 15,486 of record JAZNKS010000012.1, read on the forward strand.
GGGCTGGTTTGCGAAGCAAAACCTTGCCGGGACGGTAAGGTAAGCCACAAAACCGGGTCTGAAAATTTATTTTCAGCGGGTCTGAAAATTTATTTTCAGCGGGTCTGAAAATCTATTTTCAGACTGTATACTTCCTTACTGTTCATTTTGTGAATCTTTCCTGTCATGGGCCTCCCAGAAGCGGCGAAGCGCCTCCTGAAGGGATGGGATATCGCCGATCAGCGACAGGCCCCGCCAATGCCTTGGGAAAAGCCGCACGCTCCGTGCCTCGCCGAAGCGATCGTCGATGAGCAGGACAATTCCCCGGTCGGATTCGGTGCGGATGACCCGCCCCGCCGCCTGCAGGACCTTATTCATGCCGGGGTAGGTGTAGGCGTAATCAAAGCCCGTGCCCCGGGTTTCCTCGTAATATTCGGCCAGGACATTCCGCTCGCTTGTGAGCGCGCCGATTCCCGTGCCGACGATGATGCTTCCGATCAGCTTATCGCCCGTCAGGTCGATGCCCTCGGAGAAGATGCCGCCCAGCACGCAGAAGGCCAGCATCGAAACCGGCCGCTCCTGCCCGAACTGCGAAAGGAACGCCTCCCGCTCCGCCTCGGTCATGGACGGCTTCTGGGCGATGCAGACGGTCTGCCGGTCGAGATGCCGGAAGGCCCGCCAGGTATCCTTTAAGAGGCTGTAGGAGGGGAAATAGACGATGTAGTTGCCTTTTTTTGCCTGCACGGCGGCGGCTAAAATCTGCGCACTTTCGTGCGGCGTGCGCTCCCGGTCGGCATAGCGGGTGGAAACCTTATCCATCACGCCGACAAAGAGATTCTCCCTTGGAAAGGGGGAGCCAAGCTCCAGCAGAGCCGTCTTTTCCCCGCCGCCCAGAATGTCGGCAAAATAATCGGTCGGGGTCAGGGTCGCCGAAAAGAAGACTGCGCCGCGAACCTTTTCAAGGCGCTTTCCCAGATGAGCGGCCGGATCCAGACACAGCAGGCGGACGGTGATCGCCTCTTCGTGTACCTCGGCGTAGCGGACGTATTCCCGCCCGGCCTCCTCGGCAAGTCTGGCATACTGGAAGGCCTCGATGCGTGCCTCGCGCACCGCCTCGGTGATCGGCGTGTCGCCCATGGCCGCAAGCCATTCCTGTGCCATCACGGCAAAATGGCCGACGGCGGCATCGAATTCTTCAAAGGGATGCTTTGACAAGAGAAAGCCCCGCTTTTTTTCGGGGTCCTCACCCTCGGCCAGCACCCGCCGCTTCAGGGCAAGGAAGCGTCTGCAGAGCCCGCGCAGGGGGGCGTAGAGGTAGGGATCCTCCTCCTTGATTCTGCACAGAAGCGAGAAGAAGGGGGCAAAATGAAGGGTTGCCGAAAACATCTCCCGTGCGCGCTCGGGCAGATTGTGGGCCTCATCGACCAGAAGAAGATTCTCCTCGCCCGGACATTCCTCCGAAAAGAACCGCCGCAGATAGACCCGCGGATCAAACAGATAGTTGTAGTCACCGACGATGATATCGCACCACAGCGCGGCATCCAGCGACAGCTCATAGGGGCATACCCGATGCTTTTCGGCCATCGCTTCAACGGCCTCGCGGGTGATCGAGGGATCCCCCGCCAGCAGCTCCCACAGCGCGCCGTTGACCCGATCGTAGTGGCCGTCGGAATACGGACAGCGGAGCGAATCGCAGGTGCGGCAGACCTCGCCCGTCCGGCAGAGCTTTTCCTTGGCCGTCAGCACGATGCTTCTGGCCGAAAGGCCTCCCCTGCGAAGGATTTCGACGGCATTCATCGCGGCCGTCCGGGTGGTGGTTTTGGCGGTCAGATAGAAGATCCTCCGCCCGATTCCCTCCCCCAGCGCCCTCACGGCGGGATAGAGGGTGGACATCGTTTTGCCGATGCCGGTCGGCGCCTGCGCAAACAGCCGCTCCCGCCGCTTGAAGGCCCGGTGCGCGGCTAAAATCAGCTCCTCCTGCCCCTCGCGGAGTGCCCGGAAGGGGAAGGCAAGCGCCGCGGCGGATTCGGTCAGCGCCGCATAGGAATCGATGGCAAGAAGCGCCCATTTTTTATATTCCGTCAGAAGGGAGATTATCCGCGCATTCAGTTCATCAAAGGTATATGCGCGGTAGAAATAGCGGACCTCCTCGGTTTCGACATGGCAGAAGGTGATGCGCACCCGGATATTTTCCAGCTTATGATCGGCGGCGAAGATCCAGGCATAGCACTCGGCCTGCGCCCAGTACGCGGTGTAATCGTCGGCATGGATATAGGCAAGCGGAACGCCGGTGGTCTTGATTTCGTCCACGCAGTACCCGTCCGCCTCATCGATAATGCCGTCGGCGCGGCCGGACAGGATGAACGCCGTATCCCCGATATTCACGCTTTTCTGCAGGCTGACCTCTTTGATGTAGCCCGCGCCGCCCCGGCTCTGCAGGATGTTATGAAGCCGGGTGCCCTCGTTCATGGCCAGCGTGCCGGCATGGGAATCCAGGCTTCCGCTCCGGCAGAGGAAGCCGACCAGCTCCCGGACGGCAACGGCAATCGGCCCGGATCGGGAGGGGTTGGGACAGGCGTGCTCCATAGTCACCTCATAAAAATCGTTCTATCAATATTATACAACAAAAAAGGATTGCTTGCAACCCCCCGGGGCCAACAATCCTCTTTTATTTGTAAACATTTTTTGTGAAAACGAAAAAACCCCGCCGAGCCGTGTGAATCCAAGATTAGAAAACCCTGCTCTCGCAAGGCCGGTGTTCTCTCGGGTGTTTTGTGCTCCCAACATCCGCTACGATCGTGCGCCGCCGGCATATAGCGGGCGGACCGGCAGGAAACGCGCGGGAGGTCTGCATCCCATCATCCGAAGGCCGAACTCCGTTTATTTCTATTGTGGGTTTTTAACTTGGACTGATCACGCACTAAGCAGGAGATCTTTTCTGATACCAGTATACCACATCCCGCTGAAAAAATCAAGGGGATTTTCTGGGAATTTACAAATTATTTTTCTTCGCCGGGGCCGTCATAGTCGATTTCGTCGAACAGCTCATCCTCAAAGATGTCGGCAATCCGGTCGAATTCGTCATCGTCATCAATGGTGACGAGGATATCCTCGCCGTCATCGTCGATGGCACGCTTGAGAATGACATATTCCTCGTTGCCCTCCTCCAGCGGAACGAGCGCCATGTATTCGCATCCGTCCACCTCACAGCTTCCAAGAAGTGCGAACTGCTTTTCACTGCCGTCCTCGTCGGTCAGCGTATAAATATCGTCGCCCTGAAACATTTCGTCCATGGTATTGTTGTCCTTTCCGGCCTTATAAAAGGCTCATCTTGTCCTTACGTTATTATGATACCATGTTTTGGGGGATTTGTCAAGTGCCATTTGCAAATCGCATTTTCGCTCTTGACATTTGTCAGCGGGACGTGTATAATGAAAGAGCAGAATCTGCAAATACTACCCATCAAGGAGATTCGTCCCATGACCGAAATCCAGCGCCTTGCCGCACTTGAAAGCGTGCGGGGCATCGTCGATGTTGTTCTCGACACCGATGCCTACAACGAAATCGACGATCAGTTCGCCATTTCCTATGCCCTCAAAAGCCCCGATAAAATCAATCTCTGCGCCATCTATGCCGCGCCCTTTCACAATGCCCGCTCAAACAGTCCGGCCGAGGGCATGGAGCGCTCCTATGAGGAGATTCTCAATCTGCTGACATTAGCCGGCCGCGAGGATATGAAGGAAAAAACCTTCCGCGGCTCCGAGGCCTGGCTGAAGGATGAAAAAACGCCGGTTGAATCCCCTGCCATGCGCGATCTCATTGCGCGCGCCCGCACCTATTCCCCCGAAAAGCCGCTCTATGTCTGTGCCATCGGCGCCATCACCAATGTCGCCTCCGCGCTGATTGCCGCGCCCGACATCGCCGATAAGATCGTGCTGATCTGGCTCGGCGGTCATGCCATCGAATGGCCGGATACCCGCGAATTCAATATGTTCCAGGATGTGGCCGCCGCCCGCGTTGTCTTCGGATGCTGCGTACCGCTGGTTCAGCTCCCCTGCATGGGCGTTGTCAGCGCCTTCACCACCACCGGTCCCGAGCTGAAATACTGGCTGGAGGGCAAGAATCCGCTGGCCGATTATCTCTGCAAAAACACCTGCGCCGAGGCCGAATCCTATGCAAAGGGCAAGCCGTGGAGCCGCCCGATCTGGGACGTCACCGCCGTTGCCTGGCTGACCGACCGCGAGGGCCGCTTCCTTCATTCCAAGCTCATCCCCTCTCCGATTCCCGAATACGATGACCACTACGGCTTTGATTCCCGCCGCCCGCTGATCCGCTATGTCTGGCACATCAACCGCGATGCGCTGATGGAGGATCTCTTCACCCGTCTGACCAAATAAACGGAGGTAAGCTTCATGATCAAGCATATTGTCTGCTTCAAATTAACCGATCCCACCGAAGAAAACTGTGCCCGCGCCAAGGAGGTTCTCCTCTCGATGGTCGGCAAGGTTCCCACCATCCGCGCCATCGAGGTCGGCATCGATTTTCTTCGCTCCGGCCGCTCCTATGATGTTCTGCTGGCCGTCACCCTCGAGGATAAGGAGGCGCTGGCCGCTTATGCCGATGACCCCTACCATTGCAGCGTGGTCAAGACCCATATGCACGCCGTCTGCGCTTCCAGCATAACTGTCGATTACGAGTTTTAAGGAGGATTTATCATGTCCGAATCCATTCTCCGCGCCGTTCCCTTCACCGTCCGCGTGAAGTCCTATGACATCCCTTTTGTCAAGGGGGATGACGGCATCTACAAAAACGAAGCCCTCGGCCTTTCGGTCAAGGTGGAGCTGACCCGGTATGAGGGTACCGCCGCCGTAAGACAGATCAACACGATCACCAATAACAGCGACAAGGAAGTCCTCCTCACCGGCTTCTCCTCCGCCGCGATCATGACCTCGCACGGTACCGTTGCCCTCTCGATGAACCGCTGGCAGTGTGAAGGCCAATGGCAGTATCTCACCGATGAGGACTGCGGTCTGATTCCCGCCAGCGTCCATCCGTGGGAGCGGAATTTCTACCGTATCGACTCCGTCGGAAGCTGGGCCTCCGGCCATCGCTTCCCGCTGACGATGAAGCTCGGCGATGACGGCTATGCCTACTTTATGGAAATCGAGGGCGGCCACAACTGGATGCTGGAGCACATCATCTCCGGCGGAATGCACAACCCTGTGTATTCGCTGGAGGGCTCGGCCGCGCACGAAGAAAACGGCGGCTGGTTCTATCATCTGAAGCCGGGCGAAAGCTATTCGACCCGTCCCGCCGTATGGGGCCGCATCAGGGGCGGCTTTGAGGAGGCCGCGCAGGAGCTTTGCGCTTACCGCCGCGCCGACAGCCTTGTCAAGCATCCGGACGGCGTGATTCCGGTTGTCTTCAACGATTACATGAACTGCCTCTGGGGCGAGCCGAACCGTGAGCGGCTGATTCCCCTGATCGATGCCGCCGCCAAGGTCGGATGCGAATATTTCTGCATCGATGCCGGCTGGCACAAGAATGCCCTCTCCGCCGGGGCAAGAGCCGGCGACTGGATTGTTGACAACGACAAATTCGGCGAGGGCGGTCTGCAGGGCATCTTCGATTACATGAAGTCGAAGGGGCTGATCCCCGGCGTATGGTTTGAGTGGGAAACGGTCAATTCCAATGCCGCCTCCTACACGCTGGACGAGGATTGCCTCCTGAAGCGCTACGATTCGGTCATTCCCCGCGCCTTCTTCAATTTCCGGAATGAGAAGGTCCGCGCGCATCTGTCATCCCGCGTGGACGAGCTCTACCATATGGGCGTGCGCTACATCAAAAACGATTACAACGCCACCACCGGCATCGGCTGTGACGATCCCGCCGGCAACGCACCCGCGCAGGGACTCATCGACAACTTCAACGCCTTTGTATCCTGGGTCGATGAGGTGATTGCCGCCCACCCGGGTCTGATCATCGAAAACTGCGGCTCCGGTGCCTGCCGCTCCGAGCACGGCACGCTGAAGCATTTCTGGCTTCAATCCACCAGCGACCAGGAATTCTACTATCTCAATCCCTCCATCATCGCCGGCACGATGGCACAGATGGAGCCGGAAAAGGCCGGCATCTGGGCGTACCCGATGGCGGTCGGCTACGATGAACGCCAGGGCATCGTCTTTGACGAGGCATGGCAGAGCCGTCATGCCGACGGCGAGGCGACGATCTTCAATATGGTCAACGGTATGTGCGGCGTGCTCTACCAGTCGGGCCGGCTCGATCATGCCGATGAGAAGAACCTCGCGCTTGTCGCCGAGGGCATCGCGGCCTACAAGAAGATGCGCGCGGATATCGTGAATGCGCATCCGATTCTTCCCTGCGGCACGCACCGTCTGGAATGGCGGGGCATCACCGCGGCCGGTCTTGAAAATGCCGACAAGTCCCGCGCTTATCTTGCCGTATGGCGGATCGGCGGCACGGACTCCGAAGCAAAGATCGATGTATCGAAGTACGGATACACAAAGGCGACGGTCTGGTATCCCGAGGGCAAGACCTGCGAATTAAAGGATGGCATCCTCTCGCTGGCGCTTCCCGCCGAATACTGCGCAAGGATGATTCTGCTGGAAAAGTAAGATTCACACACAAAAAGCGGACAGCCTCAGCTGTCCGCTTTTTCTTTCGCTTTTTTCCGGTAAGCGGCCGGCGTCAGGCCGAAATACGCCTTGAAGGCGCGGTGAAAGCTGAATTTGTTCAGATAGCCGCACCGGGCGGCGATCTCCTCGACGGTCTGATTTCCCGATGCCAGCAGCTGGGAGGCCGAGATCATCCGCTGACGCTGCATCGCGCGGCCGAAGCTGATGCCGTAACGTCCTGTGGCGAGCCGGTTTAACTGCCGCTCGCTGATATGAAGCTGGCGCGCCGCCTCGGCGGCCGTGATGTTTTCGGTGAAGCACTCGCTCAGAAGATAATCCAGCCGCGAATCCCGCGACAGATCATTCAGGCGGTCCGCAGGGATCTTCTCACCATCCGCAAGTGCCTCGCTGATGTCGGCCAGCAGAAGCATCATCCGGAGCGCCGGCATGGAATCGATGCACCGCGGCCGGACGGCAAGCGCGCGCACGGTTTCCTCAAGGCCCGTGACAAGGCCCCCCGGCAGAAACATCGGCGTCTCACAGCCCTCCAGCCGTTCCAGACGGCGTCTGAGCATTCCGCCCTCCTCGCCGCATCGGCTCAGAGAAAAGCCGAACGAACTCCACTCACCGTCCGCGGAGAGCTTGCGGTGTTCCATCCCGGCCGGCACCAGCAGCATCTGACCTTTCGTAAGGCAGAAGTCATTCCCGCCGACCCGGACCGTCAGGCTCCCCGAAAGAGCGCAGAACAGCTCGGCATAGGTATGGCTGTGCTGAACCCTCATCTCCGGCCCGACATGAGAATCATCGCTGTTGTCATTCACCAAAAGGCGCAGGCGGACATTCTCCGCCGTTGCTTCGTAGGTCCGCTGAAGCATCCGGTCGAACAGGTTCTCCATGGAATCCCCCCCTTTTCTATATCCTACCACATCCGTGCCGGCTTGTCAATCCTTTTTGTTGACAAATCCGGTCATTGCTTCCGGACAAATGTCCGCCTCGGTGCTTGCTATCCGTCAGCGGCTGTGTTAGACTATAGAAAAACCATCCGAAAGGATTGATACCGTGAAAAAAAGACTGATCTCCCGGCTCCTGCTCGGAGCCATGCTCCTGTCCCTTGCCTCCTGCGGCTCCGACTCCCCCGCCGACACCGGCGCCGGCACCGACACCGCAGGCGATTCCACCCCGGCCGACACCGAGCCGGCCAATCCCTATGGGGACAATCTCCCCGAAAAAATGGATCTCGGCGGCTATGAATTCCGCGTGCTGATCTACGAAAACGGCAACACCGCCGACCCCGATTGGAGCGGCTATATCGACATCGAAACCGAAACGGGCGAAAAGCTCAACGATGCCGCCTATCAGCGCAACCTTGAGGTCGAGGAGCGGCTGAATGTGAACATCTCCTGCATCGAAAAGGGCGGCTTCCAATCGGTATCCACCAATGCCCTCTATCCGGCCGTCATGGCGCAGGAGGATCTCTGCGATCTTGCCATCTTCGGCGGCGATGCGCTGGCGGCCATGCCGCTGATTTCGGACGGCTGCCTGGTCGATTTCAATTCCATCGGGGCCATGGATCTGGATGCGCCCTACTACCTGCAGTCGGTGCGCGAGGTCTTTGACATCGGCGGCACCCTTCCCTACATCTCCGGCGACTATCTCTGCCTGCTCTACTCGCACAGCTATCTGTTCACCAATATGGACAAGTGGCGCGAGATGAAGTTAGAGGATCCCTACACCCTCGTCCGCGAGGGCAAGTGGACCATCGACAAGTGCTTCTCGATCGTCAAGAACACCTGGCAGGATCTCAACGGCAACACCACCGCGGATCCCGAGGATTTCTGGGGCATCACCGGCAACTACTTCACGCTTGGCTACTGCTTCCACTCCGGCGGCGGCACGCTGGCCGTATCCGGCGATGACGGCTGGGAATTCCCCGTTGCCTCCGAGCGCAACGTCGATCTGCTGGAAAAGATCAACGCCCAGTTCTCCAATCCCGACGTCAACTTTGATCTGGAGGTGGGTGTCGGCTACCGCAAGCCCTATTTTGAGGGCCGCTCGCTGATGTTCTTCTCCGGCTCGTCCATCCGCACCATCCGCGAGGCGGAATTCTTAACCGGCGTGCTCCCCTTCCCGAAATACGATGAGGAGCAGGAGGGCTATATCTCCATTCTGAACAATGCGCTGGCAAGTGTTCCCGTCACCGTATCGGACACCGAGCGGACCGGAACCGTCATCGAGGCCCTCTTCTCGGCCTCCCGCCGGATCCTGCGCCCCGCCTTCTTCGATACCTACGTCGAGCAGAAGATCCTGCGCGACGACGATTCGGTCGAGATGTATTCGATCATCCTCGATTCCGGCCGCCACAATTTCACCAGCTATATCGATCCCTCGAACCTTTTCGGCGGCTACAATCTGGTCTACAATCTGCTGGCAAAGAAATCCGCCGATCTCACCTCCGCATGGGAATCCATCCGCGAGGGCGTGGAAGGCTCCTATAAAACCTTCTTTGCCGGTCTGAATTCATAAGTAATGGCGGCCGTCCGTCAATCTTTTCGGAAATTCCCGTGAAAGGCTTGACAAACGGCCGCTTTTCTGCTATTCTTAATCTATACTGTCAGAAAGAAGGAATCCATCCATGAAGCGTATTCTCTCCCGGCTCCTGCTCGGAGCCATGCTCCTGTCCCTTGCCTCCTGCGGCACCGGCACGCCCGCCGATACCGGCGCCGGCGGCGACACAACCCCGGCTGACACCGCGCCGGCCAATCCCTACAACGATAATCTCCCCGAAAAAATGGATCTTGAAGGCTACGAATTCCGGATCCTGACCCACGAAAAGGGCAACACCGAAAACTGGGGCGGCTATTTTGACACCGAGGCCCAGTCCGGCGAAACCATGAACGATGCCTCCTACAAGCGCAATCTGGAGGTCGAGGAGCGGCTGAATGTCACGATCTCGGTCATTGAAAAGGGCACCTTCGGCAATGTATCCGCCGTACTGACCCCCGCCGTCATGGCAAACGAGGACGAATACGATTTCGTCGTCCTCCAGAATGACAACACCAAAATCGGCCCGCTCTTTCTTTCGGGCTGCCTGCTGGATCTTCACACCATCGATGCGATGGAGCTCTCCCAGCCCTACTATCTCCAGTCCGCCAACGAAACCTTCACCATCAGCGGCCGCCAGTTCGTCCTGTCCGGCGACTATCTTTGCTCCCTCTATTCGCAGGGCTATCTCTACTTCAACAGGGACAAGTGGGAGGAATTCAAGCTGGAGGATCCTTATGAGCTGGTGCGAAGCGGCAAGTGGACGCTCGACAAATGCTTCTCGATCATCAAGAATACCTACCGCGATCTGAACGGCAGCAGCGAGCCGGACAACGAGGATTTCTGGGGCCTTGTCACCCAGGTGGAAACCCTCGGCTACTGCTTCCCCTCCGCGGGCGGCGTTCTCTATGAGCCGGACGGGGACGGCTTCTCCTTCCCGGTTGCGGGCGAGCACAATATCTCGATCCTCGAAAAGCTGGTCGCGCAGTTCGACAATCCCGATGTCTTCACCGACTTTGAGCTCTACAAGCCGACCACCGGCAATATGTTCAAGAACAATCAGGCGCTGATGTTCTTCTCCGGCTCCAATATCACGCTGATGCGGGATGTATCCTTCGCGGCCGGCCTGCTCTCCTTCCCGAAATTCGATGAGAAGCAGGAAAATTACATCAACATCCTGAACGGCGCGCTGGGCGGCATTCCCGCTACCGTCGCCGATCCCGAAGTCACCGGCACCGTGCTGGAGGCGCTCTTCTCGGCCTCCGCGCGGCATATGAAGGATGCCTACATCCAGACCTTCATCGATCAGAAGGTGCTCCAGGATGAAGGCTCGGCCGAGATGTTCCGCCTGATCCGCGAAACGGGCCGCCACAACTTCGTCTACTTCGTTGACCCGTCGAATCTGTTCGGCGGCTATCAGCTGATCTATTCCGTCATGCGCGAAAAATCCACCAACCTTGCCTCCAAGTGGGAATCCATCCGCGAGGCCGTTGAAACGGCCTACGAGGGCTTCTTTGAGGATATCGAGGCACTGGACTGACAAAACATAAGAACGGCTCCCCGGCCATTGCGGCGGGGAGCCTTTTGTATTTATTGGCTTATTTGACTTCAATCCGTGCACGGACGGGGACGGGGCAGGAAATCTCAAAGCTTCCGGCATCCAGATCGTAGGTAAGCGCGGCCACCTTGTCGATGCTGTCAAGCCAGACCGAGAAGCGCTTGGTCACAAGATACCCGTGCACCCACAACCGTCCCGAGGCCGGAAGCGTGATGGGGACGGTATGCGCGGCGCGGTTCTCCCTTGTGAGGCGCTCCATCGTTTCCCTCTGTTCGGGCGTGATGTTGCCCGTGTGATCGCGGGTGCCGACACCGGCCAGCTCATAATACTGCACCAGATCGCCCTTGCCGATTGCCTTCGCCTTTTCTGCATACAGCCGCGCCTGGCAGACCTGCACGCGGACATCCGTTTCGCCGTGGCTGATAACGAGCGGCGTGTGCAGATTTTCAAGGCCGTGCAGACCGCTCCGGGCCTGATAGGCCATGGGATTCTCGTCGGGCGTGCATCCGACCCAGACATCCATCTCGTCCCGGAATTCGCCGATCGCGCCGTCATCCTGATACCAGCGCGCGTAGTCGGAGATCCCGAAATACGCGGACGCGGCCGCAAAATAATCCGGGAATTTGTTGAGAATTTCATAGCCGTTGCCGCCTGCCCCGGAGCCGCCTTCATAATAGACAACATCGGGATCCGAAATGTATGCGGCGTAATGGGCCTTCACATATTCGACGGCATCAATCACATCGTGCAGCTCATAGCCGTTGCAGTCCTGCTTTCCCTCGGAGAAGGCACGGCCGCGCATATCGACGTGCACCCAGAGCTCATCGTATTTCGGAGCCTCCTCCAGCGCCTCGAACTTCGGGATGCTCATATGCCAGCCGTGGGTGGTGGCAACAATATGAGCCGGCTTTGCGGGCTTGTAGACCAGCATCGCCATTAAAAAGCCCGGCGTGACGGAGGATTCGTAGTAGATGAGATCGCAGTACTTCGAGTACCGGTTCTCTTTTTTGCCTGCGGATTTGCCCTCCCGCATTTCGTCGCTGTAGATGGAGAGATCGCTGTTCTGGCTCATGGTATTGTCATCCTTTATTTTATTTTAACGGTGTATTCCCTGTATTCATACTCATAAAGCGCCGTTTCCCTGCCGTTTGCCGAAATCTGAATCATCTTCACGGGGTTCTGATTTTCGTCCAGCTCATAGACGGTCCGGTAACCGAGATTGCCATTCGTGTAAACCGCCGTTTCGGTATGATTTCCGGCGTCATCGTAGGTGTACACCGTCTTCGCGTGGCTGCTGTTGACCTCCAGCAGATTGCCGTCCCTGTCATAAAGCGAGTATTCATTTTCAACAACCGCATCCTGCACCTTGTAGCTTCCGTCGTCATTGTAGATGTAGGTTTCGGTAATCATTCCGCCGTTTGTCACGGAGATGGGCCGGTTCTGCTCATCGTACTGATAGGTGAAGATGTGCTCGCCGCTTGTTGTGTATTCGCGGCGTTCGGTGAGGTTTCCGTTTTCATCAAAGATCTGCTCCAGCTGAACAAAGGATGTGCCGTCACTCTTATTCAGCGTTGTGCGGATCAGATTGCTGTTTTCATCGTATTCATAGAGCCGTACCGAGGTGACATTGCCGGCGGCATCGCTCTGCGAGGCTTTGATCTGGTTTCCGTATTCATCGTATTCGTAGGTACTTTTGATATTCGTGGAAAGGTTAAGACGGCTGTGCTCGAGCCAGACCGTTTTCTCTTCGGGCAGCTTCTCACCGCAGGCAGAAAGCGCCAGCAGCATTGTGCCGGCAAGGACAAGTGCAAGGATTCGGGATATCATTTTTTTCACAGGTATCGTGCTCCTTTCATTTGTTGGGGATAGTATAGCATATCCGGCAAATGTTGTCAAGCCCCGGATGTTTTGTTAATAATAAATTTATTTCTTATTCATCAAGTCAAAATCCGCGCCCGAATGAGCGCGGATTTTGATTATTCGTTTACTGTTTTACATCTCCAGATCGCAGCCGGAGAGCTCGTAGATGCTGCGGGCCTCGTCATAGTGCTCGAGCATATAATCCCTGCCCTCGGCGACATAGGTGCAGTTTTCGACGATCGTATCCCGCCACGGTGCGTGGTTGCCGGGATCGATCGGATAGTCGGTGAAGATATCGTGGATGTAATTGTGATGCGTGTACTGGCCGGCAACATGGAACTGCGAGAAGATCGGCAGGCGGGAGCCGATGATGACGTTGTTGTAAACCTCCCAGTTGGTCGAGGAGCCGTCCATGTAATAGCCGCGCTTGGATCCGTCGCGGAAGAGCTCGCGCTCGGCATAGTTGTCGTGCATGAAGTTGAACTGTTCCTCATGATCCCAGGTGCAGTTGGCGCCCAGAACGTAGATGGCCGCGCCGTCCCGCATCAGCTGCATGAAGTCGATGATCCGGTTGTAGGCAATCTCGGCATCGCGGATGTTGACCTTCTCGCCCAGCGCGTAATCGACTCTCGACCAGCCCCAGCCGACGGTCATGCCGGAATAGGCGGTCCGCTCGATGGTGTTGTGCATGATCTTCAGGCCGTCCACGATGCTGACGTAGATGCCGCCTGCGGCCGGGTATTCGTAGCCGATCGTGTTGAGGTGATTGTTGCAGATTTTGATATCGATGTTGCGGTTCTTCTCGTCCTCCCAGGCGGTGGTGAAGTTGCCGATGAGGATGGCCGACATGGCAATCCGGTGGAAGCGGGTGTCAAGGACGCGGACGCTGACGCTCCGGTCGCGCATCATCAGACCGTTGCCGCCGAGATCGCGGAAGGTGCAGTCCTTGATCGAGAAATTGCGCATATTGCGGGTCAGGACAGCGGCGTGCGGGAAGAGGCCGTTGCGCTTTTCCTTGTTGGACTGACCGGAATAGTACATATTCTCGCAGATGAACTTGGAGGTGGTGCCGGTGAAGGTCAGGCCCTCCAGCTTCACATGGTTCAGGCCGGTGAAGACAAAGAGCTGCTCCAGCGTCGGATAGGCGAATTTCTTCCACTCGATCTTTTCGCCCTCGGGCAGGCAGTAGAAAAGCTCGCCCGTTTTGCAGTTATAGCAGCAGGTATCGGGGGTTAAATGAGCGGGATGGTTGGAGAAGAAGAATTCGCGGTTGTTGATGTTGATATTCGGATGCTGATGCTTCAGGAATTCGGCGTGCTCATTGCCGGCGAGCCTTGTCAGAACGTACCGCTTGCCCTCATGCTCGCGGACATCGTCGAAATCGAAGCTTCCGACATGGGCATTGCACCAGTTCCACTCCAGATACATCGTCAGCTCCGCCGAGCCGATGTCACCGAATTCCACCAGCTTTCTTGCCTCCTCCTCGGGGAGGTAGAGGCACTTTTCGTTGGCGGGATCCGAGAAATCCTTGCGGTTGGGAAGGCCGAAGGGATGGATGAAGACATTGCTCTTGGCAATGTCCACACGGCGGCCGCCGCTGTACAATTCGCGGAAGACGGGGTATTTGCCCTCCTCGTCCGGCTCGAACTGATACCTGTAGATATTGCCGGATACCGGCTCAAAGCCGGCGGCATCGATCGCCTTCAGCGACGAGATAACCGGACGCATTCCGTCATAGGCATGGATGTGGATTCTCATATCGGCAAGACCGGGATGGGCCTCGGCATCGAGCGTGAAGGGACGGCTCAGCGAGTACACGCCCTGATAGAGCGAAATATCGATTTCGCCGGCACTTCCCTCATCGGCGGCGGCGAGGATGGCCTCCTCGATGGCCTCGAGGGTGTCGAGCTTATCGATGACAGCGGTCTTTTTTGAAATCGTGATCGGCATAATGATTCTCCTTTGCAGACAGCAAATTGGGGCCGCCGGGGGCCGGCCCGTGCTTATCAATATTATATCGTTCCCGCCGACAAAAGTCAAGGAGAAAGACAAAAAAACTCCCGCAGATTTTGGTCTGCGGGAGAAAAATTCAGAGGATGCTCTTTTTGCGCCAGCGGTGCGGCGTGACAAGGTACCGCTCCTTAAAAATCCGGTTGAAGTAGGGCACGCTTTCAAAGCCGCTCTCCAGCGCGATATCGACGATCTTTTTGTCCGTCGAGCGCAGAAGCGAGGCCGCGTGCTCCAGGCGCAGGGAATTGACATACCCGGTCACCGTTACGCCCAGATGCTTTTTCACGCTCCGGCTCAGATGGCCCTGCGTTTTGTGGGAGAGTTCCAGCATCCGGCGCGGCCCTGCGATGTAATTTTCGGGCTTCTGCATCTCTGTAAGGAGCGAATCCAGCCACAGCGGCAGTTTTTTTGTGTCCTCTTTTGCAAAGCAGGCATGGATCAGCACCGTTTCAAGGGCGCACTCCAGAACAAAGTGAAACGCCGCCTCATCGTCCACGCGCTTCTTTGCCAGCCCGGTCAGGCCTGTCAGCTCCTGATAAAGATACGGATCCGGGCGAAAGCGGCCGCGGACCGCATCCGCTTCCCTTCCGAGCCGTGCCAGCATCCGCTCAAAGCCGGCGGCATCGACGGCGATGTTGCATATCCGGCTTCCTCCGGGAGCCGCGCCGAGCGTATGCGCATCCCAGGGGGCAAGAATCTGCAGCTCCTTTTCGGCCAGCTCCATCCTCTCGCCGTTGAGAATCTGGATGACGGGCCCCTTTGTGACAAGGAAGAATTCCCAGAAATCATGGGTATGCACCGATCGGAGAGTAAGCGGCGGCAGGCTGTCATCGGAGATATAGAAGGTATCCCCCTCCCGGAGCCGGTAATCACGGAAATACAGCTGTTTTGTCATTGGCATCCCCCTTTCTGATACCATTATACACCCACAGCCCGGCGATTGCAAGACGCTTTCGCAAAAAGATCAAAATAGAGTTGATTTTTGCGCCCTCAGAGGTAGCCGCGCACCGCTTGTTGTGGTACAATGAAGCTATCCTGCAAGACACACAAAGGAGAACGATTATGGAACAGCTTACGGGCAGAGAACGATTTTTGCTGGCGCTTCAGAATCAGCAGCCGGACCGGCTCCCCTGTCAGGTGCACAGCTGGATACAGCATTATCTGAATACCGTGCTCGGCGGCATGGATCAGTATGCGGCCTATGAGCACTTCGGTATGGAACCGGTGATTTACGAATCCCCCATCTACCGCTGCCGGGATGCCGACCTTGCCAAATGGGAAACAAAGATAACGGATCTTGGCATAAACGAAAAGGGATACCGGGTCATCATCGAGGAAATTATCACGCCCGAGGGTACGCTCTCAAGACACCTTGAATCCAATTCCATCACCGTCTGGAAGACCAAATTTCTGATCGGAAGCGAGCGGGATTTTGAGCTCTGGAAGAAATACTGTCCCCGTCCCTGCGGCGTGGACTGGTCTCCCGTCATCGCGGCCAAAAAGCGGATCGGGGATGCCGGCATCGTGCGCGGCAGCTATTACGATTTCGGTCAGGGCAGCCCGTGGCAGTCGTTTCTTGATATGTACGGCACCGAGGATGCCATCTATCTTGCCATGGATGAGCCGGATTATATGCACGAGGTGCTCACCGAGCTTCTGAATCGGAAGCTGGAGGTCATTGAGCTTGGCGGTAAGCAGGAATTCGATCTGGTCGAATGCGGCGGCGGTGCAGGCTCCTCCACCGTCATCAGCCCCGCTATGCACCGCGAATTCTGCCTTCCCTACGATAAAAAGCAGATCGAGGCGCTTCATGCCCATGGCACGAAGGTGGTCTACCATCTCTGCGGCGGCCTGATGCCGCTGCTGGAAACGGTGGCCGAAAACGGTGCGGATGCGCTGGAAACGATGACCCCGCCCGCCATGGGAGGCGACTGCAATCTGGCCGAGGCGAATGCCAGAGTCGGCGGCCGTCTTGCCTTCATCGGCGGCTTTGACCAGAACCGGGGCTTTGAGCAGGGCCATCCCGACGATGTCAGACGGATGGTGCATGAGCTGTTCGAGGCCAAATCGACCGGCGGCTACATTCTGTGCCCCTCCGACCACTTCTTCTTCGGCGATCCGGAGAATATCCGCGCCTTCGTCAGCGCCGCCCGCGAATGCGTCTACCGTTAATAAAGAACGAAACCTGCACCGGGGAATGCTCCATGGAGCATCCCGCCGGTGCAGGTGCTTTTATTTTTTGTCCAATCCGGAACCTGCCAGTGTCGAAAATAACGTAGGGGCGCATCACGATGCGCCCGCTTCAAGCGATTTATGACGGCAGAACGGGCGATTCGTGAATCGCCCCTACTACGAATTTGATGCCGAGGGCAAGCGCATCCTTGCAGTAACACATAAGGTCATTGGGTCTTATTTTCCGGTCAGCTTGATAAGCGCCGCCTCAAAGGCATCCGCGATGATGGCGGCCGTCTTAATCCCGAGGGAATTGGTTTCCTCATAATGATTCTCGCCCGATGAATCCGTCACCGTTTCGATGAACGGCAGATCCTTATTCAGCAAAAACGCGGACGGCGGCACGATGTAGCCAAGCTCATCGTTGCAGAGCCCGACAATCAGCAGCCTGTCGGAAGCATAACGCGCCGCAATGGAGGCAAGCGGCTCGGGATCGCCTGCCGCCAGTCCCCGGCCGCTGACAAGCTCCGGGAAGATCTCGCCCGGGATCAGCGCCAGCGTGACCTCGCCGAGCTTCAGAACGCCAAGCTCGCTGTACAGATGATACCCGGTTTCGCTCGCACCCCGCCGAATCCGGTTGTCGAGGATCCCCAGAAATTTACCGAAAAAGAAGAAGGTGTTGTCAAGCGGAAGCTCCATTTCCACCCGCGCGTGGGAAAGCTGAGGCGAAAGCGGGGCCTCATCCCGGATCGCAAGCGCCGCCTTTGCAAGTACGGCCGCCGTTTCGTCGCGGTTCTTTATGGCATCGAAGGGCTCGGTAAGCTCGCGCGTCATAATCAGCCCGCCGATGGCGCCGGGCAGGAACAGAACATCATCGCCGCTGGCATCTTTTATCCGATCGGCCAGCGCACCCGGAAAATCCCGGCTCAGCATCCGGTTGTCCCCGCGCATCGACTCGGCGTGGGCCGCCAAAAAGAGCAGGCGGATTCCGTTCTGCCCTTCCCCATCCGGGTCAAAGCGAAGCTGATGCAGCGAGGGATCGAATTCGGCCGGCTCGCGGGAATCGTACAGAAGCGCCCCGACATCGGCGCTTCCCAAGTGCAGGGTTCCCTCGGAACGATCCGCATATGCCGCCTTGGCAGCTGTGATCGCGGCGGCGATCAGATTCTCCGTGTAAGCATCGTTTTTGCCGTCGATAGCCACCGGACCCCAGAGACCCAGCGTATCGATTCCCGCATGGGTGTGCGTGGCGTATACGTTGACCGAGATACATCCGGTATCGCCGGTAAAATCCGCCAGTCCCTGCCGGATTCTTCCGACGGTGCCGCTTCCAAGCCCCACGCAGTCGATGCCGATCAGCAGAACGGCTCCATCCCCCGCGCCGATATAAACGGCCGAGGCACGCGGAAGATCCGCCACGCCCTCGATTTCGGCCCCGTTTTGGTAGCCGGCGATGTAGAGCGGCTGGCCGGATCCTTCGGGAAGCGGGATTTCGGCGGAAGCAAATCCCATGCACCAGCTGTCGCCCGTAAAAATTGAGGCCGGGGCATCCGTCCCGCAGGCGGATAACAGCAGGGGCAGAAGAATCAGCGCGGCCGCAAAAAGGCAACGAATTCGTTTCATGCAGTCCCTCCTTACAGCTTGTCGATCAGCGGCAGAAGCTTTGCCAGCAGATCGATAAAGCGGATCCCGTTCACGCGCGAAAATAACAGCGAAGCGATAAACGCCGACAAAAGCAGGAGGAGATAAACGGCAAATGTCCCCCCGATGCGCGCGGCCCGGGCCGGAATTTTCGCCGTCCCAAGCCGGAAGGCAAGGAAAAACAGCACGCCGAACATCAGCGGCCAAAGGAAGTGGACGGTCAGCCCGGCCTCGCGTGTCTGCGCAAAAATGCGCACGAAATCGAATTTCCCGTCCGCACCGCCGTCAAGAAACAGCCCGACCAGCCCGCCGAGATTATGGAGGACGGCGGCGGCTGCTGCTGCGGATGCGATGGGGATGAATGCCGCGAAAGCTGCTGCGGCATAAATCCGCGATTGTGTCTGAAGCATAGGTGGCCTCCTTTATGGGGGAAAGGATTCTTATGGGTATTATAGCATAGGATGAAATGAAATCGTGCTGCGCACGATGAAATCCGCCTCCCCATCCCCGCGAAGCGGGATTTCATCGCGAAGCGATTTCATCCACCGAAGGTGGATTTCTTCCGCCATCGGCGGATTTAGTTGCAAAGCCGTGTGTGACTGATTTAGATGCAGGGCGGTTTTGCAGAGGGTACACTATCCCCTTGGCGATGATGGGAGTTAAAAGGTTCCGCGTTCTACCGGACTTTTACGCCATGCTTGCAAACGAGTCCTATGTAGGAATCAATCTTGAAGAAAATCGGTAATAATGTCTTGCGAGGCATCATAGTCAATTCCAAAATCAAAATCTTCCACGATAGCTTCCAATGCTCTGCCCTCATATTGTGTTACGCCACGAGAGTTTCGTCCTGCCCAATGTTTGATAATTCTTGTACCTGACAGGAGCTGACGATTGAACATCGAACACAGCCGAGTTTGAATAGTTCTGTCTTCATCAATGGCAACAACGTAAACTAAGTACACGCTCTTTTCTTCTGAGAGGAATGAGAGCAATTTATCAATGTTATAGCCTTTCGGATTGCTGGATAAGAACAATACTTTTGTCTTGATATCCGTTTCAGTAAGATATTGCTCAAACTCTCGTTCATAGTCTCCCAGTTCATCGGCTGTGAAAATTTCGGGGAGAGGCTGTCTTGTACGCAGAGAACGCATCAGAGTTTCTTTCAAATCATCCTCGGCAGTAATCAAGTATTCAATAATTCGTCCACGCAAATTAACGTTATCAATAAACGCTGCGATTGCGATTTCTGATTCTACCGCACGAACACGTTCATTCAAATCCTCGTTCAAAATCTCGTATTCATCAGACCGCAAAAATGAAATTGCCCGGTCAACGGATTCTCTAATACATTCAACCTGTGAGTCAGTAGGCATAAATCTTTTTCCGATGGGAGCGATATTATTTGTAGCCTCTACCAAACGGTCAAGATTTTCCTCGAATGTGTAGTTTTCGTGAGAATTATACAGAAACTCGAAGTTTTCGGGAATGTTTTCAACACCCTCAAACTCTCGCATAATGTCGCTTCCATTGAAGCTGCCCTTGATATTATCTCGGCGCAACTCCTGCGAGGAATGACTAATCTTTCTGAGAAATGTGGTGTTCGCCAGCATCAAATAGTTGCGTGTCGGTGTTACCAAGCAAACGATGAACGGAATATCGTCATATCTATGGAGTGCAGACAACGCCAAAACGGTATTACCAAAATTTCTGGATGCTGATTTGCAGAATCTAATTGCAAACCACTCGCAGTAATATACACTCCGTTCTTTCACAAGGTCAAATGCCTCTTGTACTGCATTCTGCAAGCGGCTCTTATCCGTGTTGCCATCCCTGTCTAAAACAAAGTCAACTAATTGCTCGATAATTTCTCTATTGTACATTGTTACACCTCTCAAAAATCAAACAAAGTTTTCTGGATAGCATCTGATTCGGCTATTGTTATCTGTTCTTCTGTTTTGCGTTTGCGTCTGCTTTTAGATTTGGTATCTTCTTCTGTTCCGCTCTGAACTGCATTTTGCTCGGACAAAGAGTTGCGCTCCCAAAAAACGCCATTAACATATCCCTGAATTTCTGGATTGCTTTCTGCCATCTCAAGTCGTTGCTCTGCCCACACACAGTATTGCGCTTCGACCTCGGTTCCGATGTAGTGGCGGTTGAGCTTTTTGGCTACAACGCTCGTTGTACCAGAACCCAAGAATGGATCAAATACGATATCGCCCTCGAAAGAACTTGCAAGGATGATTTTTGCAATCAGCTTCTCGGATTTTTGCGTGGGATGTGCAGTGTTTTCCGCCATAGACCAAAAAGGAATAGTAATATCATCCCAGAAATTTGAAGGACACGTATCACGGTAATTGCCGTTTTCAGTTTCCGCCCAATCCTTTGGTTTTCCATCTACACGATAAGGAGCAATAACCTTTTTTCGTATTTTGACAGCATCGAGATTAAATACGTATTCGTTGCTATTTGTCGCAAACCAAATGTCTTCCATTCCATTTTTCCAGTTTGCTTTTGCACCACGCCCTTTTTCACGCTGCCATGTAATTCGATTTCTGACATGGAAAAACTCACTCAATACCTTACCAACAATCAGGCTTGTTTCCCAGTCACAACAGACATAAATTGAACCATTGTCTTTTAATAACGGTTTAATT
The DNA here is from genome assembly GCA_045578725.1 of Candidatus Flemingiibacterium sp. Taxonomy (GTDB): domain Bacteria; phylum Bacillota; class Clostridia; order Oscillospirales; family CAG-272; genus Flemingiibacterium. Next base: position 36,536 of record JAZNKS010000012.1, read on the forward strand.
GCACTTAGCCATTGACGGGTATACTCCTCATAATCGGCATCTTTTTTCTTGGAAAATGTCGTTCCATTAAAGGATTTTGTGAGATTATAAGGGGGATCTGCGATTATCAAATCTATACTTTTGGCAGGTAACAACGAACAGACATCAAGCATATTACCAATAACGGTTTTGTCCAAAACTCCGCTAAGGTCTGTCTGCTCTTGCGTAACAGCGATACAGCGGTCAAGATAAACTTGCCCTTCACTTAATGGGGTATCAATGGTTTTATTTCTACCGGCTTTTACTGTTGCCATAATATTCTCCTTCGCACTTTACATTTTTGTTAGCATATATTATATTTATCATACCACAATTTTGTTAATATTTCAAGTGCTTCATTAGTTCAAATCTGTCCAAAAAACCGCTGCATCTATGGCTTTGTAAATGTATTTTGAATTTGTAGGGGCGACCTGCGGTCGCCCGCGGGCGTTCAATGAACGCCCCTACATTGTGGCGGTTCGAATCTGTCCACGGATTTGCTCCTGTGGGGAATCTATATCAAAAAATGCATTTCGCCGGTTCGAATCTGTCCACAGACCCGAAATGAATGAAATTGTGCTGCGCACGATGAAATCCGAGCAAAGCTCGGATGAAATCTTCGGCGTTCCGCCTCAGATGAAATTAAATCCGCCTCTACATCCTGCCGCAAGGCAGATTTCATCGCGAAGCGATTTCATCCACCGAAGGTGGATTTCTTCCGCAGAAGGCGGATTTAGTTGAAAAAAGCACGCTTGCGCGTGCTTTTTTCTGGCAGGGATAGTTGGGCTCGAACCAACGAAATGCAGGAGTCAAAGTCCTGTGCCTTAACCGACTTGGCTATATCCCTTTATCTGTAACAGTATACCACAAAACGGCGGATTTGTCAAGGCATTTCAAAAAGTTTCCCCCCGGGGGCGAAAACTTACAGTTTTGACTGCATAAATGTTGAAAATTCTCTTGCAATTTCTTTGCCGTACGTGTATAATGATATTGTATATTTATGTGTCCGGAAAATTCCGGTCAAGTGAAAGGATAGGTAATGAATATGGAAAAAGTCAGATTCGGTATTATCGGATATGGCAACATGGGTTCCGGCCATGCCAAGACCCTGACGAGCGGCAGAATTGAAAATGCTGTTCTCACCGCCATCTGCGATATCAAGCCCGCCAAGATCGAAGCCGCTAAGGCTCTGTATCCCGATCTCGCTTATTTTGACAACCATCACGATCTGCTGGCCTCCGGCCTCGTTGATGTTGTCATCGTAGCAACTCCCCACTACTTCCATCCGCCGATCGGTATCGATGCATTCCGCGCCGGTATCAACGTCATCTCCGAAAAGCCCGCCGGCGTTTACACCAAGCAGGTTGAGGAGCTCATGGCTGTCGCCAAGGAAACCGGCCTCGCTTACGGCATGATGTTCAATCAGAGAACCAACCCCATGTATCAGAAGATGCGCGAGATGGTTCAGGGCGGCGAGCTGGGCGATCTCATCCGCTGCGTATGGATCATCACCGACTGGTTCCGCACGCAGGCTTACTACGATTCCGGTGACTGGCGTGCTACCTGGGACGGCGAAGGCGGCGGCGTTATGATCAACCAGTGCCCCCATCAGCTCGACCTGTGGCAGTGGATCTTCGGTATGCCGACCCGCATCCACGGCTTCTGCTACGAGGGCAAGTACCACAACATCGAGGTTGAGGACGATTTCACCGCGTATGCCGAGTATCCCAACGGCGCTACCGGCGTATTCATCTCCACCACCGGCGAGGCTCCCGGTACCAACCGTCTGGAAATCACCGGTACCAAGGGTAAGCTGGTTGCCGAGGGCAAGACCCTGACCTTCTGGAAGAACGAAGTGGATGCCGATGAGGTTCGCCGCTGCGCAAAGGAAGGCTTCGGAAAACCGAAGTGCGAGAAGATCGAATTCACCTATGAGGATGCCGGCCCCCAGCACGCAGGCATTCTGCAGGACTTCACCAACCACCTCATCAAGGGCACGCCCCTGCTGGCCTCCGGCTTCGAGGGAATCAACGGCCTGTCCATCTCCAACGCCATCATGCTCTCCAGCTGGAAGAATGACTGGGTTGAATGCAAGAACGACGGCGAGGAATTCCTGGCTGAGCTGAACAAGCGCATCGAGGCCTCCAAAAAGAAGGAAAAGAAGACCGTTGTCGAGACGGTTGTTGACCTGTCCGACACCTATACATCGAAATAAATAAAAGCTTCGCTTTTATTTATCAGGGAGTTTCCGGTTTCGCCGGCACGGCCGGCGATTCGCTCCGCGAACCTCCGAAAACTCCGGCGTTTGCCGCAAGCTTCGCTTTTATTTATCAGGGAGTTTCCGGTTTCGC
>JAZNKS010000013.1:0-17993 GCA_045578725.1 Candidatus Flemingiibacterium sp.
CCGGCAGATCATCGTGGATCAGCGAATAGGTATGGATCATCTCCAGCGCAGCAGCAGGCACCTTCGCCTGCGCAAGATCGCCGCCAAGCATATCGCAGGCAGCAAGCAGCAGCACCGGACGGATTCTCTTGCCGCCGGCCAGCAGGCTGTAGCGCATGGCCTCCCAGATCACACCGTAATCGGGATCGTCCCGGCCAACATAACCGGCCAGCGCCTCCTCGATCCGTGCGGCGCGCACACGCATAATTTCTTTGATACCCATCATGTCCGACCTCAATTCTGCGGTGCCTTGAAATCCTGCTCGGCGAGGCTGCCGTCCGGCGCACTCACCAGGATTTTCACCCGCTGTTCGGCATGATCGAGCTTACCCGAGCAGAATTTAACCAGCGCAACGCCCTCTTCAAACAGCGCCAGCGACTGATCCAGCGGTGCTTCCCCGCCATCCAGCGCGCGGACGATCTCCTCAAGGCGGGCCAGCGCCTCCTCAAAGCTCGGTTCTTTTTTCTCTGCCATATTCATTCTCCATCGTTTTCGATAATCTCTTTTGCTTCGCCGATGACACGGCCGTCCGCGGTCCGGAAGGCAAACCGGTCGCCCGGCTTCACCTGCTTCACGCTCTTGATAAGCATTCCCCGCTCATCGAACACCGCCGAATAGCCGCGCGAAATGACCGACAGCGGATTCAGCGCATCCAGCGATGCGGTGAGCGAGGCAAACGAGCCGCGCTTTGCGCTCATAAGCAGCTTCATCTTCTGCTCCAGCTCGCCCGATGCGGCGATCAGCTTCATTCTGCGGTCATCGAGGACATTCCGGGGCGAGGTCAGCACGCGGCTGGATGCCAGCTGTGCAAGCTCCTCCCGCCGTCCGTGCAGTGTCCGGGTGAAGGAAAGCTCCATCCGGCCGATGATATTGTGAATCTTGCGTTTGAGTTCGGCAGTATCGGGAACCGCCAGCTCGGCGGCTGCCGAAGGTGTCGGTGCGCGCATATCCGCCGCAAAGTCGCAGATTGTGAAATCCGTTTCGTGGCCGACGGCGGAAATGACCGGAATCCGGCTGGCTGCCACCGCGCGTGCCACATTTTCGTCATTGAACGCCCACAGATCCTCAATGGATCCGCCGCCGCGCCCGATGATGATGACATCGACCGAGCCGGCTGTGTTGAAGGCATTCAGCCCGGCGATCAGCTGGGGCGGTGCATCCGGGCCCTGTACAAGCGCCGGATACAGAATGAGCTTTGCAAAGGGGAAGCGGCGGCCGCAGACATTGATCATATCCCGCACCGCGGCACCGGTCGGTGAGGTGATGATTCCCACCCGCGTGGGAATCTTGGGAAGGGGCCGCTTGCGCTCGGGAGCGAACAGGCCCTCGGCCTCCAGCTTACGCTTCAGCTGTTCAAAGGCGATATACAGACTGCCGATGCCGTCCGGCTCCATGCTCTCGGCATAGAGCTGATACTGGCCGTCCCGCACAAAGGCCGATACCCGGCCGCGCAGGATGACCTTCATGCCGTTTTCCGGCAGAAATTTCAGCTTGGAAGCCGCGCTTTTGAACATAACCGCGCGAATCAGGCTTTCGTTATCCTTGACGGTGAAATAAAAATGTCCCGTCCGGTAGTGATTGGTGAAATTGGATATCTCGCCGCGGATCCATACATTCGACAGCAGGGTGTTGGAATCGATGAGCTGCTTGATGTAGGCATTCAGCTGGGCAACCGTCAGTATCGGGCGGCCGTCCTTTGCTTTCTCCGGTGCGCCGGGCATCATCGCTTCCAAAAGTCACACCCCTCTTCGGCGACGGCGCAGAGAAGCGCACAGCCGGCCGCATTATCACTTGAAAATTTCGGTTCGGCAAAACGGGCATCCGTAAAACGGCCGCGAAGCATCCCTTTCAGGATACTGCTGCTCATCACGCCGCCGGCATACAAAACCGGCCGATCGCCGAGCAGCTCCAGCGCGTGATCGGTCAGGGTGATCAGCGTACGGCCGATGAAATCAAAAACCCATGCGGCGATTTTTTCCTTCGGCTCCCCCGCATCAAGCATCGTCCTGACACGGTTTTCCACACCGGAAAGATTGCACTCGCAGTTTCGGACGGAGAGCCTGGATTTTTCGGTGCGGCCGGTGTACTGCATGGCCAGCTGCTCCAGCGCCGGGCCGGCGGGAAAGGAAAGCCCCATCGCCACGCCCGAACGGTCGATAGCCTGTCCGGCATTGAGATCCAGCGTGCCGCCGATTTTTTTAATCAAAAAGGTTCCGCCCGCGTCAAACTGCGGCGTGACCGCCAGCAGCTCGGTGGTTCCGCCCGATACATGGAAGGCGAGGAATTCCCGGCACAGAAGATCCGGCGATCCGCTTGACCAGACCGCCGCCATAACATGACCGGCCTGATGCGAAAAGGTGTGCATCGGCCTGCCCATTGCGCTTGCAAGAGCCGAGGCGGATACCTCCCCGGCCAAAAAGCAGGGCATATAGGAGCCCTCTTCATCGCGCGGCGATACGGATACGCCGACAGCGCGCAGAGCATCACTCTCCATCCCAAGAAGTGCCTCACGGCTGACCTCGGGCAGATTCTTCACATGAGAAAAAACGGCATCGCTCTGGCGGAGGCCGCGCTCGCCCTCACGGACCGTCAGCAGGCGCTTGACATTGGATTCAAAGCAGCCCGCCTCCGCATCGAAGCGGGCGCAGGAGGTTGTATAGTTGGAGGTGTCAAAGCCGACATAGAGCCGCTTCATTTCTTTTCTTCCAGATCACAGGGACGCTCGGGGAGCGTCTTTGCGATGTTGTTCAGCACACCGTTGACAAAGCCGGGCGCATTGTCATCATCAAAGCGCTTGGCAAGCTCTACCGCCTCATTCAGCGCGACACGGCGGGGAACATCGTCCACCCACATCATTTCATAAACGCAGAGGCGCATAATCGCCAGCGAGGCCTTGGACAGGCGGTTCAGATTCCAGCCGACAGCCGCCTCGGCAATTTTCGCATCCAGCTCCGCCTCATGATCGGCCACACCGAAAAAGACCGCACGGACATAGTCAGCCTGCTTGCCGAGTTCGGTTTCGCTGTTCTCCATTTCCTGTGCCCAGAACGCATCCGCATCCTCCTCGGGAGCGAAGGCCTTGGCAAAAAGCAGGCCGAATGCAAACTCGCGTGCTTTGGATCGGGTGGTTGCAATTTTGTTGGTATCTTCCATTGTCTACCTCTCGCAGGGAATAATCCTGCCATTATACATAATTAAAAGCATATATATTATATTATACCTTCTTTATTCATAAATGTCAATCATATTCGCGGAATTTCTGCATGGAATTATGTGTTCGCAGATTCCGCCCCGGCCGGCAGCTGACGGCGCGGTGAAGGTACGCGGAACAGGCATCCCCAATCGGCGAAATTGTTAGCAAAAAGTGACGCTTTTATAAATATTTACGCAGGACGGTTGCATTCTTTCCGATTTAGAGGTATAATGGTGTATATACTATTTCTGATAAGCACCGGAGCCTGTCTATGATTCTCAATAAATTAAAGCAAGCGCTGTCCAATGCCTGCATCTATTTCACCGCCGCCCAGTTTCTGCTGCTGATGCTGGCAAGCGCCTTTTCAAGCATCGATCCCCAGAGCGGCGGAACGGTCGGTATGTATCTGAAGCTGTCCTCGGCGGCGCTGATTTTCGCGGCCTGCCTGATTATGGCCGCTCTGAATTTCGTCTTCGAGCTTGACTATTCGCTGTCCGTGCGTCTGCTCTTTCACTTTCTCGGCTCGCTGGCAGCCTATACGGTTGTGTTCATCATCATTCCCGGAGCATGGCAGGATTTCGCCGCGATTCTGGTACGTCTGGCCGTCTTTGCCGGCCTGTACCTGCTGATTGCCCTGCTTGTTCTGCTGGTTGACAGCATCCTCAAAAACCGCAGAACCGACAGCTTTGAATATGACGAGCAGTTCAGCCGCCGCAAATAACCGATTAAAGGAACCGACAGCACCATGAATACAGAAAACAACAACGACGGTATCATGTACCGTGCCGCCGCCTTCGGCATCTTCATCGTTCTTGTAACCCTCATCATCCTGATCGCCGTTTCCACGGCCAAGGATGCCGCCGATGCGGCCGATGACCGTGAGAGCGCTCCCGATCATTCCGGCGAAACCATCCATACGCCCGACACAGATCCGCCTTCCGGCTCCGACACATCGGAACCGGAGGTCACCGATCCGCCGGCAACGGATCCGCCCGTGACCGATCCGCCGGCAACGGATCCGCCCGCTACCGATCCTCCTGTGACAACGCCTCCTGTGACCGATCCGCCGGTGACAACACCTCCTGTTACCGATCCGCCGGTGACGGATCCGCCCGTTCAGCCGCCGGTGCCGGATGCCTCCTACATGGAGGAGCTGGAAGCCTTCTATGCCAAGTATCCGGATACGGTCCTGAAGCAGACCGCCGATGCCGGTCAGGCATACATTGACAAAATGGTCTTTCTCGGTGACTCCACCACCTACGGCCTGAAATACTACGCCATGCTAAACGGCGGTAAGAAGACCACGCAGGTCTGGACCCCCGAGAGCGGCACGCTGACCCTCTCCCAGGCATCCTTTGCCACCATCGTCTATCCCGAAACCGGCGAGCAGATCACCATCGAGGAGGCCGTCAGGCGCAAGAAGCCGGAATATCTCGTCATCACGCTCGGTGTCAACGGCGTATCCTTCATGACCGAGGAATCCTACTTCAAATCGGAATACAAGAAGGTCATTCAGATCGTGCAGAAGGCCAGCCCCGAAACGAAAATCATCTGCCAGTCGATCTTCCCGGTCTGCGCCGATTACAAGCTCGTCAATTCCATCAACCGCGACAAAATCGACCGCGCCAACCGCTGGATTGTCGAAGCGGCCGCCGAATGCGGTGTCAAGTTTATCGATACCAACTCGGTTCTGCGCGATGCCGGCGGATGGCTCCCGACCAAGTATTCCAACGGCGACGGCATCCACCTCAATCCCACCGGCTTTACGCTGGAGCTGAACAATCTCCGCACCCACGCCTGGCCGGATCAAGAATAATCGAAAGGACAAACCCGACTATGAAAAAGACACTTTCTCTTTTACTCGCCCTGCTGCTCTGCCTCGGCTTCATTGCCGCCTGCGGTGACAAGGCTCCTGCCTACCGCACCGATATCGCCCCCGCCGATCTTGCGGCTGCCGCCGAGCCCTCTCTTACCGGCGCGTCTTCGATGACCGATCCCGGCAGCGATTATATCGCCGGCATGATGCAGGCGGATCTCTCCCTCTTTGACGGTCAGATCATGAAAATCCAGACCATTGGCACCGCAATCGACGAATACGGCATCTTCAAGGCCGCTGATCCCGAAAAGCTTCCCGAGATCGAGGCGCTGATCAAGGCCTATCTGGAAGGCAAGCTGGCCGCATGGATTCCGGACTGTATGCCCGAGGAAGAATACCCCAAGCTGCAGGCCGCTTCCTATAAGATCTTCGGCAGCTATATTGTCTACGGTATCCTCGCCGATACCGAAAAGGAAGCCTTCTTCGCGGCCATCGAGGCGGCGCTTCTGGAGAAATAAGCGAAGCCAATCGCCCCGCCATTTGCTCAAATTCATATAAAATGCAAACTTCCCGACCGGCTTCTGCCGGTTCGGGAAGTTTTTTCCGTTTTTATGCGGAAGGATTTCCACGTATTCCATATTGTGCATTTTGTATATCGACGCTTTGTATATGCGTAACGCTTTTATTACATATGCGCATTTTCTATTGCTTTTTCGGCCGTATCATGATATCATATAGGCACACGGCAGGAACATTGGTGACGGGTGGGAGGCCCTGTGCACCGTCCCCGTGTGAAATACACATATGGAGGAAATCCAAAAATATGAAACCTTACAGAAGATATCTTTCCGGCTCTCTGGCCACCCTGCTGATTCTCGGTGCCATGATGTCAACCGGAGCATATGCAAAATCCTATGAGGATGTCACCGCTGATCACATCTATGCCGAGCAGATCGAAATTCTGTCGGATATCGGTGTTATCAAGGGAACCGGTGATACCGAATTCTCGCCGGAAGCTCCGGTCACCCGTGAGCAGATGGCGCTCCTTCTCTTCCGCCTGATGATCGGCAAGGACAGCGCCGGTACGCTGAACACCTCTCCGTTCACCGATCTTTATGACAAGACCTATCACGGCGCAATCTCGTGGGCCAATGCCTCGGGCTACATTCTGGGCACCTCGGACCGCACCTTCGAGCCCGCCGAAGGCATCACCATGCAGGATGCCATGGCCATGCTCGTCCGTGCCCTCGGCCACAGCTCCCTGCAGATGAATGCCGGCTACCCGTGGACCTACATCGATGCGGCTGTCAAGCTGGGGCTGGATGACGGCATGGAAACCGTTCCTTATACCAAGGAACTGACCCGTGCCGAGGTGGCCGGTCTTCTTTACAATGCGCTGACGGCCGAATACCTGATCCCGCGCACCGCCTCCAACGGCATGACCTTCTACGAATCCACCACCATCATCGAGCGCGTCTTCGGCTATGAAATCGACGAAGCGGTGATCGTGGCCACCAACAAGCATTCGCTCGGCGCGGCCGACACCGTCACCAAGACCGGTTATGTCAGCGTGCGCACCGATGACGGTCTTCTGACGGTCCGCTATGAGGAGCTTGGTCTTGCCGGCGATGCCGAGGCCCATCTCGGAAAGAACATCAAGCTTGTTCACAAGCGGGATGACAAGACCAGGCTGACCCATGTGCTCGGCTGTACCGAGCTTGGCAAGACCGTGCAGGCCCAGTCCATTACTGTTGGCAAGAACAATGCCTACATTGAAATCGGCGGCGTGAAATATCAGGTTGTCGAGGCACTCTCCGATGCCATGTCCACCAACGCCAACGAGCTTCTGGTCTATGCTTGGGGAAATGGCGGCCGTCTGGTGCCGATTACGTCCAACGCCGCGCTGGCCGATCTGCTCGGTGTCTACGATGCCCGTCTGATCTTCGATAATAAGGACAGCACCGTCGCCGACCGTCTGATCATCAAGTCCTACGGCTTCGGCCAGCTGAAGATCTCCGGCGGCAAGGTCAACCTGGCCGGTAATCTCAAGGAGAGCGAGCTGACCGTCATTAACCCCGACAAGGCTGTGAGCGGCGACTATGTTCTCTACTATTTCAATGCGGACACCAAGACGCTGGAAATCGCTTCCGCACTTCCCGTCAGCGAATCCGGCACCGTCACCCGTCTGACAGCTGACAGCGCCGTTGTCGGCGGAAAGACCTACAAGCTCGGCTATTCGAAGCTTGGCATCTCCGCTGAATCCGTCCGCGCCCAGCTGGCTGTCGGCGGCAAGGTGAAGGTTGTCACCTTCGACGGCTGCATCCTCGCCATTGCTTCGGCCGACACACCGGTCTATGCCCCCTCGCAGTATCTGATTGCGCATTCCGCCACCACGCCGGTCTTCACCGACGGCCGCTTCGGCTATGTCATGGAAGCCGTGATCGACGGCATCCGTCAGACCGTCTTTGTCAGCAGCCCGAATGTTGAAGTCGGCCGGGTCTACCGCTACACAGCCGATGCAAACGGCACTCTCACGCTGATTCCCTACGTCATCTCCGAAGGCGTGATCGAATCCGGCAACTCCGCCTTCGTTCAGTCCAACGCCCAGAATGATGAAATGGCCTTCATTATCGAATCCGCCGACGGCACCACGCTGATCCGCGGCGATTCGCATCACACCCTCTCGGCCGGCCGGGCACCCGCCTTCGGCTCCCACACCGAGAATGCCTCGTCGGTATCCTTCATCACCGACAAGGATACCCTGATCATCACCGTCAAGGACGGCGTGATCTCGCTCTCCCGCGGCATCTATACCTCTTCCGTTTCGATCGCAGACGGTGCCTCCGTCACCGCGATCTTCGACAATGAGGTCGGTTCCGTGGAAACCCTCCGCTACCTGTATGTCTCCGACGGAGAGCTCGGCAGCGTCGATGCCACGGCCAGCAGCGTCAAGGTGCTCGCCATGACCGGCCGCGAGCTGATCGGCGACAAGGTATACACGATCTACTCTGTCCTCAATCTGGCCACCGGCGAAATCCAGTCGATGATGTCGCTTGACACCGAGCTGACGGCCGGAAAGAACTATCTCACCGATACGGACGGTCTGATCTCCTCCTCCGAGGCTTCCGTCGATGCCGGTATCCTCACCGGCTACACAGGCTCCACCGCTACCGTCGGCGACACCACCTACGCGCTGGCCGCTGATGTGAAGATCGTACGTCTGAACAGCGACGGCACCGTCAGCGCGATCAGCCTGGCCGATGCCCACATGGGCCGCGTTGAGCTGATTCTGAAGGACGGCAAGCTCCAGTCCCTCATCCTGCTCGGTCCTGCTTCCTTCACCGCATCCTTCGCGGACGGAGGCATCACCGTTGGCACCGATTATGCGATGGCATCCGATCATCGGATCGCCGTGGAATCGCTGAAGAAGCTGGATGCCGACACCGGTGAAGCCATTCCGGTGGATCTTGGCGGCCGCACTGCCGAGAGAATCCCCGGCTCTACCTTCGCCTTCCGTTTGAACATTGGCGAGCTTGAGAGCGGTGCCTACATCCTTCGCTTCTCTGTTGACGGAAAGACCTTTGAATCCGGCTTCGCTGTCAGCTGATTCCTCCCTTAATGAAAAACGTCCCGTACGGGGCGTTTTTCATTTGTGAACAAACTGTAAAATGCCCGGCTGTCCCCTTGACAGGCGCCGCATGATGTGATATCATTTTGATAGCATAACAATAACATCAAGGAGGAACACACTTATGCAGGAAAAAATTCTCAAGAATCATGGGAACGGTATGGCCGTGCTCATCGGCAGCATCCTTCTCTATCTGGCCGCCCTCGGCCTCGTCATTCTGGCCGGCATCTCGCTGGATGGCGGGCTTCTTCCGCTTCCGCTCTCCGCCGTTCTGATGGTCGTCGGAATCCTCTGGTTCTGCCTCGGCTGGATTCCGTGGATCGGTCTGAAGGTACTCAAGCCCCAGGAAGCGCTGGTGCTCACCCTGTTCGGCAAGTACATCGGCACGCTGAAGGGTGAGGGCTTCTACTTTGTCAATCCCTTCTGCACCGCCGTCAATCCGGCCGCCAAGACCAAGCTCAACCAGAGCGGCGATGTTTCGACCGGTGCCCCTGCGATCCACATCTCTTCGTCCGGCTCAGCCTCCATCGAAGTGCCCAGCGCCAAGATCTCGCTGAAGATCATGACCCTCAACAACAACCGCCAGAAGATCAATGACTGCCTCGGCAATCCGGTGGAAATCGGCATCGCCGTCATGTGGCGGGTTGTGGACACGGCCAAGGCGGTATTCAACGTTGACAACTACAAGGAATATCTCTCCCTCCAATGCGACAGCGCCCTGCGCAATATCGTCCGTATCTATCCCTACGATGTCGCCCCGAATGTGGACACCACCGGTGACGGCATTGCCGATGAAGGCAGCCTGCGCGGCTCCAGCGAAATTGTCGCGGCCCGCATCCGGGATGAGATCCAGCAGAAGGTCTGTGAAGCCGGTCTGGAGATTCTTGAAGCCCGCATCACGTATCTTGCCTACGCGCCCGAAATCGCTGCTGTCATGCTGCAGCGTCAGCAGGCCTCGGCCATCATTGATGCCCGCAAGATGATCGTGGACGGCGCCGTCGGCATGGTGGAAATGGCGCTGGATCGTCTGTCCGCCAACAACACCATCGAGCTGGATGAAGAACGCAAGGCTGCTATGGTCTCCAATCTGCTGGTTGTTCTCTGCGGCAACCGCGATGCCCAGCCCGTTGTCAATTCCGGCAGTCTGTACTGATGTATGAAGAAGAACCCCTATATTGCGCCGATCGTTGTCAGCATCCTGATTGTGCTCTATGCGGCCGGTATGCTGGCCCTGTTTCTGCTGGTTCCCGGCATCCCTCTGCTTGTCCGGATCCTGCTCGGCATTTCACCGCTTATCTGCGGCGGAGTCATTCTGTTTGTCCTGATCCAGCGCATCGGCGAGCTTCGCTCCGGCGAAGAGGACGATCTGGACCGTTATTAAGAATTATTAAGAAAGTGAGAGAAAATATATGCTGATTGTTACCACCGATTCGATTCCCGGCAAGGAGATTGCTCTTCTCGGTCTTGTCAAGGGAAGTACCATTCAGTCCAAGCACCTGGGAAGCGATATCTCCCAGAGCTTCAAAACCCTCGTCGGCGGCGAGCTGAAATCCTACAACGACATGATGGATAAGGCCCGCGCGCTGGCCACCAAGCGGATGTGCGCAGAGGCTGAAGCGCTGGGTGCCGATGCCATTGTCTGCGTGCGCTACGCATCCTCTGCCGTCATTCAGGGCGCCGCCGAGGTTATGGCCTACGGCACAGCCGTTAAGTTTATCGGCTGATCGGACATGGCCGAAAAAAAACAGATCGCTCTGCGGATTTCGGAAAAGCTGTATGACGATCTGATCGCCTGGGCGGAGGATGACTTCCGCTCGGTCAACGGTCAGATCGAATACATCCTCACCGAATGTGTCCGCCAGCGTAAGAAAAAAGGGCATATCCAGCCAAAGGATCTGGACCCGCCGCTGGAGATGGGGTTTGATTCATGACACCGCGCCTGTTTTTTGAGGCGATCGGCAAATTCCTGCTTGGGATTCTTTCCGTTGCCCTCCTCGTATTTGCACCGGCCGGAACCTTTGACTATTTCGGAGGCTGGCTGCTGATGGGATGCCTGTTTGTTCCCATGCTGATCGCCGGAATCGTCATGATGATCGCCAGTCCGGCGCTTCTGAAAAAGCGGCTTAACGTTAAAGAAAAGCAGGGCGGGCAGAAGGCCGTCATTGCCGGAAGCGGGCTGATGTTCATCGCCGGCTTCCTTATCGCGGGCTTTGATTTCCGCTTCGGATGGCTGCCGCTTCCCCGCCCGGTTTGTATCGGCGCGGCCATCGTTTTTCTGCTCGGCTATCTGATTTTTGCCGAAGTTCTGCGTGAAAACGCCTATCTCTCCCGCACCGTTGAGGTACAGGAGGATCAGAAGGTCATCGACAGCGGCCTTTATGGCATCGTCCGCCACCCGATGTATACCGCCACTCTCCTCATGTTCCTTGCCATGCCGCTGATTCTCGGCTCGCTGATCGCTCTTATCATCTTCGCCGCCTATCCGTTTCTCATTGCCGGGCGGATCCGGGACGAGGAAGCTCTCCTGGAGCGGGAGCTTGACGGCTACAAGGACTACAAATTCCGCGTAAAATACCGGATGATCCCGTTTGTCTGGTGACACGGAAGGCCGAAAACCCGATACCGCTGTCTTTTCGATACACATACAAGTCATCGTACACAGAACAGAAGATTATTTCAAAGGCACCGTTTGTTGGATGTACTCGCTGCCCCAAAGACCGGGATGAATCGCAGAGTCCCGTTGATATTGCCAAGATCAAGGGAATGGGCATCACCTGCGCGCGAATCGGCGAATTTGCCTTGGCGAAAATGGAACCGTTCCCCGACAAATAGGATTTTGAATGACTGCACAAGGTGATCAATGTCCTCGCAGGGGCAGGGATTTCGGATATACCCGGAACGCCGCCTGCCCGCCCGCCTGGTTTGTTAAATGCATCCTGAAGCGATTAAGACGGATATATGCGCAGGTGGGAATCCGATGGCATATGACAGCGTCTGCGCATATGTACCCGAACACAGCAGAAAAGGACAGGGCTGCACGCAATTGCGTCAGCCCTGTCCTTTTCGCTTTTGTTGTTATGCTTCTTTTTCGATTGCATCCATCGGGCAGACGGATGCACAGATGCCGCAGTTCCGGCATTTTTCCTTGTCAATGCTGAATTTGCCCTCGGCGCTGATAACAACCGCATGGAAAGGACATTCCACGTCACAGGTCGCACAGCAGATGCATTTTTTCTGATCAATAATGTGTGCCATTGTTACCTCACTTTTTCTCGGCGCGCTTGCGGTGTTTGAGCATACGAAGCTTAACATACAGCCCCGGCATCCGGTTGACGAGGAAATCCTTCAGGCTGTTGCGGGCAGATGCATAGATATCGTGCAGCTTCACATAGAACTTGTACGGAACGTGCTTGCCGGTCACGCGCTTATCCAGCCACTTTTCATAGGGCTTTCCGATCCATGCCGGCATGGCAAAGGCACGCTTGTAGCGCTTCACAAAATGCATGAAGTACGCCTCGATAAACAGCACCTGCTCCTCCGGGAACTGGGGCTGCACCAGCGGCACGCGGCGCTTGGTCAGATCGCCCTCGGGAATGAAGCCCGCTTCCTTGGAGATTTCATAGAGCGCGGTTCCTTCATACGGATAGAAAATGTTCGGAATCGTGCGGTCGGAGCGGATCCGGGCGTTCAGCTTGATGGTTTTGAGCGCGCGGTGGATATCCTCAAACGGCAGACCGATGATGTTGTAGGTCAGCTGCGCAATGCCGTATTTGTGGAACCAGTTGGAGCAGTTGATAATCATCTCGTCCGTCTGATAGCGCCGCAGATACTTGAAGCGCATCTCGGGATCGCCGCTCTCAAGACCCATGTCGATCGTATAGAAGCCGGCTTCCTTCATCTTCTTCACGGTATCCTCGGTGAGGATATCGAAGCGGATGTTGCCGGTGCAGGGCAGGCCGATCTCCTTCTTATACATCTCGATGAAGGTGTCAAACCAATCCGGGAACATATTGAAAATCGCATCGCGGAAGTTGATGAACTTGATATAGGGATGCTTGGCAATCAGCGTTTTCAGATAGAGAATGGCATTCTCCGGGGAGCGGAAGCGGGCGTAGATCTTCTTGTTGGGATAGACCTTGCGGAAATTTCCGTTGCCGCAGTAGGTGCAGTTGTAGAAGCATCCGCGGCTGACAACAACAATCGCCGTGCCGACCTTGGAGGATTCCAGATTGTCGTAATCGAACAGCTCGAAATCCGGGATCGGAATCCGATCCAGATCCGCAAACAGCGGGCGGATGGGATTGTGCTTGAAGGAGCCGTCCTCCATCTTGAAATAGAGGCTCTCCACATTGGTGTAATCCTCGCCTGCCGACATCTTGTCGCAGAGCTCCAGCTCCGCATATTCGCCGTCGCCTACACATACACAGTCCACACCGTCCACAGCCAGAACCTCATCGGGAACCAGCGTACAGTGATAGCTTCCGCAGATGACAAAAGCATCCGGATAGACCTCCTTGGTCCAGCGGATGTAATCCTGACAATCCGGGAAGGCGGTGGTGCGGATGGAAAAGCCGATAATGTCGTATTCACCGTCGGCGGATTTTTCGCGCAGGCGCTGCTTGTAATCTTCTTCTGTGTGCAGATTCAGCAAATGCAGAAGGCTGACATGATGGCCGCCTTCCTTCAGAACAGCGGAAATGGAGGCAAGTCCCTCGCTGTAGTTGCCGCCGCTGACCCGTCTTGCGCAGTCCCGGTCGGTGTAGTCGGGATAAACCAGCAGCATCCGGGCCTTCCGGCCGTGCAGATTCTTCAGTTGCATATATTCTCCTTACCGCCGCGCGGCGGTTTTTTTGTATTCGCATTGGTATCTTTCAGTATACCACAAACCGGCGATTCTGTCAAGTGCTCTATGCGGAATCCATCGGAGTCGCTGCTGGTTGAGGATGCTTCGCCGCGCTCCGAAATAAAAAAGCAGATGCTTCTGCATCTGCTTTTTGCCTGTATTACCGGGATTCCAGAAGCCGGAGCGCATACGGAGGCAGGGTGAAGCCGGATCCGTCCATTTCACATTCTTCCCATTCGTGTTCACCGTCAACGGCATGGGCTGTCCACGTTCCGCCGCAGGAAAGGCTGATGGTGACCGGCTTCCCGCTTGTATTGGCAAGCAGAATCGCGCGTGCCTTTCCGTCCGATGCTGCGGTGCTGTAGACCCCCGGGGCTTCGGTTCGGCTTTCGGCCTCATATCCCATCCGATACAGCCGTCCCCAGGCAAGAAAGGCATAATACGCCTTGAATACACGGCCTCTGTGTACCGGATCAAACAGACCGCAATAGCCGGAGTTCAGATTGGCATCATAGTACATACTCATATCGGCGGCGGTCTTCTGCATGGCGCACATCATCCCGCCGATATGGGCCGCATCCGACGCCTCCCCCCTGCGCCCGGTGCCGGGATTCCATTCGTTGAAGATCACTTCGGCATCACCGTATCCGGCCTGCACCAGCTTCTCTTTGGCATAGGCGGCATACCGCACATTTTCGGCGATGCCTGCATAGCTGTGCCACGAAAAGAAGTCCAGCGGCGTTCCGCGCTCCCGGATAAAGGAAAGAAACGCCAGGAAAAACTCGATGAAATACTCCACCCGGCTGCTCGAATGAGCCGTTTCGGAAAAATCGGAATCCGAGATCGCATAGAATCCGCAGGAGGAATAACCGCCGATTTTCAGATGCGGGAAGCACCTTTTGAGATGGGTGGCCGCCGTATGATACAGCTCAAAATACGCCTCCATCGAGCCGCGCCACATCGGATTGTCGGCCCTGTCCGGCTGATTGTCCGGCTCGCACCAGATTTCCCAGTATTCGATCCCGTATTCATATCCATCAGCCCAGCCCTCATTGTAGTGCCGGATAATATGCTCGCAGATTCTTGCCCATTTGGCATTGTCCTTGGGTGGGAAGATGTGATAGGCCCTGATTTTGTGGTTGTTTTCAATGCTGCAGCCCAGCCGGTAGAAGGGCTTGATGCCGCATTCGGCCATTGAGGCAAAGAGGGCATCGGTGAAAGCGAAATCATAGGAGGCGGGATCGTTTTCGTCGGCATCGGAATCGGGGAAGATATTTTCAATATCGACATAATGCGCCCCGCCGAACGCGCCGCCCGTATCGTGCATCCGCGCATACGGGATGCCGGCCTCGGTCAGCTTTTCGTAAAGATGAAGCGTGTTGTGAGGCAGAGTCGGCATATTGTTGATGGCGTGCATGGGCTTGATGCGGCCGGTGATCCGGCCAAAATCAACGCAAACGGTGTGCATATTATCCTCCCTATTATCCGGGATTCACTCGCCGGCATTTTCAAAATACGCGATCAATTCCTCATAATGGGCCATAATCGCGCTTTCGGCGGATGCCCAGTACGAAGCAAAATCCGCACTCCGCTGCTTCATCAGCTCCTGCATGATGAAGGCGGCACCTTTCCAGTTGTCATAAACGAAGCCGAAGTCGAATACGCGGCTTTCGACGATCTTGTCCAGCATTTCAATGGACTGTTCATCGCGGGCACCCTTTAATTTCAGAGCCACATCGTAATAAGCCGGGACAACTCGCTTGTAGCTTTCGGCGCACAGTGCTTCGGTGATAACGCCGACCCGCTCCGGATCGCTCACCGTTACCGGCACAGCCATGACCTGATAGCTTCCGTCAACCGAGGTATAATATTCCTCCTGCTCGTCATTCCACTTGGGATACGGCAGAATGGCATAATCATCTTCGAAATCGCGCAGGCTGCCCAGGGAAGCACCGATTACACCGTTGGCAAACAGCGCCTTCCCCTCCCCGAACATCTTCATGCCGTAATTGTATACCTCCGGCTGTCCGAGCCGCAGACCGGGATTGACTTCAAAGGAATTCAGCAGCTTTTCGGCAATATCGGCCGCCTTGCCGATATCCATCGAAAAGACCAGCTCATCCTTCTCGCGGGTGTAAATCGGATTGTCAAATGCCCACAGATAGGTGCATACATTGGATTGGCAATCGGAAACAAAGCCATACCAGTCATCGTCATCGGCTTCGTTGCCGCCGTTCAGATCCTGATAAATATCCTTTGCGGTCTGAACCAGCCAATCAAAGGTCCACTCACCGTTGTTGACAACCTCATACACATCCGGAATCGCGTAATCCTCGCCCCGGGTCTTGTTGTAGTAGACACAGTAGGTATTGGCCAGCGCCGACAGCGAGAGGTCACCGATGGCCATCGGGCAGAATCCCTCATGGGTCAGATGCTCGGCATTGGAATCGGACCACCACGGCTTCTCAAAATTCACCGCGGGAACATCATACCAGTTCATGAACAGATCGTTGGCCGCATAGCCGCCTAACACCATAACGTGCCAGCAGACAAGATCAACGCTGTCCTCGCCTGCGGCAATGGAATTTGTGACCAGCGCCGTTTCGCGGTGTCCGCTGTCATTGATGACCCTGATCTGGCAGTTGAAGCGTTCCTCCACGGTACGGTTGCGCTCATATACCGCATCGTTCACCACATCGCCTTCGGCTTCCTCAATAAAGTAATGCGGCGTACGTCCGTCGCAGGTGGCAATGCGGAATGTATATTCTTCGAAGTCATAGCTGCCCAGCTCATCGTCCACGGCAAAGCGGCCGTCAAGTGTTTCACTCGATTCCCACGCAGCGGTATCGGTGGGGGTATCGTTGGTATCGGATGCCGTTCCCTCTGCGCAGGATGCGAGCATGGCCATAAGCAGCATGGCTGCCATCGTCAGCGAAATTGCACGATTTCTCATGTGTTCCTCCTAATTTGAAAATTGTTCTTGTATTCTTATTCTGTCTGTGATATAATCGTAGGTACAACATAAGTATAACACGCTTCCGCAGCAAAAAATAGGAGTTTGTATGCAACCGAACATGATAAATTCGTCAGATCCCGGCGATCGGACTGACTTACAGGATGAGTTCCGATATTCCGCTGCACTGAGAGATTATTTCACCATGGATCATCGGTGCACCCTTAACTGGACAACCAATGTCAGCGATTCCCACACCCATAACTGTTGCGAAATCGTCATCTACCTGCAGGAACTGAAATGTCTGTTCGTGAACGATACGATGTACGTTTCGCAAAAGCCGTGCTTTTTCACCTTCCGTCCCGGCGAGTATCATTATGCCATCCACAGCAAGCCCAGCCGGCATGAACTGTATGTGATGCATCTGAATCAGGATCGATTCTTTACGCTTCCCGGCGGCCGTGAGCTGCTCCGCTGTCTTTTTGACCGGGAAGCCGGTGAGCATAACATGATCATTCTCCCGGAGGAGGATAAACAGGAGGCGTTCCGGCTGCTCAACAGCATTCTCTCCCTGCAGGACAGCACACTCCCGGAACGGCAGTTACTCCAGCTTACGGACATGATCCGGCTTCTGGCCATTCTGAACCGGCATTACCTGTGCGATTCCAACCAGAATTCCGGCGAAACCGCCGAGCTGCTCCGCCGGATTCTGTCCTATATCGGAAACAACCTCACCGAGCCGCTCCGGGTGGCGGATCTGGCCCGGCAGTTCAACATCAGCCAATCCACTCTGGAGCGGATCTTCCGCAGCTCGCTGACGCTGTCACCGCGCGAATACATCATCCGCCGACGGATGGATGCAGCCCGGCAATTCCTGCGGCAGGGGCTGTCCGTCACCGATGCCTGCAGCCATGCAGGGTTTGGGGATTATTCCCATTTTATCGCGGATTTCCGCCGCTTCATGGGCATCACGCCCGCCGAATACGCCCGCCGTCACCGGCACGAGGAATAAAAAACACCTTGGAATCCAAACGGATTCCAAGGTGTTCTGCTTTACACTTCGGGACGAATCAATACATACCGCCCATGCCGCCGCCCATACCGCCGGCAGGAGCTGCGGGCTCGGGTTCCTTGATGTCAGCAACAACAGCCTCGGTGGTGAGGACAGTTGCAGCAACACTTGCGGCGTTCTGGAGAGCCGAGCGGGTAACCTTAGTCGGGTCAACAATGCCCTTCTCCATCATGTCAACATACTCTTCGTTATAAGCATCGAAGCCATAGCCCTTCTTACCGCTGGACAGGATCTTGTCAACGATAATGGAGCCTTCAAAGCCTGCGTTCTCGGCAATCTGGCGAACCGGAGCCTCGAGGGACTTCAGAACGATCTTCACGCCGGTCTTCTCATCGCCGTCAACGGTGTCAAGAAGGGACTTGACATCCTCGATAACGTTCAGATAAGCCGTACCGCCGCCTGCAACGATACCCTCTTCAACGGCTGCCTTGGTAGCGTTGAGAGCGTCC
>JAZNKS010000014.1:0-13723 GCA_045578725.1 Candidatus Flemingiibacterium sp.
ATGCAACAGCCCCTGCGCGTTTACGCCCGGCGCTGCTGCAGGTTTTCAACTTGCAGCAGCGCCTTCTTTTCTTTATTATTTGCAGGCAAGACAGCGCACGGTGTAAAAGGGCTTATCGCTCATGCCGACACCCCAGAGCACCGAGCAGTCCGTATGACAGCAATCGGCCAGCAGATCGGTGATGGTGTTGACCTCATCCAGCCCCGCATTCTCCGGGATTTTCAGATCAATCAGCAAGCGCATCGTATCGGCAAGCTCCGGGCGGTTTTCGAGCATCTTCTCCATCCACGCCATGTCGCCGGAAAGCTCCAGCAGCAGGCCGCTCTGATCCCCCTCGGGGATCACCGTGCGGACATCCGCCGCATCCAGATTGACAATCTGCGGTGTATCCAGCGCGTGGAGATAATCGCACAGCTTATAGAAGAAGGCCTCATCGGCGCATTCGGCCGCATTCAGCGGGCGAAGCCGGAAGGCGGTTTGATCAAACAGCTCCATCGGCAGATCGGCATATTTTTCGCGGAGCTGATCGGCGTACGGGGGCTCCGTCATCCGGGCCTCGGCGATCTCCCGTTCCGTCAGCTCCTGCAGAGCATGAACGGGACAGAGGACCGACAGCAAAAACAGCTCGGCCAGAAACTCATGCACATCCGCATCGGGGGAACGGAGGCGGAAAAGAATCCCTCTCTCATCGGCGCGCAGATGCAGATCGTACCGCTTCAGCAGATTTTCCATTCGGACAGCACCGGCCTCGGCATCCCGCAGACCGACGGAAGCCATCCGCCGGCAAAGCTCCTCCTTCGGCGTGGAAATCAGCGTCTTCAGAATCGGTGCGGGAAGCGGCTCACGTCCGTCTGCATACCGCATCGCCCTGTTATCGTCGATCCAGGTACCGCCGCACAGCAGGGAGCGGATCGCCTCCGCCTCACGCGAGTGGGTATTCTCTTTTATGACGGCCCAGTAAAAAACCGGCAGGCTCAGATATTCAAGCATTTGCGCACCTCCAAAGCATTTTCTTCATTATACACCGAAATCCGTCCTCTTGCAAGGGCGATTGACAAGAATTTACACAAAATTCGCAAGTTCACAGCTCCAGCCGTTTCGGGAAGGCTTCCCTTCGCATCAGGCCCCACATTTTATCAATATAGGCCAGCGTATAGAAATTCTCGTAGTAATGATAGTAGAACGCGCCCTTATCTGTCATGGTATACACTCCATCCGCTTCGGTGAGAAAGCCGAGCCGTCCGGCAAGCCACAATTCAAAGCCGTATGCTTTCTTCAGCGGCACACCGAAGAATGCTTCAAAATCCGATGCGCGCACCCGGGTGGAATAGGCCGTCCAGAAGAGATAGTACACCATACGCTGACGTTGGGAAAAGCGGATGGTCAGCGAGGTTGGAAGGGTCCGCTCCCGGATTCTGCCAATATAATCCTCGACGGAAAAGGTGTTGATCTTGAACTGATGTCGAAGCAGCGTGGTCGCCGAGCAGCCAAATCCGAGGAAATTGTCCCGCGTCATCGAGGAATAGGCGGCACCGGCATCGGCGGCAAAGGTCCAGATTGAGCCGCGTGTCATGCCCTTTTTATAGCAGTAGCCGGTGATTTCATCCAGCAGCGCCCGTTTTTCCTTTTTCTTCATTGGCTTCACCCGGCTGCTTGTAAAGGTAAAGTCAATGAACGGATACATGGCCACATGATTGGCACCGACAGCCAGCGCCGTATCGATGTCCGTCATCAGATCCTCTTTTGTCTGTTCGGGCAGAGCGAAGATGAAATCCATCGACACCGTATCGAATTTCACAGCCGCCAGCGCTTCCCTCATCGCCGGGATATTCACCGCCTTGCGGCCGAGAATCGACTGGTATTTTTCGCCGAAGGACTGGATGCCGATGCTGATCCTTGTTACGCCGGCCTCCTTCAGCGTCTGCAGGAGGGAAACGGTCACATTGTCCGGATGAAGCTCGACACCGATCCCATCGGTGATGATGAAGTATTCGCCGAGCGTGTCGATGATCTCCTTCAGCCGATCGGCGGCCAGCGCGGGGGTTCCGCCTCCAAAATAGAGGCTGGTCACCGACTTCTTCCCGGCCGCCTGCCGCCCGACGAGATGAATCTCCTCCTTGAGTGCTTCGATATAGCGTTCACAAAGTTCCGTATCGTAGGGCACCTTGCAGTAGGGGCAGAAGGAGCAGATGGAGCGGCAGAAGGGAATATGAACATACAGCCCGAGCTGTTCGCAGTCCCCATAGGGGAGAAGGGCATCGGATTCATCGGTAAATGTAAAGGGCTTCACCGAGCGGGTGAGCCACATCCGTGTCAGATCGGTAAGCAGACTCATAACAGCCTCATATGTATTTCAGATAGGTTTTCAGCATCTCAAACAGCACCCGGAGATTGCCCCCAAACAGGAGGGTATATTCGGCGACGAAGAAATATCCGCATTCGTCGCAGAGGCCCGGCACATCGATGCACCGGCCGCAGGTGCTGATCCGTCCGTTTTCGATCACCACGCATTGATGGCAGGGTGTCGGGAAACGGTTGTCGATCAGATAAGGGAAAGCGCTCTTCAGATTGAAGACGGGAACGCCCTCGGCCATCATCGCTTCGATCACGGCACAGCATTCTTTCTTCTCTTCCCTTGTCAGCGCCAGCTCGCGGGTATCGGGATAGGGGGTGTGGAAGTTGAAGGATACCGCCCGGACGTTCGCCGTGTCCCGCGCCAGACGGCAGACATGAGCAACGGCACTCTTGTTGATTTGGTTGATGGCCATATAGAAGCAGATATTGTCCGAGGTCGACGCGCGGATATTGGCAAGAATCGTATCGTAGGTATCGCCGCGGATCGCATTATGCCGCTCCCGATCCCCATCCAGGCTGAGCAGAATCAGATCCGCCTCGGGCAGATTGATCGGGTAGGTTCCGTTGGTGACAACATTGACAATCAGAAAGCCCATCTGCTTGGCCTTTATGACCAGATCCCGGACCGTGTGCTCCCCATCGCGCCAGAGAAAGGTTTCCCCGCCGCAGAAAAAGAGGATACGGATTCCCATATCATACAGGGTCTGCATCTCCCCGACAAGCTGAACGTACGGGTGCATCACGGCCGTGAGATTGTTGACCGAGCAATGGCGGCAGGCAAGATTGCAGGCATCGGTCACAATGACCGTTCCGAGGATTGGCTTCTTTTTCCGAAAGAGGATGGTCTGCACGCCGAAGGAAGCAAGGGACAGAAAGGATGTGAATTTCATCGCGCCCTCCGATAACATTGGTTATGATGGTATTATACCACAGATCCGCTCCGCCGTCAACCGCCGCCGGGGCAAAAACAAAATTAATCAGAAGGCTTGACACCGACCGCAAATTATGCTATAATAACAGTAATTATGATTGATGGAAACGGAGGCGTTCGGATGACCGCATATTTCTTCAAGCTTATCAGAGCCAATTTCAGATGCGGCCGAATGCCAGAATCCCGGACAGAGCTGTGCGGGACGCTTTCTCACGCCAGGGTGCATTGAGAAAACGCTTCTCGTTCCACATACGTCCGGGAGATATCGGCCGCCGCGCGGCACGGTGCTCCCGTTTTTTATGATAGAAAGGGGACTTGTTTTGATCGAACTCCGCAACGTCAGCAAGCACTTCAGGACCGCCGCCGGCACTGTCAGCGCGGTCAACAAGGTCTCGCTGCACATCGAAAAAGGCGATATTTTCGGAATCATCGGCCTCTCCGGTGCCGGCAAATCCACTTTGGTGCGCTGCATCAATCTGCTGGAAAAGCCGACCGAGGGTGAGATTCTCTACCGCGGCACGGATCTCTGTATGCTTTCAGCCAAAGATCTGCGCCAGATCCGCCGGAAGATCACGATGATTTTCCAGGGCTTCAATCTTCTTTCCCAGCGCACCGCCCTCAAAAACATCTGCTATCCTATGGAAATCTCCGGCGTTCCCAAAGAGAAACGGCTTGAAAAGGCCCGCCGCCTGCTGGAAATTGTCGGTCTGTCCGACCGTGCCGATGCCTATCCGTCCCAGCTGTCGGGCGGACAGAAGCAGCGTGTCGCCATCGCCCGTGCACTTGCCACCGATCCGGAGGTGCTCCTCTGCGATGAGGCCACCAGCGCGCTCGACCCCAACACCACCCGCTCCATCCTCGCCCTGCTCAAGGAAATCAACGAGAAAATGGGCGTCACCATCATTGTCATCACCCACGAAATGCGGGTTGTGGAGCAGATCTGCAACAAGGTCGCTGTTCTGAATCAGGGCGACATGGTGGAAACCGGCCTTGTCAAGGATGTCTTCCTCTCGCCCCAATCGGATATCGCCCGGGATCTGATTCTTCCCAAAAGCGAAGCCGTCAGCGGCTTCAAGGGCGGCCGGGTCATCCGGCTCGTCTTCGACGGCCAGTCCTCCTTTGAGCCGATCGTTTCCAATATCGCGCTGGAATGCCGCGCCGCCGTCAACATCATGGGCGCCGACACCAAGGACATCGGCGGAAAGGCCTTCGGCCAGATCCTGCTGCAGCTGCCGGAGGATGAACTGACCCAGCGAAGAATCTACGCCTATCTGAACACGAAAAAGATTCCCTTTGAGGAGGTGGATACCTGATGCCCGGAGCCGCTATGCTTGCCGAGCTGGGAATGGGAATTCTGGAAACCTTCTATATGGTTCTGGTTTCCACAGCCCTTGCCTATGTGCTGGGAATCCCGATCGGCATTATCCTGTATATCACCGATGAAAACGGCATCTGCCGCTGCAAGCCCATCAATGTCATCCTCGGCATAATCGTCAATCTGACCCGCTCGATTCCCTTCATCATCCTGCTGGTCGCCATTCTTCCCTTCACCCGCGCCATTGTCGGCACCACCATCGGTTCCACGGCCACCATCGTGCCGCTGGTCATCTCGGCAGCTCCCTTCGTCGCCCGAATGGTCGAATCCTCGCTGAAGGAAGTGGATGCCGGTGTCATCGAAGCCGCTGAATCCATGGGCTCCAGCCCCATCCAGATCATCCTGAAGGTTCTGCTTCCCGAAGCCAAGCCCTCGCTGATCGTCGGAAGCGCCATCGCTATCACAACGATCCTCGGCTACTCCGCCATGGCCGGTTTTGTCGGCGGCGGCGGTCTGGGTGCCATCGCCATCAACTACGGTTATTACCGCTACAACGATGAGGTCATGCTCATCACCGTCGCGCTGCTGGTCGTCATCGTCCAGATCTTCCAGGAGGTCGGAATGCGGATCGCCAACAAGACCGACAAACGAATCCGAAACTAATTTATAAAGGAGATATACCCATGAAGAAACTCATCACGCTCATTCTCATCGCAGTCCTCGCACTCACCGCGCTGGCCGGCTGCGGCTCCGCCAAGACGGATGAAAAAACCATCCGCATCGGTGCCAGCGTTACCCCCCATGCCGAGATCCTTGAAATCGCCAAGGAAATCCTTGCCGAGCAGGGATACACCCTCGACATCGTTACCTACAACGATTACGTTCTCCCCAATACCGCTACCGAAAGCGGCGAGCTGGATGCCAACTACTTCCAGCACAACAATTACCTGAACAACTTCAACGTTGAGAACAAGACCAACCTCGTCGCAGTTGCCGACATCCACTATGAGCCGCTGGGAATCTACGCCGGCAAGACCAAGGCCCTCGCCGATCTGAAGTCGGGTGCCTCTGTCGCCGTCCCCAATGACCCCACCAATGAAGCCCGCGCCCTTCTCCTGCTGGAGGCCGAGGGTCTGATCAAGCTGAAGGAAGGCGTCGGCATTGAGGCCACCAAGCTTGACATCGTTGAAAACAAGCTGAAGCTGGACATCAAGGAAATCGAAGCCGCCCAGCTCGTCCGCTCGCTCCCCGACGTGGATCTCGCCATCATCAACGGCAACTACGCGCTGGAAGGCAACCTGAAGATTGAGGATGCTCTTGCAACCGAGTCGGTTGAATCCGAGTCGGTCAAGGAATTCGCCAATGTCATCTGCGTCAAGGCTGGCAATGAGGCCCTGCCGAAGATCACCGCCCTGGTGGAAGCCCTCCGCTCTGCCAAGGTACAGGAATTCATCACCACCACCTACAACGGTGCCGTTGTTCCGATGAACTGATTTCGGTTCATGCAAAGGGGCTGTTGCATTTAGATGCAACAGCCCCCAGTAAATACATCTTGGAACCCATTCAGGGTTCCATTTTTGTGTGCTTTGCACACAAAAACCGATGTATTCGGGCGCGAAAGCGCCTGCGCTTACGCACCCTGCGCTGCCGCAAGTTTTCAACTTGCAACAGCGCTTTTTGTTTTACGGCATCTTTTTGTCAAAGGCCGGATTGATCGCATAGAAATTGCGGGAATCCATTTTCTCCTGCACATGGCGGAGGACCTCACCAAAGCGCTGATAATGTACAACCTCCCGTGCGCGAAGGAAGCGGATGGCATCGTTGACATCCGGGTCGTCCGACAGCCGGAGGATGTTGTCATACGTTGTCCGGGCTTTCATTTCAGCCGCCATATCTTCATGGAGATCCGTGATCGGATCGCCCTTGACCTGCAGGGCCGCCGCTGTAAACGGAACACCTGCCGCCGCCTGCGGATAGACACCGGTGGTATGATCTACGAAATAGGGGCCGAAGCCCTGCTTCAGGATCTCCTCCGGCGACAGATTCCGCGTCAGCTGATGCACGATAGTGCCCACCATCTCCAGATGCGCGAGCTCCTCTGTACCGATGTCCGTGAGTGCGCCCTTGGCCAGATCGTACGGCATCGTATAACGCTGGCTCAGATAGCGCAGGGAGGCGCCCAGCTCGCCGTCCGGGCCGCCATACTGGCTGATGATAATCTGCGCCAGCTTGGGATTGGGATTTTTGATCCGGATCGGATACTGCAGCTTCTTCTCATAAATCCACATATTTCAGACCTCCTTTGCCGCGTCGTTGGCAGCCGGCTCCCAGGGCCAGGGGCCGTCGATCCATGTCCAGCGGTTCCCGCCGCAATCGCATCCGTCTTCTTCCCTGCGCGCCTGCAGGCGGCAGGAGGCACCGTTCTCGCCCTCGGGCGTGTGGCAGGCATAATCACATCCCCGTGTGAGGCAGATCTGACGGTAAGCCGCCAGCGCCTTCTCATCATCCGGATGGGTATCAAGATACAGCCGAAGCTCCCATGCGGCAAACGGCAGCGCATAATGATTGATGGTATTACGCATTCTTACCTCCGATCGTGCGGCCGCAGAACGGCAGATCCAGATCCGGGTAGAGCGTTCCCTGCTTCAGCGCGGTTTCGGGCGGATACATCCCATCAAATGGCTGCATCCGCACATAGGCCATCGCCAGCGGGAAGCTGTCCGGCAGCTTTGCGAGCATCGATCCGCCCTCAGCCTGCCGGCAGGGCATACAATCTTTATTCATAGCGAACCTTCCTTTTCTCATATTCGACGGTGCGCCAGAACGGCGGCCGTCTGTTAGAAGTATATGAAGGCAGCCGATGAACGTGAGAACGGGCTCCGCGGCGTTTTGGGCCGCGAAACCCGATCACGGTTCATTTTTACTTTCCCGGCCGCGCGGCCTGCGCTTCCGGTTTTTATTCGCTGATTTTCATGCGCACCGCCGCTATGGCTCCGCGCGGGATCTCCAGCACGCCATGGAAGGCAGACTCCGACATTGCCGGCTTCACACGCTCCGGCTCCTCAAAGGTATTGTACGCCCGTATATCGCCGTCGCCGAGAACGGTGATCTCTGCCATATCGCCAAGCGTTCCGCCAAACGGTACAAGCTGAACCTCGGCATCCCGATCGGCGGAAAGGTTGCAGACGGTCAGCGTCAGCATCCCGTCCTTCACCGATGCGGAGGCCGACAGCTGCGGCATTTCGCCCGGCACCACTCCGCATTCGGTAACCGTTTCAATCGCGCGGCCGCCCTGATGCTCCTTGTACATATCAAAGATATGATAGGTCGGCGTACAGATGCAATGCTCGCTGGCGGAAAGGAAGAGCGCGTGCAGATTGTTGACCAGCTGGGCGACCGTCGCCAGCTTGATCTTATCGCAGTTATTGTTGAAGATATTGAGAGTCAGCGCCGAAACAGCGGCATCGCGGATCGTGCTCTGCTGTTCAAACAGATTGGCTCCCTTGCTCGGACCGCTTCCTTCCGGATGCCAGCAGCCCCATTCATCGATGCAGAGCTTGCCCTGCTTTTCCATGCCGTAGGATACCACGCCGGCCCAATGGCGGTCGATCAGCTCCTGCATTCGTGATGCCTTGCCGAGCAGCTCATACCATTCCCCATCGGTGAAGGCGGTGACATCGCCGGCCGCGCCGCAGTAATAGTGGAAGGACATTCCGTGCATATGGCGCCCGGACTTATCCAGCACCTCGAGCATCTTCCTCGTCCAGTGGTAATCAAAGGCATTGGCACCGGAGGCAATCAGCTCAAGGCCGCGGGAGGCGTTGTTCATGATCTCGGAATAGCGTCGGTATTCCATCGCGTAATATTCGGGGGTCATGTTTCCGCCGCCGCCCCAGGTTTCGTTGCCGACACCCCACAGCTTTACATTGTACGGCTCCTTATGGCCGTTCGCCTCACGGAGCTTTGCCATGGTTGTTGTGCCGGCGGGCGAATTGCAGTAATCAATCCAATCACGAATGTTCAGCGGCGTGGTCGAGGTGATATTGGCCGCGATGTACGGCTCGGATCCGCAGAGCGAGCAGAAATCGAGGAATTCATCGGTTCCAACAGAGTTTGGCTCATAGCGGTTGTCATAGCTGTTCCACCAGTTGATCCGGGTCGGCCGCTGATCAACGGGACCGATGCCGTCCCTCCAATCGTAAATCTCGGCAAAGCATCCGCCCGGCCAGCGGATCAGCGGAATCCGCGCCTGCCGGACCTTATCGATGATCTCCTTACGGAATCCGCGAATGTTCGGCGCATCGTCCCCGCACCAGATGCCGTCATAAATGACGCCGCCGATATGCTCGGCGAAAACACCGTAGATTTCCGGCGCCACCGTGCCGATTGTTTTGGGCAAAACAAGGTAAATTTTATCCATACAAAAAACCTCCTGTGGTTTGTTGGCTTTATTATAGCACACACTTTTCAGCGATTAAAGTCATTTTCTGCAAAAAACCGATCAATTATTATCCTGATTCCATTCATTCCGGATGCATCACCGGAATAATACTTGACAGCGAAAAGCTTTTCCTGTATAATGGTATACAATCCTTTTCAATCGGGAGGTACTATGGAAAACAAGCTTCCCCATAACAAGATCATCTACCAGAATCAGGCCGATTCCGATCTGCTGGGAAACAGCATCCGCTGGTATAACGGGGTGGGCTTTCCCTTTGGGCATCTTCATGCCAGCGCGGAGCTGATTGTGGTGGATACCGGCGAAGTACAGCTGAATGTCAACGGCAAAACCGAGGTCCTGCTGCCGGGTCAATGCGCTTTGATTCTCCCGCACCGGCTTCACAGCTTCACCTGTTCACCCGATGCCTTTTACTGGGTTCACGTCTTTTCGGCCGGGAATGCTCCGAGCTTTTTCGGCGCTTTGGGTTCGCGGAACGCTGACCGTGCCGCCTTTGCCTGCTCCACGGCGGCTCTGGACTATTATCGGTCGCGCTGTCTGATCACCAACCCGGATTTCACACCGGAGCACCATCGAAATACCAGCTCCTATTCGGCCGCGCACGGTAATCTGACACCGCTGGCCGTGAAATCCGCTCTTTATGCTGTTCTGACGGATTATCTGTCTGTGACGGAGCTGAGTACGCGCACCGGGAGCAGCGATACGCTGTTCGGTCAGATTATGCTCTATATTACCGAGCATTGCCGTGAGGATATCACCCTCGCATCGGTCGCAGGTGCGGTTGGCTACGAAACGCACTATCTCTGCCGGTATATGAAAAAGATCACCGACATCCCCTTTCGGACGATTGTCAACCGATGCCGGATCGATATCGCCTGTCAGCTGCTGGAAACAACCGATCTTCCCGTTACGGAAATCGCGCTCCGGAGCGGTTACAGCTCCATGTGTACCTTCAATCGCGTTTTCCGCATGATGGAGGGCGTTTCCCCCCGCTTGTACCGTCAGAATCTTCTGTCAGCCAACGCCGGTGCCGCATCCGGAGCGCCGGCAGCCGACTCCGGTAAGTAAACATACAAAAAACAACAGGAGCTGTCCCGCATTGCTGCGGAACAGCTCCTGTTTTCAGAAACCACAAAAACGATAAGGGCTCACAGGGAGCAGCCGGAAGAAAGATGCGCTCTTATTTTGCGCTTTTCTTCTTGAGCGATACCAGAGCCGCGCCGGAAGCGGCCAGAGCGGCCAGAGCCATCAGACCGCCGTCAAAGGTTGCATCGGAGGGCTGAACGGCCGGCTTGACAGTAGACTCAACAACAGCTTTGTCAGCCGAAAGGGTCAGCTTCGTTGCATTCTTGGCATTCTGATAGCCGTTAGCAGAGGCAGCCTTGATAGCCGGGATGTAGTTGTTGTACTGGAGTGCAAACATAAATGCGGAGCCGGCCTTCAGATTGAAGTTGTTGGCCGGGATGGCAATCTCGGTTACATAACCGGTAGCGGTAGCGGTTCCTACAACCTTGATATTCAGATCCTTGTACATCAGCTGAGGATCCAGGCCGAGGCCGAGGCATCCGACATGAATATTGCCCCTGGTAGCATCCAGGCCGTTGTCAGCCCAGAAGTACAGTTCAAGGTTGTCATTGGTGGACCATGATTTGTAGTCAACGCCTTCTTCCTTGCCGGTGGTAACGGAATTATCGACAACATTGGCGCAGAGGTAGAGGTAATCCTTGTCCCAGAGCATATAGACGGTCGTGCCCTTAACAGCATTGATATCGGCATCGGTGATGCTTGCCTTTCCGCTGCCGTCCTTGTAGAAGCCGAACTTTTCGAGCTCGATCGATGCGGACTGCTTGTAGATGGCATCCATCTTTCCGTCCACAACGGGGGTAGCATTTTTGATATCGGTCGAAGCCGCCGATACGGGAATGGAAGCCAGCGCGATGAGAAGCGCGGCCAGACCTGCGATAAACTTTTTCATAGGAAGTTTTCCTTTCTATTATTTATACTTTTGTGATTCAGCAGCGACAGCATGAATTGTGAGCTGCCAATCGCGCTGAAGGCTCAGATTTCATAGTGAGATACAGCTGCTCTGCGATGACCTCCTTACCTTTTGCCAATCCGGCAGGAACGCGGTACCTCATTCCCTTCAAACGATCCGGCACAGCCGCACCGATGATTTTCCGAAAAGACAAATTTTAACCATAATCGAGATTCATAAACAATTGTTTATATTATTGTATCACATTTTTCTTGACAATTAAAGATATATCGTGTATAATATTAGACAATAATTATCTTTTTGGAGGTGTGCGAATATGGACTCATCCCCGCCCCGGAATATGTTCTATCCACCCCAGCCGGACGTAAACGCAAAGGGAAACTTTATCAGCTGGTATAACGGTGTCAGATATCCCTTCCTGCACCTTCATTCCAGCGCGGAGCTGATTACCGTCATCCGCGGCACGTTCACGTTGACCGTAAACGGAAAAACGGAAGAACTGCATTCCAACCAATGCGCTCTGATCCTCCCATATCAGCTTCACAGCTTTACCTGTTCAGAGGATGCCTTTTACTGGGTTCATGTATTTTCCACGAATACGGTACCGAGTTTTTTCAAGCAGCTCGGCAAGCTTACAGGCGAAAAAGCAGCCTTTGAATGCAGCCGCGAATCGCTGGATTATTATCGCCTGCGCTGTCTGATTTCCCCTCAGAATTCGGATAATCCGAACCAAAAACGCGACACCATGCGGGTGAAGCTTCATCCGCTCATCATCAAATCCGCACTGTACGGTGTCCTTGCCGATTATCTTTCCTCCGCGAAGCTGATTGAAACCGATCATACCAAGGAAGCGCTGATCGCGCAGATCATGGTTTACATCTTCGAACATTACCAGGAGGATATCTCGCTTGAAAGTGTCGCATCCCATTTCGGTTATGAACCGCATTATTTCAGCCGCTATATGAGGAAATTCATCAATATTCCCTTCCGCACAATCGTTAACCATAACCGTATCAATACTGCCTGCCAGCTGCTGACAACAACCGATTTGTCCATTTCCGAAATCGCAACCAATGTCGGATACGGCTGCCTGCGCACCTTCAACCGCGTATTCCTCGAGATGGAGGGTGTCACACCGCGCGATTACCGCGAAGCCCACGCCACGGCTTCGACGAGTTGAATGAAAACGGTACCGCACGGATCTGTACACCAATATTCAGATCATAACCGACGGAATTGTGAGCCATTTTCCAACGTAAAAAAACAGCCTGCTGCAAGGATGACACAAGTAGTCCATCCTGACAGCAGGTTTGTTATTACGCTTCCCATCAATTCTTCTGCGCGGCTTTCAATCGACGCAGCTGGCGCGCGGTGAGGAGCATCCAGCCAAGCGCCAGCAGGCTGATGGCGCCGTAGATTTCCGTCCACCCAACCCAATAGCGGAAGCCGTAAAAGGGCACGGAGGTCATCATGACGAAAAATCCGCTGAGAAAGCCGCCGTTCTGTGTCACGCGCAGGACAAATCCGAGAGCGGCCCCGGCAAAGGTGATAATGCTAACGCCAAGGGTGAATCCCACCAGCGATGAATAACGCCAGATGATCAGGCAGAACCAGATCCAGAAGAGCACATAGCCGATGGACAACAAGAGATGATCGACCGCAGCCGGACCTCCGGCCCATGCACCGCTCCAGTTTCCGATAAAGCAGCCGACGATCATAAACAGGGCCAGCCCGATCGCCAGCAGTTGATTCCGGACGGAATGCAGGATCTTCTTCTCGCCGACCGGCTCGGGAAGCGGCTCCATATCCTCATCCCCCATCCGATCCAGCACGGCACGGCATTTGGGGCAGTTCTCCAGATGCTCTTCAATCAGCGCTTTGCTGTCATCGCTGCAGACCGAATCCACATACAGCGGAAGCAGATCGCCGATTACGTCACAGGTAATACTTTTCATTGCGTTTCCCCCATTCTTTCAATAATCATAGCCTTCGCCCGATAATACGTTACACGCGCCCAGCTGTCGCTTTTTTGGAAGCGGCGGCTGATTTCTTTCAGCGGCAGCCCGCTCAGGATGTGCAGACGGAATACTGTCTGATAGGGCTCTTCCAGCTGCAGAAGCTTTGAATAGATCCGCAAAGCTTCGTCATGCTCCATCACGGTCCGCGCAGGATCCTCATCTCCTGCTATTTCCCAGGCTTCCTCCAGCGGTACCTGCTTTTGTTTCCGTCTGCGCATTTCATCCCGATAAAGATTAGAAGCAATCCGGCAGAGCCAGCTGAACAATTTGCAATCGCCTCGAAAACTCCCGATGTTCAGAATCGTACGGAGCATGGTTTCCTGCGTAAGATCCTGCGCAAGCTGTTCATCATGGGCAAGGGAAAGCAGATAATAATAGACCGGCCGGCCGTATTCGCGCCATACGGCATCCATATCATAAGTCATACCATCCCTCCTTTGTAAATATGACGCAGGAAATACAATAACGTTACAGAAAATAAAAAAAGTCACCGCTTATGCGGTGACTTAAAATGCTCATTGAAAACCAAATAAAGGGGGAAGAGAAGCGAACGTTTACGAAACTCAAGGCAACAAGCCTTTAGTTCAAGCCCTCGGTCTATTAGTATCGATCAGCTGAATGCATTACTGCACTTACACCTTCGACCTAT
>JAZNKS010000015.1:0-40194 GCA_045578725.1 Candidatus Flemingiibacterium sp.
CCGCTAATTCCCCGGCTGGTATGGCCTTATTTTATAGCTTGTCATATACGGGAACGAAAATTATATCCCGTCAGAATTATATTATAGCAGATTCCCGGACAAAATGCAAGGGCTTTTTTGAATTTTTCTTTTGGCCCGTCCCAAAATATTTTCCAGCGAGCCTGAAGGCGAATGACTTTACAAACTCTTCACAATTTAGCCGTTGATTTTTCCGCGATGTATGGTATAATAGTACTGTGAAAATTTATTCTTCGAGAAAGAAGGTACGATAATATGAAGAAATCCAAAAAGAATTCTTCGATGAGCGCCCTCAAGCTGGCGCTGATCATTACCGGCTCCATTGTAGCCGCTGCCGGCATCATCATCCTGATTCTCCAGATCTGCAGAAAGCAGCGCCTGAAGAAGGCCGCCGATGCCTGCTGCTGCATGGAGGACTGCGACTGCGATTCCGATGCATGGGATATCGACGAGGATGTTCTCCGCGAGTTGGAGCTGGAGGATGACGAGTGCGATTGCTGCATGGATATCACAGAGCCCGCCGAAGAAGCGCCCGCACAGGACGAGGCTGCCGAATAAGCACCGCTCCCATCCGAATATTCAGAGAGCAGGCCGTGTGCCCGCTCTCTGTTTTTTGGCACAGATATCCGCCGGCAGGCGTATTCCGTCTTGACACCAGGTGGAATCTGTGATATACTTGTGATGAAAACTTTCGATCCGATCTCCAAGGAGGCATTCATGAATACCGAATTCATCTTCACCCGGCCGGCCGAGGTCTGCGCACAGCTGTCCGGCATCGTTACCGTTCCCACCGGCTTCGATCCCGCAAAGGAATCCCTGCCCGTCATCGTCTTCCTGCACGGTGCAGGCGAGCGCGGTGACGGAAGCCCCGCAGATATCCAGCGCGTCAAGGTTCACGGCATCCCCAAGCTTTTCTCCGCCGACCCGGATTATCACGGTCTGCGCGTTATCACCCTTTCGCCCCAGTGCCCGGCCGGCATGACCTGGAATCATCTCGCCTTCCCGCTGATGAAATGGATTGACGAGGCCTGCGCCGAGCTGAACGGCGACAAAAAGCGGATTGCCATTACCGGCCTTTCCATGGGTGGATTCGGCACATGGGAGATGCTCTGTACCTTCCCGGAGCGCTTCTCCTGCGGTGCTCCCGTCTGCGGAGGCGGTCTGTCCTGGCGCGGCAATCTGCTGGCCGGCAAGAAGCTCCGCGTTTACCACGGTCTTGACGATTCCGTTGTACCGCTGGTCTATTCCCAGCTGATGGTTGATGCCGCCCGCCGTTCCGGATGCGATATCGTCCTGTATGCCTATGACAAGGTCGGCCACAACAGCTGGACCTATGCCTACGAGCAGACCGATCTGATTGAGTGGCTGGCATCGCAGTCGCTGTAATTACGGATATCCGCCCCTTATGGGCGGATATTTTTTTGCGCAATCCAAAAAAATGCAATAAACCGTCAAAGAAACCGCAGGAAAATACGCCGCGCATCCAATATAATGGAAGAAGGAACACAGAAAAAGAGGAGTATCATGTCACAGCCTACCGTTTATTCGCTCACCGATTATCCCTCACGGATCGTGTCCGTTATGAGAAAAAACGGCAGCCATGCCCGCCTTCACTGGCACGATTGCTGTGAGATGGAGCTGGTGCTGAGCGGGCATGGCATCCATACGATCAACGGCCGGGAATACCCGCTCCGTCCGGGCGATCTCTATCTCTTCACACCGGCTGACTGCCATTCCATCCGGGCGGAAACGCCCTATGAGGTCATTGGCATCATGTTCGACGGGGAACGCCTGTCCGATGAGCTTTACGGTGAGGTGCTGGCTCTTGAAAGCACCGTCCCCGCACTTCTGGTCAATCTGGCCGATCCGGTGACATCCGTCGTCCGCGGCTATTTTGAAACCGTACTTCGTGAGGAAAACAGCCAGAGTCACCGCTTCGCGCCGCAGTATGTGAACCGCTTGCTGGATTGCATTCTGATCGAGCTTCTCCACAGTCTGGAGAATCCCCGCGAAAATCCGTCACCGACCTTCGCCCGCGAAGCGATTCTCTATCTGCACCGGCATTATGCCGAACCGATCACGCTTGATGGCATGGCCGGGCGGTTTCATCTGAACGCCAGCTATTTCTCCTCACTGTTCAGGCAGACCACCGGTCACACCTTCAAAAGCTACCTTGTCAGCCTCCGCCTGCGCAATGCCTGCCGTCTGCTGGTCAACACCGATCTTTCCGTGACAGATATCTGCTTTTCCTGCGGCTTTGAATCCTATTCCCACTTCATGCGCACCTTCAAAGCGCATCATCAAATAAGCCCGCTGCAGTTCCGCCGCCGCCACAGCGCAGGGCAGACTCCGGGCGGAAAGGACATCCTCCCATGAATACCTCAAAAACGCTCCATCTCATCGGCAACGCCCATATCGATCCGGTCTGGCTCTGGCGCTTCCCGGACGGCTTTGCCGAAATCAAGGCCACCTTCCGCTCCGCGCTCGACCGCATAAAGGAAACCGAAGACTTCATCTTCACCTGCGCAGGTGCTTCCTACTATAAATGGGTGGAAGAAAATTGCCCCTCCATGTTCGAGGAAATCCGCCGTGCCGTCGCCGGCGGCCGCTGGAAGATTGTCGGCGGTATGTGGCTCCAGCCCGACTGCAATATGCCGTCCGCCGAGAGCTTTGCCCGCCACTTCCTGTATTCCCAGCGCTATTTCGCCGAAAAATTCGGCGTAAAGGCAACCAGCGGCTACAATGTCGATTCCTTCGGACACAGTGCCGCCCTTCCGCGCCTTCTGCAGCAGGGCGGGCTGAAGAATTACATCTATATGCGCCCCGACAACGGAAGCGAGAAGGCTTATCCCTTCCCGGATCATGTCTATCGCTGGACGTGCGGTGAAGCCGAGGTTCTCACCTGCCGCCTGAAGCCGCCCTACTGTCTGAACATGACGGACGAGGAGGCGCTGATCGACCGGGAGGAATATTTCGATCAATTCCCCTATGACAATATGCTCTTCTGGGGTGTCGGCAATCACGGCGGCGGCCCGACCGTGACCAACATCCGCATCATCAAAGCCCGTCAGCCCAAAGCAAAGCTGCCGCTTGTCTTCTCCGAGCCGGACCGTTATTTCGATACGATCCGTGCAAGGAGCCTTTCGCAGATTCCCTCCTATGAAGGCGAGCTGCAGAATCACGCCAGCGGCTGTTATTCCGCCAACTCCAAAATCAAGGCCCTCAACCGGAAGGCCGAAGCCCGCCTGTCCGAGGCGGAAATTCTGTCGGTTCTGGCCATGGCCTGCACCGGTGTCCCCGCTGATCCCGCCGCCAACCGGGAAGCCTGGCAGAAGGTGCTCTTCAATCAGTTCCACGATATTCTCTGCGGCTGTTCGATCAAGGCCGCCTATGACGATGCTTTCGCCTTTGAATATGCGGCCATCGCCCACGCCCTCTCGCTGACAAACGCCTCTGCCCAGCGGATTTCCTGGAGCATCGATACCTCCAGAGGCCGCACCTTCCTGACAAAGGAGTATGACAATGTGGTCTGGGAGGCCGATAATCTCGGCACCCCCGTTGTCGTCTTCAATCCGCTCTCCCATCCCGTGCGCGTACCGGTTCACTTCCATCAGCGGCTGAGCTCCGGTGTCACCGACGAAAACGAAAAGCCGGTGCCCTTCCAGATGATCCGCGCCGATTATACCACTATGCACCGGGAGCAGTATCTGCGCTTCATCGCCGAGGTTCCCGCCTGCGGATGGCGGACCTATTGGGTCTACCGCGAGCGCGCCTTTGAATTAGAAGAAAATAACATTCTACGCGCCGGCGGGCTTATGCTGGCCAATGACAGGATCACCGTCCGCTTTGATGCGGCATCCGGCGGCATCGCCTCCCTTTGTACGGCAGACGGTACGGAGCATATTGCCTCCCCGACCCGCGCGATCGTGCTGGACGATTCCGAAAACGATACCTGGTCCCATAATCACTTTGTCTTCGACAAGGAGATCGGCTGCTTCGGCGATCCGGTCTTTGAAATCATCGAGGAGGGCAGCTGTCAGGTTTCGATGATGGTAACCCAGACCTATAAAAACAGCATACTGGAGCAGATCTATACCCTCTACCCGCAGGAGGATGCCGTCCATGTAAGCGCGCGGATCGTGCTGAACGAGCCGGAGGTCATGATCAAGCTGACCTTTGATTCTGGTCTTCGGGATGCCGGCTTTACCCGCCAGATTCCCGGAGGTACGGTGACGATGGCAGCCGACGATGAGCGGATGGGGCGCGAGCTTCCGATGCTCCGCTGGATGCTGATGCATGAAGGCGGACGCGGTCTGGCCGTCCTCAATGACAGCAAGTATTCCGCCTCCGGTCTGGACGGCGAGATGCGCATGGTCATCGCCCGGAGCTGTTATTATGCCGATCACTTCGGCAAGGAGCACCGCGACAACCGGATGGCCCTGCAGGATATCGGCGAGCAGGAATTCCGTTATGTGCTGAAGCCCTTCACGGGCGATCTCTCTGCCGTATCCCGTGCGGCCGACGAGCTGAATACCGAATTCCCGGTCATCACCGAAACCTATCACACCGGCCCGCTCGCCCAGACCGCTTCTTTCGTGACAGGCGGCGCGGACAATGTGAGTGTCACCTGCATCAAGCCGGCCGAGGACGGGCGCGGCATCATCGTCCGCCTCAGTGAAACCGCCGGACGGAGCGCCGAGGGCACGGTGCAGATTCTCGGCACCGACATCGCTTACCGTCTCCTGCCGAACACCTTTCAGACCTACCGGCTGTTTGACGGCAAGGCCGAAGCCTGCAATCTGATTGAGGAATAAAACGAAAAAAATCACGCAGAGTTTCATACTCTGCGTGATTTTCTTTTCACCGGATCGCGCGGCTGATGACCTCCGCCTGCTGTTCGGCGTTGAGGAACACAAAGACCTCGCTGTAGCCACAGACGCGGACAATGAGATCGGCGTGCTGTTCGGGGTGCTTCTGCGCATCCAGAAGACGCTCGCGGTCGAGCAGATTGAACTGCAGGGACGAGCCCTTCTGCTCTAAAAACGCTTCGATGATCGCCGCCAGAACGTTGCGGCCGACCGCCTTTTCCATCGGCGGAAGGGTCATTTCCGCGCAGAAGGAATCTGCGTACTTGGTAAAATCAATCGCTCCGAGGCTGTGGATGATATCCAGCGGATTCTCCACCTCGATGAATTCGCTGGGCGAACAGCCGCGCGAAAGCGGCATATGCGCCCGGCGGCCGTCAGGCGTCGCACCGATGGCAATTCCCATCGGCCGGAAGATATCGTGGGGATAGAAGGCCGGCAGATACTTGCCGCCGCGGGCATTGATCTTTCCGTCAGCCAGCGTCGAAAGATCGTCCAGCACGCCCGACGCAAAGGCATTCAGCGCGGCATGATTGGTGCCGTACTTGGGGATTTTCCGGATGATATACTGCCGCAGAGGCTCGTTCCCGGCAAAATCCTCCGCCAGAATCCCCCGGAGCTGTTCCAGCGTC
The DNA here is from genome assembly GCA_045578725.1 of Candidatus Flemingiibacterium sp. GTDB lineage: Bacteria > Bacillota > Clostridia > Oscillospirales > CAG-272 > Flemingiibacterium. The sequence continues at coordinate 5,516 of JAZNKS010000015.1, forward strand.
AGCCGTCCGGTATCGTAAACCAGATGCTTGATGCTGTACAGCGAATCAATGCAGGTCGCCGTACCGAGCATGGAAAGCGCGGTCGAGGAATATTTCGCGCCGCCCTGGGTCGCATCCCGTCCGCTTTCCAGACAGCCGGTCAGCGTGGAGGAATAAAGCGGGAGCGGGCTTGCCTCGTACCAATGCCGCTCGCCCTCGTTTTTCAGCGCGATAATCCGGTCGTAATACGCCTGCACGTCCCGGCGGTACTCGCCGTAAAAGTCCTCAAAGCTTTCTGCCGCGCTCGTTTCCAGCGTCTTCAGAAGCAGACGCGGCAGGCTGATCCAGGAATCGGCGCGCGTGTTGACCTCGGTATTCTGGAGCACGATTTCATGACAGCCGCCGCTGACATAGAGACGGCAATCCTCAATCGCCTGCCCCTGCGCCGTGCGCGCGGCCAGGATGACATCATCATTCTGCAGGACGATCACCGGCAGATTGGCCAGCTGTACATCCGCGAGATTTTCAAAATAGGCCCGCGGGTGCTTTGACGAGATCCGGCAATTGACCTTCGTGCCGATATACCGGCCCTGTACCAGAACCTCCAGAAACAGCTTCGTCAGATCGTTGTAAACAACCGCTCCGTCCCGGTCGCATCCGCCGAGGATGATTGTGGTCGAGGTTTCGTGAACCGCCCGACGCAGCTCAAAGCGGACATCCGTATAGAGAAACAGCGCGTGAATCAGCTCACCGGCTTCCTCGCGCGTCATCCGACCGGCCGCCAGATCCGCTTCGTAAAGCGGGAACAGCATCCGGTCCAGATGGCCGAAGGTGCTGATGCCGATGCCCTCAATGGAGCTGATCACCTCGCGGCAGAAGAGAATCGAGCAAAAACCTTCGTAAAAGGTTCGCGGCGGCTTGGCGGGTACCCGCGCGGCCGCTTCGGCGATCCGCTCAAAATGCGCACGTCCGGCGCCGTCAGATGCCGACTCCGCCCTGCGGCGTGCTTCGGCGGCAAACCGCTCCGCCATATGAAGCAGGGCGCGGATGCTTTTTGTTACCGCCTCATAAAACGGCTTTTGCCCCGGAGAGGCTTTGCTGCCGATTTGCTCGGCACGTGCCAGAATCCCCTCAAAGCCCTCGCCGAGAATCGCATCGTAGCCGAGGCAATGATGGTCGATTCCGAAGGGCCGCCAGCCGTGGAAAAAGCCCTCCCGGCGATCCTCTTCGATCGCCTTTTCGTAAGGCCGGAGCCAGAGCCCGGCCAGCTTGCTTTCGGCGAACAGACCGACGTGCGACTGCAGACCGCCCCAGGTATGGCGCGGACGGCCGGATCTGATTTCAAAGAAAAACGGCAGTCCGTCAAAAAGATGAATGTCGCAGGCTTCGCACAGCGCTTCGTGCAGAGCCGCCTTCATCAGGCTGGGCTCCTCCTCGCGGTGAGCGGCATAGACGCCCTCCAGCAGAGCCAGCAGCTCGTTTGTTTTCGGATTAAAGTCGGCGTAATAGGCGTCCAGCTCATCAGCCATACGCTGACGCTTTTCACAGGAATTCATGGATCATACCTCCGTCACAGGCCGTTGACGGTACAGAAAACGCCGGAGCGTTCCGCCAGAGCGGCCAGTTCTTTCATATATGCTCTTTCGGGTGTTTCCAGCGTCTCCGCGCCGAACGCCCGGTGAAGCGATTCGTATTTGCTTTTGCAGAGACTTTGGAACGGGAGAAGCTCCAGCGCCGGACTGCCCGGCAGAGCGGCAATAAATTCCGCAATCGCCGCCACCGATTCCCGGCTGTCATTGAAGCCCGGAATGATCGGTGTCCGCAGAAGCAGCGGCTTGCCCGTTCCGGCTATGTGCCGGATATTGTCGAGAATCCGGGCATTTGACTGTCCGGTTGCTTCCCGGTGAGCGGCTTCGTCCAGCGTTTTGATGTCGCAGATCATCAGATCAATCAGCGGCAGCAGTGCTTCGATCCGCTCCCACGGCACGCACACCGCCGATTCGACGGCTGTATGCCATCCCCGCTCCCGGCAGGCCAGCAGAAGCGCGCGCAGGAATTCCGGCTGGAGCAGAGGCTCACCGCCGGAGAAGGTGATTCCCCCGCCCGATTTTTCGTAAAGGTCGCTGTCGCTCAGCAGATCGGCGATCACTTCATCCGCTGTCCGGCTTTTGCCCGTGAGGCGGATGGCCTCGGCCATGCAGGCTTCGGCGCAGGCTCCGCAGGCCGTGCAGTCATCGCTAAGCAGCGCCCGCTTTCCGTCCTTTGCGTGCGGGCAGACACCGGCGCAGACCCCGCATCCGATACAGCGGGCGGCATAAAACTGCATTTCCGGCTCCGTCCTCCACGATTCGGGATTGTGGCACCAGAAGCACCGGAGATTGCAGCCCTTGAAAAAGACCGTGCTCCGGATTCCCGGCCCGTCATGGATTGAAAAATGCTGAATGTTGAATACCGTCCCCGTCAAGAGCGCACCGCCTTTCTGCTTGATTTCATCTATAAATATATCACACCGCCGGGCCAATGTCAAGAGCTTTTCCGAAGAAAAAAGGATGCCGGAGCGGATCCGGCATCCCAATTCTGGTTTTCACTTTCCGGCAAAAATGTCGATGGCATGAGCCGCATTTTCCTTCATGGCCTGCGTGGCCGCAACGGCAAGATCGTGGAAGTAGGTCTTGTTCTCGTATGCGGCAGCCGCGTTTCCGCCGGCCTTTGCCATGTAGGTGTAGTAGTTGATCTTGCGGATGCCAAGCGAGATAACGCGCTTGTAGTCCTCATCGCTGACACCGGAGCCGCCGTGCATAACCAGCGGGATGTCAACCAGGCTCTTGATCTTCTCAAGGCGCGGGAAGTCAAGCTTCGGCTCCTTGAAGTAGATGCCGTGGACCGTACCGAAGGAGCAGGCCAGCGCATCGATGCCGGTTTCCTCGGCAAAGAGCTTGGCGGCATTGGGATCGGTATAAGCGCTCTCCGGATTGCCGTCGATGGCATCGCGCTCGCCCATCGAACCGATTTCGGCCTCGACATCCGCTCCGTACCGGGCGGCCATTTCAACTGCCATGGCGGTCAGGGCGAAGTTTTCCTTATAGGGCAGGGTGGAGCCGTCGAACATGATGGAGGTGAAGCCGATGTCCAGCGCCTTCTTCAGATAATCGAGATCCGTGCCGTGGTCCAGATGAACGCCGACCGGAACCTTTGCGTTGTCTGCCAGCGCCAGCATCACGCGGCCGATGTTATCCAGCTTGCAGAGGCCCATTTCTTCATGAACCTGTGCGTGCATCAGGATAACCGGCATTTTTGCTTCCTCGGCGGCGGCGATAACAGCCTCCACACACTCCATGCCGGTGGTGTTGAAGGAGCCGATCGCGCAGGTTTTGGCTTCGGCATACTTGAGAATTTCGGTAAGACTTGCGAGCATTGTTTATTTCTCCTCTGTAATTGAAATTTTGATGGTTTGTTCTGCCTTTTCGCCCGGATCAAGGAACTGAAGATGTCCTTGTGCGCGCATGACATCACGGCCGTCGGGATGGCAGTTGCCCGGCTCAAGGCCCATGACATATTCGCCGGCCTGCATCAGCTTCCACTGGGTGAAGAAGGGAAGCTCTTCCGTATCGAAGGTCATGGTCATGGCGATGCCGAGATCGCGGTTGTGCAGCTTCACGCGGCCTTCGCTCATTTCATAATAATAGCACTGCTCCTCAAAGGCGGCCTGTGCTTCTATGACCTTCGCGGCGGTATCCAGATCCTCGGCAGCCCGTGCATTGCGGGGCGTGACGGTAGTACCGGCCGGGAACGAAAGCTCGGCACCGGGCGCTAAAAGCGGGTATCCCATATTGAAATGATAGAGAATCATGTACGGGGTGCGGGCGGCATCGATGTTTTCCACCGTATCGTGGATTGTGATCGAAGTGCCATCGGTATCGCAGGTATATTCGCGGGTGAGAACCAGCTTGTGGCCAAACTGCGAGGCATCGCGGATCTTCAGGCGGATGTACAGCCGGCCGTCGGTATCGGTGATGATATGCTCCGCGGGAACATGGGAAATGTTGCCGTGAAGCGGAAGCTCCTCGCCCTCGTCGGTGCAGGGAGAGCCGACCGCCGTCAGACCGCAGGTTGTCAAAAAGCCGCCCGTGAAGGAGCGAAGAAATCCCGTGCCGCGCGGATCGTAGAACTGCGGGCCTACATAGCCGCAGGCGGAAAAGTAGCCGAGGTTGATCCCCTTGTAACTGACGCGCGCCAGATCGCCGCAGCGATCCGCCGAAACGGTGAAGCGAAGACCCGCCGCATTCCATGCTTCAAGCAGGCGCATTCCGTCCCCCTTGCCGCCGACAAGCCGATGCTCCTCGATGCCCGAAAGCTGGGTGGGATGTCCGATATACGAATTCATGGAGCCCTCCTATCTGAGCTGAAGCGACAGCTCATACATTCTGCGGTAACGCTCGTACAGCGCCGCGTACTCCTGCATAGCGGCCGGATCCGGCTCGAAGGTGGGGCCCTTCTTGGAGTAGATTTCCGCCGCATCGGCAAGGCTTCCCGCCGCGCCGACGGTAACCGCCGCGCACATGATGGTGCCGAGCGCACCGACCTCGGGCGTATCGACGATCGTGATCGGCAGACCGGTGATATCGGCCTTCATCTGATTCCAGACCGCGCTGGTCGAGCAGCCGCCGGTCGCCAGCAGACGCTTCGGGCGGATGCCGTTGGCCGCCAGCAGATCCAGGTTGATCTTCATCTCATAGACCACACCCTCCATGATCGCACGGCAGAGATCGTACTTGGTTGTCGCCAGCGTAATGCCGGAGAACATCGCCGTCGAGCGGGAATCCATATACGGGGTGGCGGCACCGGTGAAGTGCGGCATCACAAGAATGCCGCTGGGTGTCCGGCTGATGCTGGCATCGAGCGCCGAATAGGTTTCCGTGGGAGCGAAGGTATGGCGGAACCATTTCAGCGCCGTGCCGCCGGTGAAGGAGAAGGCACAGCCGGAATACATTCCGCCCACATAAGGCAGATAAGCAATGCCGGCCAGCTGGGCGGCATTGTCATCGGGCAGGGAATCGAAGATCGGCGTGAGGCATTCCACGCTTCCCGTGCCATCGATGGCTTCCCCGGCACTCAAAGCACCCGCACCGATGGCGGCCGCCGTCTGGTCATGACAGCCGACAATGATCTTTGTATCCTTCAGACCGAACTTATTGGAGATTCCGGCCAGCGTTCCCTCCGGAACCGGCTCGGACATCAGAGCGGGATCGATGCCCGCGATGTCAAAGAGCTCGCGGCTCCAGCCTTTTTTGCGGATATCGAAGCCCATCGTACGGGTCGCGGCGGTATAGCTGATCATCCGCGCACCGCAGAGCTGATAGACAACCAAATCCGCCATCAGCAGAACCTTCTTCACCTTCGAAAAGATTTCGGGGCGGTGTTTTTTGATCCACATGAGCTTTGGCAGGCTGTAGAGCGCGTTCGGCACGCATCCTGCAATCGCCGCCGTCTGCGCCTTGTCAAAGAGTGCGCATTCCTCCTCGCCGCGCGGATCGCTGTAGATCATCGATTCGCAGAGAATCGAATCGTTTTCGTCCATCAGCGCAAAGGTTTCGCCGAACGAGGTTACGCCCAGCGCCGCCAGCGGACTTTCGGTCTGGGTGATGACCGACTCCACGCCCTTCAGAATCGCGCGGGTATCAATTTCGTGATACTCGCTGGTATGGGTCATATCGTACGGCTGATAGTGGCTTTCGATCAGATTGCCGCGATTGTCGCAGACCGTGATCTTGCAGCCGCTGGAGCCGATGTCAAGACCGCCAATATACATAAGGTTCACACCTTTCAATCAATTTCAAGAATATCGTAGCCGAGATAATAGGTAAAGGCCTCGCGCAGAATCCTCTCCATGTGACCGACACCGACTACCGTATGGTGGCGGAAGCCCTCGCGGCCCAGCTTGATGAGCTTCTTCTGGAGATTGTCGATCTTTGCAACGCCGCCGCAGCCGAAGAATTCCTCCTCAATCGGCTCGCCGGTGAAGGCACCCTCACCGATATAGAAGGTCAGCTTACCGTTCTCGGTTTTGCAGTTGGAATACGTCATATCGAAGGCGCGGATGCGTCCTTCGTTGGAGCCCCAGCCGCAGCCGGGATTGCCCTTGGCAAACATCTTGTGGTCGGTGACCTTGCCCCGGCCCTCCATCAGCGACTGGGCAGTCGAGCCGCAATGGAAGAGGATCACCTTGTCGGGATCGTCGCCGTAGTTGTTGTTCCAGTCCACGCAGGCCGTCGGCTGTTCGGATGCCAGCTGCATCGAATACATATTGATGGCCGAGCAGAGGTCAATCTCGCAGGAGGCGACAATGCCGCGGTCATTCATCTCGGACAGCAGGACACAGGGCGCAACGCCGAGGATATCGTGCATTTCATCCCAGCAGCGGAGCGTAACACAGTCCAGACGGTAATCCCTGATGTAACGGTCGATGATAACCGAAACCTTGGCAAGCGTTGTCAGCTTCTCCTCCGGAACCAGCGAGAAGTCGGTGTATTCACAGAGGCGGATCTTCTTCATCAGCACATCCGCATCGTCATCGGCCAGCTTGCCGACCTTCCAGATCAGCTCGGACAGATCGAAGGTATCGACCGTGATGCCGTATTTCTGGAGGGTGATTTCATCGTAGCGGACGGTCTTGAACTTGGAGGTGCGGGCACCGATGGCACCGATGGTAAACTGCTTCATGCCGTTGGCCACACGGCAGATCGCGGCAAAATCGCGGATATTCTGCCCGAACACCGGATCGTCGGGATGAACCACATGGGGCTCCAGCACGGTGTAGGGAATTCCGTACTGATGGAAGCAGTCCTCAATGCTGAATTTACCGCAGTAGGAGTCGCGGCGGTGCGCGAAATCCATCTTGCCGATCTCGTCGGGATACGCCTGAATCAGAATCGGCTTGCCGGCATCGCGAAGCGCGGCGACGGCACCGTTCTCATCGGAGAAGTTCGGAAGGGACATAATCACACCGTCATATTCACCTTCATGGGACTTCAGCCATTCGGCGTAGCGCCAGCCCTCCTCACGGGTTTCGACCGCGCCGTAACGGGTCATATCCGCATCGGGGATCAGATATTCATGGCCGGCACGCACAACAGCGGCGGCAACCTCTTCCCGCGCGGAAGCAATCAGCGTCTCCGGAAAAAATCCGCGGTTTCCGAAATAAAGTGCAAATCTCATGGTAGAATCCTTTCTGCAATAAATTATCTTACCTATTGATTTTAACACAAAAATAAGGTATAATGATAGGCAGAAGCATACCGAAATCTGTAATTTCGTTTCAGGAGAAAGCGATCATGGATGTAAGATTCGATGCCGATAAGCTGCAGGAGCTGCTCCGGGATTTTCATACCCTCACCGGGATGCGGCTGGTCATCTTCGACCGTTCCTTTGCCAAGCTCTGTGCCTGGCCGGACGAAGACTGCGAGTTCTGTACCCGCATCAAGCAGAATCCCCAAGCGCGCCGGCTCTGCGGCAACTGCGATGAAGAGGCCTGCCGGCTCTGCGGCCAGACTGACCGACTGCACATTTACACCTGCCATGCAGGCCTGACGGAAGCGGTTCTTCCGCTGAAAATGGACGGCATCAATCTTGGCTACATTATGCTCGGCCAGAATTTCAGCCGGGAAAGCAAGGCCAAACGCCTCGGGGAGCTGACCGAATACGCCGTCCGCTACATTCCCGATGATGTGGAGCGGCTGGTTTCGGAGCTGTCCGACCGGAGCGATGAGGAAATCCGTGCGGCCGCCAAGTTGATGGAAACCTGCGCCTGCTATCTCTGGGTGCGCGAGCTGATCCGCGTGGATGACGGAAGCGTCATCATCCGCCTCTCACATTACATCGACGAGAATCTGCAGGCCGATCTGTCCGTCACAGCCATCTGCTCCCGGTTCGGCATCAGCCGCAACCGGCTTTACCAGCTGGCCGAAAATTACTTTGGCTGTCCGATCGCCGCCTATATCCGGAAGAAACGGATCGAGCAGGCCACCCGCCTTCTGCGGGAGGGGGCTTCTGTCGCCGAGGCGGCCGAAGCCGTCGGGCTCTTCGATTACAACTATTTCTCCAAGATCTACAAGCGCGAAACAGGAACGCTCCCAAGCAAAATCCGCCGGAGCGGGAGCAAACCGGACAGCTGAAAAAATCTGCCGCATAGAGAATGCGGCAGATTTTTTATCGGGTCAGACGCCCGAATAAGCAGCAAAGCCGCCGTCAACAGGCACAACAACACCGTTGACAAAGCCGGAGGCATTGTTGTCAACCAGCCACAGGAGCGTACCGATCAGATCGTCGGTCTCGCCGAAGCGGTTCATGGGAGTATGGTTCAGAATCTTCTGCGAACGGGCGGTGTAGGTACCGTCGGGATTGATGAGCAGAGCGTGATTCTGGTTGGTGAGGAAGAAGCCGGGAGCAATCGCATTGACACGGATGCCGACCTTTGAGAAGTGAACAGCCAGCCACTGGGTGAAGTTGGATACAGCCGCCTTCGCGCCCGAGTAAGCGGGGATCTTGGTCAGCGGGCAGAACGCATTCATGCTGGATACATTCAGGATAACGGTGTTGCCCTTCTTGGCCATATCCTTGGCAAAGACCTGCGTGGGCAGGAGGGTGCCGAGGAAGTTGAGATTGAATACGAACTCAATGCCGGCCGGATCCAGGTCGAAGAAGGTCTTGATATCTTCGGATGCCTTTTCGAGATCCTCGGGATCCAGATATTCCTTGGAGGTGGTGCCCTTCGGGTTGTTGCCGCCGGCACCGTTCAGCAGGATATCCACCGTGCCGAACTTCTCCAGAATCTTCTCGCGGGCAGCCTCAAGGCTTGCCTTGTCGAGAACGTTGGCCGCAACGGCCATAGCGATGCCGCCCTCGGCGGTGATATCATCGACAACCTTCTGAGCTGCCTCCTCGCGCAGGTCGCAGACCGCAACCTTGGCGCCGTTGGCCGCCAGAGCCTTGGCAAACTCCGAGCAGAGCACGCCGCCGCCGCCCGTTACCAGAGCAACCTTGTCCGAAAGATCAATTTTGAACGGAAGTTTCATAATACATTCTCCTTGTTGTATGGTTTTCCCCGCCTCTGCGGGATTTGGTACATTATTCATCCACGCCGAAGGCCATGGTGGTCATCAGCGCGAGCTCGGCCTGCGCGGTATCCAGACGGCTGTACTGCACCACAACGGGCACATCGGATTCCACCAGCATCGCATAGGGAACGCCGCGCGGAATTTCCTCTCCGGCTGCATTTTTGAGCTTATCCAGCCGGATGTGATGGGTGCGCATGGAGGGACAGAACGAGGCAAATGAGGAATCCGCCTCCCGATCCTCAAAAAACAGCGTCAGCTGAATGCGGGCATCCCGCTCCGAGGTGTTGAGCACACAAATCGCTTCATGGCTGATCTGCCCGTTTGATACGGGATCAAGGAATCCGTCAGGAATCAGCCAGACCTTTTTTCCGTAAGCTTTCATCTTTTTTTCTCCTTACCGGAACATCCCGAAAAACTCAACCAGCTGCTTTGGCGTGTGAATCAGGACACGCGCACCGGCATCTGCCAGTGCCTGCGTTTCGCAGAAGCCCCAGGTCACCGCCACCGGAAGCATTCCGGAATTGATACCGGTCTGAACATCGACGAAGGAATCGCCGACCATCGCCACTTCGCACGGCTCGCATCCGAGCTGTCCGGCAATATACAGCGGCGCATCCGGCGCCGGCTTGGTCGGGAACTTCGACTGGCCCATAATAATTTCAAACTCGCCCGGATAGAGGGTTTCGGTGATCTTCTTCACAAATTCATCCTGCTTGTTGGACAGCACCGCCAGACGGAAGCCCATGGCTTTCAGCTCGCGGATTGCCTCCGAAAGGCCGTCATACCGGACGGTTTTATTCATGTAATTTTGGGAATAGATCCCGTGATAGCAGGCAAACAGCTCGTCGATCCGTGCTTCATCCAGGCCCTCGCCGTCATTTGGCAGCGAGCGCATCACAAATTTCCGTGCGCCGAAATTGATGGCCCGGAGGATTCCGGCCCGATCCTGTGCGGGGTAACCGTTCTGTGTCAGCATCCGGTTCATGCTCTCGCGCAGATCTTCGATTGTATCTGCCAGCGTTCCGTCGAGATCAAACAGTATAGCTTTCATCATGGTCATCCTCTTTCCCAATCTTCTGTATATTATTGTACCTCAAAATCCCGAAAAAGGGAAGGGGGTACGCGCATTTTTTTCAATTTTTTAACTTCTTTGTAGGAAATCGCACCGTCCGGCTCCGAAAAGGTGGGAATTCAACTCGCTTTACACAGAAAGGTGCTGCACAAAAATGCAGCACCCTGTTCCTTTATTCATTCCTTCTCCAGTCAATCAGACGGTAAGGAACCAGCTCGCCGTGCTTGCGGCCCTCCAGATCCGAGAAGAACTGCGTGATATCGAAGATCGGCTGTGCCTCCGATTCCGTTTCCTGCACGAAGCGGACCAGCTCGCGCCAGGCATCCAGCGAGCCCTCAGGTCCCTTTTTCAGAAGCGCCAGCTCCGCCTCCATATTCTTCATCAGCAGGCGGCAATGATAATCCTCATAATCCAGCGATTTCACAAAGCAAAAGTCCTGCTCGTCCGCTGCCGCCCGAAGCCAGGTCAGGCGGGAACGCATTTCCTGCGCGGCAGAGCGTGCCCTCGTGAACTTTTCCGCGGATGCCGGAAGCCCGGCCAACTCGGACAGGCGGCAGTAATGCTTGATGAAGGTCGGAGCTGCCTGTCCGAAAGCCGACGAGAAATACTCCTTGATCAGATCCTCAAAAGATACCGTATCGTCCCAAAGCGTGCGCGCCATCACAAACGGCCCGAATCCCGTGGGCCAGAAGGCACGCTGGCTCTGACAGCTGACAATGCCGGACATTCCGATTCTCTCCAGATTGCGGATATCCTCATAGATGATCCGGGCCAGATTCATACCGCCCCAGTCACCGTAATGCTCACCCAGCCAGTAATAATATTCAAACGAGAATCCGTTCACCGGATTGCCGTCGGTCCAGTTTTTCAGATGCGCCGCATTCTCCTCCACACTGTCGGGGATGACATTCCGGTTCCTCTCAAACGGCGGAACCTCGGGCAGCTCGCCGAGCTCTGCATAGGAGGTTTTGTATGTCCTGCGGATCGGCGCAAACATGATGATGAACCGGTCGGGATTCTTCAGCTTCGCCTGTTCGGGCGCCCAGAGAAGATCGTGATAAGCTAAAAATACCACCTTGGTACCGAGGCCGCGCGCCGTCAGCCGCTCATCAATTTCATTCAGCAGTATCACATAATAATCGGATGGGCGCATCTTCCGGCATTCCTCGCACTCGCAGTGATTGCTGCAGCCGTCCGAAAGCCAGAGATGAACCGTATCGACCTCGGGATGCGCCTCCACATAGGATACGCAGGTATCCGCCACCTTTGCACGGACAGCGGGATTGGAATAGCAGAGCTCGGTATTCATCGGAACACCGCGCCAGATATCCCGCTTGCCGTCCAGCATGGCCAGCGCCGAGCGGGTTTCTTCGCTGATTTCGCCGTCGAAGGTTTCCCAGCCGCCCTTTCCCGGGAGGCCAAAGGAGGTGCTCGTCCAGCCGTGGCCGACCGCGTGGTAGATCAGCCCGCGCTTTTTGATCTCGCGCACCATCCGCTCCAGAAAGTCCTCCGCTTCCTCATTGCTGATCACCCGGCACTCACCGGCCAGCGGATTGCCGACATGGCGGTACCAGCGGTCAAAGAAGGTGGTCGGACGCATGAACTGGATGAAATAGATATTGAAGCCCATCTTGGCTACCCAGTCGATGTTGTCCAGCATATTCTCAATGGATACCGCGCCCTCAATGCACATTCCGCGGTATTTGTTCCGGGCTGTGCTGACAAAGGAAATCCGATCGCACGAAAAATCGTGCGCAGCGGGGATTCTCTCCCCGTCGGCACCGTGACGGACCCAGCGGATTCCCACCGCCTCCAGATAGCGGTAGACCGCATACAGAATACTGCGCGGATTGGAGCCGCGGAGATCGCCGTTCAGCCCCCGGACAACCACCGACACCGTATCGTTTTCGGCATCCTGCCGGCTCAAATAAGACAGCCGGATTTCATGCTCGCACGGCCTGTCCGGATTGATTTCGGCGCAGATTTCCCCATTCAGCTTTTCCAGGTATTTTTTCAGCTCTTCAGCGGCAAAGCGGATCGTTTCGTTCGGATCCGCCGCGCGGATGGCAAGTGTAATCATCGCAAATTCCTCCGTTTATCGGTTACTCCAGATGATGACGGTATTTTTCGGCAGGCAGAAGGATTTCGGATCCAGATCGGCTTGTGCGAGGGAATGCGCCTCATCGATGATCCGCGCCCTCATATCCGCATCCAGATTGGTTGTAAGAACGGTATCCTCACCGGTATTGGCGATCATCAGCGCCCGCTTTCCGTCCGCTCCGCGGGCGGCCGCCGCATAGATGCCGCTTCCTTCCCAGACACATTCCGTCTGCGTGCCCATCGCATACAGCTCGCCGAATGCCTTGAAGGCATAGTACGCACAAAAGGGCTCAAAGGTGATCGGATTGAACAGGCCGCCGTACACGGAGGCACCGATCCGGGCATCGTAATAGCAGAGGATATCGGTCTTTTTATACTGCATCGCCAATAACATTGCCGCGTGCTTTGCGCAGGCAGCGGATGTGCCGCGCTCTTTGGAGTTGGCGGCGTTATTCCACTCGTTGAGCTGAGTTTCGGTATGCTCAAAGCCGAATTTCTTCAGTGTTTCTTCCACATAATCGGCCATCTGTACGGTATTTTCGACCGAGCCATAGCTGTGCCAGGAGAAGAAATCCAGCGGTGCGCCCTTGGCTTTCAGATGCGCCAGGAATTCATCGGTGAACAGCAGGCGGTACTTGTTGATCGGCTCGCCGAACCACGGATTTTCTGTCGGATCCAGGACACCGTAATAGCCGCAGCCGGCAAATCCGCCCACCTTGATCGTGTCACCGAAGCACTTTTTCAGATGAATCGCCGCCGTCGAGTAGAGCTCGTAATACTGCTCCTTCGTACCGTGCCACATCTGATTGGTTTCGTTTGTCATCCCGTTCTCCGGCTCGTTCCAGATTTCCCAGTATACGATTCCGAAGTGATAGCCATCGGCCCAGCCTTCGTTGTAGTGGCGGATGATATGCTCGCAGATTCTGGCCCACTTGGCAAAATCGGGAGGCGGCAGAATCCGGTAAGCCCTGATGCGGTGATGGTTCTCGATTGTAACACCGAGGCGGAAGATCGGCGGACATTTTGCCTCATACAGCCATTCGATCAGCCTGTCGGTAAAGGTGAAATCATAGCTTGCCGGATCGTTCTCATCCGCATCGAAATCACGGAAGAGATTCGGCACATCCACAAAAAGATTCCGGCCGAAAGCGCCGCCGACGTCGTGCAGGCGGGAATAGGGGATATTCGCCTCGGTCAGATAATGGAAATATTCGTTGGAAAAGCCGGGCATCGGCGGCTGTCCGACAGCGTGCATCGCACGGATCGGGCCGAGCGTTTTGGTAAAATTCACGGTCATATTCATGAGAGCATCATCCTCCCAATTTATAGCAGGGCTAAAATAATTATATCGTTTTTGCCCGGATTTGTCAACCTTTCCGGCATATTTTCCGGGCAGGAATTGCCGCATCTTGACAGATTGGTCCCGGCAGGGTATAATCAGATGAATAGCCGCAGACAAAAACTGCCGGCGGCAGAAAGCCTCCGGCAGGAAAAGCGTTATACTCTTGTCAGCTTCAGAAGATAGCTTCCGTACAGCGTGAGATTCAGATAGATATCGATGGCACCGGAGGTGAAGCGCTCCTCGCGGACCGGTTCGTTGTCATGCGTTTCATCCAGAAGCTGACAGGTCAGCTTCCATTCGCCGGCCGGCAAACCCGCCAGCGATACCTTGACCGGGCAGACGGCATCGGCCGTTTCATCATCCGAATAGAAGGTAATCAAAGCGGCCGCTCCGTCCTCGCCGCGGGCAGCGGCGGCATACAGCATCGGCGAGTCGGTTTCGCTCTTCACCTCTTCGCCCAGCCGGTAGAGGGTATTGAACATCGGGAAAGGATAGTACCCCTTCAGCGGATTCAGCGTATCGGTATCAAACATACCGCACCAGGCACCGGGACGGGCATCGTAGTACATAAAATGATCCATCGGCGACTGCTGGGCTGTAATCATCGATCCGATAATGAATGATGCGCCCTTCAGCTGCTTGGAGCGGATCCGCCCCAGCTTGTATTCCGGGCCGACCCAGCTGCGGACATAGTTCCATTCGTTGAGAATCAGCTCGGCCTCCGGATAGCCGTACCGATCCATCTCCTCACGGGCCTTGACGGCGGATTCGCGGTAGCTGGCCGGCTCCTTTGCATAGCCGTGGAAGGAGAAGAAATCCAGCGGCAGGCCGCGCTTCTTCATCTCGGTAAAAAGGAGCTTGTTGTAGGCTTCATTCCATGTACTGCAGAAGGCGGGACCGCCGATCTTCAGATCGGGGAAGCATTTTTTCAGATAACCGATCGCCGTGCAGAAAAATTCGACGAACTGCTCCTGCGTCCCCTGCCAGCAGGGATTGGAGCCGTCGCCGTTGCGGCAGTCCGGCTCGTTCCAGATTTCCCAGTATCGGATGCCGTAGTGAAAGCCGTTTGCCCAGCCCTCGTTGTAGTGGCGGATGATATGCTCGCAGATTCTGGCCCACTTGGCAAAATCGGCCGGCGGATAGGTTCCGTATTTATAGCCGTGCTCGATGGAGGCGCCCAGACGGTAGAAGACCTCTGTACCGGCTTCATAGCAGGATGCGACATAAGCATCCGTTGCCTCGAAAGCATACGAAGCGGGATTGTTTTCATCGGCTTCAAAGCGCTTGAATATCCGGTGCACATCCACCGTATGCTCGCCGCCGTAGCCGGAATAAAAGCTGGCATCGTGATTGCGGGCCATCGGAATGCCGGCGGCCTCATAGGCCGCAAAATTGCCCGTACCGCGCACCTTGGAGCCGGCAGGGCCGTTGTTGACCGAATGCATCGGCTTGATTTTTCCCGTCACCGATGCAAAATCCATGCAGATCTGATTCATGATAATTCCTCCCATATGGCAGAAAATTCTGCCGCATCACCATTTTAGCACATCCCGCATCCCCTGTCAATGGGAGGATGTGCGAAACAGTTTCGTATTTTTTCCCGCAGCTGTAATATCCGGCAAAAAAACGTTAGACTATTGTTGAAGACGATCGGATTCAATCAAAGGAGGTGGTATCCCTGAACGACAAACAAATCCTTCAGCTGTTTTCGGAGCGCTCCGAAGCCGCGCTGCAGGCGGTTTCGGAGGCCTGGGGGCGGCTCGGCATCTGCGTGGCGCAGAACATCCTGCACAGCCGCGAGGATGCGGAGGAATGTGTCAGCGATGCCCTCCATGTCCTGTGGGAGAGCATCCCGCCGGCCAGCCCCGACCCGCTTCTGCCCTATTTTCTGCGGACGGTGCGCAATATTTCGCTGAACCGCCGCCGCGCGCAGAAGACAAAGCGGCGGGATCCGGGGCAGATCCTCCCGCTTGAGGATGCGGACGTCCTCGGCGAGCTGGCTCTCTTTGATGAATCGGAAGCGGACAGCGAGCAGATCCGGCAGGCGCTGGATGAATTTCTCGCCCTGCTGTCCGAGGCTGACCGGATCCTCTTTCTGCGGCGGTACTGGTTCGAGGATTCCCTCGCGGATATCGCCGGGCGGCTCGGCATCACGGAAAACAACGCGCGTGTCCGTCTGAGCCGATGCCGGAACAAACTGCGGCAAATACTTGCCGGGAAAGGAATTACCGTATGAAAAAAGATAATTTTGAAGATGCGCTGACCGGAATCGATGAGCGTTTTCTGATGCAGGCGGCCGAGCCGGCTGTCGGGCGCCGCCGTACCATCAAAAAATGGAAGCTCCTGCCAATCGCGGCCGCCCTTCTGCTGGCCGCGGCCCTTGGCATCAGCGCGGCCGCACCCGTCAACATCGGATTCTATCTGAAGGCCGCCTTCGGGGGCGGGTATGAAATGCTGGATGCCATCACCGCCATGCCGGACAATGTGGCCTTCCGTGCATCCGGAGACGAGATCCGGATGGAGCTGAAGGGTATTGTCGGTGACAGTCAGATTGCTTATGTATTTGCCGATCTGACCGTTTCACCCGATATAGCCGTTCCGGAGCAGAAATTCACGCTGGATCTGAAGCTGGAGCCGACCGGATTCCCATGGGAACAAACCATCGAAGGCTACAGCAGCGATTATGCCATTCTCAGCCGAACCGACAACGAGGACGGAAGCGTCACCTTTGCCTGTCAGGCCTCCATCCGGAGCCGCAGCGGCATTATGAACCCCAAATATACCTTCACCTGCCGCGGTATCCGGGTCTGGGAAGATTCGCCTGCAGATGCCGTCAATCTTCTGTCCGGGAAATGGAGCCTTGCCTTTGAACTGAACTATAAAGACCTGACCAAGTCCATTCCGCTGGATCAAAAGCTGAACGTTACCGGAGTTCCGCTTGAGCTCACACATACCGATGCGGAACCGATCACCAAGGAACTTCATATTTATGAAGCTCGCATCTCGCCCTTCAGCGCGGCCATTTATTTTGAAGCTGATCATGACTATAACAATCTGCTTCACGATCTCGACCATAAGGACACCAAGGTTGTCCTGACCGACGGCACTGTCATCCGCCATTACAGCGCCGCAAAAGCCGATGACGAAAACCGTATCTCCTCCCGCAGCGGAGGCGGCGGAACCGCCAGCCACGGTGACCCCTACCGCGGGTATGTCATGCTGATCTTTTCCAAGCCGATCGATCATACCTTAATCGAATCCATTTGGATTGAAGGCTATGAAATCCCGCTCCAATAATCCCCCAATAAACGCAAGCCCGTCTGCAAAAGCAGACGGGTTTGGATTTTGTTATGTCAGAGCAGCCAGCTCGTTTCGCCAATCGGTTGGCGAAACACCGGTGTGCCGGATGAAAACCTTGATGAAATAGGATACCGATGAAAAGCCGCACTGTTCGGCGATATCCGCAAGCTTCAGATTTCCCTGCAAAAGCAGTTTAGCCCGGTTGATGCGCACGGTGGTGATGAATTCCACCACGGACATTCCCATTTCGCGCCGGAAATCCTTTGTCAGCGTTGCGCGTCCGACATAAAAGCGTTTTGCGAGAGAATCCAGTGTCAGCCGATCGTTCAGCCGATCGCTGATGTAGCGGCAGATGTCATTGATATAACCGGATTTTGTCAGAACATCCTCGGGAATCAAGGGCTTCAGCTCACTCAGAAAAAGAAGCAGCAGATATTTCCTGCGTGCATGATCAACCGGCTCATTTCCGGGCAAAAAGTCTTCATCCGGGTACCCTTCACAGCCCCAGAAATGATACAGTATCCGAATGTACATCATAAACCGCTCATATTGGATATCACTCAGCTGTATCACAAAAAACGTTCCCGGAAGTTTTGCTGTCCCTTCGGTATCCTCCGCAGGGATCTCAAAAGACCAGCGCTCATAATCCTCCATCCGACAATTACACTGTGCATGAAGAAGTCCTGCCGGATAATACACAATAAACGGCGCTCTGGCATGAACAATTCTTTCACCGCAGGTAATGACGGATTCGCCGCGTGTTACAAAAACAATTTCATCTGCATCATGAGTGTGACAGCTTTTTGGGGTATAAAAACCTCCACCGCTGTGTGCAATCCAAAAAGCATTACATTCCAACGCACATCCCCCCCTTTTTCATTGTATCAGATTCCGGATGATCTGTCAAGACATTATCCGATTTTACAACAACTCTATCCGATTATCGGTTGACAAAGCTCCAGGCAATTGATATAATTGGGGTGTAAATTCCAATAATGAAAGGATCCTCGACCATGAGAAAGTATCTGAGCCTTCTTCTGACGGCTGCTGTTCTGATACAGCTTCCTGCCTGTCAAAGTAGTGAAAAGCCCGTAGATACCCAACCTTCCGGCAGCACCTCCGCTCCGGCCGACGATACCTCTGCCAGCGAATATGTCAATCCAAATGTAAACTACAACGGAAAAACCGTCACCATTGCCGGTTACGATTATCCCGCAAATTACATCATCCGAAAATACCATATTGCCCTGGAGGAAGAAAACGGGGATTTCATCAACGACGGCATTGTCAAGCGCAACCGCGCTGTGGAAGAACTGCTGAATGTCAATATTGAGCTGCTTCCGCTCGCGTCGGAGAACCGGAGCAGCTCCGCCCTTCTGGAACAGTATATCATGGCACAGGATGATGTCATTACCTTCGGCATGCAGATGTGCGCCGGTCTGCCCAATCTGCTTACCACCGAGGGAATGCTCATCAACCTGCGGGATATCCCCACCCTCGATCTCGCCCACACCTGGTGGAATCAGAACGCCAACGAGGAATACACCCTTTTCGGCAAGCAGTATGCGGCCATCGGTGATATTTCCCTGAACAATCTCGGCGCGCCGGTTGTCACCTTCTTCTCCAAGACGCTGCTGGAGAAAAACCAGCTGGAGAATCCCTATCAGCTCGTTTATGACGGCAAGTGGACCGTCGATGCCATGGTCAAAATGGCCGCGGAAGCCGCCCACGATGTCAACGGCAACTCCCAGAATGATGACGAGGATTTCTTCGGTCTGGCCTGCGAAACCGACACCATTAACTATATGATGTGCAGTGCCGGTGTACGGTTCTCCGACCGGGATGCCGGGGGAGAGATTATCGAAGCTCTGAATTCGGAGCGGACCATTGACCTGGTGGAGAAGCTCGTCGCGCTGATCCGTGACAAGACGACAACGCTGTACGCGCCGGATTGGTCACACAAGTACACCACCAGCGTATTTACGCAGCTGTTTATTCCGAAGCTGATGGAAAACGAAGTTCTCTTCCTGTCCCAGCAGCTGTATATCGCTCTCGATCTCCGTGCCATGGAAACCGATTTCGGTATCCTTCCCATGCCCAAATACGATGAGGCGCAGGAAAACTATCTCTCCGTCGCCAACACCTGGTGGTCCGACCACATTGTTGTTCCTGCGACAAACACCGATCTTGACATGACCGGCCACCTGCTGGATGCCATGGGCTATTATGCTCAGCAATACATCACGCCGGCCTTCGTCGATGTTTCGGTTATCGGCAAAGGCGTGCGCGACGAGGACTCGGTTAAAATGATCCATACGATTCTGGACAACCAGATTTTCGATATCGGTATGATCTTCAACTGGGGCGGCATGGTCGGTATGATGCCCGGTTTGATCAACAACAGCTCCTCCGGCTTTTCCGCCCAGTGGGCTGCCATCGAATCCGCTGTCAGCACCGCAATGGAGAAAACCGTTTCCATGATGAAAGGCGAATAAAGGCCAAAAAGATCTCCCGCAGTTTGTGAACTGCGGGAGTTTTTTGTCTTATTTCTTCAGCTTGGCCTGCGCCTTCAGGCGGGTGGGCGTATCCAGAATGCTCTTGCGCAGACGGATGGACTTCGGCGTGACCTCCATCAGCTCATCCTCGGCAATGAACTCGATCGCCTCCTCCAGACTCATGACACGGTGAGGCGTGAGAATCAGCGCTTCATCGGCACCCGACGAACGGATAGCGGTGAGATGCTTCTTCTTGCAGGGATTCAGCGCGATATCGCCGATCTTCGGGGATTCGCCGACGATCATGCCCTCGTAAACCGGGGTCTGCACGCCGACAAACATCTGGCCGCGCTCCTGGGTCTGATACAGACCGTAGGATGTGGTTTCGCCGGCCTCGCTGGCAACCAGCGAACCGGTATAGCGGAGCGTGATGTCACCGCGATATTCGTCATAGCCGTCAAAGACCGAGTTGAT
This sequence comes from Candidatus Flemingiibacterium sp., assembly GCA_045578725.1. Lineage (GTDB taxonomy): Bacteria > Bacillota > Clostridia > Oscillospirales > CAG-272 > Flemingiibacterium. Next base: position 25,391 of record JAZNKS010000015.1, read on the forward strand.
GATGCCCTCGCCGCGGGTGTCGGTGAGAAATTCGCTCCGGTAGCCGAACAGGCAGCGGGCGGGAATCCGGTATTCGACACGCATCCGGCTTCCATGGAGATTCATCTCCAGAAGATCGCCCTTGCGCGCGCCGAGCTTCATGATAACCGTGCCCTCCATTCCCTCCGGGACATCGATGGTCACGTGCTCCATCGGCTCGCACTTCACGCCGTCAATTTCCTTGTAAAGCACACGCGGCATGGAGCAGGTCAGCTCATAGCCCTCGCGGCGCATATTTTCAATCAGAAACGAAAGGTGCATTTCACCGCGGCCGGCAACCTTGAAGCAGTCGGACGTTTCGCCGTCCGAAACGCGGAGGGATACATCCCGCAGAAGCTCCTTGTAAAGCCGCTCGCGGAGCTGGCGTGAGGTGACAAACTTGCCCTCACGGCCGGCAAAGGGGCTGTCATTGACCGAGAAGGTCATTTCCAGCGTCGGCTCGCTGACCTTGACAAATTCCAGCGGCTCCACACAGTCCACCGAGGTGACGGTATCGCCGATGGTGACATCGGCGGCGCCGGAGAAGCAGACGATATCGCCCATCTTCGCCGATTCGACCGGTGTTCTCTGGAGGCCGTCGATCTGATAGATCGACACAATGCGGGTGCGCTTGGGAGGCTCCTCCGAATGGAAGTTGGAAATCATAACCTCCTGGTTCTGGCGAATTTCACCGCGCTCAATCCGGCCGATACCGATGCGGCCGACATAATCATTGTAATCGATGGAGGAAACCAGCATCTGGAGCGGCCCCTCAACATCGCCTTCGGGAGCGGGAATATATTCCAGAATGGTATCGAACAGGCACTTGAGATCGGTGCCGCGCTCCTCGGGGGAGAGCGATGCGGTGCCGTCGCGGCCGCAGGCGAAGATCATCGGGCTGTCCAGCTGCTCGTCCGTGGCATCCAGATCGATCAGCAGTTCCAGAACCTCATCAATGACCTCATGGATCCGGGCATCCGGACGGTCCACCTTGTTGACCACCACGATAACCTTGTGGTTCAGCTCCAGCGCGCGCTGGAGAACGAAGCGGGTCTGCGGCATCGGACCCTCCGCCGCATCCACCAGCAGCAGTACGCCGTTGACCATCTTCAGAATCCGCTCGACCTCGCCGCCGAAATCGGCGTGGCCGGGGGTATCGATGATATTGATTTTGACATCCTTATAATAGGCCGCCGTATTCTTGGCCAGGATGGTAATGCCGCGCTCCTTTTCGATGGCGTTGGAGTCCATCACGCGGTCCTCGGTTGCCTGATTCTCACGGAAAATGCCGCCCTGCTTCAGCATCTCGTCAACCAGCGTCGTCTTGCCGTGGTCAACGTGGGCGATAATGGCAATGTTTCTTAAATCTTCACGAATCAACTCAAAAACTCCCTTTATTATTATATCCTGCAAATAGCAACATTTAATTATACCATATTTTTTTCCGCCGGGAAAGTGGGAAAATAACTAATCTTCATCATCGTTTTCGGGAAGTTTTTGATGGATCGTGGAATCCGGATCGTCCCCAAGGTTCGGCGGCGGCATATGGCGGCGCCGTCCGGCCAGCGGATTGCGGTCGATGGCTTTTTTCATGCTGTCATCGCTGACATGGGTATAGATCTGCGTGGTGTTCAGCTGCTCATGACCGAGGATATCCTTCAGCACACGCACATCCACATCGCCGGTCTGATACATCAGCGTAGCCGCTGTGTGGCGGAGCTTATGTGTGGAAAAATGCTTGTTTTCAAGGCCCGCCAGCTTCAGATATTTGCCGACCAGCCATTGGACGGTTTTATTGCTGATCCGCGCATGGCGGGAGGACAGAAAGAGGGCATTCTTGTCCTTGATCTGTTCGTGCGCGGCCGCACGGACGGGCAGCCAGGCCCGGATGGATTCCCGGCAGGCATCATTGAGATAGATGACCCGCTCCTTGGAGCCTTTACCGATCACACGCATGGATTCCATCGCCGGATCGATGTCGGACAGATTGATGCCGACCAACTCCGAAAGCCGCATTCCGCAGTTCAGAAAGAGTGTGATGATGCAGAAATCCCGCTCTCTGGAGCGTGATTCGGTATCGTTTTCGATCGCCGCCAGCAGAGCCTCGCTCTCCTCCAGCGTCAGAAACTTGGGAAGCGTGCTCTTTTTCTGCGGGCCGTCGATATTTTTTGTCGGATCGTTTTCCAGCAGCTTCTGGCTGACGGTCAGATATTTATAGAATCCCTTCAGCGCGGACAGCTTGCGCGCACGCGCCGACCATTTATTCTGCCGTCCGTTCAACGTGTAATACAGAAAATCGTAGATCTCCTCGGTTGTCACCGAGCCGACAAAGGCAAGATCCACATCCCCGATATCCACCTCCATGAAATCCTCATTCGTCATGGCGCCCACATTCCGACCGGCGCGCTTGGCGCAGAGGAAGCGGAAAAAGGTCCGCAGATCCAGCGCATATTCATCCATTGTCTTCTGCGCACGCCCCTGTACGGTCAGCTTGTAGCTGATAAAGTCCCGCACAATACGCGGCAGCTCCTCATAATCGATCAGAACAGCCATCGAATCCCTCCCTTTTGTTACGGTATCATTATACCGCGGATCGGATTTTTTGTCAAGCCCGCAAAAAAGAACAGAGCCGCCCGCAGGCAGCTCTCTCTTTTTGCTGATTTTTCTGTTAAACTGTCGGGACCTCTGCCTCTTGAAGCTCCGGATCGGACTCCGCCGCTTCCGCCTGGAGGGCGGCCTCGCGGTGATAGGCATCGATCACGCTTTCTTCCAGCACACTGCGGAAGGCAGCATTGATCGGATGCACAATGTCGCGGTAAGTATTATCCGGATTTTTTCTGCTCGGCATTACGATAAAGAATTTATCGCGGGCGTAAATAACCTTGATGTCATGTACAGCAAGCTGGCCGTCGAAAGTAACCGAAACGATTGCTTTCATAGGGCCTTCGTCAAAGAGCTTTCGAACTTTGATATCGCTGATTGTCATTATACATTCCTCCCGATTAGACGGCCTTGGAGCGGAAATTCAAAGCCTTGAAACTATTATACAATACAAATATGAAATTTATACAACCACAAAGAAATAATTTTTTTAACATCTCGCGTATAGTTCGTGAATTAAACTATTATTTCTGCCAGCCATTCCCTCTTTTAACGCTTGGTGGATATGATCGCTCCCGCCGCAGGCGCGAATTTTCATCGGCCATTTGCGCGGATTTTTACAAAATTCTCTTTTCTTTTTGTCCCGGCTATGGTATAATGAAAGAACGAACAACATTCAGGAGAATTCTTTCATGTATACTTCCTATTCCGTTTCCCAGCTGGACTCGTTTTTTTCCTCGCCCGAAGTATCGCTTCCGCTGAAGGGGCACCGCATCTATTTCATCGGCATCGGCGGCATCAGTATGTCCTCCCTCGCCCATATCGCGCTGGCACTCGGCGGACAGGTCGGCGGCTATGACCGCACGCCCTCCGCACTGACCGCCAGGCTTGAGGCTGATGGCGTTTCCATTGTCTATAATCTGGATCCCGCCCACACGGACGGATATGATACGGTTGTCTATACCGCCGCCATCGCCGCCGATAATCCGGAGCTTTCCCGCGCGCTGGAAATGGACCGCGCCGGCCGCTGCCGCTGTGTCTACCGCGCCGATTTTCTCGGCTGGCTGATGAGCCGCTACAAGGCCCGCATCGGCGTCGCCGGAATGCACGGCAAGAGCACGGTGACCTCGATGATCTCGCACGTCTTTCTCTCGGCCGGAAAAGATCCCACCGTTGTTTCCGGCGCGGAGCTTCCCGAAATCGGCGGCGCATACCGGATCGGCTCGCGGGATACCTTCATCATGGAGGCCTGCGAATATCAGGATTCCTTCCTTTCCTTCACGCCGAGCATCGCTGTCATTCTCAACATCGATATGGATCACCCCGATTATTTCGCCGATCTCAACCAGATCATCGGCTCCTTCCGGGGATATCTGGCCCGCACCGACGGCGGGTATGCCATCGTCAATGCCGATGATGCCAATGTCCGGGCCGCCTGTGAAGGCTATACGGGCACAAGAATCACCTTCGGCTTCTCGCCGGATGCGGATTTCACCGCGAAGAATATCACATATGAAAGCGGCTGTGCGGCCTTTACCGTCCTCAAAAAAGGTGAGACGTTTGCCGATATCCGCCTCTCGGTGACCGGCCGCCATAACATTCTCAATGCCCTTGCAACAGCTGCTGCAGCCGATCTCTGCGGCATGGATGCCGCCGACATAGCATCCGGCCTTGCCACCTTCACCGGTGCAAAACGCAGGATGGAAAAGCGCGGCCTTGTGAAGGGGCCGGCATCCGGCGCCAAGGTTCCGCTGTATGACGATTACGGCCACCATCCGACGGAAATCCGCGCCACCCTCTCCGGTGCCCGGGAGATGACAGAGGGCAAGGTCTGGGTAGTCTTCCAGCCGCACACCTATTCCCGGACCGCCGAGCTGTTTGATGAATTCGCCGCGGCTTTTGCATCCGCCGCGCCGGATGTAAAGGTGATCTTTGCCGACATCTATGCGGCACGCGAGGAAAACAAATGGGGCGTGTCCTCAAAACAGCTGGCCGATGCGGCCGGCGGGCTCTGGCTTCCGTCCTTTGAAGCCATCGCCGCCCATCTGAAAAAGGAGCTGAAGGCCGGTGACATCCTGATCGTCATGGGTGCCGGCGACATCATCAGGCTGGATGAGTTTCTACTGTGACAACCCATTAAGAAAACGCCCTGCGGGGCGTTTTCTTAATGGGTATTCTGATGCAGCCGTGCGCAGGTGTTCCGGTATTCTGTGGGGGTAATATTCTCCATGCGCCGGAATAGCTTCATGAAATACTTCTCATCCCGGAAACCAGTACGTGCGGCAACCTCACTGATGCGCAGACTGGTATCCACCAGCAGCTTCTTGGCCTCGTCGATCCGTCTCCGGTTGATGTATTCCCCGACCGTCTGTCCGGTCAGACGGCGGAACAGCTGGGTCAGATAATCGCCGTTGTACCCGAAATGCTCGGCCGCATCCGACGGCTGGATCCCTTCGCAGGCGTGCAGACGGATCCATTCGGCGACCCGTTCCACCAGCGCCGCGCCCTTATCCCCCTTCTGCTTCTGCCCTCGGGCACAGTCATCGCACAGCGAGGACAGAAGGATGGAGAGATAGGCATCGCAGATCCGGCTCCGATTCTTCGGGTCGGCATATTCGCGGTACTCCGCATCGATCATCTGCCGGAAGAGCACCGTATATTTTTCCGGCTGCGCAAGACGGCCGGATTCCGGCAGGAACATCGTGCCCTCTCGCCCCGGCATACTCTCCTGCGGTCGGGCCTGTGCACAGAAATGGCACCAGAGATGGGACTGCGCCCCGCTTGCCGGTGCTGTGCCGTAATGCTCCATACCGGCCGGAAGCAGTAAAAACATCCCCTCCGTCAGCAGGTATTCCCGCCCACCGATGCCAATGGGATAACTCCCCTCACAGCCAATCAGCAGAACATGACTGCCAAGAATCCGCCTCGGATGGACGGAATTGCTGACGGCGATAAACTGTCCGGCGGATTCGTAGGTGATTCCCGCAGGGAATTCATAATACAGCATCTCGGATTATTCCACCTTTTCGGGTCATTTGTCAGTTTACAGCCGCAGTTCTTCCGTGATATAATGAAATCACCAGGCTGATCCTATTACTATTATACCACTCTGAACGCGCCTGTCAAGAGGAAAGAGGAATTTTTTATGAACACAACCACGCATTTTTACCTGAAACGCCCGTCCGTTGCTGAAATCTCCACAAAAGATAGGTTTTGGACACCATATCTCGAAAACATCCGCCTGAAAACGCTTCCCTATGTTCTCGACAAGTTTGAAGAGATCGGTTATGCGGACAATTTCCGCATCGTCGCAGGGCTGAAGGAGGGGGAACACAAAGGCCCGCCCTTCTCCGACGGTCTGCTGCTGGAAACGGTACGCGGCGCATCCGATCTTCTGGCATCGAGGTACGATGCCGATCTGGATGCCCGTCTGGATGCGCTGATTGCTATCATCGCCGCCGCATCCGATGCGGATCCCGACGGCTTTGTCTGTACTAAGACCCTCCTGCAGTATCCTCACCAGCGCTGGGGCGAAAACGGCGGCGACATCATCGTCGCCCATGATCTTTACGACCACGGAGCGCTGATTGAAGCGGGTGTGCATCATTATCTCGCCACCGGCAAAACCTCACTTCTGCGCCCGGCTGTCCGCGCGGCCAATCTCATCTGCCGCGAGATCCCTTCTCTTGGTATCATCCCCGGTCATTCGCTCCCGGAAGAGGCCTTCGTCAAGCTGCACTGCCTCTTCCGCGATCACCGCGAGCTGAATGCGTTTGCCGCCGGGCATTCTGCGGATCCCGATGCCTATCTGCGCATAGCGGAATTCTGGTACGACGAGCGCGGTAAAAATCCGGGAAGCCGGAATCCGAAGTACACCCTCTTCTACAATCAGAATCACGCCCCCTTTGCCGATCAGCGCGAGGCGCTCGGTCATGCCGTCCGCGCCGCGCTCTGCTATACCGGTGCCGCGGCGGTGGCCCGCGAAGCCGGACGCGTGGATTACATTCCCGCGCTGGATGCTCTCTGGGCGAGCATTACAAAGCGCAAGATGCACATTTCCGGCGGCATCGGCACCCGCCATGACATCGAAGGCTTTGATGTGGACTACAATCTCCCCAACAACGCCTATCTTGAAACCTGCGCCGGCATCGCGCTCGCCTTCTTTGGCGCGGAGCTCGGTCTTCTCACACCGAAGGCCGAATACTTCGATGTCTTTGAGCGGGCGCTCTGCAACAACATCCTTGCCGCAATCGGTGAGGACGGACAGCATTATTTCTATCAGAATCCGCTCATCTCCGACGGCTCCATCCGCCGTTGGGAATGGCACGGCTGTCCCTGCTGTCCGCCCATGCTTCTGAAGATCTACGGCGCGCTCGGCACCTTCGCCTATGCATACAGCGATGATGCGCTGTATGTCAACCTCTACATCGGCAGTGAATGCCGGACCGACCGCTTCACCGTATCGCAGGCGGACGGCCGTGTCACGGTTGACACCAAAGGAAAGCCGATGAAGCTGTATCTGCGCATCCCCGGATATGCACAAAATTTCGCGCTGACGCTGGACGAAAAGCCCGTTTTGTATACCTGTGAGAACGGCTATGCCGTGCTGAATATTACAGCCGGCACGGTCACCGTCAGCTTTGATGCTCCTCCGCGCCGCGTCGCGGCAAACGATGCGGTGGAAGCGGATCGCGGCCTCGTCGCCGTGATGCGCGGCCCGTGGCTTCTCTGTGCCGAGGAGATCGACAACCCCGATGGCGTGGATTTCACAATCGCCGAAGATGCCTCCCTCTGTGCAGATGGGGACGGTGTATGCGGCCGCAGAGCCGACGGCGGTACATTCAAGCTCATTCCCTATTACCGCTGGTGCAACAGAGAAAATGCCGGCCGGATGCAGGTCTGGTTCCGGCAGGAAAATAAAGAAACACAAAAAAATCAAAAAGGAGAACTTTACTATGACTATGAATAAGCAATTTCGCTCCCTCGCGCTGTCACTTGCCTGCGTATTGCTTGCCGGCGTGCCGCTTGTTGGCTGCGGTGCATCCGCCCCCGGCGAAACGACGACAGCTCCGGACAATACCACCCCTGCGGACACCTCTGCCGGGGTGCCCACAACGGCAGACAATTACATACCCGATCTTGAGGTCAGGACCTTCGGCGGGGAGGAATTCTGCACGGCAACATTTGAGAATGTCAACTTCCATTACAGCATCATCACGGAAAGCGAAACCGGCGAGGTGCTGAACGATTCCATCTTCCGCCGCAATCAGAAGATTGAAGAAACATATGATGTGACCCTGACCCAGCATCTGTACGCCGACTTTTCAGCAGATATCAAAAACGTGGTACTGGCCGGCGATGACAGCTATGATCTGATCGTCCTCCGGTGCGTTGAGGCACTCAACTGGTACAAGGAAGGCCTGCTGACCTCGGCCGAGGATCTGCCCAACATCAATCTGGAAAAGGGATACTGGTCTCAGTCGATCAACGAATCCCTCTCCATTGCCGGTCACCAGTACATCGCCCAGGGTGCCTTCAATCTCGACAATTACGATCTGACCTTCTGCCTCATCTTCAATAAGGAGCTCGCCGACAAGCATCAGCTGGACGATCTGTATCAGCTGGTCCGGGACGGTGACTGGACCATGGACAAGATGGAGGAATACATGACGGTTGTCACCGACGATCTGAACGGCGACACCGTGATGGACGACCGAGATGTCTGGGGCTATCTGGCTCATCCGAAGATGGCCGCCCCCGGCTTCTGGATCGGCGCGGATGTCACCAGCATATCCAAGGATGAGGATGACATTCCCTACATCAGCATGAAGGAACAGCGGTTTGTGGATGTCTTCGATCGCATTTTCGGCCTGACCTGGGACAGCGGAGCCGCCTACATGACCTCCGGCGACAATTCGGACATTCCGACGGAAATCCGCAATATGTTCTCCGGCAACCAGTCACTGTTCATGGATATGTCCTTCTTCTATTTTGAGCAGATGCGCTCCATGGATACGGATTTCGGCATCCTTCCCTATCCCAAATACGATGACAAGCAGGAAAGCTACCGTTCCCGCGTCTGCTATTATATGCCGACCATTGTTCCGGTATCCTGCAAGGATCCCGATTTCACCGGCTATATGCTGGAGGTTCTCAACTGCGAATCCTACAAGACCGTTGTTCCCGCCTACTACGAGATGGCCATCAAGGGCAAGGCGACCCGCGATGAGGAATCCATCGAAATGCTCGATCTCATTGTCAGCACCCGCGTGATCGACATCGGTGACTCCACTCTCTGCAGCACCATCCGCGATAATTTCATCCGCGACATGATGCTGGGAAATAACCGTGATCTGATCTCCAATGTCACCGCTAAGGAGAATGAGATTAACGAAAAGCTCTCGTTCATGATCGAATAACCGAAAAAAAGGGATGCCCGGCGGGCATCCCTTATCTTCTTACCTTTACCACTGTCCCCAGACCTCGTAGGACATTTCCTCAAATCCGACACGGATTTCACCTGCGCCGGGAAGCGGAAGTCCTGCCAGTTCCTCCGGCATTTCGGCCGGCTGGAGATGGTAATCATCGGTTCCCACATAGCTCAGCTTGTAGTATACCCCGTTGGAGTCGATCGCCCAGAACGGGACCGTACCGCCGCTGAAGGTCACATCCAGCACCGGAAGCCCGTTGACAGCCTTCGGGAAGTCTTTCTCCAGATTCATAACAAGCTCCACTGTGCACGCCTCCGAATCAGGCGCATCCGGAACGAATACCGGTACGCCGGATACGATCCGGATATCATCCGCGCGAAGGACAAAGCCATCCTTTTCGAAGATCGTCTGCACGCCGTCATTCAGCTTCACAATCGACGAGGCCTCCTCCGGATTCACCTCATGGTGGATCCAGATGCGGTTGAATACATAGTCATCCCGCAGATTGCCCGGCTCATGCAGGCTGAACAGACGGGCAAAGGCGGTCTGCTCGACGGCTGCCCAGGTGTAAAGGGCGCGAACCTGTCCGCCCTCGGAGAAGGTGACCTGCGAAGGGCGCAGATGGGTCGAGGCCGCCCAATCGGGATTCCAGGCATCCGAGGCATCCATCTCATAGCACCAGGTCAGACCGCCCTCGGAAAGCGGCATGGCGCGGAGCGTGATGCCGGCATCCTCACCCTCATGCCATTCGGCTTTGTCGGTACTCAGCGTGACCGCCGCAGACGAGGTCTCGGATCGGATTGTGAATTCGGTCGCCGTCCACTTGACAGGCGCGACATATTCAACTCGGACATCTGTATGCGGCTCCTTCCATTGGCCTGTGTATCCGCAGAGCGTGCTGTACAGAAGCGGATATTTCTTGCCGTCCGCCTCAATTGTCAGCTGCGGCTCCGGAAGCAGCTTCGCGCCGAAGCCGAACATTTCCTTCCACTTTTCGTCGGCACGCATGACCTCGGTTGTCACCAGCACGCGAAGCCAGCCGTCACAGATTTCGGCCGACTCGATGGTGAACTCCCCGATCGGCGTGGACAGCGGGAGGGCTGCTTTCATCGAAGCGGTGATACCCTCATCCCAGCTTCCGTATTCATTTGTAATCGGCGGAACCGGATCCGTGACATCCGACATTTCCGTATCGGTCAGCGCGGTGGTATCGTACGGCAGGGCGGTATCCGTGAGGCTGCTTCCCGCACCCTCGGGATCCTCGGCCGTATCCAGCGGATTCATACGGAGCACCGTCAGAATACCGCCGCAGATCAGCGCGCAGGCCGCCGCACCGGAAATCAACCGGATGCCCATGTCGCGGCGGCTCACCGTTCGGCTTTGGATAAGCCTTGGCTCCGAAGCGGGTGCGCTGTCCGCAAGGGCATGAATCCGCGCCTTCAGCTCATCCGAGGGCTCAATGCTTTCCCATGCGTTTTTGAGTGTTTTTTTCATCGCTCATCGTTTCCTTTCAGAAGTTTCTTCAGCATTTCCCGTCCGCGCGCCAGCTCGCGCCGGACCGTGTTTGCCTTTTTGTTCAGAATCTTCGCAATTTCCGGGGTTGTATAGCCTTCGACAAAATACAGGTAAAGGACATCCCGATAGGCTTCGGGCAGGGTCAGCATCTGCCGGATGATCTCCCGTTCTCCCAGCACACCGTCCGCATCCGGATCGCCGATCATCCAGCCGCATTCCTCCAGCGAACCGGTGGGATGCCGGGAATGCTCGCGCATGACATCCGTGCACAGATTCAGCGTGACCGAAATAAACCAGGCACGCTCATGCTCGGCGTTTCGGAAGGCCGGCGCTGTGCTCAGCCAGCGGACAAATACCTCCTGACACACATCCTCAATCCGGGAAGAATCAAATCCGGACAGCCGGTTCACGCAGATCCGGTAGACCGTCGGGAGCTGTCGCTCCACCGTGCGGTGCCGGAGCTCCTCCGCTTTTTTATCCTTCATTGGTATTCCTCCTTTCCTGCTTTCTGACCGGTCATTATAAATACGCATCCGAACCTTCAAAAGGGACAGACTCGCGAAAAAAAGCCGCTGAAAATATCAGCGGCTCTTTTTGTTGAATTCAAGCGATCAATGATGGGCCTCGGAATCGACGTCTTCGTCCCTCATAATCTTTTCGGCATCGGTGATGATCTTCGTTGCCGCATCGCGCAGGACATAGAATTCGCCCTTACCGTCAACGGTATAGTAGGAACGGCGGGTCGAATACGGATAGAATTTGTAGACTCTCGTCGCGCCGGCGCGGGTCTTGATCGTCAGCGTCAGCTGCAGACCCAGCTTTTCTTCCGGATTCGCCATCTCTTCCTCGGTCGCTTCCGAATATCCCTGCATATAGGTGGAAAGAAGCGTCTTGTAGAACTGGCGGAAGTTCTGGACAACCGGCTTGAATCCGGTCGCGCGCTCGGTAACAACCAGTTCCTGGCCTTCGCCGACCAGATCGAAGGTGCGGTTGAGCTTCTTGCCGCTCTCGTCCGTGCTCTCAACAATGATCGTTTCGACATCGTTGATGTTCATCATGAAGATCGGCTCGTCAACCCAGTCAATCAGGCCCCAATCCAGCCATGCAAGATCGCTTCCGCTGATCTCGGTGATCAGATTGAAGAGCAGGGAGTAGGCATAATAGTTGCCGTTCTCGTTCTTTGCAAAGATAACCGACTGCTGGAGATCCTGATATTCGTAGTAAATGCTGTACGGTGCCTCCAGCAGACCGTATTCCTTCAGCTCCTCCTCGGTCGGGTCATAGACCAGCGTGCTGGTTCCCTGGAAGGCCGTGAGTTTCTCCAGAACGATCGAATAGTTGGAGTCGTTGACCGTATAGTTGGCCGGCGCCAGCATCTTGTAGGCGCTCAGCGAAGCCTCCGCTTCCTTTTGCTCTTCATCCAGATAGGTGACCAGAACGGTGATATCCTCGCCCTTGGTAACCGCGAAATTCTTGATGGTGAAGTAATCGTTGGTGTTCATGGGAAGCGTCAGCATCGGCGTAATCATGACCTCCAGCGGCTGGAGGATGGTTTCACCGATGGTGGAGTCCAGAATATAGACCGCGTTGCGGTCCTTATAGCGGACATAGTAGCCGGCACCGGTGGGAATCATGTCGCCGATATAGACGGTATGCTTCTCGCCGTCACGGTTGGTCAGCGTGTACCAGGCGGGATTGTCGGCATCGGCAAGGCCGTATTCGGACATATCCTCGCAGTTTTCGGATACACGCTTCATCGAAAGGGTATAACCGGCGCTGACAACCAGCGAGGACAGCTTTTCTTTATCGTAGGGCGCCTCGGGATAGCCGGTGATATAGAAGGAATCGTCCTTCTTATCGTAATAGATGCCCCACTCACCGTGCTCGTTGTGGATTTCGATTTCCTGGATGTTCTTCTTTTCGGTATGCTCGAACATCAGGATACGGTCATTGGTACCGAGAACCTCGCCCTCAAGAAGCGTGATCTCTTCCTTCATTTCTTCCTCAACAAACTCGACAATCGGCTTGACAACGAAGAAATAAAGCGGAATGGCGGCGGCAACGATAATCGCCAGGATGAGAATCATCCGGCGCTGCTTTTTGATGCTGCTCGCCTTCTGACGTTTGGTAATATTGGCAGATTCGGGAGCGGGTGCCGAAAAGAGCGTGGATTCGCTCTTTTCGACCTTCTGCTCGTCGTCCTGCGGCAGATTCTGATTCTGATCCATCATGCGTGCTTTCTCCTGATCCATACGATAAGGCCGCCCAGAAGGAAGATGGCGGGAATAAAGGCGGTAAGGAAGATGGTCCAGTTACCGGCCTCTTCCGTGGTGATATCGAGAGCCTCGTCATCAAAGACCTTGAAATCCAGATCCATCGGCACCTGCAGCTTGCCCATCGCCAGCATCATCTGATGGATGATATCGCTGTTTCCGTAAGCCTTCTTGCCCAGATAATCGTCCGAGGTCAGATACTGCGAACCGCAGGCGAAGACATAGGAATAATGGGGCGTGTTTTCGATGTAGCGGGATTCGCGGGTGAGAGTAACCAGGTTGTACTGATCGGTTTCAACCTTCTTGCCGTCCACATACTTTTCAGCCTCGGGGGAGGAGAAAAGAATGGTGGAGGTCATGCGGCCGCCGTTGTTTTCCCAGAGGAGCTCAACCGGGCGGGCGTAGCTGACAACCGTCTTCGGAGGTGTACCGGTGTTGACGATCGACTTGACAACCGATGCGCCGAGGGTTTCGCCGACGGCATATTCACCGACCAGCGAATAGTGCTCGATATCCATCGAGTTGGAGGGATCCTTCAGAACGCCGTCGCCGAAGGAGATGCCCCACTCGGTGAGGAACTCTTCCAGCTCGGGAAGCTCTTCGGTTTCGGGATCCATGAAGACCATCAGGCTGCCGAAGCCGTCAAGGAAGTCATCGATCTTTTCGATTTCGGATTTCTTGCCCTTGGTATCCTCGGAAATGCCCTGGAAGTCATAGATCGGATTGGAGATGACGATCAGACGGGCATCCTCGTGAATATCCTGTTTGGACAGGTCGATCGGCTGTACATCGTAGCCGGCATCGTAGAAGAGCTCGACCATGCTGGTGGACAGCGTTTCGCCGTGGGTGTGGGTGAAGTAAGCGATCGGGGTTTCGGCCTGGGTGATCTGGATCATGGCCGAGATCAGCTTCTTTTCACCGTTGAAGGCCCAGATGTAGTTGCTCTCGTTCTGAACGAAGAGGGCGTTCCAGTTGAATACGCGGAACTCCGTGCCGCTCTCGACGATAACGTTGTGGGTGTAGATCGTCGTCGCGCCGGTTGCCTTGTACTTGTTGACGGCCGACGGATTGTTGATGATATCGATGTAGGAGTAATTGATGTTGTCATACGAAGCAGCCATTTCCTTGACCAGCTCGAAGATCATCTTCAGATAGTAGTTGGCCTCCAGCTCATCGTAGGGCATACAGAAGATGATATTGATATCGCCTTCAATCTGGTCCAGCTGGGCGCGGCCCTCATCGGACAGACCGTAGATGCCCTCACTCGTCATATCGACGTACCAGTTGTACTTGTAGGCCAGCGAAGAAAAGATTACGTTGACAATGACAACAGCCGCAATCACAACTGCCGTCAGGATAACCGACACCGTTCCGTACTTGAATTTCCGGGACGCCGCGGGGTTGATTCCGTTCATTTTCATATTCATAGTTGTTCAGCCTCCGTTATCCGCACACACATCACGACCAGCGGCGCTTTTCGTAAATCCGCACCGTGAGGAACATGAAGACAAAACAGATCGAGAAATAATACAGAAGGGATGCCAGATCCAGAATACCGTATCCGAAGTTGCCGAAGCGGCTGAAGATGGAGATCCAGCTGAGCACCGTGCGGACCGCATACGAATCGATGTAGGTATTAAGGAAGCCGATCAGCAGCATGAACATCAGGATGCCCATGGTGCCGATGGCGGCGACCAGCTGATTTTCGGTCAGCGACGATACGAACAGACCGATGGCGATAAACGCCGCGCCGATCAGCAGGATACCGACCGTGTTGGAAATCAGAATAGCGGTGTTCGGCTCACCGTACTTGTAAAGGGTTGCGAAGTTGATCAGATTGGCAATAACATAGGTTCCGGCGAACATGGTGAAGGCGGCGAGGAACTTGCCGAATACCATGCCCATCAGGCTGACGGGGGATGTCAGAAGCAGCTGCTCGGTGCGCATTTTGCGCTCCTCGCTGAAG
>JAZNKS010000016.1:0-81962 GCA_045578725.1 Candidatus Flemingiibacterium sp.
CATGAGCGGCCAGCCCGAATTTGAGTCGCTTGCTTTTCTCGATGCCCTCAAAGGGGAGGCGCTGGTTATCGATGCCGTCTACAATCCGCTGGAAACCCGCCTGCTGGCCAAAGCCCGTGCGCGCGGTCTTTCGGCCATGAGCGGCCTCTGGATGCTGGTCTATCAGGGCGCACTCGCCTTTGAAAAATGGACCGGCTGGCTCCCGGACGAGGCAGCCTGCCAGAAGGCCTTTGACACCATATCGGGCGATATCGCCTGAAGGAAAGGAAGGAAATCCATTGAAATACGCCGCATTCGGAACAGCAGGCAACGCCGACAGCTTCCAGGAGGAGGGGCACAAGCATACCCACGAAGCGCCGGCCTGGCTGGCCGCAAGGGGGCTGGATGCCTATGAATACCAGGCCGGACACGGTCTTTCGGCCGGCGAGGCCTCCCTTCGCGCCGTCGGCACGGAGGCTAAAAAGCACGGCATCCTCTTAAGCCTGCACACGCCTTATTTCATCTCGCTGTCCAGTACCGAGCCGGAAAAGCGGCTCAACAGCGTGGAATACATCAAAAAGAGCATCTGGGCCGCCGAATGTCTGGGGGCCGATACCATCGTCGTCCACACCGGAAGTGCCGGGAAAATCTCCCGCGCCGAGGCGATGGATTACGCCACCGACACGCTGACCAAGCTGCTGGAGGATACCGATACCTCCGTGCGCATCGGCCTTGAAACTATGGGCAAGCTGAATCAGCTCGGCACGCTCTCGGAGGTTCTGACCCTCTGCAAGCTCTCGCCCCGCCTGTATCCGGTGGTCGATTTCGGCCATCTGAACTGCCGCGGCCGGTTTGAGAGCGGTATTTTCGAAGATAGCGAGCCGACGCCGACCGGCGGTGTCTTTGTCACGGCCGACGATTACCGCGCGGTCTTTGATAAAATCGCCAACACGTTGGGCGATGAATACGCAAGGACGCTCCACTGTCATTTTTCAAGAATCGAATACACCGCCAAAGGTGAAAAAAAGCACGTCAATTTCGACGATCCCGGCTATGAGCCGCCCTTTGAGCCGCTGCTGGATGCCATCGCAAGGGAGGGCCTCGCGCCCCGCATCATCAGCGAATCGGCCGGCCATCAGGCCGAGGATGCCGCGGCAATGAAGGAATATTACATGGGAAGGATCCACCAATGAAAATACTGATCATCAACGGCCCGAATCTGAATCTGCTCGGTGAGCGCGAGCCGGGCCATTACGGCACCGATACCCCCGAAGCCATCCGCGCCGCGCTGGAGGCCGAAGCCGTGAAGCTCGGCGTTACGCTGGAATTCTACCAATCCAATCATGAGGGCGCGATCATCGACCGTCTGCACGCGGCCCGTCCGGCGGCAAACGGCGGCATCGATGCGATCGTTCTGAACGCCGGTGCCTACACCCATTATTCTTATGCCATCCGCGATGCCATCGCCGCCATCAGGCTTCCGGTGATCGAGGTGCATCTGTCCAACATCCATGCCCGCGATGAATTTCGCCACACCTCGGTGCTGGCCCCCGTCTGTGTCGGCCAGATCGCCGGGTTCGGCTCCTACAGCTACACGCTCGGCCTGTATGCGGCCGTGAATTCTGCAAAGAGCAGAGCCGCAAAACCGTAAATTCCACTCCGGGTGGGTTGAGATTTTTGGCACGCTCTGGTATAATGAACCCGTAAAGACCGCTGAAAGGACATTTCGCCATGAACAATAACGCAAGATTTACCGCACTCCGTCAGAAAATCGGAGGCGTTCGTGAGGTTACCGGCTTTGAATACACCTTCGGCCGCACCAAGGAGGCCGGCTGGCATATCACACCGCCAAACAAAAATATCCGCCGGATTCTCTCCGAGGTGGAATTCGCGCTGAAGATGGATGAAGCCGAGGGCGGCATCCATGCCGGCCCGATTGCCCGCTCGCTGGATATTCTCGAGGCCGCGATCCGGGATGAGGGCGTGCTGACCAACACCGCCTGCCATAAAGCTGAGGAGGCACTTCTGCCGCTGAAGGAGGCGGCCAAGGCCTACGGTCTGATTCTCTGCGCCCATGCGCACATCGACATGAACTGGATGTGGGGCTGGAACGAAACGGTTGCCGCCGCACTTGCCACCTTCACCACGATGCTGGAGCTGATGGACGAGTATCCGGATTTCACCTATTCGCAGTCCCAGACCTCCGTTTACCGGCTGGTGGAAGAATACGATCCCGCCATGATGGAACGGATCAAGGCGCGGATTAAGGAAGGGCGCTGGGAGGTTACCGCCTCTGCCTGGGTCGAAACCGACAAGAATATGCCGAGCGGCGAATCGCTTCTGAACACCGTCAAATACACCCGTGAGTATCTGGAGCGGGTCTGGGATGTGGATCCCGCCTCGCTGAATGTCGATTTTTCGCCGGATACCTTCGGTCACAGCCGCCACATTCCGGAGATTGATACCTATGCGGGTGTGAAATATTACTACCATTGCCGGGGACTTGCCGGGGATAACATCCTCTACCGCTTCAAGGCGCCGTCCGGCGCCGAGGTGCTGATGGCCCGCGAGGCATACTGGTACAATTCCGCCATCACGCCCCACATCGGCATCGGCCTGCCGGCACTCTGCCCCCGGATGGGCGGGCTGAAGACGGGTCTGATCGTCTACGGTGTCGGCAATCACGGCGGCGGTCCGACCCGCCGCGACATCGAGCGCGCCTATGAAATGATGGAATGGCCGATCTTCCCCACCCTGAAATTCGGCACCTTCCATGAATTCTTCGCATTGGCCGACCGGCCCGAAATCCGCGAAAAGCTGCCCGTTGTTGACCGCGAGCTGAACTTCCTGTTCGATGGCTGCTATACCACCCAGACCAGAATCAAGCGCGGCAATCATATGGCGGAGGCCAAGCTGATCGAAGCCCAGCTTTTCTCGGCCGCTGCCGAAAAGCTCGGCCGTCCCTACCGGGCCGACGCCTTTGCAAAGGCGTGGGAGGATACCCTTTTCACCCATTTTCACGATATTCTCACCGGCTCCTGCGTGCAGGATTCCCGCGAATATGCGATGGCCCTCTATCAGAAGGCGCTGGCTCATGCCGAAACCGAGGAAAACCTCGCGCTGAAGCATCTGGCCGCCGCCATCGATACCTCGATGATCGATCTGTCCGATGAGGAGGCGATCATCCGCGATTCCCAGTCCGAGGGTGCCGGCGTGGGATACGGAATCCCCGCCTTTGCCGGTGTCCCCAATCCCGAGCGCGGCGCGGGTCTGACCCGTGTCTTCCACCTCTTCAGCTCCTCGCAGAAGGAGCGTGAGGAGCTCTGCATGATTACCGTCTGGGACTGGGTCGGCGATATCCGCCGTCTTACCGTCACCGATACCGACGGCAATCCCGTGGAATTCGCCCTTATTGACGGCGAGGCCCAGCATTACTGGAGCCATATGTACATCCGTCTTCTCGTTCGTGCGAAGCTTTCCGCCTTCGGCTTCACAACCGTTGTTGTCCGGGAGAAGGAGGCAGATACGCTCCCCTTCTATTACCATCCCACCCATGGAAGCCTCACCGTCCCCGTCAACGCCTGCGTTCTGGAAAACGAATATCTGCGCGCCGAATTCAGCCCCGCCGATATGCGCCTTCTCTCGCTGATTGACAAGACCGACGGCTCCGAAAAGGTGAAGAGGGATGAATTCTTCGGTCTGGTGCAGATCGATGCCGATCTGGCCGGCAACAGCGCCTGGGCCATCGGCACGCATCATGCCGTAAAGCCCCTGTGCGATGTCAGCGGCCTGTCCGGATTCGGCTTCGGATCCCTCCGAAACGGCTATCGCTGGGATGCCAAGGCGCTGAATTCCTCCGTCCATGCCGAGGTCAGCCTCGATAAGGGCGCAAGAATGCTCCGCTTCGAGCTTTCCGTGGAGTGGAACGAGATCGCCGGCCGCTTTGCGCCGATGCTCGCCTTCCGCGCACCGCTCGGTTACCGTTCGGGCGGATGCCTGTGCGATGTCCCGATGGGCACCGCCGTCCGCGCGGAAGCGGCCAACGATATCCCCGCCCTCACCTATGCGGCGGCCCTCAATCCCGCTTCATCGCCGCTCTTTCTTATGACCGACAGCAAGTACGGCTACCGGTATTTTGAAAATGCCCTGCTCTGCATGCTGATTCATACCGCGCACAATCCGGATCCCGATCCCGAGCGCGGCCATCACACGATCACGCTGGCCGTCGGCATCAGCGATAACCGTCCGGATGCCATGGCCGACCTCTCCGAGGCCTTCAGCCATCCCATCCGCTATGTGCCCATGAATCCGCACCGGGGAACGCTCCCGCCCACGTGCTCGCTGATGGAGGCCGATACCGGCACGGCGCGCATCACCTCCGTCACAGTCGAGGACGGCCGCACCCATATCCGTCTGGCCGAGCTCTGCGGCTCGGATACAGAAGTCTGCCTGAAGCCCGGGCCGATCACGAAGGCCCGTGTCATCAATCTGATCGGTGAGGAGATCGGCTGCTGCACCGCCATCAACGGAGAGGTCCGGCTGACCGTTCCCGCTTATTCCATCGTCACCGTGGAGGTCGAATGAAAATGAAGTACATATTCCTCGATATCGACGGCACGCTGGTCGATTACAACGGCCGGATGCCGGATTCTTCCCTGCGCGCTCTGCAATCGGCGAAGGAAAAAGGGCACGCCCTCTTTCTCTGCACCGGACGGCTGAAGGATCAGATTTATCCCTGGCTCATCCAGGCCTTCCCTTTCGACGGCATCATCACCTCCTCCGGTGCCGGTGTCTGGTACCGTGGAGAGAAGCTCTGGTCGCGGACGATGAGCCGTGAGGAGCTTGCGGCGATGATCGCGGTGCTGGATGAATGCAGAGCCGGCTTTGTGATCCAGAATGAGAACGATCTTCTGGTCCGCGCCGGCGGAAAGCCGCGGATCTACGATACCTTCGCAAAATACAGCACCATCGATAAGGCCGGCGTTGACATCATTTTCGAGCCTGCGCTGGAAATTGAGGGCGATCTGACAGCCCTTGCGGGCATCGAGAAGTCCGCTTACTTCGATTCGGGCATCGATCACGCCGCGATGCAGGCAAGGCTCGGAGATCGCTTCCGCGTGGATCCCTACAGCTACGGCCAGCTTCCCGAAACCTGCGGCGAGATCACGCCGAGCGATGTATCCAAGGCCGCCGCGATCGGGGTTCTGATGCAGAAGCTCGGCGGCACACCGGACGATGTCATCGCCATCGGCGACGGCGGCAACGATCTTCCGATGCTTGAATACGCCGGAGTCGGTGTCGCCATGGGCAATGCCTGCGAGGAGCTGAAGGCCGCCGCCGATTTCATCACCGATGACATCGATGCGGACGGTCTTGCCAAAGCCTTCGTCCGGCTCTCCCTTGCCGACGAAAGCTGTCTGAAATAACAGAAAAGGTGCTGCACGTTGTGCAGCACCTTTTTCTGTTTACTTTTCCATCCCGGACAGCCGTTTGATGACATGGCCGGCGAGAATCAATCCCGCTGCAGACGGGACAAACGATACCGAGCCGGGGACATGGCGGCCGGTTTCGGGATCGGTTTCGGATGCGCCCCTGATCGGCGGCTCGTCCGAAAAAAGCACCTCGCAGTGGAATATGCCCGCCTCGCGGAGCTTCAGGCGCATGATTTTGGCCAGCGGACAGGTGTGAGTTTTGGAAATATCCGTCACACGGAAGCGGGTCGGATCCAGCTTGGCGCCGGTTCCCATCGAGGAAATCACCGGGATTTTCCTCGACGATGCCGTCCGGATAATGGCCAGCTTGGAGGTCACCGTATCGATCGCATCGATCACATAATCCGGGCGGGCGGTGTCGAAGATTTCCTCCATATTTTCCGCATCGGCAAAGCGGCAAAGGGCGGTGAATTCGCCGTCGGGATTGATTTTCCGGGCCCGGCAAACCGCCGTTTCGGCCTTGGGAAGGCCGACGGTTCCGGTATCGGCAATCAGCTGGCGGTTGCGGTTGGAGTCGGACACCGTATCGCCGTCCACCACTGTCACGCATCCGATGCCTGCGCGCACCAGCGCTTCCAGCGCATACCCGCCGACACCGCCGACGCCGAAGAGAAGCACCCGACTCCCCTGCAGCCGATCCACGGCTTCCTTTCCGAGTAAGAGCCGCTCTCTGGCCAGCCAATCCTCAGCCATTCTTTTTCGTCCTCAGCCTGGCAAAAGCATCTTCCAGCACCAGCCAGACATTGCCGGCCAGGCAGACCGACGAATAGAGGCCGGCCAGGATGCCGACAATCAGCGGCAGAGCGAAATCGCGGATCGAATCCACACCGAAGATGAAGATCATACCGATCGTCAAAAGCGTGGTGATCGTTGTATTGATCGAGCGGTTCAAGGTAGAGGCAATCGCCGCTGTAACAATCTCCCCAAATTCCGCCTTGGGATTCAGACGGCGGCCCTCGCGGATCTGATCGAAGATGATGATCGTCGCGTTGATCGAATAACCGAGGATGGTCAGCATCGCCGCGATCATCGTGCTCTGCATCGGAATCTGGAAGAGCGAGTAGGCAATGAACATGATCGCGAGGTCATGCATCAGGCAGATGACAGCCGCCAGCGCCGAGGTAAACCGGAACCGGAAGGCGATGTAGACCAGCATCAGGACAATCGCAATCACAGCGGAAACAAAGGCCGCCTGGCGCAGATCGTCGCTCATCGAGGCACCGACATTCGTAACATTCAGAAGGGCTTCCTCACCGAGCGAATAGGCATCGGCGATCGCATGGAAGACCTTCTCACGGGTTTCGGAATCGATCTCCTTCATTTTGAGCAGAACCTCATCGGCGGCGGCACCGGCCTTCTGCACGCCGGACACGGGAGCGCCCATGGCATCCTCGGCCAGCTTTTTGACGGCATCCAGCTCGGCTGCATTCAGCTCACGTCCGATGTCAATCTGCATCGTGGTGCCGCCCGTGAAGTCGGTATCCACATTGAAGCCGCGAAGGATCATACAGACAACACCGAGCACGAGCACAGCGGCGGTGATGAGAAAGAAGATTTTTCTGTGCTTGACAAAATCGATTTTCATGGATAATTCCTCCCTTCACACACCGTACATCCACGGATTGCTGACACGCATACCGACCAGCCGCTGAAGCAGGAATCGGGTGATGACAATCGCGGAGAACATCGAAAGCAGTACGCCCATGAACAGCGTGATGGCAAAGCCCTGTACCGTACCGGAACCGAAATACCAGAGAACCCCCGCCGCAATCAGCGTGGTGATATTGGAGTCCAGCACCGCCGTAAAGGCGCGCTTGAAGCCGGATTTGACCGCCGCGGCCGTGGATTTTCCGGCGCGGAGCTCCTCCTTGATCCGCTCAAAGATAACAACATTGGCATCGACCGCCATACCGACAGACAGGATGATGCCGGCGATACCGGGCAGCGAGAGATTGATCTGGAAAAGAACCAGCAGGATGCCGGTGATTGCCGTGTAAGCCAGCAGGGCCAGCGATGCGATCAGACCGGGCAGGCGGTAGACCAGAATCATAAAGAGCATAACCAGCAGAATGCCGATTCCGCCGGCAATCAGGCTGGTGGAAAGCGCCTGCTCGCCGAGAGTCGGGCCGATGGCGCTGAGCTGAATCTCATTCAGCGCGAAGGGGAGCTGTCCGGCGGTGATGATGCCGGCGAGCCATACCGCACTCGCCTGATCGTAGTTGCCGGAGATGGTGACATCACGCATATTCAGCCGCTCCTCGACATAGGGGCGGGAGATCTCCACGCCGTCCATGACGATGGCGATGTAATTGCGGCCGCCGTCCAGCTTGCAGACCCGCTCGGTGGCATCCGCGAATTTGGATACTGCCTCCTCGCTCAGCTCTAACTGAACAAAATGAGTGGGATAGCCTGATCCGGTATCGCCGTAAGCAGCCTCGGCCCGGACGATATCACGGCCCTCGATGACCACGTTGCCCTCCCAGTCCTCAAAGGTCAGAACGGCAGTGGAGCCGAGCTTCTGAACCGCCGTTTCCGGGTCAGCGATATTGGGTATTTCGATCACGACACGGCGATCGCCGGAGAGCGTGACCGTGCCCTCGGTGTAGCCGAGCGTATCGAGGCGGCTGCGCATCATCTGCTTGACCGCATTCATGTTTTCTGCCAGATCCTCCGGCGTGCCCTCGACATCGGCCTCATAAACGATGTACGAACCGCCGACAAGGTCAAGGCCCTTGTTGATCGCGCCGTCGGCAAAGACACCGGGAAGAGCGCTTCCGAGTCCGAACACCGCGATCAGTACCACCGCGGCAATCAGCACAATCGCTGTTATGAAGCCGACGATGTTTTTCTGTTTGGAATTCATCGCAAATCTGTCCTTTCTGCTTGATCCGGCTTCCCTTTGGGGAGGCCGGATTTTTCTCTAACCTATTTATTATACTACCGATCGGCAAAAAAGTCAATGCCTGCGGGGATTTTTTCGGAATTCTGCCCTTTGTGTCAGGTTGTCCGCATGACCGCACGCCGACGGAGGGCGGCCGGCGTCAGCATATAGCGTGCCTTGAAGATCCGGCTGAAATGGCTGAAGCTGGCAAAACCCAGATCCTCGGCGATCGCCTCCGGAGCGCGGTCAGTCAGGATCAGCTCCCGGTATGCCTTCTGCAGGCGAAGCTCGTTGACATAGGCCTTCGGGCCGGTATTCAGATGTCGGCGAAACAGCCGGTTGAGATGGCTGCGGCTGTAATGGGTCAGCCCGCAGAGGGCATCCACACCGGCGCGCAGATGCTCCGGCTTTCCCATCGCTTCCAGCGCCAGAGCCAGAGCACGTGGAATCCCGGGCCATGCAATCCGGTTTCCAAGACAGGCCCTTATCATCGCCGACAGCAAAAGCCGGCAGCTGTATTCATTCTCCGTATCCGCCGCGCCGTCATCCACCAGCGCCTCACTCATGGCCGGCATCCCGGAAAACAGGCGGGGTTCGGCCTCACCGGCCAGCTGCGTGAGCAGCGACGGTTCAAAGAAAGCGGCCGCCCGTGCCATCTCCTCCCGGCACACCGACAGCGATACCACCGTAAGCTCTTCGGATTGGCTTACAAAAAAGTGCGAATCCCCTGGCCGCAGCAACAGAACGCTCCCCTTCGGGCAAACCTCTGTCCGGCCGTTGACATTCTGTACAGCCTCCCCATCCAGAAACCAGATCCATTCATAGAAATCGTGTGTGTGCGGGATATCCGTCAGCGGCCGTCCCGCGACCCTCTGAAAAATATACTGCCGCGTCCCCCCGGGATACAGCGAAGCAAATTCGTAAACAGTCATGGGCTTCCTCACGTGATTGATTTTCGCATAAAATTATAGCATAATGCAGGGTTTTTGTCAATAGAAGATCCGAAATCGCCTGTTCACGATTCAAAACCGTATTCCTTTTTGCGTTCCCCGGTGCTATAATACAGACAGAAAAAACGCAAAGGAGATTTACCGTGATCGAATTTCAGCATAAGCTGCCGGCCATGAACATCAATGGCGTAACGTGCGGCACCTACAACAACCGTGAGCTGGGTTTCCCCTCTGTTCTCACCACCTCCGATCCCCGGCTCGGCCTCTTCCTGCATACCATGCGCTCCAACATCTTCACCGACCGCTCCCTTGTCTTCATCGATGGAAAAATTCTCATGACCGACAAGAACTGGATCCGCGATCATGTTCATGTCTTAAAGGCCATGCGCCATTGGGAATACGATCTGCAGTCCTTTCTGGATTTCATCATCGAAACCCAGAGGGAGGACGGTCAGTTCTATGAGCTGATCAAGCAGATCGACGATGCCCATTGGAGCTTTGTCAGCGAAGACTGCCGCGTGATGTATGAGGAGGACAATCTCTCGCTGGTACGGCTGGAGCTGGAGGCAGACATCGAATATCTCGTTGTCGAGGGAGCGCGGTATCTGTACGGTGTCACCGGCGATGACGGTTGGCTGGCGCGGGTTCTTCCCAAGCTTGAAAAGGGCATCGATTATATCACATCCGATCCCAAGCGCTGGGATTGTGAGCATGGGCTGGTCAAGCGTGCCTTCACCGTCGATACCTGGGATTTCACGCCGCGGCCCGATGCCGGACACAATCGCCGGATTGAAGCGGATACGCCGATGTCGATCATGCACGGCGACAATTCCGGTGTTTATCAGGCGATGCGGCAGCTGGCATGGTTTAACAGCCGGCTCGGAATGGAGGAGGCGGCCGTTCGCTGGGAGGAGCGTGCCGAAATCCTGAAGCAGAATATATTCCGCCATCTCTGGAACGGACGGTATTTCATTCATCAGCTTCATCTGAATCACAGCGGGCTGGATGACAAGGAAAATTACCGTCTTTCCCTCTCCAATACCTATGACATGAACCGCGGGCTGATGAGCACCGAGCAATGCCGTTCGGTTATCGGGGAATACATCGCGCGCCGTGAAACCACCGCTTTCTTCGCCGAATGGTTCTCCATTGATCCGCCTTACGAAAAATTCTTTATCTACCCGTCCGGCCGGTATGTCAACGGCGCCATCTCTCCTTTCACCGCCGGTGAGCTGGCCAAGGCGGCCTTCCGCAGCGGTTATGAGGCATACGGATGGGATATCATCTGCCGCTTCATGGATCTGGTGGATCGGGACGGCACGATTCATTTTCTTTATGATACCGACTCAAAGCCCCAGCCGGAGGGCGGTCCGAGCGCCTGGGGAGCCGCCGCGCTGATCAGCGCCGTCGATGAAGGCCTGGCCGGCATCGTCGATACGGGCGTGCGCTATGACAGCATGGAATTCTCGCCCCGCTTCCCCGTCACCCATTATACCGAGCTCCGCTATCTGACCGGCTACGAGAGGACCGGCACGCTGGTCGATGTCCGCTATATCCTCACCGCTGCGGGGATGCGCTATGATATCCTCTCCCCCGCCCGATCCGTCCGCGCGCACATCCTGCTGCCTGCGGGACGGCATTGCCGGCAGGTGCTGGTCAACGGCCGGGAGGCAGCCTTCACGCTCGCACAGATCGGCACATCCGAATATGCCGATCTGCCCCTTGCGCCCGACGGCCGTGTCAGCATCGAGCTGATTTTTGGATGATCGCGGGACGGAATCAAAAAAAGCACTTGACATTTTCCGCCGGATGGGTTATCATTAACATAATGAATTTTATGGAGGTATCCTATGAAACCCGTATCCGCATCCGATCTTTCCCGCTATGGCAAGGCCTATTCGGACAAGTCCGATGCCCGCCTTCTGCACAATGCCCTGTACAAGCTCAATATCAACGATCTTGCCTTCGTGGGCGATGCGCAGATCGGCAAGAATTTCAGCTTCTCCATCGACATTCCGACCCTGCCCGCCGCCAATCAGAAGAGCAGCGGCCGCTGCTGGCTCTTTGCCGCCGTCAACATTCTGCGCGAGCGGATCGCAAAGGAGAAGAATCTCGAAAACTTCGAGCTTTCACAGGCCTGGCTCGCCTTCTGGGACAAATTCGAGCGCTGCAATTATTTTCTGGAATCCATCCTCTTACTGAAGGACCGCGAGATCGATGACCGTACCCTTCAGTTCGTGCTGGGAAGCGGCGTATCCGACGGCGGTCAGTGGGATATGTTCGTCAATGTCATCGAAAAATACGGCATCCTGCCAAAGGATAACTACCCCGACAATGCCCAGTCCGCAGGCACCGGCCCGATGAATCAGCAGCTGAACATCCACCTGAAGCGCTGTGCGGCTCGCCTGCGGCAGATGCACGCCGACGGTGCCTCCGAGGCGGCGCTGCAGGAGGAAAAATCGGCGATGCTTGAGAAGATCTATGTCTTTCTCTGCACCTGCTATGGGGAGCCGCCGAAGACCTTCGATTTTGAATACAAGGACAAGGACGGCGTGATCGCGGTCGAATACGGCTATACGCCTATGAGCTTCAAGGAGAAGTATGTCGGTGATATCCTGAAGGATTATGTCAGCATCATCAACGGCTCGACCGCCGACAAGCCTTTTCATAAGATGTACACCGTGGAGCTGCTGGGCAATGTGGCCGACGGCAAGCCGGTCCGCTATCTCAATCTTCCGATGGAGGAATTCAAGGCGGCCGTGCTCGCCCAGATGAAGGACGGCGAGATTGTCTGGTTCGGAAGCGACTGCGGCAAGTTCGGCGAACGTCAGAACAAGGCGCTGTGGGATCCCGCCCAGTACGATTATCCGCTGGTCACCGGCCTTGCCAACGATATGACCAAGGCGCAGGCGCTGGATTATCGCTACAGCGCGATGAACCATGCGATGGTTCTGACCGGCGTGCATCTGGTCAACGATCAGCCGACCCGCTGGAAGATCGAAAACAGCTGGGGCGATTCCGGCCCGAACAAGGGTTATTTCTTCTGCACGGACGAATGGTTCGACCGCTTCGTCTATCAGGCGGTGGTACACAAGAAGTATCTGGAGGCCTATGCCGATGTGCTGGAAAGCGAGCCGACGGTGCTGAAGCCGTGGGATCCGATGGGCACGCTGGCCGAATAACAATAATAAAGCTCTGCTGTGGCTTGCAGCAGAGCTTTTGGTTTATATGGGATCGCCTTCAAAGCCGTAGAGATTGCCGTAGCTCCACTCAAAGCTACTGCCGTTGTGGCGGTCGAAGGTCAGCCAGAAGAGGCGGGTGCGGCTGCCGACGGGAATCGGCATCAGCGTTCCCCATCCGCGGAAGCCTCCGTCCGGGAAGTCGAATTTCGCGTTGACCATGCCGTCCCCCGAATAGATCCGGTAATCGGATCGGGTTTTGTAATCGTTGCCGCAGACAAACAGCCGCTCGCCCGAAACCGTGACAAAGGATCCGCCGGTTTCCGCGCCCGCAAGGCCGCGCCCGATCAGTCGGTAGCCGTCAAACGGCCGCCCGGATTCAAAGAAGTGATAGCGATAATCGCGGGCCTCCGGATCCAGACGGCAGATTGCCATCCGCCAGCATTTTTTCTCCGCATCCCAGACAAAATCGGGATCCTCATCGCCCTCAAAGCCGACAAATTCCGATCGCGGCGTTCCCTCACCGGCCTTTTCCATCAATTCAATGTCAATCACATTCACGCCGAATCGCGGATCGCCCCCGAAGGCGGCATGGCCGAGGATATGCCCGTGCGAAAAGGAGCAGACCCAGAGAAGCCATTGCTTCCATTCCCGGTGATAGAGAATCGAGGCGGCCACATCGCCGTTCCACGTTCCGTCGCCGGGATCGAAGAAGAGGGCGCCGGTCAGTTCCAATTCCGCCGTGCCGGGGATCCAGGAAAAGACGCCCTGCAGCATCTGTGCCTGCAGACGGATGGAGGCGGTGAAGTAAATCCGGCCGGATTCGATCATTACCTCGCCGTTTTCATACCGGATCGGGCGGATGTCGGCGGTCGATATGCCGTTGTCGATGTAGGAGACCGCCTCGCTCACCAAAGCGGTTCCGCGCACGCAGAGTGCCGCATAGCCGGCCCGGAAATCCTCGTACCGGTTGGAAGCGGCAAAAGCGGCCTCCTCAACCGTGCAGAGAAATTCCGCTTTCCCGTTATGGCGGGCATAGAGGTCGAACGCGCCCGGACGGCAGGTGACAATGCGGGTGATCGGCCCCTCGTATTCGGCCGCGAAGCTCCTTCTGAAATGCGTCCCGCCGCAGGTATAATCCATTCCCTCGCGGTCAAAAAGAAGTCTTGCGCTCCCGCCCGGAAGAGTCAGCACAAAGCCGACCGCGCCGTCAGAGGACATCTCGGCCGTGAATTCATAGCTTGCATACGGAAAGAAGGGAGCCATCCAGCGATCAACCTGCCCGCCGCTCACAAGCCAGCAATTCCCCTCCACACGTTCGGCGGGATTACCGACCGAATGCAGAACCGGATAGGGATCGCCCCGCGTGTCGTTAACAAAATCCTTGTAAAAGCTCATTCCGGCCAGCTTCAGCCGGAGATCCTTATACATGGTAACAGCAAATTGGCGTCGAAAAATGGTATTTTCCAGTTGTTTCATCCTAATTTCTCCGTGTCAGAATGCGTTGTCAATTATAGTATTTCGTGTACTTTCTCTGCGGGTGCTCAAAATCCGTACAGTCTTCACAAAGAGGACGACGATAGATTCCCTTACCGGTCTTCACATAAAGAGCATCCGAAACAGCAATGCCGATTGGCTCAGCATCATCCGGAAGATCGAGAATCACATCAATAAGGCCGAAGGCGCGTACACACTGGATACCGATCGCCGTCAGTACATACAACCGGTCGACCGCATCGATCGCCATATCGATCGCACCGCGCGGACCGATTCGCGGAATCGTGTGAAGCGCTGCGTGCAGATAGCGATTGCCAATCTGTTCCTTGCCTGCGGGATGCATATATACGATATCATCATCCTTACTACCGCCGTACCAGGTCATACCGTCAACAGAGCATACTGCACATTCATAGCCGCAAAGTTCCGCCGGAATATCCGTCGGAACCTTTTGGGAGAAGACGGCACAGGGCGTCCAGCTGCTGTTGCCGGGAATTACCCGATTCACGCGAGGCGAATTGGACGGCGCGGTGATTGGCTTTGCCTTATAGTCCTGCCAGATCCATTCGTTTCGTTTATACGCTTCTTCGGCATTACGGTACCGGCTGCAATGCCCTTCCCCCTCAAAATACGCCGAGCGATAATCGTATCCCGCAAACATAAGCCCCAGATCCGTCTCTTCATCGATACCGCGGCTCCAGCCGAAATAATCGTTCGGTTCATTCTCCGACATTTCCTGATAAATGCGAAGCGGCTTGGTTTCATATTTGCGAATCAGATAAGGCAGTTCATTTCCCCGTCCCATTGCCAAAAAAGAAGGCGAACACATATAGACCCGGTGGAAGTATTCGGGGTGGAACCATGCCATCACGAATGCGGAAATACCGCCGGACGAGCCGCCGCTGACAAAATGCCAATCCGGCGAAGCGGATATCTTCAGCTGATAGGTATCGCAGATATAGGGAATCAACTCTCGGACGATAAAGTCCGCATACTCATGATCGAAGAGATCATAGCTGTTCATACGCATATTGCGTTTGCTTCCATCTGCGACTGTCAGAACTCCAGGACACACGCCAAGGCTGACACAGTAGGGTGCCTTTCCCTCCTCCGCCAGTTTCAGCATCGACTCAATGTTGGCATCATTCTTTCCGTCATGCTCAACAAGAAGTGCGTATTCCTCCGCCTCTTGCTCAGGAATGGCAATGCTGAAATCAAACTTCAGCCCCGCCTTATATTTTTCACCAAATAAACATCCCTTAATCTCGCGGATTCCCGTCATATATACCCCTTCTTTCGAATGTAGTTATTCTATTTTATTATACCATCCCCCGCGCGATAAGTCAAGAATAAAATCCGGGAAGTAAAAACTCTGCTGCACTTTTGCAGCAGAGCGTTTGCGTTATATTGGAATATCGCATCCGCGGGATTGACATTCTGCTTCAACTCTGCTATAATGATAATGGAATCGGTAAGGTAGTCCGTACTGCGCACGGCAACGCCTGGGGAGACAGCTCCCGGCCGATTCTTTTTTGCGTTTTCATACCGTCCCCGCATCCGTGCGATGGAATTTTCATGGGCAAGCGCCAAATGAAAATAAAAAGTCCCGATAAATCGGGACTTTTCGTTTCTACTCGGCGTGCTTCGTTCAGTATTGTCAATAAGAGATACCCTATTGAAATACCAAGAGAGGGAAAGAAAAGAGCGGAGCACACGCCCCGCTCTTGAGTTATACAAAGGAGAAAAAGAGGATCGCCGCAACACCAAGACACAAAAACATAATTTGCAGAGAATATAACACGCTTGCGGTTTTGATGTCGCTCTTTGCTTTGTTAAATTCGGCGATTTCGTGCGGAAGTGTGGTCGTAACCACTGGCGGGTGATTTGGCGTAATAACCATTCCAATAATTGTAAATATTAAACCTATTCCCAGAGACAGAACGACAGCAATAACACCTAAAATTTTTGCTCTTTTGGCTTTCTCAGCGTACTCCTTTATAATTACATAGTCGTCACTATGACCGACTTTCGTTTCCTGCTTGGATTGGGTATAATTATTCGTCGGACAGCCGCAGTTCGGGCATATAACCGCTTCATCCATTATTTCTTTTCCGCATTTAGAACAAAACATATTTTTCTCCTTTTATCCGCTTAATTTTTGATTCATCCACTTCTCCACCGCAAGCCATAAGTTCTGCGGTGCTTTTTTCGTTTTCATACTGTCGCGCTGCCACGCTGTTTCGCAATATGCCGCCTTGGGTTCACAACGGAATATCGCTGTGTATAAATATTATAACACCATATGGTGTTTTTGTCAATACCAAACGGTGTTTTTTTTCTATAATATTTATGATATCAGTACACAATCGATATAGAGGTAAAAAGTATGATCTACAGACGGATACGGGATTTAAGAGAAGATTCGGACAAGCGGCAAAGTGATATTGCGGCTCTTCTGAATATGCAGCTTACCGTGTATCAGCGATATGAGCGCGGAGAGAGAGAACTGCCGCTTTGGGCAGCGATTAAATTAGCCGATTATTACAATGTAACGCTGGATTATCTTGTAGGAAGAACCGATTAACAATAACGCACGGCCCCAAATATGTGCTTTGTGTTATTCCGATGACCTTTTCGTATTTTTATGGCTCCCTGACAGACAAATGAAAAAAGTCCCGATAAATCGGGACTTTTTCGGTTCTATGGTGGAGACAACTGGAATCGAACCAGTGACCCCTTGCATGTCAAGCAAGTACTCTAACCAGCTGAGCTATGCCTCCGTTTCAGAACAGTAATATTATAGCATATCGCGCCGCCCTTGTCAAGAGGTTTTCGAAAGTTTTCAAAAATTTCTTCCGGCTCCGGAAAAAGTCCGGTTTTATCGGAAAAATTCGCCGAATACCGTTGCATTTTGAAATTCGATGTGCTATAATAAACCCAAGTAAATCCCCCATCGGGATACGCAGAAAGGATGAATTCTTATGAAGTGCATCAACATCAATGTCACACCGGCAAGCTTCGCCTCCGCCATCGAAAAGGCAAAGGCCGCTTTCGCCAAAAAAGGTGACCACGAAATCACGCTTTCGCTGGCCGGCGGCGCTTACAACCTGAGTGAGCCTGTCGAGCTGGATGCCGCCTCTTTCCCGGGCGAGGCCCGCCTGCGCATGATCGGCGGCGGACGGATCAAGCCGGTCTTCTCGGCTACCAAAGCCCTTCCCACCGAAAGCTTCAAGCCCGTTGCCGGCAAGCCTTACTATGTCTGCCAGCTGGCAAAAGAAGCGGACGGTCAGTATCCCAACCTCCGCGCTGTCTATGTCAACGGCAAGATCGTCGATGTTTCCCGCACGTCCGAGTACCGCACGGTCAGCCCCTTCAAGCGCGGCGAGGAGGAGTATTTCGTCCGTCAGGGTACCTGGGGCACCGATTACAATCACCGCATCTATGTCCCGATCGAATCCGTTGAGGAAGCCGGCATCGAAAACTGCAAGGGCGCCGAGCTTCACATCCGCGTTGAGTGGGAATTCAAGATCTACCACATCGACTATATTGACACCGAGGACACCTATACCGATGAGGAAGGCAATAAATTCGTTGCCATGCAGCTGATCAAGGAGGAAGGCAAGACCGGAAACGGCTCGCTGAGCGTCTGCAAGCGCGTCTTCTTCATCTGCAACACCACCTCGGTTCTCACCACCCCCGGCCAGTATGCCTATGAGCGCGCTGTCGGCAAGCTCTATTACTATCCCGAAGGCAAGATCGAAGACTGTATCTTCAATCTCGGCACACAGACCTATCTCTTCAACTTCAAGAATTTCGCATCCCTCACCCTCCGCGGCATCACCTTCACCGGGCTGGAGGATGAAATTCTCACCAAGGTCGGTTACTATGCCGCCGGTCAGGCCGGCAGATGGCAGGAAGCCTTCCCCGAAATCTTCCCGCATGCCGGTGCCGTCAAGGTGGACAGCTGCGGCGAGATGGATGTGGATGCCTGCACCTTCACCGATCTGCCCTGCGACGGTATCTCGCTGATCGGTCTTCTGAACAATGTCACCATCCGCAATTCCCGCTTCACCAACATCGGTGCTACTGCGATCCGAGTCGGCCGTCCCGTTCCCTACAGCGAAACCGAACAGATCAATGACATCGAAATTGTCAACAACTTCCTTGACAACATCGGCTTCACCTATGAAAACAGCTGCTCGATCCTCGTCACCCATGTCCGCGGCGGCAAGCTGAACCACAACACCGTTCTCCGCTCCTCCTACAGCGCCTTCTCGCTGGGCTGGAAGTGGAACGTTGCCGACTGGGAATACGGCGCACAGGTCAACCTTGAAAACGTTGAGGTTGCATACAACTACATCAAGTCCTTTGTTATGAATATGCGCGACGGCGGCGGCATCTACACGCTGGGCGGCAACGTCAATGTCGGTCACGCATCCTTCATCAACACGCTCCATGACAACTATGTCATCGAGGATGAGCTGACCTGCCCCGAAAACGGCTTCTTCGGTTCCCTCTATCATGACGGTGCCTCCTCCAACTGGCACACCCATGACAATATCGTTGTCCACAATCCGGCGCTCACCGGCTCCACCAGCTCCTACAGCGCCCGCATCTATCTGCAGGCCGCCCGTCCCTTCGTCGGAAGCACCGAGGGTCAGGCCGCATGGCACATCCTCTGCGAGAACAACTACATCACCGGCTGCAAGAATTTCGGTGAGGTTTACCGCAGCCAGGCCGTCGATCCGGAAAAGGCATCCAATATGCTTGACTGGAGCCGCGATCTGCGCGAGGTGAACACTCATATGCTGAAGTCGCCCAAGGATCTGAAGAAGTATCCCGAGGCTGTCCGCATCATGAACTTCAGCGGATGCGATCCCAAGATCGGCAAGAAGAGATAATTCCCCAAACAAACCGAACGGTGCCGCGCATTGCGCGGCACCGTTTCTGTTATTCGGTTACTGCTGATTCTCCCGATACGTTTCCAGTGCCAGAGCCATTTCCTCTTCGACGGCGGATTTGTGCGCGTCGATGATGGAAGCCGCCGCATCGCTGCCAGCGAGAACCATATTGGTCAGCTCATTTCGCATGGTATTGCCCCATCCGAAGGCATAGCAAGTCATATAGGTTCTTGTGGAACGGATGATATCCAGCATATCCTTGGTTTCCTCGTCCCGGATGTGCTTGGTCTGGAGCACCACCTCATAGTAATCCGGCACGATATCGCGGTAAGACAGATAGCTCATGGCATCCAGAATCACCGATGTGCTGTCAAGATCGGGATTGGTCTTCGGAACAGTCATGAAATAGCCCCACAGAGCGCTCGGGCTGATGTAATCCTCCTGCGATTCATCCAGCTTGGGCAGGGGAACGATGCCGTAATCGTCAAGCATCTCCGAATAGACACCACCGCCGTCGCCGCCCTTGATCTCACAGGCGGTAAAGAAAGCGCGTCTGGCGCCGTAGATTAACTCATAGTGATTGCCCGATGCCCGGTCATTGGCAAAATAGGCGGTACCGGCTTCACCGAATATCTTCGCCAGCTTTCCGGCAGTCTGAAAGAAGCGCTCGGATCCGGCCTTCAGAAGCGGCGTGCCGTCCTTGATTTCAATCGGCTTTTCACCGCAGGCGGTAAACATCTGCATCACAAAATCCCGCATGGAGGCAAAGCCGTAGACGCTTTCACCTTCCTTGTTCCAGGTCCAGCTTTCATCGCCGTTCAGATTGGCACCGGCGCTGATATAGGTGTACAGCTTATCCAGCGTCCAATCGCCCGCCACGACCGTATCATAGGGCAAATCGAGCTTCAGATCCTCACACATCCGCTTGTTGAAGTACATACACCAGGTTCCCTCAAAAGCGTACAAATTAAGGTCCGAAGAGAGAAAGTACAACGCATCGTTCTCTCCGATCCGGGCATCGTCGATGATAGCATGGTCCCACCAGGGCTCCTCCAAACAAAAGCCGGTACCGTCGGCCAGATTGTAGAACATTCCCTCAAGTGCCAACGTGCCGAGGGTATCCGTGCGGCAATAAGCCACATCGTAGATGTCCTCATCCGCCATCACGGCTGTGCGAACCAGCTCATTGACATCTACTGTGTTTTCCTCAACGATGTCCACCTTATACATCTCCTCAACAGTGCTGTTCCGCGTCCAGACCGCATCGTTCAGGATATCGCCGTCAAGCGTTTCCACATCAATAATGTTGTAGAAATTGCTGATATGCTCAGGCCAGTTCAGGAACCGGAATTCCTCCCCGCCCATATCGAGGCTGCCGAAATCGTAGTCCGCCCCGGGAGCCGCTGCGGATTGAGAATCGGTGGTGTCAGGAGTGTCCGTCGGTGTGCCGCCGCAGGCCGCCGTCTGGGCTGCCGTCATCAAAACGAGCACTAATGCCAGTTTACGCTTCATACAAAAATCCTCCTTTTGCGAAACGCTTTACTTTGAAAAATTCTGTGACATTTTCTGCTTTCGCATTGACATTATAACACAGTTATGGTATAATTGTCAATGAAATAAAGGGCTTATCGGGATGGCTATTATGACAAAAAGTGCATTTGTAAAAAACGAGTGGGATCTTTTCTATGAAGCTTTCCGGGATCTGGCCGGTCGCTGCGTTGCCAATTACAACACCATGTATGCAGGAACACGGCCGCATTTTCACAGAGCCTTTGAGCTGGTCTGCGTGCTGGAGGGGGAGATGCATATGACTATCTGGAACGAACCGATCACGGTGTATCCAGGCCAGACAGCTGTATTTGAGGAGTTCGCCCTGCACGCGGCGCTGCCAACCGGCGAAGGACGGTATATCACCATCCTGATCCCCGACCGGTATCTGGAACGCTTCCGCCGTCTGCGAGGAGACCGTCAGCTGGCCTCCCACATCTGCCTGCACGATGAGAATGAGTTGATCCCCGCCGCCTGCCGAGCCCTGGCAGCAATAAACAATCCCGCTCTCTCCGATACCGAAACGGATGCCTACCGGCAATCGGTGATCGACACGCTTCTCTTTTCGATTGCCCGGCAGGTCGGCTTCATTGAAAAGCCGGCAACTACCTCAGAGCGGATGCTGCCGATTATCGCCTATGTCATCGATCGGCTGGATCAGAATCTCACCGTACGCCAGATCGCCCCCCGATTTGGTTACACACCGCGGATGCTGACCCGGCACTTCACAGAATTCGCAGGCATCAGTCTGAAAGAATTCATCACCATCAACAAGATTTCCTATGCCAAACAGCTGCTCCAACAGGGTGTCACGCTTTCAAAAGCGGCTGAAAAGAGCGGATTTGGTTGTCTGCGTACCTTTCATCGGGTCTTTCTGGAAAGCGAGGGCATCACGCCCGGATGTTATCAGATGCAGATTACCCGCAAATAACAAAATTGCTGTGCAAAGCACAGCAATTTTTTATCCTTTATACCGGATCCCGGCTCATGGTGAAGACCAGCTCGCCGCCCTTCATGGCTTCGCGCACGGAGAGGGTGAAATCCGTCAGCTCACGGCCGTTGAAGGTGACGCGCTTTGTATAGATACCCTCTCCCTCACGGCGGATGATGAGATCGCCGGCGGGCAGATGCATCACGGCGCGGGGATGGCGGGGCGTGCCGCAGATATAGGTATCAAAGCCGCTGATGGGAAACAGGCCCAGCACGTTCCACAGATAGCAGGAGGAAAGGCCTCCGCTGTCAAATCTATGTAATTGATATATTCAGAATTCATGTCCGTTTCTCCGTTCTGTCAATTTCTGCCGTTCTCTGTTCCGTACGGTTCATTTTCATTATAGCATATCCGGATACATTTGTAAAGTAAATCCGCAAAAAAGGAGGTACCGCAGATGCGATACCTCCCGGTTAATCGGATGTTATGGCTCAGCCAATCGGTTCAAAATCCGCCGCGCCATGCTTGCAGAGCGGGCAGATGAAGTCCTCGGGCAGCGTTTCGCCCTCGTAGACATAGCCGCAGACCTTGCAGACCCAGCCCTTCTTGCCCTCGGTTTCGGGCTTCGGCTTCACATGGTTCTGATAGTAGGTGTAGGTCATGCTCTCCCGGTCGGAGATGACTCTGGCCTCGCTCACCGTGCAGATAAACATTCCGTGGGTATCCAGATCCATATACTGCTCCACCTGCAGCGAGAGGAAGGAATTGATATACCGCGGCAGGAAGATCAGGCCGTTATCCGAGCGCAGAGGCTCACAGCCCTCAAACTTGTTGACATTGCGGCCGCTCTGGAAGCCGAACTTTTCAAAGACGGCGAAGGGCGCATCCACACTCAGACAGTTGATGTTCATCTTGCCGGTCTGGCGGATGATGTGATGCGAATAGTTCTCCTTGTTGATCGTTACGGCGATCCGGTTGGGTGTGTTGGTCACCTGCGTCACCGTGTTGACAATCAGGCCGTTGTCCTTCTTGCCGTCATTGGAGGTGATAACATACAGACCGTATCCGATGTTGAAGAGGGCACTCATATCATTCTTGTTGGCGGTATCATCCCGGATGGCCAGATATTCCCGGCAGAGCTCCTCGGCCATCGCATTCAGCTGTGCCGTACTGTCTTCGTTCAGCGCGGACACGATCCGGACCGTCGTATCGGTGTAAGTGATATTCTGCGCCTTTTCCAGCATATTCCGCATCACCTTGGCGGCCTGCGGAGCCCAGCTGCCGTTTTCGATGAGGCCGACCGTGCGGTCGCGGAAGCCGCGCTCGGTCAGATGATGGATGAAATCACGCATGAACGGGAAGATTTCCGCATTGTAGGTGGTGGTGGCCAGAACCAGCTTGCTGTAACGGAAAGCATCGCTGACCGCTTCGGCCATATCACAGCGCGCCAGATCGTGAACAACAACCTTCGGGCAGCCTTCTTCCTTCAGCTTTTCGGCCAGCTGGAGAACGGCCTTCTTCGTGTTGCCGTAGACCGAGGTATAGGCGATGACGATTCCGTCCGCCTCGGGCTGATAGCTCGACCAGGTATCGTACAGATTGAGATAGTAGCCGAGATTTTCCTTCAGGACAGGGCCGTGCAGGGGGCAGATCGTCTGGATATCCAGGCCGGCTGCCTTCTTTAACAGCTTCTGAACCTGTGCTCCGTACTTGCCGACGATGCCGATATAGTACCGGCGTGCCTCATCGGCCCACGGTTCATCAGCGTCCAGAGCACCGAATTTGCCAAATCCGTCAGCCGAGAAAAGAACCTTATCCGTACTGTCATAGGTGACAATGACCTCCGGCCAATGGACCATCGGCGCGGTGACAAAGGTGAGATTGTGGCGGCCGAGGGGAAGCTTGTCGCCCTCGCCGACCACGATCTGGCGATCCTCGAAATCCGTGCCGAAGAAATTCTTCATCATTGTGAAAGCCTTGGCCGAGGATACCACCGTCGCCTCGGGATAGGTGCGCATGAACTGGAGAATGTTGGCGGAATGGTCCGGCTCCATATGCTGTACGATGAGATAATCCGGCTTCCGGGCACCGAGCACATTCTGGATGTTGTCCAGCCACTCGTGGGTAAAGCGGGCATCGACGGTATCCATGACAGCGATTTCATCGTCAAGAATGACATACGAGTTGTAGGCTATTCCTCTCGGAACGGCATACTGGCCCTCAAAGAGATCGATCTGGCGGTCGTTGACACCGACATATTTGATTGTGTCTGTAATAAACATATTTGCCTTCTCCCATTTATATTTGATGATACTTTTTGAAATTATTATTTTGGCACTTGACTTTGCATTTATATTATACTATAATAGTATCATAAAATCAGTTGAATATTCAACATTCCAAAAATATTTTTCCGGGAAGTGTGACTGAATGAAGCAATACTTTGATGTTCTTCGGAGATGTCCGCTGTTTTGGCAGATAGAGGACGAGAATCTCCTCTCGATGCTCGGATGCCTCGGAGCCAAGCTTGCGCATTTTGATAAAAAGGAAACCATTCTCGCCGAGGGCGATGAGGCCCGCTATGTCGGCATCCTGCTGGCCGGCTCCGCTCAGATCATCCACATCGATTATTACGGCAACCGGAGTCTGGTTTTCGGTGTGGAGCCCGCCCAGCTCTTCTGCGAATCCTTCGCCTGCGCGGGCGTGGATTCCATCCCCGTGGATGTGGTAGCCACCGAGAAAAGTGACATTCTCTTCATCGACTGCGAGCGGATTACCCGCGCCTGCTCCCATGCCTGCAGCTTTCATCAGCAGATGATCTACAATCTGATGAAGATCGTCGCCACCGAAAATCTGCTGTTCCATCAGAAAATCGAGATTACTACCAAGCGTTCGACCCGTGATAAGCTGATGACCTATCTTCTGTCCGAAGCCAAAAAGAGTCATTCCAGCCGCTTCACAATTCCCTATGACCGGCAGGAGCTGGCCGATTATCTGGCAGTAGATCGGAGCGGCCTGTCGGTGGAGATCGGCAAGCTGATCCGCGAGGGTGTGATCCGGAGCCGGCGCCAGGAGTTTGAGCTGCTGGAAACGGAGCTGTAAGCCGCCTGCGATATCCTGTTTATAAAACCGGCGGGCTTCAGAGCCCGCAGATGAAAGTGAGGATAACCTATGACATTCTGTAAAAACGGAGCCGATGCCCGCGATCTTTTCTGTATCCGCGGCAGCTTCGGCGAGCTATCCGGTGCCGTTGAAATGACGGACAGCCGGATTCTGGCAAAATCGGAGGGCATCGCCCTGGCCTGCACACAGGACACCGACAAAAACGGCGTTCTCACGCTGGCCGGCAAGCTGACCAATACCGCTGCAGCGGATGCGATCCTTAGCGCGGCCGCCATAAAATTCACCTATGACGGCGGCGAATATGAGGTTTACACCCAGTACAATGGCTGGCAGAACGAGAGTATGGGCGGATGGCAGCCGCTCGTTGCCACCGTCGGTGCTGAGGTTTGTGGCGTGCGCAACGCCTTCAGCGCCGCTCCCTTCCTCGTTCTCTGGAATAAGCAGACCGGCCGGGGTACCGCGTATCATCTGCTGGCTGATTCCGCTTGGGTGATGAAGGCCTCCAAGGTTGCCATCGGCGGCGAAGCCTCCATCGTTGTCGTAGAAATGGGCATCAAACCGGACGGTCTTTGCATGAAGCTGGCCCCCGGCGAAGTGTGCGCGCTTCCCGGTGTCATCGCCTACGATATCAGAAACAAGCTGGATATGGATGCCTGGAAGCTCCATGCCTATATGAACGAGCGCTATCCCCGCCGCGAGATGCCGGTCATCTACAACACCTGGCTTGCCCGCTTTGATAAGATCACCTTCGACAATGTTGCCGATCAGATCGGCCGCGCCAGAGAGCTTGGCGTGGAATATTTCGTCATCGATGCCGGCTGGTTCGGCGACGGCCCGGATATGTGGGGCAACCGCGGCAACTGGTATGAAAACACGACTGCCGGCTTTGAGGGACGGATGGCGGAGCTTTCCGATGCCGTCCGTGCATCCGGTATGGGCTTTGGCTTCTGGCTGGAAATTGAATCCGCCGACCGTCTGGCCAAGGTGCTTGCCGAGCATCCCGACTATTACATCGATTACCGTGGTGCCAAGCTGCTGAACTTTGCCAATCCGGATGCCTGCGAATGGCTTTTTGAAACCGTTACCGGCCTTGTCGCCCACTATGATGCTACCTTCATCAAATTCGATTTCAACCAGGATATGAAATTTGATGCCGAGGAATCCGCCTTCCTTCGCTATTACGACGGCTACCGTAAGCTGATCCGCCGTCTGCATGAGGCCTGCCCGCAGGTTTACTTTGAAAACTGTGCCTCCGGCGGCCTGCGTATGGCGCTCAACAACGGCTTCGATTTCGACAGCTATTGGCTCAGCGACAATCAGGGCCCGTTTGAGGGACTCCGGATTCTCAAGGAAACCCTCCGCCGTATGCCCGGCCAATGGATCGAGCGCTGGGCCGCGATCCGTTCGCTCGACGGATTTGCGCCGGTCTACAGCCCGACCGAGAACACCTGCTCAAAGCTCCTCTCCACCGACGATGCGGTCTGGGGAAGGATCATCAGCCTCGATCCCTCCTATCTGCAGGCCTTCCTGACCGGCGGCCCGATCGGCTTCAGCTGTGATCTGAACGCGCTGAATGAGAAGGATTTCGCATGGCTGAAGGCCTTCGTAGCCGAAAAAAAGGCAGAGCGCCCCTTCTGGCAGTCCGCCTGCGCCCGGATCCTGTGCGATACCGAATCCATGCTGGTACTGGAATATCATAGCGAGGATTTCGCAAAAATCGAACTGTTCGTCATTTCCTCAAAGGTCCGCCAGAATGCGATCACCGTCTATCCTGTGCTTGACAAAGCCGCCTCCTATCGGATCGGCGATGAAATCCGAACCGGTGCCGTGCTGGATGCCGACGGCATCCGCACCAACATTCCCGGCGACTACAAGGCTGTCCGCATCACGCTGGAGCGGATCTGACCGACTTTCTTCAGTAGATGGCGCTGCTGCAAGTTGAAAACCTGCAGCAGCGCTGGGCCCAAACGCGCAGGGGCTGTTGCATCGGAATGCAACAGCCCCTTTTTTCTGTACGGGGTTACTCCGCCCGCCCGGCCTTCTTATCCTGAATCTGCTTCAGCGCCGCAAAGCGCAGGAATTGCTTTCGGGAGGAAATACCGAGCTTGGAATAAATATTTTTGTTGTGGTATTTCATCGTGTTTTCCTTGATGCCGATGGATGCCGCAATCTCCGCTGTGGATTTCCCCTCGGCATAAAGCGAGTAGATGCGCATTTCCTGCGGGGTCAGCGTCTTCAGATTGCTGAGGAAATATTCGTAATCCTCCAGCACAATTTCGGTCTTGCTCTCCTCTGACAGATGCTGGATCTCGCTTTTGGCAAGCTCGTATTCCTCCAGCGCCTTTTCATAGGCCTCCCGTGCCCGGAAAGCCTCCTCCTCAGCTGCCTGACGGGCAGCCTTCAGCGTTTCCAGCTGTTCCTCCAGCACCGAGGATTTCTTTTCGAAGAATTCGAACAAATCATCGAATTCGCGGATTTTCAGCGGCTCAACATCCTTTTCGCTGTACTTGATCTGCTCGATCTTCTTCAGAATCGGCGCCACATATTTCCGGCTCAAAAACAGACAGTAAACAAACGTGATAACCAAAACGGCAAAGATGATGCCGACCGTTTTCATCTGCCCGCGCTGAATCAGGGCGCTGAACCGTGCCTCGTTCAGCATAAGCGCGGCGTGAAATCCGCCATCGCCAAGCTTCACACGTCTTAATCTGCCGATGCATTTTTCCGTGCCGAAATCGAACACCGTCAGCTGGTGCCGCTCGGTGACGGTCACGTTTTGAGGATCGACGGTATTGTAGCGTCCGGAGCTGAACTGACCGGATAATACGCCCTGCTTTTCATCAAGAAGCGCACCGATGAGAAGTCCCTGCTCATCCTCGTTTATCTTCTTGGACAGCTGGAAGTACATATCGCTGATTTCAAAGCCGCAGACACCGATGATGGTATCCTTCGGGTCCCGGATCGGCACATAGACATACCGCGCGCGCTCCCAGGTGTCGGGAATCTCCACAACCGTGCTGAGGATATAATGGGTTCCGTCTGCGAAATCCGCATCGCAGGTGTCAAAAAAATGCGTGCGCATCTCGTTGTTCCAGCCGCTGTGGAAGGTTACATTCCCCTCCTTGGCGGTGGAAAAGGAGCCGCGGTAGAGGGTAAATTCATTGTTGACTGTGCTTTCCGAGAAGAGGTTGACATATTTCAGATAAATGCCGTTGAACAGCGGCTCCTCGGAATGGGAATTCACCGTTGTATCCAGAAGATAGAAGGCACCGCTTGAGGGGGCCAGCTGCATATTGAGATAAACCGTGCTGTACAGCCTGCTCTGGAGAGCGGACAGCATCGCGGCATCGTTTTTCAGATCGGAAAAAGCCAGATTGTGCTCGGTCAGAAAGGCCTTGATTTCCGCCTCCAGCTGATCAGAGAAGGAAATGGCATGAGCGGCCGCCATTTCGTAATCGTGCTCAATATTGTCCGCCCAGGCGGCCAGCTTGGTGTCCAGCACGTCCATGATCTGCT
This sequence comes from Candidatus Flemingiibacterium sp., assembly GCA_045578725.1. GTDB lineage: Bacteria > Bacillota > Clostridia > Oscillospirales > CAG-272 > Flemingiibacterium. The sequence goes on from JAZNKS010000016.1 coordinate 27,998, forward strand.
TGCTCGCGGGATTCAGAATTCCGAACAGATGCAGAAAGAGCAGAATCAGCAGCAGCACCAGCGCAGCGGCAGAGATAAAGTAGGCGATAAACCGCCGGCGGATGGAGATTCCGCCGCTTTTGATATGCCGGAGAACGTGCCCAATTTTCACGAGCAGACCCGCTTTCATACGAATGCCTCCTTATTTTCCGGACAGACTTACAAGCTCGGCCAGCGAGGCCTCGGCCAGCGCCCGCAGTGTGTCCCCGGTAACAGCCCCGTCGCTCAGCAGCTTTTTATACTGATTGTGCGCGGCTTGCAGAACCGTCTTCACATTCGCCTCAAAATCGAGCTGCACCTCCGAAGCGCCGTCATACAGCGGAAGCGAATAGACCGTGTAATCCTCCAGCATCGTGCCGACCGCCGCATAAACGCTCCGGTAGCTTTCCTTCCCGATCAGGCCGGGATCGGCAAACAGCGCCCCGAAGGCATCCTCCGTCACCGGAAGATAGCCGGCATTCGTGACAAAGCGGAGATTGTTCTCCTTCGCGGTCAGCCATTTTGCGAAGATGGCCGCCGCCTGATTCTTCCGCTCATCCTCGCTTTTTACGGCGAACAGACCGCCGCCGCGGAAGATAACGCCCGCTTCCGACTCCGTGAAGGTCGGATACGGAAGCGCGATTGCTTCGATAGCCTCGGTGGTATTGTCCGGATGAACAACATCGGTCGGCTGATACAGCACATCGGCGGTGGAGCCGGTGTTGGCAATAATCTCGGCCGTTTTCCAGCGTGCGGCCGCGTATCCTTCACCCAGACAGATGCCGCCGTAGATCGCCGTTTCGGCAAGCGGGAGCCATACCGCACGGAAGGCATCCTCATCCAGCCGCAGACGGCCGCCGCGGACAAATTCGCCGCCGTAAGCCTTCATGCCCACATAGGCATAGTGATAGAAATCGTTGATCTGCAAAAAGTCGCGGCCGCCCGACCAGTCATAGTACGCCCGCGCGGCTTTGAAGATTCCGTCAAAGGTCGAAAGATCGTCCGCTGTGAGAGCGCTGGCTTCGCTGAATGGCTTGAACAACGTTTTGTTCAGATAAAAGGTTTCCATGGATTTGGCCATAGGGAGCATGAGAAGCTGATCGTCAAAATAGCCCTCATCCAGAAATTCCGGACGGAAGGCCGCCAGCTCTTTGGCGGTGAAATAATCATTCCATGCAAGAAGCTTATCTTTGCCGACAATCTGTGCTACACGCGGATAGGCCGTAAACAAATCCGGCATGGCATCGGCGCCGGGCTCATTTCCCGCAGAGGCCGCAAGGGCCTTATCGATGGCAGAGGAGCTGGTGACCGAAACCACATTGACCGTGATGCCGTGCTCGCTTCCGACGGACCGGTTGAATTCATCGATGAGCGTATTCAGCGGTGAGATTGTCTGGCTTCCGTAAACGTGCCAGATCGTAAGCATGACCGGATTGGCAGGACTTGGCATCCGTGTTTTGCCGCAGCCAAAGCAAAGCGATATAAGGATTACAAAGCCAATGAGAATTGCAAGTGTTTTTTTCATGATGCCACCTTCCATTCAAGCTTCCCACCCGATCCCCCACTTTTTGCATTATTTTCGCTTTTTCCACCCTTTTTGGGCACAAGGGGTGGGGACATTTACAGAATTATCCGTATAATAATACACAAGGAGTCCGGTGATAAGTGTTTTACGCCTGTTTTTCTACGGTTATTATATCACAGAATCCGGATTCATTCAAGAGGCGGCGCGATTTTTTCGCTTATCCTTTTTTTCGGGAGCCCGCCGGGCACCCAAAACAAGCAACCGAACGACACAATCGCAAGGAGGAAATTGACATGAGCTATGTTGGCAGATGGGTCTTTCATTCCATCGGTATGATGAATGAGGCTGACGAAATGGTCTATCTGAATGCAGAAGAATACCGGAAGGCACCGATGCCGTACATCGATGAATCGGATAGAATTCATTCGTCAAGTTTTTTCGGGGCTGTTTGGGCTTGGGAACCGTTTCTTCCGGGGCCAACCTCCGGAGCAAATACACTATGGAACCCATTGAGGGTTCCATTTTTGTGTGCTTTGCACGCAGAAAACGATGGTTTCAGGCGCAAAAGCGCCTGCGCGAAAGCGCCTGCGCGTTTACGCCCCCGTACGGCTGCACGTTTTCAACTTACGGCAGTTCCTTTTCTTATTTACAATTCGCCGCTTATCTCATAGCACAGAAACACTTCCCGTGCGCATCCGCTTGGACATTCTCAGCCTCATCAAAATATTGTGCCGATTTCTTCAAGTGTTATGATTTGTCTATTTACAAAAAACACTTATGTGATATAATTGATAGGAGGCATCCATACGGAATGCCTTTGACAAAAATCCGGATAATTTGCGAGGTAAAGCATTATGAAAAGAGAAATACCGAATACCCTGTATTTTTCACTGAAAAATAACGATCTTGTAAACAGAGGCTATATAAAAGAACTCGATTTTATAAAAAAGCACATGAGCATCACCCATCTCGGTGTGGGGGTAGGTGCGGGAATCTCTCTTCAGAATAAACAGCAGTGCCATAAGGCATTAAAGGAGGTAACCGAATACGCCCACAGTATCGGGATCAAGGTATGCCTGCGCCTCGTCGTTAATGCCGGATTTTATAACTCCTCGGTATTTTCCGAGGATCCGGTTGACCGTCTGGAGATGTTTCCGATTCCCGAGCCCGATAAAGCCGAAGCGATTGTCAGCGATATCGAGCTTGAAGCCGACGAAAACGGCTTTGTGCAGTACACGCATACAGCCGTTGGGGCAAGAAAAAAGCTGATGCCCATCTATTCGCAGATTCTTAAGGCCTATACATTTGAAAAAACGGCAGAGGGCTTCTATAAGGACGGAACGCTCGTTGACGTTACCGATGAAGTAAATATCACAGATTGGAGAACCAGTCAAACGAGCTTTACTCTGAATCTCGGCAGGGAAAACGCAGGCAGAACCGTTTTTGTACTTCTTGCGTGGTTCTATAACATCACGGCTGTTACAGATGACTGGGAGAGGCATAAGCGCATTATCGACGATTATTCCGACATTCCTCTTGACGGTGTCGTCATGGATGAATATGGCTATATTCTTCTCAATTCCGGACCCATTTCCCGCGGGCAGGATGCTCCCTTCAGAGGAAGAATCTATTCTATGGGTATGAAGAAAAAGTATGCCGAAAGATGGAATATCGATCTTGACAGACTGCTCTTTGATATGCGTTACGCGCCTGAGGGTGACGAAAGCGTGCGAATAAAGGCCATCAATACCTATTTTGAAAAGCTTCGTGTTTTCCCGCTTGAGGTAGAGAAGAAGGTCTATGATTACGCAAAGGAAGTTTTCGGTGAGGATGCGTACATTTCCTGTCATAATACGTTTCATAATGATTTGGGCTATGACGAAATATGGCATACCGCTTCGAACTGGTGGGATATTCCGCGTGAGCTTGCTCACACCGATGAAAATATACCCTATCCCGTAAGACTCGGTATAATGATCGCCTGCAAAAGTCCGATAGACATCGATATGTATTATAACAAGGTCAGCGAGAATCACTATACGCACATGATAGAAGGTGCGCCCTTCGGAACGCGCGAATGGCATCATTCTTACAGAGATTTCACCTGGGGAAGCAGTTTCACAGAACCCGATTTCCTTCGGGATATCAAAATGATTGACGATCAGATCGCGCGGCTGAATCCTTTTCAGACCGAATTCCCGAAAATGGATCTGCTTATCGTCTTCGGTGCGGCAGCTCAAGCAAACTGGTATCCCGATTACAGCGCAAGAAGTGTTTTTGATATAGACGGTACGCTTCATATTGTTCCGAAATGCAGCGAAATATGGAACGCCGGATATATCAGCGCGCTTGCACCCGATTATGCGATCGAAGACGGCAGAATCATTCTCGAAGACGGCAAAATCGTATTTAACGGGCACGCATTCAAAAACTGTCTTTTCCTGTACCCGAAGTATGCCAAAAAGAGCACATACGAATTTTTGAACCGGGCGTATGAGAACGGAGTAAATATTGCATCGGCAGGCAGAAGCGATATTGATTTTGACGGAAACGAAATGGAGCTTACGATTCCGAAGTACGATCATTTCGATATTTCAATCCTTGAAAAAATGGGCGTTGAGAAGAATCGTTTTGACGGCGGATGTGTTTATGAGGATGGCAGTTTTGCGCTTGTGAGTATGGGTATACTGACAGGAGAGCCGACAGAATTTGATATTTGGATCGACGGAGTCAATTATAAGGGACACCATACCGGACTTCTGGCATATCGCAAAGGGGAATTTGCTTTTGCGTCAAAGGGGAGTACGCTGTATGCAGACGGTGTTGAAATCGAACTTGAATAGGAATAAATCTCATCATACAGGATTCATCCGGATGGAGATCTGCCGACCGCGCGTTTAGGCCTGACAATACAAACGGAAGAGGCTGCTGCATTTCGATGCAGCAGCCCCTTCTCATTTTTTATTCCCCGCCGAAATTCAGGTTGAAGACAAACCGACCGGCCTCGCCCGCCAGAAAATAGTTGGCCGATTCCTTATATTTGGTCGTGCCGCGGCGGCTGACCTCCAGATGGAAATAGCCGTCCGCCTGCCGCTCAAGCGTAAAGGTCTGCTTTTTTATTGACACCGCATCATCGTTCACCGCCAGATAATAATCCTCGCTGATGACAAGGTGATCCTCCCCGGTATCCAGATCCAGCAGGATCGTGTCGCTTTCGGCAGCATCCATCGTCGGGAAGACATCGTAGTCAAATCGCGTGTCAAGCCGCCCGCGAATCATCTCGCCCGAGGATACGGCGGCGACGATACATCCGGGCTTCAGCGGATAGATCGCATCGATCCGCTCCGGATCGTTAAGGAAGGAATACACCGCATAGAGGCTTCCGTCCTTTTGGAGAAGGATCAGCTGAAGGCCGTCCGCCCCGGTGCTCCATGCCTGCTTATTGTTCTTTCGCATTTCCTCGGGCCGGATGGTCGATTCCTGCGTGGTATCGATGCGGGAATCGAAATTTTCGGCTGTCAGCAGCGTTTCATTGAGCTTTGGCAGCTCTCCGTCCGACACCGGGGTACGGACGGTTCCGTCCTCCAGAATCCGGAAGGGCATCACCCGGAAAGCGCGGGAATCGGCCTTCAGGGCCGCCGAGGTATAGACGGCATCGCCGATATCCCAGATCTTGCCGAAGGGCGTTGCGGCTTTATAAGCCGCCGGATCCGATGCGCAGGACACAGCGATAAGAACCACCAGCATCATCGACAGAATGCCGGCCGCGCGGCCCGGCTTTTTCCAGTTCAGAATGCCGCCGATCCGACGGGACACCGAGGATTCCCCGAATCCGGACAGCCCCGGCATGAGAATACGGCGGTTGGCCGCCAGCGCCAGCAGGGTCGAGCTGTAGATTTTCCGGTCACATCCGCCCTCAAGCACGGCCTCGTCCACACGCATTTCCATATCCCGTCCCATCATCCGGAAGGCCAGCCAGCAGAGCGGATTGAACCAATGGATCGACAGCAGGAGCCAGGCAAAGGGCTTCACGAGGTAATCGCGGTGGGCGATGTGATAGCGCTCATGGGCCAGCACGCAGGAAAGGGCCTCGCCCTCCAGCGAATAGGGGATATAGATCCGCGGCCGGATCAGACCAAAGACAAAGGGGGAGCGGACATTTTCGGATTGATATACGCCCTCGTCAAGCTTCGTGGCCTTTTGCATCCGCCAGCCGATCCGAACCGAGGAAAGGATCGCCCAGAGAAGCATCACGATCACGCCCGCCAGCCAGAGAAGCGTACCGACAGCAAGCCAGATCTGCAATGGATTGGCGCTGGTAATCGGCGATGCGGGCGGCAGAATCGCATTGACGGCGGCATCGAGGGGCGGGATGGCCGTATCGATGGCCGGATCAGCCATCATGCCGATATCCGCAGGCACGAATGTCATCGGATCCGACCGCCGTCCGAGCAGGCCGAACAGGCTGATGGGAAGCGTCAGGCTTTTGGGGATGACCAGCCGGAAGCCGACCGCCGCCCAGAGCCAGTATGCATATTTCTTCGGCGCGCGCTGCAGAAGAAGCCGCGCCGCCAGCACGGCGGCGATCACCCACGATGCCGCGATGCTCATATTGATAACCGAAATAAAGATTGCTTCCATTTCAATCCTCCCGATGCGCATCGATCAGCCGCTTCAATTCTTCCGCCTCGCCCGCCGTGATCGTCTTTCCGCCGAGAAATGCGGCAAGGAAGGACGGCAGGGATCCGCCGAAGGCATGATCGACAAAATGCTCGCTTTCATAGGCCTGCACCTTTTCGCGCGGTATGCGCGAGGTGACAACCGTATCGCAGTTGGCGGCAAAGCCCTTTTCGCAGAGCTTGCGCAGGGTGGTATAGGTAGTCGGCTTCTTCCAGCCGAGCCGATCGGCGCAGAGCGTGACCAGCTTCCCGGATCCCACCGGTTCGTTGTCCCAGATCACCGACATAAAGCGGTAATCGCTCTCGCATAACTTGTAATTCTCCATAAGCCCTCCTTGGTTGGTATTTATAAACCTATATTAAGTTTACAACTGCCAACCGGATTTGTCAAGAGGTTCGCGCGGATGTTTACAAAATATTCACATTCGATTTTAGCTGGGCATACAGAGGACTGACATTTTCACATAAAGGGGACCGTGATACCTGCGTACAGCGGCTCGTTCGTTTTCAATGATTGGCACAGTTCTTTGGTGATTGTGCACAAAAACCGGTGCCCGAATTTATGCACTTCGCCGAAATTTTGGCTGGTGCCTCATTTTATCTTGACAGCAGGCCGCGGATATGGTAAAATGAAAGTGTCAAAGGAAAAAGTTACCGACCGAAGGTGCGTACGGCCGGCGGCACGGGGCTGATTCTGATGGCAAAAAAATATTATGAAATACGGAGGAACCGTTATGACTCGAACAAAGAAACTCACCCGCATGTTGCTGGCTTTGCTCCTGCTGGCCGGCATCACCATCGCCGTCAGTGCTGACGGTGCTACCGACATTTCAGCAACATATGTATACGATGGTGAGGTATACAACTGTTCCGGCTCCTTAGCCGTGTATAATACCTTCACCGCCAATGCCTACACCGGTGTTGACACAATCCATGGTCATTACAGCTATCTGGAATCTGCGGTTGCAGTCTGGGATGCTAATGGCAACAGTCTCGGAACCGATTACGATTACGACGGAACCGGAAATCTCTTCGTCTATGCATCCTTGAATGGCAATGCCGAGCCCGCCAGTGCTATCGGAGAGCATCTGGTATATATCTACGACTATGAGATCACCGTAGAAGAGAATACCGGTATTGCAAATCCGTCCACAGTGCCCTATGACATCTGCTATTTCACTGGCAGAACGACCTGGGAACCGTAAACAAAGCTCTCCGTTAGGACGTCCACACCATCCGAACAAATCCTACCGAAGCGGAAAGCCGGATGGCTTTCCGCTTCCTTGATTATTTGAGGATAACAGCAATGAAAAAAACAGTAATATCTCTCCTGCTGGCGGCTGTCCTTATCCTTGCGGCCTGCGATTCCGGGATGCGTGAGATTGAAACAGCACCTGTCGTTGACTCTTTATCAGACAGCAGCACAGGCGATACACAGAATATTCGTCCCGGGTACGAATACACGCCAAGCAATGACCGTGCGCATGATCTTGTGATGCCAACCGCATTCAATAACATGCTTCAATACGAAAACGGAATAATCTATGCGATCTTCTGGGGATATCTCCCCTTCCGGTTCAATCCGGAAACCGGATACCTGACGACGCTCTGCCCCGACCCTCTCTGTGACCACAAAAGTCCTACCGCATGCGGCATCAACGATCATATGAAATCCATGGTTTTTCATGATGGCAAATGTTATTATGATGACATTCGGCACCAAGCAGTAAAAAACCCCGCAACCGGAAAATTCGATATAATTACTCACTATAGTGCTTCAAGTTTTGATATAAGGGAAGCAAAAGTGACTGAATACTGTGAGCAATGTTATCATTTGCCAAATTCGGTTTATTTCGGAGATTATCGGTACTACTGCGCCTATGTCGATCCCGATGACCCGGAAAACTCCCTGAAAGGTATTTTCCGCATTCACCTTCCGTCTGATACGCATGAGCTTCTCAAGGAACTGGAGTTCGCACAGCATGGCGGTATCTGGTATGCCGATGAAGCCTCTGTCTATTACAGTATCGGGGCTGCTCATTACCGGATGTCCCTGGCTGATCCCGCCAACATTGAAAAGCTCCCGTTCAGCGGCGGCTGGTACACAGCCGATCTGACCGAGGATGACTACATCTACGCCAACACCACAAGCGCCAACGGTGAACGCATCATCCGGATTTCATGGGACGATTTCAGCGTGGAAACCCTGGTGGACGGGCTGAATTTTGACCCGCAGAAAACCATCCGTTGTACGGATGATTACATTTACTATTTGGCCGGTGAGGATGCAATGATTCCGGGATACGATTACAAAACATCAACCGGCGACTTCTACCGGATTCCCAAGGCCGGCGGCGAGCCGGAGCTGGTTTTTGATGTCACGGATGAATTCCGCAAGGAACGTGTCCCTTTCCAGTTCATCGCTGACGGAAATTATATCTATGTTCTCTGCCACCGTTGGAACGAAGAAAATCAGGAATATGTTCCGCCGGATACCGGCCGCGCAGAACGGGCAGGTTTTCTTGAACTGATGCGGATCAATGTCCTGACGCATGAGTATGACATCATCACACCCTACAATCAGTAAAAACAAGCGGAGCCGCACCTTTGTGCGGCTCTTTCGTTCTATTTTTCCGGTCCTTCGCGGCGGCATCGCTTCCGGTATTCGCGCGGCGTAACGCCATGGGTGCTGCGGAAGACCCGCGCAAAATAGGAGGCATCCTCAAAGCCGCACGCCAGCGCGATCTCCGTGATGGATGCATCCGAGCGGAGCAGCTGCTCTTCTGCCGCCGCCAGCCGCCGGGCCTTGATATACTGCATGACCGTCATACCCGTCTTTTCGCGGAAAATATGGCAGACATAACAGGGGCTCACAAAGCTTTCGGCCGCAATCTGTGCAACCGTCAGCGGCTCGAAAAGGTGGGCGCGGATGCTGTCGAGGATCCGCTGCAGCGGCTGATTCTCCCGGCTCTCCTCCGGCTGTTTCCGCATCAGATAGCCGAGAATCCGTGCCGCCGCCTCGGTGAAGACCGCCATTTCAGCCCGGCTCCCCGCCGCATCCCGGCAGGCACGGAAGGCCCCATCCACCGCCGCGCAGTCGCCGGCATTCAGCCGGATGAAAACACCGCCGGACTCAGACAGCGCCGATTCCAGCCCCATCAGCGACAGGAGCGTTTCCATCCATCTGCGGTCCACGGAAATCTTACTCCTTGTATAGCTGTTCCTGTCATCGGGATTTGTCGCATGGACATTCATCGCATCGAAGATATACAAACCGCCGTTCACCATCGGATACACGCGGTCCCCGATCAGCACGGTTCCGCCGTCGCTGAGGGTATGAATCATCTCATAGACATCCCCGTGTGAATGCTCCCGGCTGTCCAGCCTGAAGACACCGACCCGCCGGTAATCCGCCTTGAACACATCGCTCACCTCGCTTTTTTTCATTATATCACACCGCACCGGCCCTGTCAAGGGACAGGAATGCGCCCCTCGCGCCAAAGAGCGCAGGATTGTCCGGTTTTTTGGCAATCGGATGCTTGATTTATCCGCGGATTGTGATATAATGGAAGGGAACGCAATAAGGTGAACCTGTGTCATCTTTTTCCCATCCCCTTCTTCCCGCCCCCGGGAACGGTTAACACAGCATGATAAAAGACTACCATATCCACGCCATGATTCCGGATCCGAAGGTTGACAGCGAGGCCTTCATCCGCCGCGCCATCGATGCCGGCCTGCGGGAAATCGTCATCACCGATCATATGCCCCTGACATCTGTCTGTCCGGGCCATCGCGAGCGGATCCCAGCCGGCCGGATCGGCCAATACTGCGAAGCGGTTCGCTCCCTTGCCAAAAAATACGCGGACCGGATCCGGATCCTCGTCGGCATCGAATGCGACTATATCCCTTCCCTTGAAGGGGAGATCCGCCGGATACTGGCCGAGGGGGACTTTGATTATGTCCTCGGCTCCTCGCATCTCCATCTCTGGCCGGAATTTGTTCAGGGCGGCCGTACACGCACCGATTATGCCCGCGCGATTCTTGCCAACACCGCCGCGGCGGCATCCTCCGGCCTCTTTGATGCCATTCCGCATCTGGATATGTACCGCTGGGTCTTCCACAATCCCGCCCGCTTTGGGCTGGCCGATGACGGCGGGGATCCGACCGTCCTTCCGGAGCTGGATACGGCGCTGAAGGCCATCCGCCGGGGTGGGCTGAAGCTGGAGATCAATCCCCACTTTGCCCATCAGACCGGGCGGATCGATGACACCTATCCCGCGGCCCCCATTTTCCGACGGGCGCGGGAAATGGGAATTCCCTTTGTCTACGGCTCGGACACGCATACGGCCGATCATGTGGGCTGTATGCTCGGCGCGCTGGACAGGCACCCGCTGTTCGGCCCCGCCATCCGCGAATTTGACGAAAGGCAGGATTTTTAGATGAAAACTATCAAGGAACTGCACGAAATTCTGAATTCCGTCCCCTTCGGGCGGATCAATGCGCACGTCCATACCCATGTCTGTGACGGCGCGCCCGATATGACCGCCGCGGCGATCGCACGCGAGGCCGAAGCCGCCGGAATCGGTCTTGTCATTCTGACCCCGCATTTTCACCGGCGGGTGCAAGACGGGCGAACCGCGCTGTATGCCGATTCCGATCCCGCCATCTTCCCGGCCCTTCGGGAGGAGATCGATCACTATGAGCGGAGCGGCGGATCCGTGAAGCTTCTGCTTTCGGCCGAGGCGGATATTCTGGACACGGACGGCACGATCAGCTTTCAGGGCTCCCCCGAGGCGGAGCGGGCGATGGATCTTGTCAGCCCGACGCTCAACTACCATCCGCTTCTGGCGCTGGAGGGCGTGGCGGTGACGCACATCCGCGAAATGGACGATTATCACGAAAGCGGCCGCTTTGCGGCGATTGCCGCCGAAGCCTTCCCGGATGCCGACGATCGTCATGCGGCGGTCATCGAAAGCGGGTTCGATGCGCAGATCAACGCGCTGCGCCGCTGTCTCTGGCCGGCGATGCTCGGACATTTTCTGATCGCGCACACAAAGCCGGCCCGCACCTGTACATGGTTTGGCGAAAGCGAGCGTCATCTGGCGCTGATGAAGGCCAAAACCGCCGAGCTCCTTGCGGTCTGCCGCCGGACGGGCGGTATGATGGATCTGACCGGCCTGCATCTTTACCATTGCACCACGATGGCCGACCAGCGGCTCCATGACGGATTCCTGTACGATTATCAGCGAGGCCTGCTTGGGGATTGCCGCGCGATGGGAATCCCCTGCGCCCCCGGAAGCGATGCGCACGGGCTTGGCGGCATCAGGGACAGCCGGCTGTTCGACGGATATTGGGAATAAAGGAAGGTACTGCCTGGGCAATCGTGTCCAGACAGTATCTTTTTTCTTTATCCGGCCGGATAATGGATGACCAGCGAATCGGCGATCGCCTTCAGCGCGGCGATCACATCGGGAGCTTCATCGGCCGGGCGGACAGCCGAGAGAACATACACGCCGGATTCAAAGCCGTAATAGAGCAGATAGGTCGTCATGCCGGCCTCGGTGTCAATCCGGCTGATGGCACAGGGGATTCCGTCCGGAGTAGTATAGTACTCGGTTTCCCCGGCCGTTCCTCCTTCCACAGTATAGTAAGGGTTCCCTTCTTCGGCCGCCTCACGGCTCAGGTAGACATACTGGTGCACGCGGATCCGCTCGCCGATCCGGGCACGGAGCGAATCCGGGATCACATCCAGCCAGAAATCGCCGGCCATGAACGAGAGCTCCGCCTCGCCGTCCCTTTCCTCGCCGCAGACCACAACCGTCACCTCACCCCAGCCATCCGCCGGAATCGCCGTCAGCCTATCGCTGTAAACAAGCGGCAGGCTGAACATTTTCTGCCAGCCGGCCGGATTCTCAAAGCGGTAATAGCTCTTGATAAAGCCGTCATACCGCTCGGCATTATCAAGAATCTGCGCAACCGTTCCGGGTGCAAGCGTGGTGTAATCGGCGTTCACATAGACCATCTGACCGCCGCCGGTTTCATTGAAATAAGGCGTGACCTCCGGAGAAAGCCAATACATCCCGGCCGCGGCCGCACCGGTAATCATCACCGCCGCCAGAACAGCCGCTAATACAAGGCGGGGTGCCAGCTGCTTTTTCGCCTTCGGCCGTACATTTTCGGCTGCCTCCAGAATCGCCGCAAGCTCGCCTGCCTGCCAATCGGCTCCTGTGGCCTTCAGAATCATTTCGGATCGTTTCATTCGTTATTCTCCTTCCAGTAATCACGGATTTGCTTCAGGGTGCGGTAAAGCTTGTTTTTCACATCCGACTCGGAAAGGTCCAGCAGCCGGGCGATTTCCGGCAAAGACACGCCAAAGCGGTAATAGAGGTGAAAAATCCTTCTCACCGGCTCCCCTCTCTCTTTGAGATGGCGGTCGGTCCATTGCAGAATCTCCCCGTCCACGGCGATTTCCTCGATCGACAGCGCCGTAATATCGGCCATCTCAATCTCCGTGCCGTCCGGCAGCGGCTCGGGCTGCACCTCACGCCGCCGTGAAAGCGTTCGCCAGTACCGGGCGAGCTTCTGGCGCATCAGCTTCCGGATCATTGCCTCCGGCTCCGTGATGTAATCCGGCCCCCTTTTCTGCAGAATCCGGTAGAGCTCCAGATAGACCTCCTGCACGAGATCGCCGATATCCGCACTCTGCCGGCATCCTGCCGCCGCAAGGGATCCTGCAAGGCGCCAGGTCTGCTCATAGATTTCGGTGAACCGTGTCCTGATATCCATGGTCCATTCCCCCTTTCACTCTATAAGCGGCCTGCAGAAGACGATCCGTTTCGGAAAGGCGAAAATCTTTATTGGCCCTGCCTGTGCATCCATTGGCTGGGCGTCATGCCGTAGGCCCGCCGGAATTCGGCGGAAAAGTAGCTGATGCTGTCAAAGCCGCATCGGAGCGCAATTTCGCTGATCGGATAGACGGCTGTGGCAATCAGCGCGCGGGCGTGCTCCAGCCGGAGCCTGCGGATGTATTCGCGCGGTGCCATCCCGGTACAGGCGTGAAATTCCCGCCGGAACCAGACCTCGCTGATACCGGCCGCCTGTGCCAGCGCCGCCACTGTCAGCTCCGGATCGTCATACTGCTCCCCGATCTGCTTCAGGGCCAGCCGCATCCGGCGGGGCATCGCCCGATGCTCGTCCTCATGGCTTTCTCCATACAGCATGGAAAACAGCTCATACAGCACCGCAAGACTCCCGTAATCCGGCCCGGCACCGGCCCGATACCGGGTACTCAGCGCCTCAAAGCGGCTCCGGTATTGGGCAGGCGCGCGGGGACAGAGCAGAAAAATGCCGGAATCGGTTACCGGCTGCGGATCCGTCTGCAGGGAAAAATGCAGGGACAGCATCCGTCCGCCGCGAACCGTTTCCTCCTCGTAACCGATCCCGCGCGGAATATAGGTGATCCCGTTTTCGGCGGAAACGAGCGGCCGCTCCATGCCGTCCGGACGGATCCGCTTCTCGCCGCTGATCCGGAAGGTCAGCGTATGATAATGCGCGACTCCGATACGGATGATTTTTGATTTCTGATACTCTTTATCATCGGCGATCAGCTCGTCAATCACCAGATTTGCCGGGAATTTCATATATTCCGCCTCCTTTTTCTTCTATTATAGCACATATGGCGGCAAAAATCAAGTTACGAAATCTTATAGTCTGATTTCGTTTGCTTATTGCAGGCTCCCTTCGCTTCTGCTATAATAGTACCAACACAGGCAGTCTGACAGCTGCCGGAGCAGAAAGGATATCACTATGAAACAACTGCGTGAAAGCATTCTCGCCGCCGCAGAGCGGGAGGGAATCGATCTCATCGGATTTGCACCCAAAAGCCGCTTTGACGGGCTGGAAGCCCGCCGCAATCCCTTCACCATCTTTCCGGAGGGTAAAACCGTCATTCTCGTCGGCAAGCGGATCTGCCGCGGCTCCCTGCGCGGCGTGGAGGAGGGCACCAACTTCACCGATTACAGCTTTTTCGGCCGTGTCTGGCTGGAGGATGAATTTCTGGCGCTGGCCTGCTACGATATGACCCATATTCTGGAGGATGCGGGCTGGGAAGCCGTCCCGATCTTCCCGAATGCCACCGAAGCCGCCCCGACCGGCGTATCCGTCGGCGACGGCCGGGAAGCGCCCAATGTCCATCCCGACTTCGATTATGCGGCCGTCGCCTGCGGCCTCTGTGAAATCGGCCGGTGCGGAATGCTCCTCTCGCCGGAATTCGGCACCCGTCAGCGCTTCCACATGATTATCACCGATGCCGAGCTGGAGGGCACGCCGCTTCTTGAAGAATCCGTCTGCGATTCCTGCGGAAAGTGTGCATCCGCCTGCCCGCTTGGCGCCATCAGCCCGACCGAAACCGAAGAAATTACGGTTGCGGGCAAGACGATGACTGTCGCCAAGGTGGATGATTCCAAGTGCCGCACCTGCAAAAACGGTGCCCTTCCCAACCGCTTCACACCGGCGGGCAAGCCGGACCGCGCGGCCGCTCTCTGTGCCCGCACCTGTCTCTGCCATCTGGAGGAGGCCGGCCTTGTGAAGAATTGCTTCGAGAATCCCTTCCGCAAGCGGGGGGCCTGGGCGCTGGATGCCTTCGGTCAGTATGCCGGCAAGCCGGACGGTGAAAAGTGAGGTCGGATATGAAGCTGACTTCGCAGATGATCAAGGACAAGGCCGCCAAGCTTGGCATCGACTGCATCGGCATCGGCAATATCGAGCGCTTCAAGGATGCGCCGAAGCTTCTCTCGCCCCTTACCTACTTTCCCGAAGCCAAATCGGTGATCGCTGTTGCCATGCGGATTCCGCGCGGCTCCTACCGCGGCATCGAGGAGGGCACCCATTGGCACAATTACACCTTCTATTCCTACAACAAGCTGAACACCTTCTTCCGCCCGAAGAAGACCTATGAGCTCTGCTGCTTCATCGAGGACCACGGCTGGGAGGCCGTCGCCCATTATCCTGCCGTGCCCGAGGGCCAGAATCCCGACAGCAAGCCGGTCGCACCGGATAAGGTACCGCCGAATGTTGTCTGCTCCGTGCGGATCATCGCGGCCGGATGCGGTCTTGGCGAGCTCGGCTATTCCAAGGTCTTCCTCACCAAAAAGTTCGGCCCGCGCGTCCGGATCGGTCTGATTTTCACCGACTGCGAGCTGGAGCCGGATCCGATCATGGACACCGGTGAGATCTGCCTGCACTGCGGTGCCTGCGTACGCGAATGTCCCGGCGATGCCATTCCGCCGCTCCGTGAAAAGGAAAAGCGGCTGTGGATCGATTTCGGAGGCGAAAAGAAGGTCTGGTACGGCGATGTCCGGATGGGCCGCTGTACGCTGACGCATCATGGCTTCAACAATGAGGTTTCCCCCTTCCACAAGAAGGAATTCCCCAATATGGCCTTCGACGTCCGCCACTCCGAGATGACCGAGGAGGAGGCCTACATCCTCTGCTATTCGATGGCGCAGGCAAAATGGAGCCGCAAGCCGGAAAATTCCGCTGTCATGGGCTACTACAATTCCATTCTCTCGCACACCGGTTATTTTGCCATCTGCGGTGCACGGGGCTGTATCCGTGCCTGCATGAATGCGCTGGAAAAGGCGGGGCGGATTGAGAACACCTTCCACAATCCCTTCTACAAAAAAGAAGGCTGGTGGCTGTCCAATACCCCCGAGAAGGTATCCGACGGCGTCAATCCCTTCCGCGAGAAGCTGCTCGACGAGCGTTATCCCGGCATCCGGGACGGCGAATACGTCATGACAGGCTCCGATACAACCGATTCCGAAAAATAAACAAAAAGGCTGTCCCGGACAGACCGCAAAAGCATCTGACTTTTGAGGTATCTGTCCGTGACAGCTTTCTTCGTTTTTTACAGCCGGGCACTCCTTCCCATGAAGATTTCACAGGGGAGAGTGGCTCTTCGCGGCTCGCCGTTTCCATCAATCCGTGCCAGCAGCATCTCTACCGACAGTTCGCCGATCTCACTGAAGGGCATCTGCACGCAGGTCAGCGGCGGATGCAGATATTCCGAATAATGCTCCACGTTGGCGGCGATGACTGACAGTCTTCCGGGGATATCGATGCCGTGATCAATCGCCATATTCAGAAGCGCGCGTGCCGTATCCGATTTGTTGGTCACAACAGCACCGAGGCCGGTCAGGATCTGCGGCGTGATTTTCTCCAGCATCAAAACTTTTGGCTCCGAAACCGCTGCCAGATAGCCTTCAAGCCTTTGCTCGGCTTCATAGGATCCGGCAGCAGCGGCCGGGCTGATATACGCAATCGATTCATGTCCGGCGGCCAAAAGCGTCTGTGCGGCCAGAAAGGTGGTATGGAAGTAGTTGAAATCGATACGGTCAAAGTTCGCCCCTCCGCTCACGCTGTTAATGATAACAAAGGGAACCCCGCCGGCGCGGAGCGCAGCGATATGCGCTGTTTCATCAATGATACGTTCGCTTGTCGGCGGCGCGATCAGGATGATGCCATCCACCCGCTTATCGGTGAAATAATCGATATAGCCGAAATCGTCCGGCATCACGCCGCCGATCGGACATAGGCGGACGGGACAGAGGACCGCCGCATAACCTGCACGGGACGAGGCCGCCATAATCCCCTCCAGGGTATGCACGAAGACACGGTTGCTCATATTCCAGAAGGACACAATGCCGATGGCGTGGGCTTTCTGCGAGCGCATCCCCCGCGCGATATTGGTCGGGCTGTAATGGAGAATCCCGGCCGCTTCCTTCACGCGGGAAACAGTTTCGGCGGAATATTTCTTCGCTGTGGAATTGTTCATGATGTAGGACACGGCCGACACGCTTACGCCTGCCATTGCCGCCACATCCCGTATTGTTGCTTTTTTGTTCATGTCTGCTCCGGAATGGGTTAATATACCTAATTATACCACAATCCGGCCCTTCTGTCAATCGTCAGCTTTCAAGATCGATATCCAGATACTTGGCAAGTGTTGCCTCAACCTCGCTCTGACGGCTGGCCCACCAGGAGGCGATATCCACATCGTCGCGGGCGGCATTCATAACATCGTTCGTCCAGAAGATCGTGTTATAGGAGAAATCGATGTTGGTGGAAGCATTGTCCCGTACCAGTGCCAGCATCTCCTGCACGGTTTCATCGCGGGCATACTTGACGTTCAGCGCGGTTTCATAATAGGTCGGAATGACATCCTTATGGCTGTAATACCCCAACGCCTCCATGACGGTGCCCAGCATTTCGGGATCCTCCACGGTTTTGGGAATATAAAGCGCCGAGGTCGAGGTTGCGATCTGCGAGCGGTATTCTTCCTGGGCTTCATCGTACTTCGGGAGCGGCACGATGCCGAAATCGTCCTCCATGTTGCGCATTCCCTCAATGGCCATGAGGCAGTTATTCAGGAAGAGCACACGGCCCTCAATGAAGGGCTTGGAGAGGAGGATCATGTCCGGCTCCTCGGTGATATAGGTCAGCTCCTTGTCAAAGAAGAAGGGGCGGAGCTTTTCGTAAGCATTGGTCAGACGCTCGCTGACATTGCCGACCGTCGGAACGCCGTCGCTTCCGGTGACGAAGACCGAGGTATCCACCGAGGTCATGAAAGCACGGTTGGCGGCGTGCTTGGCAACATAGGCCATCTGGTCATTGTCCACATCCACCGTTCCGTCGCCGCTCAGATCCGAGCTTCCCTCGCGGGCCAGCTTTAAGAAGGCATCGAGCGTCCAGCTGCCGTCCCGGACCATATCGTAGGGGGATTCCATCTTGTTCTTTTCGATGATCGACTGATTGAAGAACAGGACATACAGATCCTTGTACAGCGACATCGAAGCGTCCGAGAAGGCGTACCAGACTTCATCGGAGCCGTCCAGAGAGAGGCCCGGTACCCACCAGGGATTGTCAAAATCAATGGTGGAGATGAGATCCAGCCGCTGGAAGATGCCGTCGAAGATCAGCGGCGTGGTCCAGCAGTTCAGGCCGTTGACGATATCGTAGGTGGAGTCACCCGCCTGCACATCGCCGCGGATCAGCGAATAGAATTCGCCCTCCTGCGTCCAGTTCGCCTTGCTGACGAATTCAAAATCCACGTTCAACAGCTCCTCGACGGTGCGGTTGCGCTCATAAACCGCATCGTTGACAACATCTCCGCTCCCCTCGCCGACCATGTATTCATATTCCGCGTGCTCACCGGAGATGATACAGATTTTGGCATTGTTAAAATCCTTCACCTCGAAGGGGAGCTCGGGTGCGGCGGTGGTATTGGCCGTATCCGAACCGGAATCGGTATCGCCGGTATCCTGGGGCGGCTGTGTGCCGCATCCGCCGAGCAGCAGAGCGGCTGCCAGCATAAGAAGAAGTGCTTTTTTCATGGTAATATCTCCTTTCAACCGTTTACAGGTTCTTTGGTGATGCCGGAAAATTCCCGGCTCATTTCGCCGCGCACGCCGTCGGTATTGACAGCGCAGACACGGTAAAAATACGCGGTATGGGTCTTCAGACCTTCATCCACATAGAGGCCGACGCGGTATACGCCCGGCTCGACCTTCGCCAGCAGATTCTCTTCAGATGGGACAAAGCCCGACTCTTCGGAGCGGTAGAGCTCGTAATGGGAAAGATTCTTCTCCTGATTCTGTCCCCAGATCAGATAGAGATGGCCGTCATTCTCACCTCTTGCCGCACGCGGCTCGGTGATCAGACCCGTCCAGACCGATCCAATCGGCGCCGGACAGTTTTCATCCACCCGATC
This sequence comes from Candidatus Flemingiibacterium sp., assembly GCA_045578725.1. GTDB lineage: Bacteria > Bacillota > Clostridia > Oscillospirales > CAG-272 > Flemingiibacterium. Next base: position 46,989 of record JAZNKS010000016.1, read on the forward strand.
CGGTATATCCTCCCGCTTTTTGACAGCACCGACATCGGCGCGCAGCGTGGAGAATCCGTGACCGTACCGCTTGATGGAAGGCCGCTCATCCACAGTATTGGGATGGACGGGTGCGCCCTCTATATCGACAGCAGCTTCCGACCGCTCGCCAAGGAGCCGGGCAATCAGGCCCTCTCCGTCCTCAGCGCGCTTGAGGGAAATCAGCCGCTGACCGTTCGGGACAGCCGCAAAACTGTGCGAATCGGCAGGGAGTCCCACACCGCCGGACAGCGGACGGACCTGTACGGGATTCGCCAGAAGTTCTGCTGTTTCGGCAATCCTGTTCTCGCCGGCCGCCCACGAGGTGATCGCATAGCGCAAACGGTAATCCACATGGCTTCCGCCGATTTCATGCATCTGAAGCCAGTCATTGGCCACATAAGAATAGATCGCCGAGCCCTCTCCCGCCGCACCGCAGTCGGTTTTGTCGGGATGGATATGATCGAATTCGATCAGCTGGCTGTCCAGCTGAATCAGACCGACACCGAACCGGTCATTTTCGACGGAGCACCATTCGTGCGCCGCCATATAGGTATCGGTTCCGTGACCGGTGAGATCCTTTGCATATTCCGCCTCGCAGCCATTGAGCTGGCAGATCCGGCGGCCGCCCTCCACATCGAAAGGGAAGGCATAATAGAGATACCGGTAATACCGGTGATTGTTGATCATCGCCCGGACATGGGACAGGCGGTTGTCAATCAGAATTCGCGGGAATTCGGCATCCAGCGTCACCGTCTGGGAAATCGCCGCGCCGGAAAGGGGTTCTTCACTCACAGCGGTGACAGTGATGACATCCTTCGTCCTGCGGACGGTGAAATGCGCTTCACCCGGTGTGACAAAGCTTTTGTGATTGTCCTCGGTGAAGACAAATGCATTGGCGCCGTATCCGCCGCGCGCCAACAGCTCGCGCCCGAGCGCCTTGTCATAAATCGAGTACATCGACCCGTCCGGCGCAAAGGCGATCCGGTAGTGGGCATTTTCAATCACCGGCGGCTGATCGGTTTCGCTTATCACCGGCTCGCTCCAGGACAGCGCGGAAAGTGCCGCCGTTTTGTAGCCGCAGGGCGGTATATCGTGCAGGACAGCCTCCTGTCCGTTGAAACGGATCCGTTCCGTGCGGCATCTTCCTGTGGGATTGAAAACGGCCAGACCCTCGCCGGGAATCTTCGCAGCCAGCGCAGCCAGCGAAGCATCCGTTTCTGCCTTTGCGGTACCAGCGGCCTTTTCAATCCAATCCCGGTGCTGCATCCAGGTTTCATAGACTCTGCGTCCCTGATAGCCGCTGGTTCCGTAGGAATGTTCATCGTTCCAGAGAAGATACTGCCACGCCCGGTCAAAATCCTGCGCCGGGTAGCTGTAATCCGTATGAAGTGCCGCCAGCGAGGCGAAAGTCTGGGCGTTGGCAAGCCGGCGGTCGGCCTCCAATTTATCCGAAAGCAGGTTGGCCGCGGCCAGCGGATGCTGATACCAGCCGCCGGTCATCTCGCCGCGCAGAACCGGAATCCGATCGCCAAATCGCTCGCGCACCTCCCTAAAGGGAGCATCGGGATTGCCGAGTGTCCGGATGATGGGATATTTCCATTTTTTATTCCAGTCCGCAAAGAGATTGCACAGATCACAGGAAGGCTCCTGATCGTCGTCATAGCAGGCAAGCAGCCAGAGATCGTAGGGATAACGGGCCTCCATCTGCTCCAGTTTTTCGGCAAAGCGGCTCTCCATGCGGCCCATCGTGATCTCGTCCATTTTGCAGGAGGGATAGAAACCGAAAGGCCATCCGCCCTGTCCGTACTGGGAGGAGCACCAGACCAGCAGCCGATCCCCACCCTCGGGACTCTCCCAGAAGAAGAGCATCGGCAGCGCGGATGCATAGCGGACATCCACCCGTGAACCGCCGCCGCCCGCGTTGGGGTTCCATGTATAGCCTTCAATGGTCCGATCGCACGCCCATACCGTAGACGGCAGGGGATTCCATTGATTCGGCGCAAAAATGATATTTTCAAAGCCCGCATCGCAGTATGGTTGGACAAGGCTCCACGACATTCCGTTGTTGTCAATCATGCACATCGTGTGCGTATCGATTTCCCACTCATCCTTCATCCGGGAGCGGCCATAGGTGCTCCGGCAGATCTCCTCAAAACCGAAGGTATGGGTGTGATTGCCGGCAATACCGCCGCCGACACCGATTTTTCCCGGCTTGATATACGATTCAACAATCCGGCGGGCTGCATCTGCCCCCTGATCATCGGGATAGTTATTCCAGAACCAGCTTCCCTCTACGGTGTAGCGGTACCGCTCCGATTCGGGACGGTCCTCCGTCGCATCGCAGAGCGCGGCCGCCTGATCGATAAAGCGTGAGCTGTTATAGCGCTGGATATACTGGGAATTGTGCAGGCCGATGTCCGTGTGGGACGAAATCATAACATAAAAGGTCCACTCGCGCGGCTTCTTCCAAAGAAGCTCCGTCCGGGCCTCGGCTCCGTCGGACTCCAGCTTCCAGACCGAATGAATATCGGCCTCGGGGGGCGGGAGAAACAGGGAGATACCGTTATCGCCCGCGCTCAGCGCAATGTCACAGGTCAGCAGCCGCTCCCCGGCTGTCACGGTGAGAAGCGCGTGTGCGCTGGCGGAAATGCGGCAGCGCAGATCGACACGCTGCAGCCCGTCGGCGCGGATCATGGACAGCGGAGTAACGGACAGATTTTCGATTCTAAGCATCATAAAATCCTCCTCGTAGAAACGGTTCTACAAATTCATTATAGCACACCCGCCCCCCTTTGTCAAGAGGGGCGGATTCGTTTTTTCATTTTTTCAAGATACGCGCCTCAGCAGAGATTCAGATCGCTGAATGTGGCAATTTTTTCGACTTTGCGCACCAGCGTCCGGCCGTCGATACGATCCCAGTGCGGCAGAGCCTTCTCCATATTGTCGCAGTGCCAGGTGAAATGGAAGTGAACGCGGATCTCGGCCGGCAGCGACACTTTGAAGACCGGGATTTCGGATGCCCGCCGCAGGCCGTCACGGGCGGCTTCGCGGATCCGGTTGAGCGCCTCTTCACCGTCCACGCAGACGGCGGCATTGCGTCCCCTCGCCTCCTTGACGATGGCACACGCGATGCCGGGCACCAGCCGGGATGCCTCATGGCAGGCCGCCGCATCGCCGCTGACCATGACAAAAGGAATACCGTAAGCCCCGCAGTAGGCGGCTCCCTGTGCGAATTCGCCGCATGGCTCGCCGTTGATAGATAAATCGTGAATGGTGGCCGAGCTTTGGGTGTGATCCAGAAACGCATTCCGGGTGCCGGCCATGGCGTGCAGACCGATCTCCATATAAGCAGCGCAGTCCTCGAACATACGCGGATCATCGAAATCGCGGATCATCACCGCGCGGGGATCAATGTTGGCGGGATCGAGATTGCCGCCTCCGCCATGCCCGTCCGCATACCAGACCGCATCGGCTCCACCCTCAAAGCATCCGGCAATGGCGGCATTCAGATCGGCCTCCAGCCGGCGGCAGGCAAAGGTATACCCTTCCCCGCTCATCTGATCGGCGGAGTCCACCAGACTGAGCCCCTCAAGATCGGTGTCAATGATAACTTTTTTCATGGCTTTCATCCTTTCACCGGATCCGTATCAGTGATTCTCGGAGCCATACCAGCGGCCGCCCTGTGCCGCCCTTTGATCGTTCTCCAGAAGCTGCTGATGATTCTCAATGACCTTGCGGTAGCCCTCGGCAAACCGGCCGACAATCTCCCGGTTCAGGAAATTGAAGCGTGGAACGGAGAAGCAGTATTTCTTCAGCGAGATGTCGCAGAGAGAGTCGTCCAGCCGCACATCGCGGTCATTATGGGCAATCCGCGAGGGCACACCCCGGTGGGTCAGATCGAAGGTCTTGAAAAAGGGATGCGTATGCAGGCAGAAGTTGCCGCCTTCATAGCAGAAGCCGCCGATTTCCGCCCGGACCGCCTCGGCAAAGCGTCCGGCGGACAGGCCGTGGAGCTCCTCGGGATAGTAGGCGCCGTGCGGCTCATACCAGCCGGCCATATGGGAGCCGGTGGCTTCATCGACGCGAATTGGCTTGATGCCCGGCAGGCCCTCCAGCTGATCCCAGAACCAGTTCATGGCCTCCCGGATCTTTTTGCTTCGCTCATCGTAATGCTTCAGCTGATCGCGTGCAATGGCGGTGCAGACCTGATTGGCGCGGCCCTTGACTCCGCCAAGCGCAATGTGAAAGTAATCCTTCAGCTCCTCGCTCTCGCGGATATAACCGGCATTGTTGCGCTCATAATGACCGAAGGCCATCGCGCGCTCATAGATTCGGCGATGATTGGTGACAAGAGCACCCAGCTCGCCGCAGGCAAAGGATTTGGTGCTCATCAGCGACATCGCCGCGACATCGCCGAAGGTGCCGAGCTTCTTCCCCTTATACAATCCGCCCTGGGCGTGTGAAACATCCTCGATAACCTTCAGATTGTGCTTCTTCGCAATCGCCATGATTGGATCCATGTCCGCCGGATAGGCAAAATAATGGACTACCATGATCGCCTTCGTGCGGGGCGTGATGCACCGCTCCAGATCGTTGGGATCCATGCTCAGCATATCGTTGATGTTGCAGAAAACCGCCGAGGCACCGAAGTTGATCGCCTGCGATACCGAGGCCCAGTAGGTCTTGGTCGGACAGATGATTTCATCCCCCTCGCCGAGTCCGATTGCGAACATGGCCGCACTCAGGGCCATCGTGCCGTTGCAGTAGGCAATGCAGTAGTCGGTGCCCTGCCAGGCGGCGAATTCCTCCTGAAATTTTTCGGTCACATCCGTGCCGGAGAAGGCACCGCGCTCGATGATATCCATAGCCGCCGCCTTTGCTTCCTCCGTCAGAACCATGCGGCGGAAGATCCGATCGTAATCGTCGGCGGGAAGGCATCCGGGTGTGATGACGGGCGTGCCGCCGAGAATCGCCAGCTTTTCCATATTCCTATCCTCCTGTATCCGCTTCAAAGTCCCAGCAGCCGTTCGGCATTGCCTCGGCAGACCTTGTAATAAACCGTTTCGCTGATGGCATCGCTCGCAAGGAGCCCGTCAAGGAACTCACGGAAGGCAAACGGATGGGTATTGACGACGGCGCAGATATCACAGCCGTAATAAATCCGGTCCTGGAATTCGGTCAGGAAGGAAACCGCATTTTCAACATCCCGTGTCAGCGCATTGGCACCGCTTCCGGCCGACAGATCGCAGGTCAGGTTTTCATATTCCCGCATCAGATGGATCAGCCGACCGGGCGTGACCTTACCCTTTGGATAGCCATTGCGCGTTTCATCGGTATTTTCAATCGACATCTCGCTCCAGAACGGCTGGGAATGGCCGATGAACTGCAGCTTCGGATGCTTTTTCAGCATTTTTTCCAGGCGCGGCAGACCGAGATCGTCCACAATGCCGTAGGAGTATCCGATGTCCGTCGATATGTGGAAGAGCACCGGCAGGCCCACCTCCTCGCAATGCGAGAACAGATTGTCCATGAGCGGATCGTCAACATACAGATTGGAAGTCAGCTCGCCAAGTCCCTTCGCGCCGAGGTTTTTGTAATGCTCCAGCAGATAGGACAGATCGGACCGGCCGACCGCATTGTTCATCGCGCGCGGATCCACATTGCAGAACCAGGAGAACCGGTCGGGATGCCGGCAGACGGCCATAAGGGTTCCCTCGTTGCTGATCGTGACCGTCTGCCCCTCCGGTGATACCATCGGCAGCAGCACGCCGCGGCCGATATCCAGTCGGTCGTACATTTCGATCAGCTCATCGGCAGAGAGCATTCGGTGGCTGCTGCCGGGATGCGCCGGGGTCCATTCGGGAAACGGTACAACATGAGCGTGAATATCAATTTTCTTCAAAGTTTTCATAGCAATCCATCCTCTCTTACACATCCGGGAAAACTCCTTTTCTTTTATTATAACACACTTTGTTTATTTGTCAAGAATTTTCAGCCGCATCAAAATCGATAAACAAATCTGTGCGGATGCGGGCCAAAAGAAAGCCGTACCGGTCGAAGCCGGTACGGCCAGTCTTATTTTCCGTTAATCTCATCGTGAATCCGGCTGCCCTCTTCCAGCAGCGCATGAAGCTTTTCGGCATCGCCCTCCCGCATTGCCTTCGCATATTCCGTCAGCGATGCGGCCAATCCTTCCACCTCGGCAATCAGGTTGTCACGGTTCTCCATGAACAGCTCCGTCCACATATCGGCGTTCAGATGGGCCACGCGGGTCAGATCGCGGAAGCTTCCGGCAGAAAAGCCGTCCTTTTTGCGGGCTGTCGGGCTCTTGACATAGGCATTGGACAGAACGTGGGCCAGCTGGGAGGTGTAAGCGATCACCGCATCATGCTCTTCGGCATCCGTTACATTCACCGATCCGAATCCCACGGCCTTGAAGAATTTCACCGCGAAATCCAGCTGCCTGACATCCGTGCCGGCCGGCGGAACAAGAATCATCGCCGCGCCCTTGTAGAGCGTTTCCTTGGATGCCGTGAAGCCGGAATACTGGGTGCCGGCCATCGGATGGCCGCCGATGAAATAATAGCCGTATTTTTCGGCCGCGGCAAAGCCGGCCTTGCAGACCCTCCGCTTGGTACCGCCAAGATCGAAGACATAGGCACCCGGGCGGATTTCATCCCCGTGCGCCTCGATGAAGGCCACGGTATCGCCCGGATAGGCGGCCAGCAGGATCACATCGAAGGTGTTAAGCTCGGGAAGATTGGCTCCCGCGCTGTCGCAGGCACCGACAAGAACAGCCTTGCGGGCAGAATTTTCATTCAGATCGTAGCCGACAACCGTGTGCTCTGTGTAATATTTGAGGGCGCGTGCCATCGAGCCGCCGATCAGGCCAAGGCCGCAGATCAGGATTTTCATACAGTTTCTCTCCTTTTGTATGCCGGCAAAGCATCACCGGCCGATGTTTTCGAGCAGCCAGAGATTTCGCTGCTCCAGCCAGGTGCGGAGGAAGGCGAGGTTGTCCTCATAGCTTCCGCGCGGTTCGCCTTCCCACATGCTGTAGGCCCGGTTGATATCCCAATCAGCGCCGTAATCGTCGCCGTCGCTTGGCCGGTATTCCCGCTCAAAGCTGGACGAGCTCTCGCCGAGCAGCCAGTCAATGCGGTTCATGCCGAGCTCGTTGTCGGCGTACAGGTTGACGATCAGCGGCTGAAGCTCCAGATAGCGCTCACGCACCGCTTCGGCAAAGGCCGGATCCAGCAGCAGAAACTCGAACCAGCCGTGCACCATCCGCAGGCCGTGGGTGCTGTCGCCGGAGCCGTCGCCCCGACCGTTGATATTGTGATAATTGTAATAGTTCGTCTCCTTGACCGTCCGGCTCACATTTCCGCAGGACAGATCGAAGTCCCAGGGCGGGCCGGCCCAGAGCTTATCATCCTTCACATAGAAATACAGCGATTTGTGATATCCGTCCACATCCTTGAAAAGCTCCATCAGCACATAGAGATCGACAAAGGACTGTGCATCGATGTATTTCGTGTATTCGGAGGCCTTCCGGCTGAGCATTGCCTCCTCGGCAAGATCCAGCAGGCGCTTCAGATATTCCTTCTGCTCGCTCGTCGGCTCCTTCGGCGAATCGTAATAGATCGGAACGCCGTAATTGGAGGTGAAGCTCTTGCCTCCGAACGGCGTGACCTCCAGAATGAATTCGTTGGCTGATGTATCCACCTGAATCCGGTTCTTGCCGTCCGAGCGTGCCTCGCAGACCTGATAACAGCCGACATACCGACCGTTGTACCACACCTCGGCAAATTCGCTCTGTGAGGTATAGGCAAGGCCGATATCCAGACCGAAATCCAGCGCCAGCTTGTTGCGGAGCATGGTCTTGTCAAAAGCATTGGCAAGGAGTGACCATTTGCGTCCCTCCTCCATGCCGAACAGGGACACGGATTCCTCAAATTTGATGTTCCACGGCTTCTTGGGAGCCTCCGAGGTGCTGTTGCCCCGCAGCTCGATCTGGATGGGAGCCGTGAAGCTTTTCTCCTCCTCGATTACCGTAACCGTGCCGTCGGCATACTGCTTGGCAAGATTTTCCGGCGCTTCGATGTGAAGTTCCCTCCGCTTTTCCTGCGGAACAGGGGGCGGATCGGGCTCGGCTGTGGTTTGGCTGGCCGGCGGATCGCTGTCGGGAATCAGCGTCTCCGAATCCGTCCCGGTCGGGACGGTGTCACCGCATCCGCCGAGCAGGCCGATGACAAGGAGCATTGGGATAACAAAACGGTAAAATCTCATCGCTTATCGTGATACGCGGTTCTTGCAAGCGCTGCGGCGGCGATTTCCTCCCGCTCATCGAAATGGCGGTATTCGCCCTCGATCAGCTGGTAGTCCTCGTGACCCTTTCCCGCGAAAAGGATGCAGTCGCCGGGGAGTGCGCGGTTGATGGCGTAGCGGATCGCTTCCTGCCGGTCCACGAAGGTGACATAGGGGCAGGAGGAGGCGGCAACCTTCTCTTCGATATCGCGGATGATCGCCTCCGGCGACTCAAAGTTCGGATTGTCGCTGGTGATGATGCAGAAATCGGCAAGAGAAGCGCAGATTTCGCGGAGCTCGCCCCGGCGCATCTCGGATTTTCCGCCGACCGAGCCGAACAGCACGGTCAGCCGGCCGGTCTGATAGCGGCGGAGGGTTTCCAGCGCCGCCTTCATGGAGGCACCGTTGTGGGCATAATCGATGACGGTCACCACATCCGGCAGGGCATCGATCAGCTCAAAGCGGCCCTTGACCGTTGCCGATGCCAGCGTATTCCGGATGATCTCCATGGGGATCTGCATCCGGACGGCCACGGCAATCGCGGCCATTGCATTGTAAATATTGAACCGACCGGGCATCCGGAGCGTGATCGGCTCCTCGCCGAGTGCGGTGCGGCACAGGAATTTTTCGCCGAACAGGTTGCCGCTTTTCCAGGCCTCACAGCCGCTTGCCATGATATCCCGCATCTGGGCGCCTTCCATGCCGTAGGTGATGCGGATGGCCGGAGCCGCGCGCATCATTTCGGTGCAGTGCGGATCGTCCGCATTGAAGATGCCGCACCGGCATTGGCGGAACAGCTCCGCCTTACAGGCCATATAATGCTCAAAGGTGGGATGCTCCACCCCGCCGATATGGTCGGGGGAGAGATTGGTGAACACGCCGATATGGAAATGGATGCCGAGAATTCGGCGCATATAGACGGCCTGTGAGGAAACCTCCATCACAACGGCCGACACACCGTCCGCCGCCATTCCGGCAAAGGCCTTATGAAGCTCATAGCTCTCCGGCGTGGTATTGACCGTCGGGAAATGCTTGCCAAGATAGGAAATACCGGTCGTTCCGATGTAGGCGGTAGGAATGCCGCCCGCATTCAGGATATCCGCCGTCAGCGAGGCGGTTGTCGTCTTGCCCTTGGTACCGGTGATGCCGATGATGAGCAGAGAGCGGGCCGGATAGCCGAAGAAGGCAGCCGAGGCCAGCGCCAGCGCCGCACGGGTATCCTTCACCAGAATCTGGACGGCATCGTCGGGCAGCTCCAGCTTCCGCTGAACCAGAAAGGCCCGGCATCCGCGCTCATAGGCGGAGGGCGCATAGCTGTGACCGTCCGATACCGCGCCGATCAGGCAGACAAACAGCGTGCCGGGCGCGGCTTTTCGGGAATCGTAGACAATATCGTCAATCGGGAAGGCATCCAGCGTTCCGTCAAGATAGGACGGATGGGCGCAGGTATATTCCAGATCGGAAAGGATCTGCGTGAGAATCATGCCGTTTTCTCCTTATCGGGGGGTATCGGTAATGGGTTCTTTGCCGCAGGCGCGGATGGTGGAAAGCGCCAGACATTCCAGCGAATCGGTGTAATAGCGATCAAGCGCGGCGTTCTTTTTGATCAGCGAAAGCTCGGTACAGCCAAGAATGATCCGCTCACAGCCCTGGGATCGGAGGCTATGGGCAATCTCATAGAAGCTCTCCATGCTGACCGGCCGGTTCTGTTTGACCGAGCCGTAGATGATCTCCATGACGCGCGCCTGGCGCTCCTCATCGGGGATCACGCATTCGATTTTATGCCGCCGGCAGATCCGCTGGTAGGTATCCGATTTTACCGTTCCGTCGGTGGCCATAAGGCCGAAGCGCTTCACGCCGGCCCGCTCGAGGAAGGATACCGATTCCTCGATGATATTGAGCACCGGAACCTCGACCTGCTCGGCCAGCCGGTCATAGAAATAATGCGCGGTATTGCAGGGGATCGAGATCACCTCCGCGCCGAAATCCACCAGCCGTTTGGCATCGGCGATCATATTCTCCAGCGGATTTTCATCCGATTCGCCGAGGATATAGCGGGTGCGGTCGGGGGTCGAGGCGCGGCTGGAGATCACGATATCCAGATGCTCCTGATCGCAGGAGGCCTTGGTCAGCGCGGTCAGCAGCTCATAGAAATAGACCGAGGCCATCGGGCCGAGACCGCCGAGGATTCCAAGCAGCTTTCCTTTATTCTTTTCCATAATACTTCTCAAACTTACCGTAATGGTTGTGTCCGTGCATCAGCAGGAAGAAGAGGCGTGCGGGATTGAGGAAGAGATCGTGGCCATACCAGAGTGCCGGGAAGGTCTTCCCTTCTTTTTCAAGAGCCTTCGCTCTTGCGGCCGCCTTTTCATCGCGGCAGTATTTTTTAATCACGCCCTTGGGAACGCTGTGCCAGAGGATTTCCTTATCGCACAGGAAGGTGTCGCCAAGCTCCTTCCCCTGTACATAATCCTCCACAATATAGCGGGCCACATTGCAGCCGGCGGCGGTTACATAGCTGTTGGAACGGCCGAGGCGGAGATTGATCTCGAAGGCACGGAAGGTGTCATCCCGCTCATCGTACTTGATGTCGAAATTGGAATAGCCGACAAAGCCGACATCCTCCAGATAATCCTTGAAGCGGTCCATCAGTTCACGATCCTGCTCGGTGATGATGGCGCAGTGATTGCCGAGTCCCTTGGGGGTGTGCTCCTCGAGGAGAACGTGTCCCAGGCACATCATCTTCACCTTTCCCTTCTGATCGGAATAGGCGGTCAGCACCCGCATCCGCGAATCGTCGCCGGGAACCCTGTCCTGAAGGATAATCTTCTCCGGATAGCCGGAGGCATAGATCCTGCGGATGATGATCTCGGCCTCGCCGGCCGAAGCAGCGGTGTAAACCTTCATCATGCCGTCAAAGGGATACTTCCAATACACAGCGCTGGCGGAAGGCTTGATGATAATCGGATAGGAGAAGCCGAGCGCTTCCTCGGGAAGCACCGCCTCCAGATCGGTTTCGGGGGTGACGGTAACCGTCTTCGGATAGAGAATACCGTGACGGTCGCAGTCCTCATAGAAGCTTGCCTTGTAGGCCAGCCGTTCAAACAGCTCCGGGCCAATATAAGGCACAATATAGCGGGGACGGAGCTGATCGCCCAGATGAATCAGCATCGAGGCATAGTCATCGGTGCAGCCAAAGACAATCAGCACGTCATCGGGATGGGCATCGGCGAAGGTGTTCAGTGTTTCCAGCAGAACCTCATCGCGGTCGAGATTTTCAACGATCGTGAATTTCAGAATCCGGGAATAGCTGGTGGCGCCGATGGCATAGCGGCCGAAGGCCTGGCTCTTCACGCCGTACTCGGCATGAAAAGCGCGCGCGATGCTATAGGAGTTCAGATCCGCGCCGATCAGAACCGGTAAAAGTCGTTTGTTATCCATGATTTGCATGATCCTTATCAATCTATGTAATGCGGGAAGCCGTTATGCCTCCCGCGCTCTTATGCTTCGGTGATGAAGAAGCGTCTGTACCAGACGAGGAAGGTGAAAACCGTCCAGATGCGGCGGCCGTAATCCGCGCCCGCCCGATGCTCGTCCAGCAGCTTCACCAGCGCGTCGGTGTCGAAGAATTCGTCCGCATAATCCGCCGTGAAATGCTCCTTCACGATATTGTAGTATTTCTCCTCCCGCAGCCAGTACCGGATCGGTACGGGGAAGCCGAGCTTCTTGCGGTCCGCCCATTCATCGGGCAGGGTTTTGTTGGCCGCCTTGCGGAAGATGTATTTGGTATTCTTTCCGTTGATCTTGTATTCGTGCGGAAGTCCCTGCGCTTTGGTCATGATGACCTTGTCAAGGAAGGGAACACGGAGCTCCAGCGAGGCCGCCATGCTCATTTTGTCCGCCTTGAGCAGGATATCGCCCGGCAGCCAGAGGTTGAGATCCAGATACTGCTTCTTGTCAAGCTCCGATTTGTCCTTTACCCGGGCATAGATCGGGGCCGTGACCTCACGCGTCGAGGGGCCGACCCGGTAATCCGGCTTCAGCAGGGCCAGCGCATCCTTTTCGGGCCAGACCATCGCCTGTCCGATGAAGTAATCCTCGGGATTGCCGCTGGATTTGATGATGAAATCGTGTCCCTTGAAATAGGGGAGCTTTTTGGCGACGGCCGCAGCGGCAACGCGCAGAGCTTTGGGAAGCTTCTTGTAGCGCTGCATCAGCGGCGGCTCATCGTACCATTCGTAGCCGGCATAGATCTCGTCCGCACCCTCGCCCGAGAGTACAACCGTGACCTCCTCCCTTGCCAGCCGCGCCAGGAACCAGAGCGGCACCGAGGAAGGATTGGACTGCGGCTCATCCATATGGTACTGGATATCCGAAAAGGCATCAAAGCACTCGTCGGCGGTAATCAGCTTGCGGATATTTTCGATCCCCAGCCGGTCAGAGAGCTCCTTAGCATAATCGGTTTCGTTGAATTTGTGATAATCGAAGCCGACCGAGAAGGTCTTGTCGGGCATCAGACAGGCGGTGATGTAGGACGAATCCACACCGCCGGACAGGAAGGCTCCGACCTTCACGTCGCTGATTTTATGCGCGGCCACCGATTCGCGGACCGCATCGTCGATTTCCTTCACATAGGCATCAAAATCGCCCGGCTTCTCGGTGAAATCCGCATCCCAGTAGCGGGTGCGCTTCATCGTTTCGGGAGCGGACAGATCCACGGTGAAGAAATGCGCCGGCTCCAGCTTGAATACCCCCTCGAAGAAGGTTTCGGGGAGGGAGGAATACTGGAAGGTGAGATAGGGCCTCAGCGCCTGCTTGTTGAGCCGCTTTATAAAGCCGGGATGCTCCAGAAAGGCCTTGATTTCCGAGCCAAGGAGCCAGCCGTCGGCCGTGCGGTAATAATAGAAGGGCTTGATGCCGAAGGGATCGCGCGCGCCGTAGAGAAGATTCTTCTTCTTGTCATACAGCACAAACGCAAACATTCCCCGCAGCTTGCCGGCCAGCGCCTCGCCCCACTCTTCCCATCCGTGAACCAGCGTTTCGGTATCCGAACGGGTAACAAAGGTGTGGCCGCGCGCGATCAGCTCGTCGCGGAGACTCATGAAATTATAAACCTCGCCGTTGTAGACAAGAACGACACTGCCGTCCTCGTTATACATCGGCTGGGATCCGCCCTCCAGATCGATGATCGACAGCCGCCGGAAGCCGAGCGCTACCGTATCGCCGATGAATTCACCCGCCGAATCGGGGCCGCGGTGGACAATCCGCTCCATCATCCGTTGGAGTATTTCCTTTTGATTCTCCAGCCGTCCCGAGAATCCGACAAATCCGCACATATCCGATCTCCCAATCTTGTTCTGAACACAGTTTTACATTTTATTATATCACATTCCGCCCGTTTTGGGAAGGGGTTTTTTGAAAATTTACATATTATTCTTCTTCGCCCGCGTCCTCGGGATCGTCCGGATAGACTGTCAGCCGGCTTTCCTTGTAGCCGTCGATTCCGGCCTTCTGCAGAGCACCGAAAATGCGGTGGCGGAGGCCCTTGTTGTTTCGCTCCAGATTTGCCAGCAGCTGCTTCATGGATTCCCGCTCGGTCTGCTTATCCGCCGGACAGAGGGATGCTGCCACGGGAAGCGGATGCCGGTTGACAAAATAGCGGACATCCTTCTCCTGCGCATAGATCAGCGGACGGATCATGGTCAGATCCTTCCGGCTCAGATAGGTGACCGGCGAAAAGCTGCCGAGCCGCCCCTCATAGAACAGATTGAGCATGAAGGTATCCACAACATCATCGAAATGATGGCCCAGCGCCAGCTTATTGCAGCCGAGCCGCTTGCATTCATCGTGGAGGGCGCCCCTGCGCATCTTGGCACAGAGCCCGCAGGGATTCTTCTCGCGGCGCAGATCAAAGACAACCCGGGAAATATGGGTTTCGACCACGGAATAAGGCACATCCAGCTCCTCGCACATGGCCCGGATCGCCGAATAATCGGCTCCTTCAAAGCCCATGTCGATGGTGATCGCGCGAAGCTCAAACTTCTTCGGATAGAACCGGCGAAGCTCGGCCAGCGCCATCAGGAGGGTCAGCGAATCCTTGCCGCCCGAGATGCCCACACCGATCACGTCGCCGTCCTCGATCATCGCATAATCGTCCACGGCGCGGCGGGTAAAGCTGAGAATACGTTTGATTTCTTTCATTTGGTTCCTTTCCCTCCGCCATCGCATATACTGTAGCAGTTTTATTATCGGAGGTATCTTTCATGGCCATCAAGGTTTTTATCGATCAGGGACACAATCCCGTCAATCCCAATGCCGGCGCGGAGGGAAACGGTCTGCGCGAGCAGGATCTGACCTACAATATCGGCGTGATTTTAGCCGACCTGCTGCGCGCCAATCCCGCATTTGAAGCAAGGCTCTCGCGAAATTCCCCCGACGAACAGCTGGGCACCAGCAATTCCTCAAGCCTTTCCGCCAGAGTCCGGGCAGCCAACGAATGGGGAGCGGATATCTTTGTCAGCCTTCACACCAATGCCTTCCGCAATGCCTCCGCCACGGGGGTGGAGGCCTATGCCTATTCGGAAAATTCAGCCGGCTTCCGGCTCGGGGAGGCTATCGTCCGCCAGCTGAGCCTGATTACCGGGCTTCCGCCGCGCGGCACCTTTGCCCGTCCCTCGCTCTATGTTCTCCGGCGGACCCGGATGCCGGCCGCGCTGATTGAGATGGGCTACATCACCAATCCCGGCGATGCGGCGCTGATGGCCGACGAGCCGGAGCTGTTCGCCCTCGGCATTTACAACGGAATTCTGGAATACTTTGGCATGGCATAAACAGCCGCATCGGGGGCAAAATAAAGGAAACACCCGAAAAGGACGGTTCCCATGCAGTTTGAATCCTCCTACGATGCCAATGTTTCGGCCTTCGACCGGCTCTTCGGCATCGGCAAGAATTACGATTTTGTCAGCCGCGAGCTGATCATCGCCGGGCATCGCGCCCGCTTCTACTATATCGACAGCTTTGTGAACAGCCAGCTGCTCGAGCGGCTATTCATCTATCTGGCCGAGCTGACCGAACTTTATGCGGCAGATTCGGCCGCAGGCTTTGCCGCCGCCCATCTTCCCCACGCGCAGGTATCCCCCGCGCCCGATGCCGACACCTTTGTCCGCCTTATCATGGCGGGAACGGTCGGCTTCTTTCTGGAGGATTTTGCGGGCGAGGCTATCAATATCGATATGCGTGTCTATCCCTCGCGTTCCGTCCAGCAGTCGGAAAACGACCGGGTGCTTCGCGGTGCGCATGACAGCTTTGTCGAGGGCGTCAAGCAGAATTCCACCCTCATCCGCCGCCGGATCCGTGATCCCCGGCTCACCTTTGAGCTGTTCCCCATTGGAACGGCATCCAAAAGCGATATCGTGCTTGCCTATATCGGCGGCCGGGCCGATCCCGGTTATGTGGAAAAAATCCGAAACCGGCTGAAATCCATCCGTGCGGATGCGCTGAGCTTCGGGCCGCAGAGCCTGGCCGAATGCCTGATGAAGCAGAAATGGTACAATCCCTTCCCGAAATTCCGCTATACCGAGCGGCCGGACAATGCCGCCGCTCATTTATTGGAGGGCAGTATCATCCTCCTCTGCGATACCTCGCCCGAGGCCATGATCCTGCCCACCTGTATTTTTGATTTTATGCAGGAAACCGACGATTTCTACTATCCCCCGCTGACCGGCTCCTATCTGCGCCTGCTGCGGTATGCGGTCTTCCTGCTGACGATGCTTCTGACCCCAACCTGGTATCTGTTCATCAGCCACCCGGAATGGATTCCCGAATGGATGCGCTTTATCCTCATCGACACCGAATACAACATTCCGATCATCGTCCAGCTGTTCATCATCGAATTTGCGCTGGATGGCCTGAAGCTGGCCTCCATGAACACGCCCAATTCGCTGAACAACACCTTCGGCGTGGTCGGCGGCCTGATCCTCGGCGATTTTGCGGTGCAGATCGGCTGGTTTGTGCCGGAGGTCATCGTCTATATGGCCTTCGTCGCCATCGCCAACTTCTCGCAGTCCAGCTATGAGCTGGGCTATGCCTTCAAATTCATGCGGATGCTGCTTCTTCTTCTGACCGCGCTGCTCGGCCTTTGGGGTTATCTCGGCGGTCTTGTGCTGATCGGAGTTCTGATTGCCTCCAATTCCACCGTCAACGGAAAGCGGAATTATCTCTATCCGCTGATTCCGTGGAACGGGCGGGCCATGAAGCGTCTGCTCATCCGCGAGCGGCTCCGGACGGACGGTGAAGGATCAGCGGATGACCGTACTCTCCTTCATTGAGGTTGTGCAGATCTGGAAGAAGGTGCGGCCGCGGTTGATCTGCAGCTCTTCCCCATCGGCGCCGTACAGCTTCAGCGGGCTGTCCTCAGTCGCCTTTTTCCAGGTGATCGGCTCATAGCGGCCGCCCCAGAAATAATAGCCCTCACCCGAGCCGGTGGTAGTGACATCCATGTGATTCTTGCTGTCACCGGTCCGCTTGGTGGGCAGATAGAGAAGAAGAATATTGTCAAAGGAAATCTGCACACCCGGTGTGTTGTCCATATGCTTGTCGCCGAGGAACTGCCAGCGGTAGTACACGCCCTCATTCTCGCTGTATTCAAAATACGGCTTGTGGGAGTTGGAATAGGTCACCTGCAGATAGCTTCCCTCTCCGCCCTCGGGCAGACGGGTGGTGCCCCACGGCACAAAATCCAGCGGCGAATCGAAATC
This sequence comes from Candidatus Flemingiibacterium sp., assembly GCA_045578725.1. Lineage (GTDB taxonomy): Bacteria > Bacillota > Clostridia > Oscillospirales > CAG-272 > Flemingiibacterium. The sequence continues at coordinate 64,073 of JAZNKS010000016.1, forward strand.
CGGCGTGATTTCGGTGCGGTATTTTTTGAAGGCAATGCCGGCGGCAATCTTCGGGCCGGTGGTCATCAGGCTGTGCTCGATGCCCATATTCTGTCTCCGCCAGGAATCGCGGTAGAACATATCCGGGATGTACATATTCACGCCGTCCAGATTGTCAACATCCCGCTGCTTGATCTCCAGATACGCCTGATTGCTTCCTCCGGCGTGGATGTAAAGCGCATCGTGATTGGCGGCGAAATCCAGATAATATTCGCGCGATGAGCGCACGGAGCCGACAACGGGAAGCTCCTCGTATTCCATGACCAGCATCATCAGACGGGTCTGTGCGCCCTCGACGATGCATTCATACATGACCTCGGCATAGGAGATGCCCTCCTGCGGCGTGGCGATTTTGATGTTGTTGATCATAATCGCGGCCGGACGGCGGCCGGACAGATCCTGATCGGCCGAGAATCCGGTCAGCGGATTGATAAACTCCGGCTCCTTCGGAAGGGGCGGCTCGGTTTCGGCCGTGGTATCCTCCCCGGTATCCGCCGTGGTTTCATCGGTTTCGGCCGGCTCCGTAGTATCCTCCGGCGGTGCGGTGGTGGTATCGTCCGGCTTTGACTCGGTTGTGACGGCATCTGTGGTATCGGCCCCGACCGTGGGCGCGCCGCAGGAAACACATCCGAGCATGGCGGCAAGGAGAAGGAGGGCGGCCGTTTTTTTCATCATGGAAGGCATAAGCGTACCTCTTTGATCGATCTTTGGATTTTCCTGCAGATTCTGCAGGCCTTTCTATATATTATAATGCATAAGCCGTGATTTGTCAATTCCAATTTTTCGCGGTCGGTTTCTTTGACAAATCACCAATCGTTTACAATTTGTACGTTGATTTTTCACTCATTTTGTGATACAATAGTTATATCTATAAATAATTGTTGAATGGAGGCAGTCCGATGAGTGATAGAAATGTAATTGCAGCTGAGAATTACCGTATGTACCGCGGAAAGCCGCTGGTGCGGAAAGACCGTCAGCTCTGCTACGGCAGCATGGAAGACAAATATGTACTGAAGCTTGAGATCATGTCCACAAAAAAGATGGGAGCCAAGGAGGTTCCCGATCAGGTCATGGTCGGTATTGCCAGCACCGCCGACGGAACCATTGTCAAGTTCGGCATTAAGAACGGCCTGTACGAAGCCTTCGAATACGGTCTGATCTGGCTCGACAGCGAGCTGAAAAAAGCATAAGCAAAAAGAGAACCGCCTCGGGCGGTTCTCTTTTTGCTTCGATATCCGTACTTATTCGGAAGCTGCAAGGCAGGTGCGGATCCATTTGAGCCGTTCGCCGGTGAACCAGCACTCCGGTTCCGACACAACGAGCTCGTATATCGCATCGCACGCAGTTTTGGCCTCCAGCAGCAGAAATACAGCATTGCCGCAAATGGTTTGTCGGATAAGGCCCAGCCGTTCCAGTTCAGCCTGCATCCGAGCCGCATCCAGGAAAAGCCAGAAGCCCTTCGGATGGCTTTCGGGAGTCATCCGGTCACGCAGAAGCTCCTCGCGGCGCTCAGGATCCCGTATCATGCCGCTGTAATGCTCCATCAGGCGTGCTTCAATCGGATGTTTGAGAGTAAACGCACGCAGATTTACGCCAAGCATCAGTACCCGGGCGTTCATCCGGTACATTTTCTGCCAGGGGGAAGAATCGGCGAAGGCATACTCGCCGTACGGGCAAAGATGCGGTCCCCATCCCTTATGCTCATAAGTCAGCTCATAGGCAAGCCGGCCGCGTGCCGCCACCGAGTGGGTTTCCTGATTGGAGCGGTACACATAGGGCTGCTTGCGGAAATATTCAGTCAGATATCCGACATCGGACGGCTTGTCCATATACCAGGTTTTGTAGGAATTGTTGAAATCGACCTGAGAAAGAGTCGGCATGACGAGAGTTCCCTCGCGGCCGAGCACCGATTCGAGTCCGTCGATAACCGCCTGCGCCCCGCCTTCAAGAGGGCCAAGACTGCGCAGCGAGGAATGGACCAGCAGAGTATTGCCGGCCGTTACGCCAAGAGTCCGGATCGCCTCGGCAATATCGCGGGATGTTACGGGATTATCCATGAACAGCAGCTCCTTTTGTTTATTTATCCTCGACCAGCGTAACCTTCTTCATGCGGACATCCTGCAGGGGCTTGTCGCTGAAGTTGGTCTTGACGGATGCGATGCGGTCCACCACATCCATGCCCTCTTCGACGCATCCGAAAGCGGCATAATCGCCGTCAAGGAAGGTCGCATCCTCGTGGCAGATGAAGAACTGCGAGGATGCGCTGTCCTTGACCTGCGTGCGGGCCATCGAGATCGTTCCGCGGGTGTGGGAAAGATTGTTGGTCACGCCGTTGGAGGCGAATTCGCCCTTGATCTTATCGGGGGAGCCGCCCATACCGGTGCCGGTGGGGTCGCCGCCCTGGATCATGAAGCCGTTGATGACCCGGTGGAAGATCAGGCCGTCATAGAAGCCTTCCTTCACCAGCTTTTCAAAGTTTGCGACGGTGATCGGCGCAACGGCCGGGTACAGACGGACGAGAATAACGCCGCCGTCTTCCATTTCGATTCGTACCATAGTTTGATTCTCCTGTGTAAATTTTTATTTCTGCGCATCGGAGTACAGCGCCCGGAGGAGATCCTCCGGCATCCGCGTTCCGCCCGATGCGCCGTTTTTCTGCAGTATTTCGGTGAAGAGCGCCATCTGCGCCAGACCTTCCAGCGCCTGCATCCGTGTCAGCGCCTCCGAAAGATCGCTTCCCATCGTGCAGGCTTCACCCGTACAGAGAAGAAGCGCGCCGACCTCGCGTACCCACGCCTCCTCGGTCCGCATCGTTTCCACGATCAGACGGCCGAGCGCGAGCGGCATATCCTCCTTGATCTCGCTGGGAAGCAGCTTGCGCGTGCAGGGAATCGCATCGCCGAACAGCCGCGCGTGCGTGATGCCGTAGGGCTTGATCGAGCGTCCTGCCTGCGCAAAGGAAGCGGCATGGATCGGATTGGACAGAATCACGGCATTCACCGAGCCAAAGGCCTCATAGACCTCCCGGAGCATGAAAAACTCCGGGCGGATCGGGCCGTCGCCGGCAATAAGCTGTCCCTCCATGGTGACAATCTGCACCGGTTCCTCCGGGCTCGCGCCGGACAGAAGGAGGATTCCCAGCCGACGGCTTCCGAGGCTGACCCTGCCGCCGCCGAAATGGCAGAGCGACAGCTCCTCAAGGCGCCCGACCACTTGGGTTACTTCAAGACAAAGCGATTCGTGCATACATCCTCCTAAATATGAAAGCGTTTATGAAGTTCATTGCGTGTCCGCCGGTCTGCGAAGACCAGCATGGATAAGAAACAGAGCAGGGAGAAAATCGCCGCCGCTTCGACCGGCCACTCCACATCCGCCGCTCCGAAGAACCACAAAAGGAGGGAGAGCACGCCCAGTACGGCAATCATCAGCTGATAGATCGTATAGGCCCGGAATTTCAGCGGGCGGATGAGCATACAGAGCACGATTCCCAGCGCCGCGCCGATGATTAAGAAGGGGATCACATAATTGACGGACCATTTGTGCCAGCCGGTGAGAAAATCGATGCCGAAGAGCAGACCGCTGGCGGAAAGCAGCTGGCAGAGGATGACCGAGCCGGGATTGCGGAGGTTGCTTACCAGATTGATCATGCTGATCCAGACATAGACAATCGCCACCGCCGTGATATAGACCCACGGGCTGTCGCTTGGCACCAGATGATTGATGAAAAAGCTGAGTCCGGCCACCACAATGGCTAAAAAGGTTACCAGCCGGACCGTCAGACTGCGGGTGAAGCGGCTTTTTACATAGGGATAATCGGCCGCAAAGTCAGCATCCAGAGCGGCGGTTTCCATATCGCAGAGGGGACAGCGCGGCAGATCGGATGCGATCTTTATGCCGCAGTGACGGCATTGCTTCATTTTGGCTCCGCTCCCTTCCGTTCCTTCTTATCCCTTCCCTTTTTCGGGGGCTTTTTTTCCCGCGGCGGGGCGGGAACATCGTTGCTGATGAGCGTGGCATCAATGCCGAGCGACACCAGCGAGGTTATCATGAATTTTTCCAGCGCACTGCTGTCCACCGTAGAGGTGAAGCTCAGCGAAAGCGTATTGCCGAAGGAGCAGACGGAAACCTTCTTGGGGTGGGTATCCGAGCTTCCCAGCAGCAGGTCAAAGCGCTCGACCTTATCGGCAATCGCCTCGGGCAGAATCAGCCGCCCCATATTGGACAGCGTGCAGGTATAACCCCGCGCTGCCTTTTTGTAATAATGAGCCAGCACCCGGTTCTTGATCCAGATCGGCACAAAGCGCACGCCGGGAATCCGCTCCGGCTTGAGCCGTCCCGCCATCTGCTTTTCGAAATATTCCCGGCTCAGCCGCTCCTTGAGCTGGCGGCGGGTTTCGGTGAGGATCCCGTCAAAGCCGAGTTCGCCGGGGTTTTTGATCGAAATATTGATATGTCCGAAGAAATTGCGGAGTGTCCGGGAATCGAACAGGCCTCGGAGATTGACCGGCAGGCTGATGACGATCGGCCGGCTCCGCGAGGAGCGCCGGTAGGAGGTATTGTAAATCGACCAGATCAGCAGAGCCGTCAGAAATTCGGACAGGGTTACGCCCCGCTCTCTGGCAAGGGCCAGCAGCTTGTCGGCCGGCATCAGCGCCGTCAGCACATTCAGGCGGTCACCGTCATATTTGTAGCCCTTGATGCGGTAGGCCTCCGATTCGCGGACATCAGTCGGCGTGGCCTTATCCGGCGCTTCATCCTCACCTGCATTGCGGGCAAAGCTGTCATCGTCGAAATCCACATTGACCGTACCGGCATAGGAGAGAAAATCCGCATCTCCGATCTCGGCAAGTCCGAAATAGCTGTACAGGATCGCGTACAGGAAATTGACGGCACCGGTTCCGTCGCTCAGGGCGTGGAAGACATCCAGATTCAGATGCCGCCGGTAATAGGTCACGCGGAAGAGATAGCCGTTCTCATGCGCACCGAAGATCGGAGCGCAGGGATACTGCTTCTCCTCCCGTACCTTCGGCTTCTCGCTGTTGCTGTCCAGATAATACCAGAACAGGCCGCGGTGCAGCTTGACGGCAAAGGCCGGCATCAGCCGCAGAGCCTGCTCCACCGAGGTCTGGAGAAGCGCGGGATCCACATCCTCCCGAAGGATGGCGCTGATCCGGAACACATTCGAGGAGTGCGAATTGGAAACGGCCGGAAAGATCTTGGCCGCATTGTCAAGCCCGTCCCAGTAATACTCGCTGAGGCTCTGGAAGGGCTGGCGTTTTTTATCTGCCATATCAGACCACGCTGACCAGATGCTCGATATTCACCCCGGCATCGGTATCGGCTTCATAATCCACACCGTCAGCTCCGAAGCCGAACAGCCCGAGAAAATCCTTGGTGTAGGCATCAAAATCGGCATAATCGGCCACGTTTTCCTGAGTCAGCATCGGCCAGATATCCTCAATGGTCTTCTGAAGCTCCGGCTCCATCTCCCAGTCATCCATACGCAGATATCCGTTTTCATCCAGCTCGGTGATCGGGCCGTAAAGCTTGTCCATCATCCGGTGCATCTGCTCAATCACACCCTCATGCGTGCCGCGCTTCTTCATTTCCCGGAACAGAATCGAGATATAGAGCGGTACCACGGGAATCGCCGCGCTGGACTGGGTGACCAGCGCCTTATTGACCGATACCAGCGAACGGATGCCGTGTTCCTTCGCCATTTCATCGGCGGTCCGCTTCAGATCGGCTTTTGCCTGTCCGATGCTTCCGTCGGTATAAATCGCGTGGGTCAGCGCGGGGCCGATGTAGCTGTAGGCCACCGTCGTGAACGAATCGGCCAGCAGGCCCTCCCCTTTCAGACCGCGCACCCAATCCGCCCAATCGCCGCCGCCCATTACCTTGACGGTGGCTTCAATCTCCTCCGGCGCGGCGGGCTCCAGCGAGACCTCGTAAAGCTGTCCTGTGCGCATATCGACGGTCAGGCCGCCGTAAGGAGCACCGACCGGCTTGAGCACCGAGGATACGGTACTGCCGTCCGGCATCGTGCGCCGGGGAGCGGCCAGCGAATAAACCAGCAGATCGATCTGCCCGAATTCGCGGCGGATAAGATCAAAAACTTCCTTTTTGCAGGCCTCGGAATAGGCATCACCCATGACATGGAAGCTGATGAGTCCGGCGGCGGATGCGTATTTATCGAAGGCGGCGGTATTGTACCAGCCGGCCGATGCCGTGCGGACACCGGATGCCGGCTTTTCGAAGGCAACGCCGATCGTAGCGGCTCCGCAGCCGAAGGCAGCGGCGATCCGGCTGGCCAGACCGTATCCGGTGGAGCTTCCGATGACCAGCACCTTCTTTGGCATCCGATCATTCGGCTCCTTTTTATTCTTCATGACATATTGAATCATCCCGCGCACATTTTCATCGCATCCGGTGGGATGCGCCGTGGTACAGATGAAACCGCGGGTCTTGGGTTCGATCTTCATAGCAATATCCTTTCAGCGGCAGTGAAATGAACATACATATTTATTATACTACAACCCGCGCCATCAGACAAGAGATATTTTGTTAACTTTAATTTACCGGGCAGCCATTTTCCCCTTGACAAGGGAGGGCCCGCGCGGTATAATAGTAGCACAACAGGAGGAAGCTGCCATGAAAACCAATATTATTCTCACCGGTATGGCCGGGTGCGGCAAAAGCACCGTGGGTGTTCTGCTTGCCAAGGCCGCCGGCATGGAATTTATCGATACCGATCTGATTCTCCAGCGCCGCGCCGGCAAGCGGCTCCAGGCTCTGCTGGACGAGGACGGTCCCGAAGCCTTCCGCCGTGCCGAGGAGGAGGCGGTGCTCAGCATCCGCGCCGAGCACGCGGTCATCGCCACCGGCGGTTCCGTCATCTATTCAACGGCCGCGATGGACCATCTGAAGCAGGATGGAATCTGTGTCTGGCTGGATGTGCCCTTTGAGGAAATCCGCCGCCGGATCACCAACATTTCCACCCGCGGGATCCTGCTCGCTCCGGGCCAGAATCTGTGGGATGTCTACCGCGAGCGGCGGCTTCTGTATGGCGCCCGTTCGGATCGGCGCGTGGATGCCTTTTGTGACGTTGAGGAAGTTGTCGCCGCCGTTCTGAAGTGCTGCTCCGATCTGATTCCATAAAAAGGGGCTGTTGCATCGTAATGCAGCAGCCTCTTTTTGATCAGTCCTGATAGACGGTGGTTTCCTTCCCGCCGATATACTCCAGCGGATCGACAAACTGGCCGTCGATCTTCATCTCCAGATGCAGATGCGGCTCCTCCGCAATTTCCACCAGCGAGGTTTCACCGATCACACCTAACAGCTGGCCCATCGAAACCCGTGTGCCGACCGCAATTCCCTCTGCCAGCTCCTCGGCCAGGTTCATATAGGTGGAGTAAATCGAATCCCCGTGATCGACCGTCACGCACTGCCCCATCATCGGATCGGTGTACACGCGCGCGACGGTTCCGCTGGATACCGACAACACCTCACTTCCGATCGGTGCGCAGAAATCCACACCGGTATGGGCGCGGTAATCGTTCATCGTCAGCGAATAGACCGGAATGTCGATCTCAAAGCCCTTGGCCATGCTTCCCTCCACCGGCATCACATAGTAACGGACCGCACTTGAGGCGGGAATCTCCGAAGCTTTATCACCGCCCGTGGGCTTGGAAGGCGCCGTGGTTTCCGCCGGCTTTGTTCCCTCCTGCGGCGACTTTGGCGGGGTATCCGTATCCGGAGCGGATGCAGAATCGGACGGGCCGGGCTTCTTTTGCGTATCCTCCGTCCGGGATTCCTGTGCGGGGTCGCCGGATGTTTCGTCTGCCGGATCCCGATGGCGCCGGGATGCCACCGTATAGATCGAAACAAAGACCACGCAGGCCAGCATAGCCGCCAGCAGGACATAGATCAGCGAGTGAAGTGATTGCTGTTTCTTTTTGTTTTCCATGCAGTATAGTACCAACCTTTCTGTTTATGCGGATAAAAAATCCGCCGGTCAAAGCTATTGTTGACCGGCAGAAGGCAGATTATGCATTTTTTCGTTATTGCAGGTTGACCGCTTTTTTGAGGACACCGAGCGAGGTCAGATAGCAGCCTGCGCACAGAAGCAGCATCATCACGATGTACAGCACCACGTTGATCTGGCTGTTGAAGGCCAGGATTCCGAGCGCCTGCGAGCCCTGTGCCATATAGTCGCCCTGGGTCAGGGAAACCACAAACAGATAACCGTTCATCACGGTCTGCGACACGGTGTAAACGATCATGTAGCCAAGGAAGGATCCGAGCAGCCGCCGCTTTTTGAAGAGCTGACCGAAGGATACCGCGGCATACAGCGACAGCAGATTGAAAACGAGCCCGATCAGCGAGATCAGGACAAGTTCGGCGATCATCACCCATCCCGGCACAGCATTGCCGTAGGTGAAGATATTCATCAGCATCCGCATTCCCTCGCCGATGACGGCAAAGGCATCCTTCATATACGAATTGAAGGCCAGCAGGATGAAAATCGAGAGCATCACCGTCAGTGTGCTGATGAGCATCCACGCAAGCCCGACGAGGAGCTTGGACAGAATCAGCGAGGAGCGGCGGACGGGCAGGGTCAGCGTGATATAGCCCTCGGCTCCGTACAGATTGTCATAGTAGCGCTTGATGAGGATCACCAGCGTGACGGCCGAGGAGGCAACCAGCAGCAAAATATACAGAACCAGCGTGATGGTCATGGGAATCCGGAAGAAGGGGACCAGCGAGGACAGCTCAACAAACAGCCGGGTGATGCCGGCAAAAGCAAGCAGGCCGAGGCAGATCAGCCCGAGGAAGCCCCGTGTGGCACGCCATTCGTGCTTAATCAGTTTTCTTAACATCTGTACACCTCCCGGAAGAGCTCATCCACGGTCTTGCCGTGCAGCTCCATCAGCGATTTCACCGATGCGCAGAGCGCGGCCTTGCCCTCGGACAGGAAGATCACATCGTCCAGCACCCGCTCGATGTCGTAGATCAGATGGGTGGTAATCAGAATGGTTCCGTCCTCGCGGTAGCAGGTCAGGATGGTATCCAGAATAAAATCCCGTGCGGCCGGATCCACGCCGCCCAGCGGCTCATCCAGCACATAAAGCCGGGCGCGGCGGCTCATGGTCAGCACCAGCTGAACCTTTTCGCGCGTGCCCTTGGAAAGGGTGCGCATCCGCTGTCCCGGATCGATTCCGAGGCGGCGGATCATTTCGCCCGCCTTGACCCGATCGAAATCCGTATAAAAATCCGCGAAATAATCGACCAGCTCCGAAACGCGGCGATCCGGCGGCAGGCATTCGCGATCGGGCAGATAGGCCACCATCGCGGCCGTTTCGGGTGAGGGGGGCTGACCGTCGATCAGAATCTCGCCGGAATTCGGCACCAGCAGACCGTTGATCAGCTTGATAATGGTCGTTTTTCCGCAGCCGTTGGGGCCGAGGAGGCCGACAATGCCGCCCCGTCCGACCGAAAAGCTGATATTGTCCAGAACCCGACGTGAGCCGTAGCTTTTGACGACCCCCTGAAATTCCAGCATCGGCGGCACCGCAGAGGCGGGAGCCGTCATGATTTCGTTCATATGTTTTTTCCTTCCTGATTAAGGTCAAAGGGAAGGCATCGCAGCGGCGACACCTTCCCCCGGAATTACGATATAGCCTGCAGCTTGGTCAGATTGGCGTGCTGATTCAGCCCGCCGGTGAGCGTGGCCGAGAAGCGCGGGGAGATCAGTCCGATCCGGATCTTCCCGTTTTTGAGGCGCTCGACCCCTTCCACATTGTAGCGGATTCCCCCGCAGAGAATCTGGATGTATGTAGTCTTGTTGAACATACTCTTGCTGGCGCGGAGCTTTTTGATCAGCTCATCGCTCAGAATCAGATTGTCGACATCGATAATTTCAGCCGAAATCCGGCTCGGGCGCTTGGTCATCTCCGAAATGGTCAGAACGTTGTGCGGTACAGTCGTTTTCATCATCAAATCAACCTTTCCTGGCAGTTTGGCACATTTCACGCCTTGAAGATGTCAATTCCGGTGCTGTCGGCGCGAACGTCGAAAGAATTCCGTATCAGCCCGCAAAGCGGCGGGTTAATTCGCTCCACGGTACGCTTCTATTATATCACATTTCATTCCATCTGTCAACCGTGTCGGGAATAATTCACATTCTGCCAACACAAATGGGTAAATTGCTTCACATTTTCCGCCATGATCGGTCACAAAAAGAGATGCCGAGGCAAAAATCGGCATCTCTTCTGTGATTATTCAATTCCGGTCTGGGTGAAGTGGATGACCTTCTGCGACTCACCGCCCGATGTCAGCGTATAGGTGAACTCATCGACAACGGTGCGTGCATAGCCCTCGGTATCCAGATAGTAATTGTAGACCACGCTGACACAGTCATAAACCGAGCCATCCTCCAGCGTTTTGTCGAACTGATCGGCGTATTCGCCGTACATGGTAAAGGTATAGAGAGTCAGATCCTTGATAGGCGTTTCAATAATCTCCATATTCTCGACCTGCTCGGCAGTAAAGCCGACCTTAAATGCCGCAAAAATATCGGGAGGCGTCATTTCGTCATTGGAAATCACCTTGCCCTTATATTCCTGGAGCAGCCGGTCGCGCTCCTGGAGCACCATGTAGGTATAGGATTCTTCGGTTTCGGTCAGCGTGACGGTCGATGTAAGGTCATACTCCAGCACATCGCTGCGCGCATATTTGATATATGTTTCGGTGGTGCTGCTGACGGTATGCGGCTCAATATCCTTCTCGGCCTTCATGGTTTCGTAGACCATAATCTCGCCAAGCTCGATGCCGCGCGCCTTTTCGATCGCTGCGTTTATCCGCTGCAGATTCTCCTCGATTTGCTTTGCATTGCGGCAGCCGCCGAGTACCCCTGCAAGAAGAAGGGCCGCCGTGAGAAGCGCAATGATTCTGATTGCTTTCATTTTTTACTCCAAGTTCGGATGGTTCCGGTATTTTCGGCAGGATCCGCCAACGCCAAAAATGCACTTTATCCAAGTGCATTTCTGACATTGAACTTTTTTGTAGGGATTACAGATACTTCTTGATGGTATCGCTGGCTTCCTCAGTGGGCATCGAGAGGGTCATCGTGCAGCTCAGAGAGTACTTCTCTGCCAGCACAGCAATCTCTTCTGCCAGCTTGTCAAAGCTTGCCGTATCGTTGTTGCAGATCTTGAGAGCCGAATCAATATAGAGATCGGTGACATCGTGGTTGGATGCGATGATGCCGGCGACAAAGCCGAAGAGGGACTGTGCATCGCAGATGCCGTACTGATCGGTATCAATCAGGCGTGCAGTGTGCTTAATGTCGTAGGTCAGCTTGGTGCCCTTTTCAATGCAGACAACGGAGCCCTTGGACTCTGCCGAAGCGGTGTTTACCATTTCGATGAGCTGCTTGGTCTTACCCGTACCCTTGACGCCGATGATTAACTTTAACATAATTGATCCTCCTGTGTGTGTTGTAGACTTGACCTGTGGTTTCCGTCTGTCTATATTTTACACTAAATTGCGGAAAAAAGCAAGGGGTTTCCCGCAGATTTTATGATCCGGAGAAAAGTTTTAACATCTTGTACAAATCTGAAGCCCCGATCTGTACATATGTTACAAAGAATACGTTGTGTCCGGACCCGATTACTTGCCCATGCGGGCTTCCAGAGCTGCCTTTTCGGCCTCATAGCCCGGCTTGCCCAGCAGAGCGTACATATTTTTCTTGTATGCTTCAACGCCGGGCTGGTTGAAGGGATTGACACCCAGGGTGTAGCCCGAGTATGCGCAGGCCAGCTCGAAGAAGTATACCAGCCAGCCGAAGGAATACTCACTGCGGTCGGCAAGCTCCAGAACAATGTTCGGAACACCGCCGTCCACATGAGCCAGCAGAGTGGCATTCATAGCGGCCTGATTGACCGCATGAAGCTCCTCACCGGAGAGGAAGTTCAGGCCGTCGATGTTGGCCGGGTCATGGGGGATAACAACGGTATCGTTGGACTTTTCGATATTGATAACGGTTTCGAACAGATTGCGGCGGCCCTCCTGGACATACTGGCCAAGGGAGTGCAGGTCGGTGGAGTTGATGACGGATGCCGGGAAGATACCCATATTGTCCTTGCCCTCGGACTCGCCGTAGAGCTGCTTCCACCACTCATTCATCATGAGCATGGCGTTCTCGTAGGAAACGAGGATTTCGGTGGTCTTGCCCTTGCGGTACATCAGATTGCGCAGAGCGGCATACTTGGCGGCATCGTTGGCATCGATATCGTCGGAGGCATACGCCAGACGGGCATCGGCCGCGCCCTTCATCATGGCATCGATATCGCAGCCGGCAGCGGCGATGGGCAGCAGACCGACAGCGGTGAGAACGGAATAACGGCCGCCGACATCATCCGGAACCACGAAGGTTTCGTAGCCCTTATCGGTTGCAAAGGACTTGAGGGTGCCGCGCGCCTTGTCGGTGGTAACGAAGATGCGCTCGCGTGCGCCGTCCTCGCCGTACTTCTTTTCCAGAAGCTCGCGGAAGATGCGGAAGGCAACAGCCGGCTCGGTGGTGGTACCGGACTTGGAGATGACATTTACACATACATCCTTGCCCTCGCACAGCTCAAGCAGCTCGGCCAGAGCGGAGGAGCAGATGTTGTTGCCGGCGAAGTAAACGGAGGGAGTGTCCTTCTTCTTCTCGTTGTACATGGGGGACTTTACGAACTCGATGGCCGCGCGTGCACCGAGGTAGGAGCCGCCGATACCGATGACGACAAGAATGTCGCAGGTCTTCTGAATCTTTTCGGCCGCGATCTTGATGCGTGCGAATTCTTCCTTATCATAATCGACGGGAAGATCCACCCAGCCGAGAAAGTCCTTTCCCAGACCGTCGCGGTTCTTTATCTGCGCGCCGGCCATTTTGATAGCGGGAGCGATGCCGGCCAGATCCTCGGATGCGAGGAAGCCGGTGATATATTTGTCGTTGAGTTTGAGTGCCATAGCAGAATTCTCCTTCGGATTTCAAAAGTATACATATATCTTACTACAAAATTGCATTTTTTTCAAGCGGTATCCGACATTTTTCCCGCATTGCCGGGAGAAATTCCGCCGGGCTACCCTACCGTTTTTTATGCCATTTTCACAAAAGCCGCCCCACCAGCATCAATCGAGGGAACACTTTTTGAAAAAAGAAAAGTTTTTTCAAAAACTTTCGCCAACCCTCTTGCAATTTACAATCGTTTGTGATATAATATCTGTTGTTAGTTATGAAATAATGCCGTGCGTCCAAGAACGCGCGGTTGATTCAGGAGGAATGAAATCATGGCAAAGTGTGCAATCTGCGGCAAGGCTGTTGTTTTCGGTCAGGCTGTTTCCCATTCTCACCGCAAGACCAACAGAACCTGGAAGCCCAACATCCGGCGCGTGAAGGCAATTGTTGACGGTACCCCCAAGACTGTCAATGTATGCTCCCGCTGCCTGCGCTCCGGCAAGGTTACCCGCGCCGTCTGAGTAAAGTCAAACCAAAAGCAAGCCTGCAGATCTGCAGGCTTGTTTTTCTTTCATCGGAGGAATATCATGTCTTATCTTTTCATCGGTCAGCCCGCCGCCCTGCGATACGGCTCCGCCCTCGCTTCCTGCGGCTTTGACATTATCCCGATTCCCGCCGAGCCTGGTCTGAACGGGCACGTTGCCGCGCACGCCGATACTCTTCTCTTCATCCGGTGCGGGCGGATTTATACCACCGGATCGGCCGCCGCCGCGCTTCCCACTCATCTTCGTGATGTGGTGCAGATTGTTTCCCGCCCGCCGCAGGGAGAGTATCCCGGCGATGTCAGCCTGAATGCGCTGGCGCTTGGCGGCCGTCTGTACGGACGAATCGACGCGCTGACTCCCGAGCTGACCGCGCTCGGGATGCTTCCTGTTCCCGTAAGGCAGGGCTATGCCCGCTGCTCGGTGCTGGCCCTTCCCTCCTCCAACCGCGCCGTCACGGCCGATTCCGGTCTTGCCGATGCGATGGAGGCAAACGGTGTCCGCGTTCTGCGCATCCGGCCGGGGTACATCGCCCTGAACGGCGATCCCCGTGCCGAGGGCTTCATCGGCGGCGCCGCCTTTACGGACGATCCCGCTGCGATCGGCGATGACTGCCGCTGCTCGCTTTATAAGAAGCCGTGTGTCCGGTTCTTCGGCAGTCTCTGTGCACATCCCGACAGGGAGGCGATCCTTGCGTTTATCGCAGAGGGCGGTTATGACTGCGTTCAGCTTGAAGGGCCCCTCTGCGATTTCGGCGGCGCCGTTGTTGTCTGACAGGGATCCGTCCCCTTCTGCCGCCGGCTCCGGATATACGCACTCGGCGAAAGGCCGACATACGCCTTGAATACATGGGTAAAATAGCAGGAATCCGTGAAGCCGACCCTCTCCGAAATTTCGCTGACGGTCGGCATCTCGTCCAGATCCCGGTTCATGAAATCACTCAGCGCCCGCTGAATCCGGTAATGGCTGAGATAATTGGAAAAGGGCATACCGAAGGTCTTTCGGAAAAGCCGGCAGAAATAGCTCCGGCTGTAGGGAAAATTCTTCTGCAGCAGATCCGGTGTGACCGTCTCGGCATAATGTTCCTCCAAGAATTCCATCATCTGGCGGCCGAAGGCGCGTGCCCTCTCCTCACAGCTTCCAAAGCATCCGAGCCCGATCAGCCGGGCGAAGATCTCCTGCAGAGCGGCGGCAATCCGCAGCTCGGCACAGCCGGAGCCGTCCTGCTCCGCATAGAGGGCGGGCAGCTTTTTCACCAGCGCGCCGATTTCACCGCTTCCCTCCTCCGGCCGGATCCGTGTCCTGCAGGCAATGCGGGAGGCGGCATATTCCGCCGGTGTGAAGGCAAGGCCGACATAATTCATGCAGACCGGCATATATTTGTCCGGCTCCCACACCGCATAGGTATAGCGCACCGCAGGCTGATCCTTCTTCAGATACCCCGCATGAAGCTGCCAGGGATCGAACACCAGCAGCTCTCCCGCCCGGGCGATAAAGCTCTCGCTGTCCGTCTGCACGGACATCTCTCCTTCACTCACATAAATCAGTTCGGCAGCCGCGTGCAGATGCGGCAGAAAGCAGTCAATTTGTCCATCGCTCCGCCAGCAGGCATACCGCGGCGAGGACAGTTTTCCGCTTATGCGATTGAATTCATAATCCTCTGCATTGAGCGGCGCGTTGCGATAGCTTTCCACATATCGATTGTCCAGCTGTTCGTTCATTGTCATCCCTCCCGCCTTATTGTATCACGTTTTTGCAAAAAAGTCAACTGAGCACGGATTCCCGTCAACCTGTTTCTACTGCTTTTTCGCGCGGATATGCTATAATACTTGGCAGAAACCATCATTCAGGAGGTATCTGTCAATGACAATTCATCACAAATCCGTACTCACACCCCAAAAAAGAACGGCCCTGCTTCTGGCTGTCCTCCAGCTGGCCGCGCTGGCATCCTGCGCCCATGAAGCGCCGGTTTCGGACGATTCCACGTCCGGCTCCGATACCCCCGCCGCCGAAAGCACGCGCATTCCGCTTCCCGAGGGAAATTACGAGGGTCAACAGGTCAATGTGTTCCTGTGGGAGCAATCCGGACTGAACATCGAAAAGGAAACCGGCGACATTGTTGATGATGCCATCTACCGCCGCAACCGCGCCGCCGAGGAGCATCTCGGCATCACCATGAAGATAACCGAGCAGAGCGGCGGTGTCTATGAGTTCGACAGCTGGCTCGAAACGCTGAATGCCAGCATTCTGGCCGATGACGATTCCATTCAGCTGGCCGGCGGCTACGGCTATCGGCTTGCGGCATCCTCGCTCGGCGGCTATTATCACAATCTCAACGAGCTGTCCGCCATCGATTTTTCCAAGCCCTGGTGGCCGTCCAAGATTCAGGAGGCCGGCAATCTCGGCGGTGCCATGTATCTGGCCATCGGCAATCTGGAGCCGGGCTACTATAATGCATCCTACGCCATGTTCTTCAACAAGGAAATGGCCGAAACACTCAAGACCGGCAATCTGTATGATCTGGTAAAATCCGGCGGCTGGACTGTCGATAAGCTCATCGAATATTCAAAGCTCGCAAGCGACGATATCAACGGCGACACCAAGCTTGACAACAAGGACCGCTACGGTCTTCTGGCCGGTGCCTATATGGAGGTCGATGCCTTCTACAGCTCCTGCGATATCCGTGTGGTGGAGCGGGATGCGGACAATCTTCCTTCTGTAACACCGCTCTCCGCCCATTACACCGATGTGCAGGAAACGCTTCGCGACTTCCTCCGCAGTTCCGGTGATGTCTTCTACGATACCACCTACGCCGACAAATCCGAGATGTTCAAGGGCGGCCTCGGTCTGTTTGAAACCTGCGGTCTGGGTGCCGCGGAGGTCTACCGCTCGCTGGAAATGGATTTCGGCATCCTGCCCTATCCGAAGTGGGATGATGCGCAGGAGGATTATTACACCTACAACGCCATCGGCAATGCCACCACCTATGTGGTTCCCGTCACAGCCGATGGGGAGATGATGGGCGCCCTTCTGGAAACCATGGCCATTCTCGGCTATGAGGATGTGCTTCCCGCCTACTACGATATCGCGCTGAAGGCCAAGGGGGTCCGTGATGAGGAATCGGCCGAAATGTTAGACATCATCTTCGATGGAATCGCACTTGATTTCACGCAGATCTACAGCTTCTGCTTCGGCGATCAGCTCTCGCCTTCGATGATGCTCCGTACCAGCATTTATCAGGATACCGAGCTTGCCTCCCTCTGGGCCGCCAACGAAACGGTCTTCGCCTCCACAATGCAGACGCTGATTGATTCCCTTCAGTAAGAAAAAGACTGCGGCAGTTCAAAGACTGCCGCAGTCTTTTTCATCGTTCTTTTGTGCCAGTCTGCGCCGGTATGCGCGCGGGGTCATGCCCATCACGCGCCGGAAGACCCGCGAAAAATAGTTGGCATCCGAAAAGCCCACCCGATCGGCGATTTCTCCGATCGACAGCTTCCGCCCCTCCGGTCCGGATGCCAGAAGCGCGATAGCCCTCCGGATCCGGTAATCCCCCAGATACGCCCGGAACGGCATCCCGAATGTTTCCTTGAAGAGCCGGCAGAAATAGCTCGGCTGATAGGGAAAATGCGTTTCCAGCAGGTCGGGCGTGATTTCCTCGGCGTAATACTTCTCCAGAAAATCGGCCATCTGCCGGCTGAACGGTCGGCTTCCGCCATCCTTGCGCCGGAAGCATCCAAGCTCAATCAGGCCGGCAAAAATGCGCATCAGCGCCGCCGAAATCATCAGTTCGGCACTCCCGTCCCCCTCCTGCCGCTCATACAGCTGTGCCAGTTCCCGTACAATCTCTCCGATTGTGCGCCCCCCCTCGCAGGCGGGAATATGCGTACGGCAGACTACCCGCGATACGGCGTAATCTTCCATCGAAAAAGTCAGCCGCCCGCCATCCAGCCCCGGCACGGTATACCGTCCCGGCTCCCAGACGGCGAATGTGTAGCGCACCCGCTCCTGATCGGCCCGAAGCATCGCCTCATGAAGCTGCCACGGATCAAAAACCAGCAGATCCCCCGCCTCTGCCGTGAAATGCTCGCCGCCGGCCGTGATATCCATCCTGCCGTCCCAGACATAAATCAGCTCTGCCGCCGCGTGCAGATGCGGGAAGCAGCAGACAATGTCACTGTTTGGGCGCAGGCAGACGCTCAGCGGTGATGAATACTCTCCGCTGCCCCGATCATAAACATAATCGGCGGCATTCAGCGGCATATTTTTATAGAAGAGTATATAGCGGCTGTCAACCTGCTCCGGCACTGAG
>JAZNKS010000017.1:0-23082 GCA_045578725.1 Candidatus Flemingiibacterium sp.
GACCCTGATATTATATCATATCCCGCTCCGTTTGTCAACCCCTTTTTGAAAGTTTTTTCAAAAAGTTTTTCGGCTGACCCGGTTGCCGGGTACTGTTTTCCACAGCCTTGTTATTATATCATAGCCGCGCGCATTTGTCAACCCCTTTTTTCAAAGTTTTTTCTCTTTGTCAAAACCGCGCATAATCTTCGTCCTTTCTGCGATACTATTGTCGAGGTGTACCTATGCTTACCATTTTCGTTCGACTTCTTTTCATTTATTTTCTGCTGACAGCAGCAATGCGGCTGATGGGAAAGCGCCAGATCGGAGAAATGCAGCTGTCCGAGCTGATCATCACCATCCTGCTTTCCGAGCTGGCTTCTCAGCCGATTCTCGATCCGCAGATACCGCTTGTCGGCGCTGTTGTTCCGATCCTCGCCCTGCTCTCTGTAGAGGTCATCCTCTCTTTCGCCGTGACCCGCCTTCCTTTCCTCAAACCGATACTGGAAGGCAAACCGAGCATTCTGATCGCACGCGGCCGACTCGACAAGGCAGAAATTGCCCGTGTACGCATCAGCCTGGAGGAACTGCTGACCGAGCTCCGGCTGGCCGGGATCGGAGATATTTCCGATGTCGATTATGCTATTCTCGAGCAGAATGGCCGGCTTTCCGTTATACCTAAGCATCGCAGAAGGCCGCCAACCTGCGAAGATCTTTCCATCAAGGTAAAGCCTGACGGCATTGCACACGCAGTAATTGTCGATTCCCGCATCAGCGAATTTGATCTGAAGCTGATTGGCCGCGACCGGGATTGGCTGGAGCAGCGGCTGGCATCCCGGGGAGTCGATCTGAATCATGTCTATCTGTTCACTGTCGATGACAGCGGAAAGGAGAATCTGATTAAGAAATAATGCGTTCCTTCTTTGCAGCCTCTCTCATTTTGATGGCAACCGTTCTGCTGCTTTTATCCTGCTCCCGCGCCGTCCGGGAGGATGCCGCCGAACTTCACGCGCTCTGCATCTCCTTACAGCAAAGCACCTCTCCCGATCCCGGCGCGCTTGCCGGGCAGTGGGAGAAGTGCCGGATCTTCTTTTCTTTCTGGATTCATCAGGCGGATATCCGCCGCGCCGATGAGGCCCTTCGTCTGGCGATGCTGTGCCTTGATAACGGTCAGGCGGAAGAAGCAGCCAAACATCTGGATACCTTCGCCCGCTGCCTTGACGAAATCGCCGACAGCCAGCGCTTTTCCCTTGACAATATCCTTTAACGGAATACCGTCACGCCGTCCGCAAGGTAGACCTCCTTGCGGATGATGCTGTAATACTCGGTGAACGGATCCTCAAACCGGATCCCGAGCTTATCCTCAGCCGCGCGGACCAGATACTCCGGATTGAGATAATTGGCGCTGTCAGCCGTCAGAAGTGCGCGCACCGTAATACCTCCGTCCGTATAGTCACAGGATTTCAGCCGGATGAACGGCGCGATATCGGTTTCCTTATCGCCGCCCTTGGAGTGCTTGACGAGCGTGAGCGGATGGGTATACAGCTCCCGCATAGCCTCAGCTGTATCTGCGTTCAGAACCGGTGATGTCAGCCGCCATTCGTAGTCCGACCAGCCGATTTCCGAGAATTTCAGCGGGCTTTCGTATACCTCGACCACCTTCATTTCATCGGTCAGCGCCGCGTTCAAACGGTCCCGGATTTCATCGAAGCCCATCGGCTCCACCAGACGGATATCGAAGAATTCCCGTTCGCTCTGCGTTCCGATGGAAAGCGGCATCGCAAAGGTCAGCTTGACACGCGGATTGAAGCCCTCCGAATACCAGACCGGGATCCCGGCCCGGACCAGATTGCGCGTTACCGTGCGGACAAGATCCAGATGAGAGATATACTGAAGCATCCCCATCTTATAAAAACGCGCCCTTACCGGCATCGGCTTTACAGCGATCGGCTGCACCATGTACGCTCACCTCCCAGTTTGTTGGCACCGCAGCCGGTACATCCCTCGGCGCAGTTGCAGTTTGTCTTCGATTCATAGGCATTATGCCGCTCCCGGAGCAGGAAGGCTTTATCCACACCGCAGTCGATAATATCCCACGGCAGAATCTCCTCCTCGGCAAATTCGCGGTTGGCATAGAAAGCCGGATCAATCCCGCAGTCGGCAAAAATCTCCATCCAGCCGGCGTAATTGAAAAATTCCTCCCAGCTGTCGAATTTCATGCCGCGGCGATGGGCCTCCAGAATCGCCGGAGCCAGACGGCGGTCGCCGCGCGCGAATACGCCCTCCAGACGGCTGACCTCGGCATCGTGATAGTTGTACTTGATCTTCGGATCGGTAATTGCGGCGCGCAGAAGCTTCTGCTTCTCCTCCAGCATAGCAAGGGTATTCTGCGCCTCCCATTGGAAGGCAGTAAAGGGCTTGGGAATGAAGCAGGCCACGCTGATCGTAACGGTCGGTGCCTTGCGGCCCTTCACACCGCGGTAGACATCGTAATAGGTATCCACTACCCGCTTGGCCAGCGCGGCAATTCCCTTGATATCCTCGTCGGTTTCGGTCGGAAGGCCCAGCATGAAATAGAGCTTGACCTGATTCTTGCCGGCCTCAAAGGCAACGCGGCAGCCGCGAAGCAGCTCCTCCTCGCATAGATTCTTGTTGATGGCATCCCGGAGACGCTGGGTGCCGGCCTCCGGTGCAAAGGTAAGTCCCGTATTGCGGACCGAGGAGATTTTCTCCATCAGCTCCTTTGTAAAGGTATCCACGCGCATGGACGGCAGGGACAGGTTGACCTTGGCATCGTTCGTCCACGAAAGCAGCGTATCGCAGAGGCAGTTCAGCTTCGAATAGTCGCTGATACTCAGCGAGGACAGTGAAATCTCGTCATAGCCCGTGAATTCCTTCAGCGCACGGGCCTGAGCATCCAGAACCTCCACGGATTTTTCACGGATCGGGCGGTAAACCATGCCCGCCTGACAAAAGCGGCAGCCGCGGATACAGCCGCGATAGACCTCCAGCATGATCCGGTCATGCACCGTTTCGATATACGGCATGACCACCTTGTCCGGGAAGTAGGACTTGTCCAGATCCTTCATGATCCGCTTGGTGATGCGGACCGGGATATCGTCATAAACGGGCGTATAAGCCGCGACGGTACCGTCCTCATGATAGCCCACCTCATACAGCGAGGGAACATAGAAGCCCGGCAGCTTTGCTGCCCGGTGCAGAAATTCGGAACGCGTATAGCTTCCGTCAGCCTTCATATCGGCGTACAGGCGCATGATTTCGGGCAGAGCTTCCTCACCCTCACCGATCGAGAAGACATCAAAAAACTCCGCCACCGGCTCGGCGTTGTAGGTGCAGGGACCGCCGCCGATAACAATCGGATCCGCTTCTCCCCGCTCGCGTGCATACAGCGGAATCCCGCCAAGCTCCAGCATATTCAGCACATTGGTGTAGCAGAGCTCATACTGAAGCGTGAAGCCGACAAAATCAAAATCGGACAGCGCATCGCCGCTCTCGTGGGCATAGAGCGGAATGCTGTATTTGCGGAGCTGTTCCTCCATATCGGTCCAGGGCGCATAAGCGCGCTCGCACCAGAAATCCTCCACCTGATTGATGGCACCGTACAGAATCCGGATGCCGAGATTGGACATACCGATTTCATAGGTGTCCGGGAAGCAGAAGGCAAACCGGGTGCTGACCTTCGCTTTATCCTTGATAACCTGACCGTATTCGCCGCCGGTGTAGCGCCCGGGCTTGAGTACCCGTTTGAGCAGGCGCTCCGCCGCGGCCTTCGGTGTGATAGTTTCCATGCTTGTTTTCCTCCAAAAAGAGGAAGCGTCGCATTGACAGCGGCGCTTCCCCGATTGTTAAATCATAAAATGCGAGAGCAGCACAATCGGAATGATCCAGAAGAGCTGATACAGCGAGAGATACAGGGACGATACCGTGATTTCGCTGCCGAAGCTGTACAGAAATACCATTACGACAACGCCCAGAAGCATACCGAGAATCTTGACGATCAAGCCGGTTTTGATCACGCTGCTGACCCGCTCGCAGAGTGCCACCGTCTTCAGAAGCGTTTTGACCGACTTCTTGGACACGATGCCGCTGTCGCTGCGGTCGGTGCCGTGAGGGATATCCTCTACTGTGCGGGAACGGATCACCTTGACCGGATACTTCATGGCCTTGATCTTCTTGGCCAGCAGCAGATCGTCGATGTTAGGATCAAAGGACTTGATACCAACACACATACCGGTCTTGTACAGCTGGGCCAGAATCTTTTCGAACTCACCGTCAATGGTATACTGAACATAGACCTTGGCGGCAAGCTGGCCTTCGTAGGCAATGTACAGAATTCCAACAGAACCGTTTGCCTCGATACGCTTGTCCTCGGCATCAAAGGGCGGCTCGAAATCCTGCTTTTCCATGTAGGAAGCCTTGCCGATGTGAACCTCGGTTTCATCGACCGTGACCGTAAAGCCGTCATCCTCGACCGAAAGAAGCTCCACATTCTCGGAGTGGCCCATATCGTGGGTAACCTTGCTGAAGACATCGGCAAGCGGACCGCCGACCGTGATAAAGGCGGATGCCAGATTGTACAGAATCGTATCAATCCGGTTGTTTCCGTAAACCTTGACGCTGGTGACCTTCACGCCGCCGGACGGGAATACCTCCTTATCCTCGAAGGAAATCACCGCCGAGCCGGCATATTCGCCCAGCGCGGATTCGCCGATGATCGCACTTTCGTGATCGTAGGCATCCTTGGAGGCCTTGTACAGCGGGAGGCTGTAGACCGCGAAGGCTGTCAGCGGAACCGTCAGCGTGACGCACAGGAAGGCCAGCCGGAAGGCTTCGTATACGCTCTGGGTCTTCAGATAGCCCAGAATGAAGAAGCCGGCCGCCAGAATGAAGATAACGGGAATCAGGATGCCGATAATCGGCTTCGAAACCTTCTGATCGCGGATCCGTGCGAAGTAGCCATCCACGAAATCGGTGCGGTTGACCCGGATAATCTGCGAATCCTCGGGGATGTAATCCTGGAAGACCTCGCGCTCCACATTCTCGGTTTCGCCCGTCACCGGCGTGACAATGAACTTGCGGCGATTGGACGAAATAACATTGAAGCCGAAGATATCCCGCTTCAGATTCAGGAACTCATACAGGAGCGCCAGCAGAACCGCAAAGGCCGTCGGCATATTGAAGAGCTCGGGGCCGGAAATCGGCGCTGTAAAGAGCGCAATCAGCGTATACAGCAGGGACATCAGCAGAGTGAATGCCGTCAGACTCTCGGGGGTCGGCTTCAGCGCGGCGAGATTCTTCACGCCGTCGATCAGCTGGCGGTAAACCAGAGCACCGGCCAGTACCACAAACTGCAGATTAACCATCGTATAGACAACCGGATAGGAGCCTGGGCGCATGAAGGCGGGCAGCTCATAGCCGAGCAGCTTGAAGTTTTCGATAAAGAACAGCGCCAGCAGGATCACAGCGGCCGCTCCGATCCGGAACAGCAGGGTGTAGAACTGCGAGCGGAACCGGGTCAGAATTTCCAGATTCTGTGCCCGCGAGGTGTACTCATACATCGGCTTGATGGCCTGCATCTGGGCCGTCGCCTCATGCTGTGCCTCGATCTCGGCAGTCATTTCGGAAGCCGCCTGCTCGCCGACCGTTTCCTTCAGTTCCTCATTCATGCCGAAGGCGATCATCAGGTTCAGGTCGGTCTGGTCGATCTCTTCCCCATCCGGCGTACCGTAAACCTTCTGCGCCGTCACGGATGTGTCGGCAAGCTCATCGGTATGCACAGGCGTGAAGACCTCGGTTGCCGCATCGGCAAAGGCCTGCGATTCATCGGCGGAATCCGCCGATTCTTCGGCCTCGTTCTCCGGTTCGACCATCCGCTTTACCTGCGCGATATCGAATACCGCCGTAGCGGCACCGTCAATCGGATCCTCCTCGGGCACGGGAAGCGGTGCGGGCGCGGCAATCTTCATATCCGCATCCTCATCCTCTTCGGCCGGCTCCGGCATCTCTACTTCGGAAGTCGGCTCACCAACGGGTTCTTCAGCCGGTGCGGGCTCCTCGGCCGGCAGCTCATTTCCTGCGAAAATTTCTTCAAGCCCGGCTGCTGTCCCGGCAATCGGATTGTCCGACCCGGCAATTCCGTCAAAGAGATTCTCCTCCGGTTCTTCCTCCCGAACGGCCGAAGCAGGTTCCTCCGGAATGTCAGCCGGCTTTTGGGCATCGGAGTGCCGTCCGGCCGGCGGATCGGTGGTATACACCGGCTCCTCGACCATGAACTCCGAGAAAATATCAATCGGCTCCGAAGGCTGTTCCACCGTCCCGGCTTCAGCCTCCGCGGCCGCTTTTTCTGCCGCCGCTTTTTCTGCAGCTGCTTTTTCTGCAGCTGCTTTTTCAGCGGCTGCTTTTTCAGCGGCTGCTATTTCAGCCTCGGCAGCTGCTTTGGCGGCTGCTTCATCCGCCCGCTTCTTTGCAGGAGCCGTAATAAACTTATCAATCAGCGCTTCAAGATCCAGATCGGAATCGTCGCGCATTGACGGATCATCGGCGCTGAGAAGTCCCTCTTTCGCCGAAAGATATACGTCCTCATCAATCGCAAGAGCGCCTCCCGCAGAGGCCTTCGGAGCGGCCGGCGCGGCGGATTTTTCCGTCTTTTTCGCAGGCTTGCCCTCATCCACCTGCTGATGCAGCAGCTTCAGCAGATCGTCAGCCGAGATGTCTTTCATGGCCGAAGCCTTATCTTCTTCTCGCATCTTGTCAGTCCTTTCTCCCGATTATTTTGGCGGCTTATACCGGGATCAGCCGTTGGCGCGCATCTGGCGGGCCGCTTCACACAAAAGCACCGCCGCCGCGCAGGATACATTAAAGGAATTCACCGCGCCATACATGGGAATCGAAACCATAAAGTCACATTTTTCCCGGACCAGACGCGAAATACCCGCGCCCTCGCTTCCCAGCACCAACGCCGTAGCGCTGTCAAATATCGTGCCGTAAAGGCTCTCGCCACCGGCCTCTGCGCCGTAAATCCAGACACCCTTTTCCTTCAGCTCATCAATCGCCGAAGCAATGTTGGGAACCTTGGCAATCGCCAGATGCTCCAGCGCACCGGCCGATGCCTTGGCCACCACCGGGGTCAGACCGCTTGCCCGCCGCTTTGGGATAATCATGCCGTGAGCACCGGCACCCTCGGCACAGCGAATCATCGCGCCCAGATTGTGCGGATCGGCAATTTCATCCGCCACCAGAATCAGCGGCTTCTCACCTCTTGCCTTTGCAATATCGAGAATCTCATCGATCGTGACATATTCCTTGGCCGCCGCCAGCGCAACCACGCCCTGATGCTGAATACCGCCGGTCATGGAATCGAGCTTGGTCTTTTCCACCTCGATCACCGGGATCTTTCTTTCCAGTGCCATCGCCACAATCATTGTGATCGAGCCTTCCCGATCGCCCCGCCGTACAAACAGCTTGTCAATCGCGCGGCCCGATTTCAGCAGCTCCAGAACCGCGTTCCGGCCGCCTACAACCGATGCCTCGGCGTTCTCATCCATATCCGCACCGAACTCCGTTTCCGATGCGGCCGGACGAGCCTGTGCACCGTATGCCGGACGGCGGGATTCCGATCCGTATTTCTTCTTTTTCCCGTAATAATTCTTGTCCATATGTCTGCCTTTTTCAGGGGAATCCGATTCCGCCTTTCAAAAAGGCAGACCGCTCCTGTCCCTGCTTATAGTTTCTCTTTTTATTATATCACACTTTATCCGGTTTGTACATACTTTACGACAATTTTTTTCACGAAAAAATAAAAAAACGGTCGCCGGCTGCAAAAAAATACCCCGATACAGCCATAGCCATACCGGGATACCCCAAACATTCTGTTTGATTTCTGCCTGCGCGGCAGAGATTTGCCGGCCGGCCGGAGCCGTCGGCGGACTTGTGCTTACTGCTGCTTCATTTCAGCGTAGCACTCGCTGCAGTATACAGGTCTGTCGTTGGTGGGCTGGAAGGGAATCTTCGCTTCCTTGCCGCACTTTGCGCAGGTGGTGGTGAACATTTCTCTCTGCGGCTTACCGGCGTTCTTTCTGGCGTCGCGGCAAGCTTTGCATCTCTGAGGCTTGTTCTGGAAACCTTTCTCTGCGTAGAATTCCTGCTCACCGGCAGTGAAGACGAACTCAGCGCCGCAATCCTTGCAGATTAATTTCTCGTCCTGATACATGGGGGTATACCTCGCTTGTGATAAATTTTTTTGCCCTCGACGGATTCCAACCGACACCTTTGACATACATGAACATGACATACAACGCTCTCTTTAAGCTATACGGGCATATAGATACAATAATTCCGTTTACTGTAATCCGGTCATCAGCTTACTGCGGATCCGGTATACAGCATTATAAACCGCCTTCTCTCCAACACCGAGAAAACGAGCGATTTCTTTTTTGGGCACGCGGCGGAGCATCATGTGAAAGACTCTGAATTCAAACTCCGACAGAAGCAAACGTATCCGCTCCATGAGAAGCTCGGCATCCCCATCCTCCGGCCCGGCAATCTCTTCTCCGGCCAGAATGGCACGCTCGGCGGCCAGCTGTCTTGTGCGCTTGCGGACAGCCGAAGCCAGGCTGTTCGACAGGCAGATTTTCGCATACAGCCCGAAGGTCACTTCCGACTGGGCAGTATCAAACGACAGCACCGCATTATACAGGGTAATCACAGCCTCCTGGCGAAGATCCTCGCCGTCACTGCGCGTGAAAGATTCGTCGGTCAGGCAACGTTCCACCGACGATACAATCAAGGGCTCGTACTTCTGTACAATATCACCGAAGGCATCCTTTTCGCCGGACTGCACGCGGCGGATCCATTCGCGCTCCAAGGACATTCGGCCACCTCAACTGCTTGCAAATTTACTATATATAATTATAGCATTTTTTTTGAACTTGTCAAGAGATTCAGGGCAGGAAAGAAGTGGTACCCCTCGTCCTTTGTTTATGTTGCACAAATTGGCGCGCCAATTTTGTGCAATATGACGAAGCCTTTTCGTGAACCCCTCAAATTCTATTGGCGTTTTGAACGAAAATGCGCGCACTTTTTTGTGCACTATGCACAATCACAAAAGTGCGCGCTCGGTACCTCAATCGATCAGATAATTGATATCACCGGACAAAAGAGCGAGAATTCCGCGGTAAACAACCTCCGGACGCTCATTGAAATTATACACCATCTTATCCAGCTGATAGCGGGTATCGATCACCAGATTGACATCCAGCAGTGTCCCGCCCTTCTCTATAACCTGACATTTCAGATCGAATCTCCCGTCTTCGCGCTCGCTCCAGGAACATTTGACATCCGAGCCGCGCGATTTGAAGGACAACAGCCGCATGGCGCTCTTCAGGCTCTTTTCGCGGATCATATTGAGCAGATTGCTCTGCAGCTGCTCCACTACATGAACGCCGTTCTCGGTTATCCGGAACAGCTCGGTGGTTCCGTCCGGCTTGGCGGGCGTCGGGTTCGGCAGACGGATCTGCTCAACCGTTTCGGTATCCAGAAGCTCCGCAAAGCATTCGGCGAAATCAAAATAATTGACAAACTCATCCTGAACGACAATATCGCTGATCGTATTGAAGTCCAGCGGATCATCCAGATTTTTCAGCAGATAGAGGATAAAAATCTTTATGTCATTTTTATCCTTAAGCGGCGCCTGCATACCAAAGCCTCCCCAATTCGGAAAAATGATGGGCAAACACCAGGCGCGGCATTTGCCCATTATTCATTCGCTTTTGATGACGCGGAATCAGCCTTCCGCGGTCTCCTTGTAGCTCATATAGTCCTTCATCTTCATGCGGCTGAAGTTACGGAATCCGTAGTAGTAATCCTTAACACCGGACAGAACGTCAGAATTGAAGACATACGCATCCTGGTTGAATACCAGCGGAATGATCGGCATTTCGTTCATCAGCAGCTCTTCCGCCTGATGGAGGGTAGCAGAGCGTGCAGCTCTGTCCTTCTCGGCAAAAGCGGTTTCGATCAGCGCGTCATACTCCTCGCTGATGAAGCCCTGAACATAGGGAACGGCATCGTAGTCATCGTTCTGGATGTCCAGACCCTGGCCGGAGAACTTGCTTGCAAAAGGAGCCAGAACGCCGAAGGAGTCGGTAGAGAGGCACTGGAAGTCCATAAGGATGACATCGTAATCACCCTTTTCATAAGCCGTCTTGTACTCGGCAGGCGTGAGGGCATCCAGCGAAACCTTGAAGCCAAGGCCTTCCCATACGCCCTTGGCGTACTCAGCAATGGCTCTTTCCAGAGCGTGATCCTTGAAGGTGATCTTGAAGCTGCCGCTGGTTACACCGGCTGCGGAAAGCTGGGACTTGGCACCTGCCGCATCGGCAGAGGGGGAGATCAGCGAACCGCCGTTTGCACGGAAGCTGTCGCCGACAGCCTTGTCATATACGGTTCCGGGGATCAGGCCGGAAGCGGGAACTGCGTAGGTAACGATCTTGGCAATCTCGTTTCTGTCGAGAGCCATCGAGAGGCCCTTTCTGGCTTCTGCCTTGGAGAAGAGCTTGTTGGTGGTATCAAACATAAACGAGGATACCGACAGAAGATCGGTGATCTCGGCTTCGCTCTGATAAGCGGTACGCTTGGACATGGCAATCTCGCCCAGGTAGAAGATCTCGCCGTTTTCGTATGCGGCGGTGTTGGCTTCTTCATCGTTTGCGAAATTGATCATGAGGCGGTAAGGAATGACATACTTGTCCAGAGCCTCTTCTTCCTCGGTGTCACGGTAGTAGTAAACGTTGCGCTCCAGCATCAGAGCTTCGCCGGCGGTGAGGCCCTTGATAGCGAACGGACCGTTGGTGCACAGCGTGGATACAGCGGTACCGAAGCTGTCATAACGGGTTACAACGTCCTCACGCAGGGGCACCAGAGCAAGGCTTGCAAGGTTCTCGAGGAACAGCTTGTAGTCAATCCTGCCCTCGAATTCAACCTCGATCTCATCATCGTCAACAGCGGCAAGGCCGAGGTCATCGATGGAGTTATCGCCGTTCTTTACATCGCGTGCATTCTTGATATCAAACAGAAGTGCAGCCGCAGAGTTGGAGAACTCGGGGTCCAGAATACGCTTCCATGCGTATACAACGTCATCGGCAGATACTACACGGCCATCGCTCCACTTGGTAGCCTTGATGGTGATGAGCATCTTGTATTCGCCTTTTTCCTCGTTTTCGATGATCTTGTAGCTCTTCATCAGAGCGTTTTCAACCTCACCCTTTTCGTTGATGCGGGTAAGGCCTTCGAAAACAAGGCCAAGGAACTTGGCCGCGCTGTCATCCGTAAAGGCCACAGCGGGGTCATAGTCGGAAATCTCACTGCCGATATAGACGTTGATTACTGCGCCCTTGTCGCCGTCAATCAGCGTGGTGCCGCAGCCTGCGAACATCGTAACCAGCATCGCTGCCATCAGCAGCAGGGAAACAATTTTCTTCATGGATATGACTCCTCCTAAAATTCACCCCATCGGCAGGGCCTCCGGGAATGTGCTAACGAAATAAAGCTGAAATCGCGGTGCCGGACTTGGCCGGATGGCATCATTACAGCATTATTAGGATATTACTTATATTATATCATTAAATCCCCATATAATCAATGACTAATTTGCAAAAAAATTAAAGATTTATACTATTGCACAACTATGCGATTTCATTTTGTACACTTCGTCCATAAATATCAGGATTTACCGATATTATATTATCGATTCAAGCTTTTATCACCGTTCGGCCGGTATCTGCCGCCTCATTTTTGCGGGTCATGCATAGGACTTGCGGCTGTCGGGCATCCTTTCTATGAGCAAAATGAACAAATCCGGGAGGGCCCATCCATGAATGAATCCGCCGCCGGCTATCTGCGTACCGATCTTGCCTCGGAGCTTGATCTTTCCGACCGTTCCGGCATCCGCGAGCACAGCGAATCCCCCTTCGGCATCCCTGTAACCACAACCGAAATCCTGACCGAAGCCGCCGCCGAACGGCTTGGCAAGCCGCCCGGACGGTATGTGACCGTCGATGTGGGCCGGATATGGCTGGCCTCGGATGCGCAGTTTGAGGCCGCCGGCCATACGCTCGGTCAGAAGCTGCGTGAAATGGCAGCCGATCTTTGCGGTTCCCCGCCTCCCAGTATCCTGATTGCGGGACTTGGCAACCGGCAGATTACCGCCGATGCGATCGGGGACGAAACCGTTCACCGCATCACCGTGACCCGCCATATCCGGGACAACCGCGCACTTTATGAGCTGTTTGGCGGCTGTGAAATCTCCGCTGTCATCCCCGGCGTGCTCGGCCAGACCGGCATCGAAAGCGCGGAGATCATCCGGGGCGCCGCCGATCATGTGAAGCCCGCCCTTGTCATCGCCGTCGATGCCCTCTGCGCCCGCTCGATCGATCGCCTTGCCACCACGGTTCAGCTGGGAAGTACCGGCATCTGCCCCGGCTCCGGTGTCGGAAACCGCCGCCTCGCGCTCAATCGGGAAACGCTTGGCTGTCCGGTCATCGCCGTCGGCGTACCGACTGTCGTCGATTCCTCGACTCTGATCGTCGATTCGCTGGCAAAGGCCGGTATGGAGGAGCTTCCGCCTTCTCTTGAAGCGGTGCTGGAGGGCGGCCGCAGCTTTTTTGTCACGCCCAAGGAAACCGACAGCATCATAAGAGAGCTTTCCCGCCTGCTGGCCGATGCTATCACGCAGGCTTTCCAATCCCCGGCAAGCTGAAGCATATCCCGCCCCACCGTCCGCATATACTGTTATACCAATCTTAATAGGACGGTATGAAAAATGCGGCAGGTACAAACACTACGGCATCCCGCCGGACAGCTTTCGGCATGGGATATTTTCGCTTCTTTTTTGGGGGGACTGGCCCTCGCACTCGCCCTCGGGCGCCTCGCCATGAGCTTTCCCGCCCGCTATTCTCCCACCGCAACAGCACGCGAATGCTTCCATTATCCCGAGATCGGGGAGCGACCCGATGCCGAAGCGATGACCCAGCTTCTGTTGTCGCAGGCCTTCTTCGGCAACGATGCCCTTTATTTTGACAGCGGTGAGGAGAATACCGGACTCTCTTCCCTTCCCGATCCGCCGCACGCCGCCGATCCGCTTCATCCGTCATCCCCGGCCAATCCCTCCGAAGGAGAAGCCGAGGGTGTAATCCGCCCGCCGTCCGCCTTTACATGGGAGAATCTCTATCTTGTTGATCGCTCAGCCGTCGCCGTCGGCGAAAGTGCGCTGGTCCCCTACGATCTGAGCGGCTCTGCGGCCCCCGGTCAGATCCTGCTCTCCAATACGACTGCTTATGAGCTGGACGGCAATGTTTATGCCGCGCGTGCCTATCCGATGCACCACGAGGATGCCATCGCGGCAGGCGGCGGCACAGGAACGGCCTTTGAGCCGCTGGTGCTCATTCTGCATACACACGGCACCGAAGCCTTTGCGCCCGAGGGAAAAGCCTCTGTGCCCGCCACAAGCGCCCAGCGGAGCACCAACCCCAACGAAACGATTGTCGCTGTTGGTGCTGTGATGGCCGAGCAGCTGAACACCGCCGGCATCCCGACCCTCCACTGCACGGTCATGCATGATCGGGAAAGCTACCGCAATTCCTACAATTATTCCGCCGATACCATCCAGCGCCTGCTCGCCGAATATCCTTCAATCCGCTATGTATTCGATGTCCACCGCGATGCGATTGTGCGCACGAACGGCGATCTCATCAAGCCGCTCACGCTGATTGACGGTCAGCCTGCGGCGCAGATCATGCTTCTGGTCGGCACCGATGAAAAAGGCGCGGATCATCCCGACTGGGCCAACAATCTCACCGTCGCCGCCCATCTGCAGGCCCGGCTGACACAGAAATACGAGCGCTTCGCCCGCCCGATCAACATCCGTGGGGCATCCTTCAATGAGCAGTTCACCACCGGTTCCCTGCTGATCGAGATCGGCTCGGCCGCCAATACGCTCACAGAGGCCAAAACCGCCGCGCGGGCCCTCACTTGGGAAATCATACATATGATCCGCGAAAACGCATCATAAACCCAAAAAGGGAGAGATGAAGCTCATCTCTCCTTTTTGTATTCCGGTAAAAGCCCACAAGGCCCCTCAGGCCTCGCAGTCCTCCATGACGGCTCCCAGATCCCGATACACGAAATCCGGCTTGTCAGCGGCCTCTGCGGCCTCTACATCCGCCTCGGTCGTTTCGCCCGACAGCACCAGCACAGCCGTAACACCATGTTTTTTACCCAGCGCGATATCCGTGTACAGCCGGTCGCCGAAGATGACCATATCCTCGCGCGCCATGCCGGTCACCTCACCGATCATCTCCACCGTTTCCGCATACGGCTTGCCGAAATAGGTCGGCTTCACGCCGGTCGATGCGGTGACAAAGGCTGCAATCGCGCCGCTGTCCGGGATGAATCCGGTTTCGGTCGGGCAGTTGAAATCGGGATGCGTGGACAGATACTCCGCGCCGTTTCTAACAAAGCGGCAGGCGGAATCCATCTTGGCGTAGGTCAGCGTGGTATCGAAGCTGGTGACTACAATATCGGCCTTTTCCTCATCCCCCTTCAAAAGCGGAATGCCTGCTGCCGCAAACTGGCTCTCCAGCTCCGGCGTTCCCAACAGATATACACTCTTGCCCGGGCGGTGACGGAGAAGGAATTCAATCGTCACATTGCCGGAGGTCAGAATCTCCGAGGGATCGGGCGAAAAGCCGAGCCTGGTCAGCTTGTCCAGATAAAACTCCGGCGAATGGGAAGCATTGTTGGTGAAGAAGAGCACCTTCTTCCCCTTTTCACGCAGGCCGTTGATGTATTTCACCGCGAAATCGAAAACCCGGCCGCCCAGATAAATGGTGCCGTCCATATCGAAAATATAAAGCTTTTTGTTCTGAAGAATCGTATTCATTTTGTCAGCGCCGCTCCTATTACCGTTCCGAATTGAGAATTTTCCGGGATGATGAAGTTCATATTGAACATCGAATTCAGCCCGCTGAAGATTTCCTTTGCCTTGTTCAGCGTGGTCAGATTGCCGATCAGCACAATATCGCGCAGACCGTAATTCCGTGCGGCAAAGATTGATACCATGCCGATCGTTTCAAATACCATATTGATGATGCCCAGCGCCACATCCGACTTGCCCGCGATGTCGCTGACATTGCCGAAGTTGGAAGCCGTCATCTTTTCCGGCGCACCGGGAAGGATGTTCTTCTTGATATTGCCGATCCGCCAGTCGATCTTGTCAAGATCGCCGTTCTCGGCCAGCTCCTGAATATGGTGGATATCATCCATACCAAGCATACGCTTGGAAAGGCCGACCAGCGTACCGCCGCCGACGCCCGTACCGCCGAGATACTCCATTTTTTCGCCCTTGCGTGCGTGAACCAGCGCGGTACCCGTACCGAGGCTGACCACAATCGCTTCCTCCAGACCGGACAGATACAGGCCGCCGAGTCCGATGCAGTCGAATTCCGAAACGTGCTCACAGCTGAGCCCATAAATCGGCTTGGTAATCTTCGCCGATCCCACGCCGGTCACCATAATATTATCAATTTCCGTCAAAGCGATGCTGTTCTGATCGGTGAACTTTCCGAATGCGCCGTACAGCGCCGTAATGGGATCCGATGCCCGCACAAACAGCGGATTGATCAGGGCTGATGTATCCCCTTTGCGGAAGCCGACAATCTTGGTTGTACTGCCGCCGACATCAATGCCGATAACTACACTCATGTTTTTGTTTTCCTCTCTGTTAATGTCTGTATCCAATATTATACACGTTTTTGCATCGGATTGCAATCGTCATATTGCCCAAAAGTGAGCGTCCGATTTGTGGAATCTGCCGAATTTCCATTTTTGCGTTCTTATGTATTGACAACACGTTCATTTGATTGTATAATAAAGACAGCATCATCCCATCAAATAACCGTGAAAGGAAATATCAGCATGAGTAAGATATCCATCCCCGCCGCGAATCCGGATCTTCGCACCTATGTCCGCCGCCGGTATCAAAAGCTGTTTCTCATCTGGGGAATCTGCACCGCCGTTCTCGCCGTCCTGGAAATCGTCTTCCTGTGGGACTATTTCGTTGACCGCTTCAACGTCATGACCTCTGTCATCGTGGCGATTCTCCTCTTTCTGGCTCCGCTGTTTGCCATGAAGGGGCACAAGCTTCTGTTTGACCGGTCCTGGGAGGGCGAGGTCATCTCGGTTGATTTCACTCACCGCGACGGTGCCACCTCCGCCGTTGCCTATCAGCGGATCATGGTCCGCAAATGGTACTGCGAGGTTTATGTCAAGCTCGACAGCAGCGAGCGGGTCATTCAGTATGAATATCATCTGGCCCACGCCTCGCATACGCCATCCGTCGCTGTCGGCGATCGCGTCCGTCATTACCGGGGTCTGCCGCATCCTATCGTTCTCGGCAAACCGATGAAGATCTGCCCCGTCTGCGGTCTTGACAGCGCATCGGAAGCAACCGAGTGCCTATTCTGCGGCCATTCGATGATGGCACAATAATCCCGCTTTGCGGATTTGCGCGTCTGTCCCCCAATCCGCTGCCGCAGCCGGCAGGATTCTGACCGGGCTTCCTGCCGCTGTGCACACAGGCAGGCGCGAATCCATACAAAAAGGCGCCGTTGCATTCCGATGCAACAGCGCCTTTTTCTGATTCAAGTCAGACGTATTCGCTGCAGAAACTTATTCTGCTGCTTCCTCTGCGGGAGCTTCAGCCTTCTTGTCTTCCTTCTTCGGCTCCTCAGCCTTTACATTCTCGTACTTGGTCAGCTTGATGAGTGCCATTTCAGCGGCATCACCGCGGCGCGGACCGAGCTTGTAAATCTGAGTGTAACCGCCGTTAACGTCAGCGTAATCGGGAGCGATTACGTCGAACAGCTTCTTCACTACATCTTCCTTCGTGATGAAGGCGAGAGCAGCACGGCGGGATGCAAGAGTATTAGCCTTGCCGAGGGTGATCATCTTCTCTGCGAGTGCGCGAACTTCCTTGGCACGGGTCAGGGTCGTTTCAATTGCGCCATTCTCCAGCAGGTAGGTAACCATGCCTCTGAGCATAGCCTTTCTATGCGCAGTAGTTCTGCCGAGTTTTCTGGTTCCGGGCATTGGGAATTCCCTCCTTTTGCGGTAAAATAAAGGTAGTCAGATCGAGGATTACTCCTCTTCCTTCTTCAAATCCAGGCCCAAAGAGTGAAGCTTCTGAATAACCTCTTCGAGCGATTTCTTACCGAGGTTGCGGACCTTGATCATGTCCTCCTCGGTGCGGTTGGTGAGATCTTCAACCGTATCGATGCCGGCACGCTTCAGGCAGTTGAAGCTGCGTACCGACATGTCAAGCTCCTCAATGGTCATCTCAAGAACCTTTTCCTTGATGGTCTCTTCTCTCTCGACCATGATTTCTGCCTTCTTTGCCTCATCCGAAAGATCGACAAAGAGGTTGAGATGCTCGTTGAGTATCTTGGCGCCAAGGGAAATTGCTTCCTTAGCTGAAATTGTAC
Source organism: Candidatus Flemingiibacterium sp. (assembly GCA_045578725.1). GTDB lineage: Bacteria > Bacillota > Clostridia > Oscillospirales > CAG-272 > Flemingiibacterium. The sequence continues at coordinate 17,535 of JAZNKS010000017.1, forward strand.
CGTTGGTTAAAACATCAAGCGTTAACTTGTCGTAATCGGTGTTGCTGCCGACACGGGTATTCTCGACCGTGTAGTTTACGTTGTACACGGGCGTGTAAATCGAGTCGGTGTAGATCAGACCGATAACAGAGGGGTTATTCTGCTTGTTCTTCTCCTGCGAAACATAGCCTCTGCCATGATCGAAGGTCAGCTCCATGTAGAAGCGGGTTCCCTCGCTGACAGTTGCAATGTGGTGATCGGGGTTCAGGATTTCGATGTCGGCATCCAGCTTGATATCGCCCGCTGTAACGTCCGCCTGTCCGTTGATGTCAATGGTGACAGTCTTTGGACCGTTGGTGTGCAGCTTGGCGGTAATGCCCTTGACATTCAGAACGATCTCGGTAACATCCTCTTTGACTCCGGGAATGGTGGAGATTTCATGAAGGACACCGTCGATCTTGATGCTGACCACCGCTACGCCCGGCAGCGAGCTTAAAAGCACTCTGCGCAGGGAGTTGCCGAGAGTGATGCCGTAACCGCGCTCCAAAGGCTCGATAATGAACTTACCGCTCTTGCCGTCTTCGCTCAAATTAACGGTCGCTATATTGGGCTTCTCTATTTCAATCATTCAATAACCCTCCTAATCATATAAACACAGCCTTGTAAAGCGAACTGGGTATATCGGAGGCTGTTATTACTTCGAATACAATTCAACGATGAGCTGCTCCTGGAACTCGAAGTCAATGTCTTCGCGTGCGGGAATAGCGGTCACCTTGGCGATTGCGTTCTCCTTGTCGACCTCAAGCCACTTCGGATTCAGCTTCGTGGACAGGGACTCAATCAGACCCTTGATCTTCTCGGAGGAGCGGCTGGTTTCGTTAACGGTAACGACATCGCCGACACCCAGAATGATCGAAGGAATGTTGACCTTCTTGCCATTCAGTCTGAAGTGGTTGTGACGAACGAGCTGACGAGCTTCCTTGCGGCTCTCTGCCATACCCATTCTGTAAACTACGTTGTCGATTCTGCGCTCGAGCATCGACAGAAGGTTCTCACCGGACATGCCTTCCTTCTTGTCAGCCTGAACGAAGTAGTTCTTGAACTGCTTTTCGGGAACACCGTAGTATCTTTTTGCCTTCTGCTTTTCGCGGAGCTGGTTGTTGTACTCGCTGGACATACGCTTTGCGGCGCCGTGCTGACCGGGAACAGAGTTCGGTCTCTTATCGATAGCGCACTTGCCGGACAGGCAGCGATTGCCCTTCAGGAACAGCTTGCAGCCTTCTCTGCGGCAGAGTCTGCAGGAAGATCCAGTATATCTTGCCATTTTCAGTTACCTCCTTATCGGATAGAATTAAACGCGTCTGCGCTTGGGGGGACGGCAGCCGTTGTGAGGAATCGGCGTTACGTCCTTGATGAGGCTGATGTCGAGGCCAGTAGCCTGGAGTGCGCGGATAGCGGACTCACGACCTGCGCCGGGACCCTTAACAAATACCTCAACGGTCTTCATGCCATGCTCGATCGCAGCCTTAGCAGCGGTCTCAGCAGCCATCTGTGCCGCGTACGGAGTGGATTTTCTGGAGCCCTTGAATCCAAGCTCGCCTGCGGAAGCCCACGATACAGCGTTGCCGGCTACATCGGTGATGGTAACAATCGTGTTGTTGAAGGTTGCACGGATATGTGCTGCGCCCTTTTCGATGTTCTTACGTTCGCGGCGCTTCTTGATGACCTTCTTAGCGGAAGCCTGTGCTTTTGCCATGTTATCTCACTCCTTACTTCTTCTTATTTGCGATAGTCTTTGCGGGACCCTTTCTGGTTCTCGCATTGGTCTTGGTTCTCTGACCTCTTACGGGCAGACCCTTTCTGTGACGGATACCGCGGTAGCAGTTGATTTCGATCATGCGCTTGATGTCAAGAGCAACGTCACGGCGGAGGTCACCCTCAACGTGATAGTTCTTTTCGATTTCTTCTCTTAACTTTGCGGTATCCTCTTCGGTAAGGTCCTTTGCGCGCTTATCGGGATCAATACCTGTCTTAGCCAGGATGTCCTTCGAGCTCTTAAGGCCGATACCGTAGATATAGGTGAGAGCAATTTCAACTCTCTTGTTGTTCGGAATATCAACACCGGCAATACGTGCCATTCGTTAATTCACCCCTTCTTTAAAAGTTTAGGTTTAATCGTTGTGTTGTGGTTTAGTCCTGTCTCTGCTTGTGCTTGGGATTCTCGCAGATGACCATGACACGACCATGTCTCTTGATGATCTTGCACTTTTCGCAGATCTTCTTAACGGATGGTTTTACTTTCATTGTGTTCACCATGCCTTTCTCATAGTTATGTGTCTTATGCTTACAATTTTGCGGGAGCTTATTTAGCTCTCCATGTGATTCTGCCCTTTGTAAGGTCGTATACGGTAACTTCAACCGTAACCTTATCGCCGGGGAGAATCTTGATATAATTCATACGAAGCTTACCCGAAATATGAGCAGTAATGATATGCCCGTTGGGAAGCTGAACCTTGAATACGGCGTTGGGCAGTGCCTCTATGACCGTACCCTCGAATTCTACAACGTCGTCCTTAGGCAGAACAATCCCTCCTTGATAGGTTAATAAAACTCAATCGATCTTTGTGAGAACTATCACGCCGTCATCGGTTATCGCAATCGTGTGCTCATAATGAGCCGAAAGCGAGCCGTCCGCGGTTACGACAGTCCATTTGTCGCTTTTCTCGATAACATCCGGCTTACCGATATTAATCATCGGTTCAACCGCAATGGTCATGCCCGAGCAGAGTCTCACGCCGCGTCCCTTTGTACCGAAATTCGGAACATCGGGAGATTCGTGAAGATCCTCGCCAACACCGTGACCGATATACTTTCTCACCACAGAAAAGCCGTTTTCCTCAACATAAGACTGGATAGCATATCCAATGTCTCCAATGCGATTGCCGGGTTTCGCTTCTGCAATACCGCGCCAAAAGCTTTCTTTAGTGACCTCGATAAGACGCTTAGCCTCGTCTGACACATTACCAACGGCAAATGTGTTAGCAGAGTCTCCGTGGAAGCCCTTATAATAGGCTCCGACATCGACCTTGACTATGTCGCCGTCCTCGATCACTCTTGCCGAGGGGATACCGTGTATAACTTCATCGTTGATGCTTATGCAGGCACTTCCCGGGAATCCGCCGTAGCCGAGGAACGAGGGCTTCGCACCACACTTTTCAATGTGACGGCGAATTATCGCGTCGAGCTGCTTTGTGGTCATACCGGGCTTTATCGATTCACCGGCAAGCATAAGTGCCTCACCTGTGATTCGACCTGCCTCACGCATCAGTTTGATTTGGTCTTTGTTTTTTACCGATATCATGGATTTTATCTGCCCTGCTTTTTCTCTTCGATAAGAGCGAGAGTCAAAGCGGTTGTATCTTCAACCTTCTCCTGACCAACTACCGTCGCAAGCTTGCCGCGCTTCTCATAAAAATCTTCGAGAGGCTGGGTTTGCTCGTGATAGGTAACAAGTCTGCTCTTAACAACCTCGGGAGCGTCGTCCTTACGAATTGTGAGCTTGTCGCCACACTTATCGCAGTTGTCGCCGTCCTTCGAGGGATTGAAGATTGTGTGATAGGACGCACCACACTTTGCGCATACGCGTCTTCCGGACATTCTCTCGACGATCTTTTCATCGGGAACAAAGATATTAACAACGAGGTCAATATCAACGCCCATCTCCTCGAGAGCTTCGGCCTGAGGAACTGTTCTGGGGAATCCATCAAGGATGAAACCGTTTTTGCAGTCGTCCTTGGTGAGACGCTCCTTGATGATGCCGATAACGACTTCATCGGGAACGAGCGCACCGTTTTCGGTGTACTGCTTTGCGGCCTTACCCATCTCAGTTTCGTTTTTGATCGCTTCTCTGATAATAGCACCCGTTGAAACAGCGGGAATCGCATATTTTTCGGAAACTATCTCAGCCTGAGTACCTTTACCGGCGCCGGGCGCGCCAAGGAAAATCATTTTCATAGAATTTCTCCCTATTGTTTCAAACTGACCGTTCCGCGCCATTTAAGATCGAAATCCTAAATGGGCGGCAACGTAATCAATCTTATTCAAGGAAGCCCTTGTAGTGACGCATCGTCATCTGAGCTTCAAGCTCACGGAAGGTTTCGAGTGCAACACCGACAACGATGATGATCGAAGTACCCGCGAATGCCGCAGAACCAAGACTTGCACCGGCAGATGTTTCCAGAACTCCTGCGGCTTTTGCAATAATCATATAAATCTTGTTAACTACGATCGGAAGCACAGCGACAACAGCAAGGAAGAACGCACCCATAAGAGTTACCTTATTGAGGGACTTCGTGATGTAGTCGGAAGTGGGCTTTCCGGGACGGATACCGGGGATGAAGCCGCCGTTCTTCTTCAGGTTATTTGACACTTCAATAGGATTGAAGGAAATAGCGATGTAGAAGTATGCGAAGGCTATGATAAGCACTAAGAAGAGTACTGCATAGAACCAGGAGTTGTATGAGAACAGCTGCTGGAAGCCATACCAGAATGTACCCTCTTTTGCCTCACCGGGAACAAACATTGCGATAGTTGCGGGAAGAGCAAGAATGGAGTTAGCGAAGATGACCGGCATAACGCCCGACATATTCAGCTTAAGCGGGAGATTTGAGCTCTGACCGCCATACATCTTGCGACCTACCTGACGCTTTGAATACTGAACCGGAATACGTCTCTCAGAGTTTGTAATGAATATAACGAATATAACAAGTACAACACTGATAACAAATGTGATTCCGAGCGATATCATTGCAGGAACATCAACAGTTCTGATAGCAGATACGATCGAACCGATCATCTGAGGAGCGGAAGAAACGATGTTTACGAAAAGGATAATGGAAATACCGTTACCGATTCCGTTGTCGTTGATCTTTTCGCCGAGCCACATGATGAGGGTTGAACCTGCGGTGTAACAAGCGATGATAACTACTGCTGTGAAGAAGCCATCATTGTTTATCATATCGTAAGAACTGAGGTATGTGTAATAACCAAACGCTGTAAGAAGCGAAATGATAATTGTTACGACACGAGTAATCTGAGTGACTTTCTTTCTGCCGTCCTCTTCCTTGGACATACGTTCAAGAGCGGGAATTGCCACGCAGAGGAGCTGCATGATAATTGATGCGTTGATATAGGGGGAGATTGAAAGTGCGAAGAGCTTCGCCTGAGCGAATGCAGAACCGGAAATAAAGCTCATGTATTCGAATACGGAGCCTGCAAGCTGATCTGCGAGCATTTCAGCAATACCTGCCTTCATATACGGTACAGGAATCGAGCAACCGATTCTGTAAATGACTACGATGAACAGGACATAGAGGAGCTTCGAGCGAAGCTCGGGCTGTGCCCATGCGTTTCTTAATGTCTTAAACAATTAGATCACCTCAGTCTTTCCGCCCGCTGCTTCGATCTTTTCTTTAGCAGTTGCTGAAAAGACTGTTGCTTCAACGGTAAGCTTCTTTGTGATATCTCCGTTGCCTAACACTTTAAGTCCATCATATGCCTTGCGAATAAT
>JAZNKS010000018.1:0-83406 GCA_045578725.1 Candidatus Flemingiibacterium sp.
TTGCGGCGAGGGCTGTGACAACTGCGGTCTGCTCTGCGGCGGATGCGGCCTGTGCGAGGACTGCGCGCTGGTCTGCCCCGAGTGCGAGAGCCATTGCAGCGAATGTGACTATGTATGCGGTACCTGCGGTACCTGCAGCGAATGCGCCACCATCTGCGATTACTGTGATGCGGCCTGCTCGGCCTGCGATTTTGTCTGCGGCACCTGCACGGCCTGCTCCGGCTGTGCCGAAATCTGCCCCGAATGTGAGGAGCATTGCTCCGAGTGCGCCAAGGTCTGCCCCGAGTGCGGCACCTGCGGCGAATGCGCTGAATTCTGCGAGTCCTGCGGTCTGTGTGAGAGGTGCGTGACGATCTGTGAATCCTGCGGCGCGGCCTGCACCGACTGCGCGGAGCTCTGCACCGAATGCCAGCTGTGTGCCGACTGCACCGAGCTCTGCGAGGGCTGTATGGAAGTCTGCGCTGAATGCGCCGAAATCTGCGGGAACTGCGGTCTGTGTGAAAACTGCACCGAAATCTGCGAGGATTGCGGGGACGCCTGCTCCGACTGCTCCGAGGTCTGCGGCGGATGCGGCCTCTGCGAGAACTGCGCGGTCATCTGCGAAACCTGCGGCGATTCCTGTAATAACTGCGCGCTGCTCTGCGAAACCTGCAATATCTGCGAAAACTGCACCGAAGTCTGCGATTCCTGCGGCATGGCCTGCGCCGAGTGCGATGAAATCTGCGAGGATTGCTTCTACTGCTCCGAGTGCTGTGACGGCGGCTACCGTGTAACGGTTCCGATGCCCGAAATCCCGGAGGAACCCGAGGATCCGGATGCACCGGTCATTCCCGAGGATCCGGAAGAGCCCGAAACGCCTGCTCCCGGCGGCGTATTCAACAAGGGTGACCGCGTAACGATCACCGCTCCGAAGCCCGCTCCCGGCAAGCGCTTCAAGGAATGGCGCTTCCCGGACGGTCTGGTGGTTGTCACCGGCAACAAGAAATCCGAAACCGTTGAATTCATCATGCCCGATAGTCCGGTGGAGATGGTTCCCGTCTATGAGGACATTCCCGAGGATGAGGAGCCCGAAACCGGTCTGATTCCGATGCCCGATTATCCCTTCCTGCCCGAGCCGGCGCTTCCGGATGAGCCTGTAACCCCGGATGTACCGGATGAGCCGGAGATCCCGGAGCTTCCCTTCACGGATGTCACCACCGACAGCGCGTACTATGAGGATATCCTCTACGCATTTGACAAGGGCCTGATGGAAGGCATCGGCGGCGGCCTGTTTGATCCCGAAGGATCGGCCGAGCGCGCGATGATCGTCACGGTTCTGTGGCGGCTGGAGGGCTGTCCCGAAGCGGCCCCTGCGGACTTTGATGATGTGGAAGCCGATTCCTGGTACACCGACGCGATCGCATGGGCGGCCGAAAACGGCATCGTCAACGGCTACGGCAACGGATGCTTCGGCCCGACGGATCCCATCACCCGCGAGCAGCTGCTGGCGATCCTGCACCGCTATGCAGCCTTCAAGGGCTATGATGTGAGCGATAAGGTGGCCGGCACGGCGGCAAGCGAATGCAGCCCGTGGGCGGAAACCAGCGTCCTGTGGGCGGAATGCTACGGTCTGGTCAGCGATACGGAAGGCGATCTGACAAAGGAAGCGATCCGCGCCGAGATTGCGGCCTATCTGCACCGCTTTGGTATGGCTTACGACGAATAACATATAAAAAGTGGGGGAACTGCGGTTCCCCCACTTTTTTTGATATGGGATTTTTACATGAAGAAGTAACCATTTTCCATTTACATTTCCGGGAATCTGTGATACAATAGTACCGACATCAACAAATCCGGGGGAAACCATGGGTATTCTGCTCATCTGCATCAATCAGGCCGCGCATCAGCTGGAAGGAATGCTGGTCCGCCGCTACGGCAAAAAGCACGGCGCGGGCGGCCTTTTCTTCAATGCCATCATCTGCCTGTTTGCCATGATCTTCTTCATCTTCAGCGATCGGGACGGTCTGCATTTTTCGGGGGAACTCTTTTTATACGGCCTTGTCAGCGCGCTGATGTTCGCGGCGGGCTTCTATTCGATGTATCTGGCGCTTCAGCTCGGATCCTATGCGATCAGCCGGCTGATCAGCTCCTTTTCCGGTATCTTCGCCATCGGCTACGGTCTGCTCGTTCTGAAGGAGGAGGCCTCGCTGCTTACCTGGATCGCATTGGTGCTGGTCTTTGCCTCGATGTTTCTGATGAATTACCATCCGTCCCGGGAGGAAAGCGAAAAGAAGCCCTTCTCGGTGAAGTGGCTGATCTGTGTGCTGGTATCGTTATTCAGCAACGGTATGATCGCCATCCTGTCGCGGATGCAGCAGATCCGCTTTGACAATGCCTGTGACAATGAATTCATGACCCTTTCGCTGGGGGGAGCCGCGGCCGCTCTTCTGCTCATTGGCTTCATAAACGAGCGCGGCCGGCTGAAATCCGTGCTCAAATACGGGCTCCTCTACGGCGGCGCGGCGGGCCTCATGAACGGCGCGGCCAATCTTGCCAATCTGGCGACCTATCTCTTTATGCCGATCTCGCTGGCAACCCCCATCCGCACGGGCCTTGGCATCGTGACGAGCTTTGTCCTGTCGATCATCTTGTATAAGGAAAAATTCACCCGCCGCCAGCTGATCAGCGCCCTGATCGGCGTGCTGGCGCTGGTTCTTCTGAAGCTTGCATAAAAGAAAAGGATCACCGATTGGCGTCGGTGATTCTCTTTTTTGGCTATAACCCAAGATCGTCGGCAAGGGCGTTGTGGAATTCGGCCCGCATCTCGCAGACCCGGCTGTAATCCGCATGATGATAGGTGGCGTTGGTGAGAAGCAGAGCCCACATCCCCGTCTCACGGCTTACAAAAACGCTCTGGCCGGTGTGGCCGCAATGCCCCCAGCTGCCGGATGGGAAGAGCCGCCCGGTCTGGGTGTAGGCGGGATCCACCAGCTTCCAGCCGATGCCGCGCGCTTCTTCAAGGCCCGGCGTGTAATTTTTGATCGTTTCGGCAAAGAGCTCGGGGGGGATGAGCGAGGGCAGGCCGTTTGCCAGCTCAATGGCATAGCGGCTCATATCATCAAGGCTTGAAAACAGCCCCGCATTGCCGGACACACCGCCGAGAAAGGCGGCATTTTCATCGTTTACGCCAAAGCGGCCGTCCTGATGGCTGGCAATATCCGCTCCCTGCGGCGGGCAGAAGCGCGACTCGCCCATACCAAGGCGGGGCGCGATTTTTTCAGCAAACAAAGCATCCAGACCTGCCCCGTACAGATTTTCAAGCAGCTTTGCCAGCAGCATGAAGCCGTTGCAGCAATAGACCACCCGCGTGCCCGGCTCATAAAGGAGCGGCTTCGCAGCGATTGCCATACCGGCTTTGCGCATCCCCTTGACGGATTGGGATGGGTTTCCTACCAGGTTATCGCCACCGCCAACAGTCTGTAAGTGAATACAACGATCGGGCACCGGCTGGGAATCAGCCGGTGCCCGATGCTGTTCGGAGCTATTCTTTTACACGGAGGGAATTCCCCCTTGATTTTCGGTGATGGCTCGGATGGCGGCGCGGTATTCGGTAGGCGGACAGCCCTTATAGCGGCGGAACCAGCGGGTGAAATAGGCCTGCTCGCAGAAGCCGCAGCGATCTGAGATTTCCCGCACCGGGAGATCCGAATAGATCAGCAGCTGTTCCGCGCCCGACATCAGCTTGTCATGGATGTACTGCTTGATGGTGATGCCGTTGTCACGCGGGAAGCTTTTGGTGAAGAAGCTGACCGAATAATTGGTGGCCTTTGCCAGCTCCTCCACGGTCAGGCCGGCGGACAGATTCTCCGAAATATAGCGGAAGACTTCCCGGTATTTTTTGACGGTTCGGATTCGTCCGTCGATATCCGCGCCGCTCATGCGGAGAAATTCCTCCAGATACTGCAGGCAGATATGTCGGAGGGCGAGGGCGGACAGGCCGGAATCCTCCCCGAAGAGGGCTTCCACCGACCGGACGGTATTCTGCCGGCCGTGCAGAATGAGGGGGCTGGTCAGATGGCTGAACAGATCCTCCAGGTCACCAAGGTAAACGTTGAACAGGAGGGTGAGCTCCTCGGCGGGGGCGGTGTATGTCCAGCTGCACTTGACATGATTGCCGATCAGAAAGATATCGCCCGCGCTGAGCGGGATCTGCTGCCCGCCGAAATCCATCACCGCCTCTCCCTCGATAAGAAAGTGAAGAGAATTGATGGTGTGCTGAAAATCCTGATCCACCAGTGTGCGGCTGATGAAGCCCGGACGGATGGCGGCGCGGTTGTGATCCTTTAATTCCAGCGTGAGATTGTTGAAGAGAAACTGCAGATCTTCCCGCCGACGGCATATAAATTCAAATTCGTTTGCGCTGTCGTCGATTTTTCCGTGAGAATACAGCATCTTTTTGGCACCTTTCGTGAAATGGCATGAAAAGTCAAATTTCATCCCCGGGATTCCCTTGCGGGCGGGGCGCTTGATGTGTATAATTATATCAAAGAAAAACGGATTTGGCAAGGGCCGATTCCGACTTGGGGGAGGAATATTTCGATGAACTGCAGAATGACTTATAAGGACGGGCGAGAGGAAATTCTCATCGCCATTACCGAGCGGGAAGGGAACATGACCCGCGTCCGGCTGCCGAAGGCGAAGATCGCCGACGGCTGTGCGGTTATTGATTTTATGGCGGAGGAATTCACGAGCGGTGTGGGCGAGGGCTACATGCTGGCGCCGCGCGGTACCAAGGAAGGCGGCACCATGCTCTGCCGCTTCCGTCAGCGGTAGGGTGATCACGAATACATCTCCGACAGCAACGCGATGCCGCTGTTCGGATTCAAGAACGGCGAGCGGTGCGTTCTGGCCGTCATCACGGGCATGGCGTGGGAATACCGGATTGTGATGGGCGTGAAGGACGGCCGGTATTACATCTATCCGCGCTTCTTTGTGGATGAGAAGGTGCGCTATGAGGATATCGCCGCCGAGCTGTACGATCTTCCGCTGACGGCGGATTACAATGATATGGCCGCGCTGTACCGGGAGATCAAAAATCCGCCCCGTCTGACGGAAAAATGCCGGACGAGCGAAGCGATCCGCTATGCGGCCGAGGCCCCCGAGCTTCGGATCCGGCTGGCATGGAAGCCCGTCCCCTCGCCGGTTGCCCATCAGACGGAGGAAACCGAGCCGCCGGTTGTGGTCGGATGCACGCTGGAGCGCGTGAAGGAGATCCTGCACGGCATGAAGGAGCGCGGTGTGGAGGCCTGCGAGGTCTGCCTGGTCGGCGTGGAGATCAAGGGGCACGACGGTCGCTGGCCCCAGCTTCTGCCGATTGAGGAAACGATCGGCGGACAGGTGAAGCTGGAAGAAATCTGTACTCTGGGCAAGGAACTCGGCTATCAGATGGTGGTACACACCAACAGCACGGAGATGTACAGCATTTCCTCGGACTGGGACGAGGATGCGCTCTGCGTCACCCATGACGGCGATTATTCCAAGGATGAAATTTTCTGGGGCGGCGGTCAGCCCTATCACATCTGCCCGGCCAAAACGGTTTCCTACACCGAGCGGAATCTGAACGCAATCCGGGAAATGGGCTTTGCGGGAATCCATTACATTGATGTTATCACCAATTTCCCGCCGCGAAGCTGTTTTTCGCCCGATCATCCGCTGAGTGCACCGGAATCGGCGGAAATTTACCGTTCGATTGCACAGAAAACCCGGGCGATGTTCGGCGGTTTCGCCAGCGAGGGCGGCTTCGATTTTGCCGCCGATGCGCTGGATTATGTTCTCTATACCTCCTACAATCTCTACACCACTCTGCGCGAGCTGTGCGATGAAACGATCCCCTTCTGGCAGCTGGTTTATCACGGCTCCATTCTCTACAATCCTTCGACGGAAACGGTCAACTACTGCGTCAAGGATGAATACAGTCATCTGAAGTTTTTGGAATACAGCGGACGGCCGCTCTGCTACATCAACTCCAAGTATGTGGATGAGGGCGGATGCGGCAACTGGATGGGCGAGGAGGATCTGCTCTGCGGCGATGAGGCGCAGCTGACGGATACGCTGGATCGGATCCGGGCGGTATATGAGGAATACAAGACGATGGCCCCGCTCCAGTATCAGCGGATGATCCGTCATGAGAAGCTCGGCGAGGGAATATACCGCACAACCTATGAAAACGGCGTGTCGGTCACCGTCGATTACAACACGCTGTCGTATACGGTCAGCGAAATCTAATGGAGGCATCCGGTTATGAAACAGCTCAAAATTCTCGAAACGGCGACGGTGATGGAAAATCCCGATTCGCTCCATAATTATTTTGCCTGGCCGACGGCGGCTGCCCTGCCGGACGGTCGGCTGGCGGCAGCTGCCTCCGGCTATCGGCTGGATCACGTCTGCCCCTTCGGCAAAGGGGTGATCACTTACAGCGCGGATGGCGGCAAAAGCTGGAGCCGTCCGGAGGCGGTGATTGATACGGTACTGGATGACCGGGACGGCGGCCTCGCCGTACACGGCGACACGGCCGTATTCACCTCCTTCAACAACACGCTGGAGTTTCAGCGGAAGATCGCGCACCGCAAGAGCGGGCCGCGCACGGATTATATCCTCGCTTATCTTGATTATATCGCCTCGCTTCCCGGCGCGGAGGCGGTTGCGCTCGGCTCGACCTTCCGGCTCAGCCACGACGGCGGTTCAACCTGGGAGAAGGAACTGCACCATTCGCCGGTATCCGCTCCGCACGGCCCGTGTTGGAGTCTGGATGGCCGTCTGTTCTACGTTGGCTGTGTATTCGGAGACTGGAACCGGATCGAATGTTGGGAGATGGATCCTGCCACGGGGGCGATGGAAAAGCGCGGAGAGCTTCCGCCGATCGGCGACGGCAGCCTGCCCTCGGAGGAGCCGCATGCCATTGTCCTGAAGGACGGCAGTATTCTGGCGATGATCCGCACCGAGCGTCAGCCCGAGGATCACAACTGGCAGAACGGCTATGAAATCTTCACGCTCTATCAATCGGTATCGCATGACGGCGGTGTGAGCTGGAGCGAGCCGGCTCCGCTGAAGGTTCGCGGCGATTCGCCCGATCCGATGCGGCTTGGCGCACCTGGGCATCTCTGCCGCGCTCATGACGGTCGGCTGATTCTGTCGGCGGGCGATCGGATTCATCCGCTGGGGCTGAACATTTATGTCAGCGGGGATGAGGGCGAATCGTGGGAGGCATACCGGCTGCCCTGCGATCTGCCGAACACGGTGGATTTCGGCTATCCGGCGACGGTTTCGATGGCGGATGGAAGCTACTATACGGTCTGGTATCAGCATCCGACGATTGATGAGCCGTCGGTGATTGTCGGTGCCCGCTGGTGCTTCCCGGACAACTGGCAGTAAACATAAAAGAAAAAACGGACTGCCGCAGTTGAGCGGCGGTCCGTTTTTTTGTCGGATGTACAATCCGTTTTCGGTTCTCTTAATGATGTTGTCCTGCAGTTCGGGGGACAGACGGTTGAAATATTCGCTGTAGCCGCCGACACGGACGTCCTGATGGCGGGCGGTATCCGCTTTCGGCGGCGGGCTCAGCTTATAACATCGAAGGAGAAAACACGCGCCATGCCGCTCCATGCCTTTCCCGTGACAGATACCGAAACGGTGCCGGCGGGCAGGGGATGCGTGAAGAGGGCATTGTGGAGTGAGTCGAAATGCAGGACCTCGGATTTGCCGTCCGCGAGGGTAACGGTGATTTCAAGCTCTTTTACGAGATTGGCGGGCATCGACAGCGGCTTGAAATCCAGCCGGCGGTGGGATTTCTGCGAATAGGGGTTGCCGACTCCGGTCGGATTGATCGTTTCGCGGGTATAATCCGGATCGAAGCAGAGCCGGATGCGATAGCCGTCCGATGAAAGCGGCGCGGCCAGCGTAAGCGAAAGCGGCTCGTCGATCGTGGTGAAGTGATCCTCGCCGTCGAGCATCCGCTCCAGACCGTCGGCCAGAATCGCCGCATCCCGCGACCAGACGGCTCCGTCCATGACGGGATGGAGCGGGCGGGGATGGCCGGGCAGCCAGATGCCGTCGTCCCACAGCTTTCTCTGAAGCTCGCCGATGGCCGATTCATACACGCCAGCAGGCGTTAAGGAGCGCGCAATGGCGATGGCGGCGGCTGTACCGACGGCCTGACCCATCAGCGCGCAGGTCGCCATGACGCGGGTGGAGCTCATGGCCATATGGGTGGCGCTGATATTGCGGCCGGCGAAATAGAGATTGTCGAGATCGGCCGAATACAGACAGCGGTAGGGAATGAGATAGGGATTGTGAACCGGGGAATGGCAGGAGGAATAGCCCTCGGCATCGATGCCGGCCGGATCGTGGTTGTCCATCGTCCAGCCGCCGTAGGCAACGGCATCGGCAAAATCCCGTCCCTCGGACAGATCGCCGGCTTTGAGCCTATATGCACCCGCGTATCGGCGGCTCTCCCGCTTGCCGGGCAGGAAGCCGACCCATTCCAGCTCCCAGTTTTCGGCGCCGTGATCGCCGGTATTTTTGATGTGATCCCAGACGCCCATGGCGATAGCCAGCAGACGGTCGCGGCATTCCTCGGTATCGGCGATGCCGTCGGCGGTATTGCCGCCCACCTCGATCCACCAGAAATTGGCGCGCGTGTTCACGCAGTCATGGGCCTTGCCGGCCAGCGACTCCTCATCGGGAAATTTCTCGGCCCATTCGGGCGGGATGAAGGCAACCGGATGATCGGTTTCGCGGGCCTGAAGCAGGCAGGACATTCCCATATGGAAGGAATCGGGTTCCTCGGCCGCCATCGGCTCATCAAATTCCGCCCGGCCTTCGCGGCCGACCCGGTACCGAGCGCCGACCAGCGGCGCCAGAATGGAATCGCCGGAGCAGTCGGCAAAGAGACTGGCCTTAACCGTGTGCCAGGTGTAGGTGGTCAGCTGCCAGCCCGTGACGGACGCGATCCGCCGCCCCTCGGTGTCGGCATCGCAGACCGAGCAGTTCAGAAGCAGGGTGAGATTCTTCTCCCGTCTTGCCGTATCGTAGAGGACGGCATCCCACAGATGGGCATTCATATGCGGATTGCGGTAGATGTTGGCCAGATCCAGCTCCGAGATGATGCCCGGCTCGCGGTAGCCCTTGCCTGCGCCGCGCACCCACATCCGGATTTCGCTGGAGGCATTGCCGCCGAGCACCGGACGGTCCTGGATCAGGATGACCTTCGCGCCGTGACGGGCCGCGGCCAGCGCGGCCGCGAGGCCGGAAAGGCCGCCGCCGACCACGCAGAGATCGCATTCATGGGTTTTGTGCGTGAGGTTCTTGTTCATGATGAAAAGCTTCCTTGTTGTATTTTGCGTGCTCAACCGGAGCCAAAGCCCTTAATTCCCGGACTGAAGGCTCTTGAGGGTGGTCTCGATGCCGGCATTGATGCTGGAGGAGTTGGAGGCGATGACCGAAGCAAAGCCCTCGGCGCCGGACTTGATGCAGGCGGCGGTCAGATTCATGAAATCGCCCCACTTCCAGATAAAGCCCAGGTCATAGACCTTGTGCTCCAGCGCCAGAAGCAGCATTTCGTAGGATTCATCGTCGCGGGTGTACTTGGCCGAGAAGCAGGTATCGTAGTAGGCGGGCATCAGATGCTCGGCGGAATAAGCGGCCAGCGCATCCAGAACGGCACCGGTCCTGTCAAGCTCGCCGTTGGTCTTGGGAACAAAGAAGACAGGCGCGCCCATATTGACGTGCGAGAGGTAGAATTCCTGCGATTCCTCGTACTTGGGCATGGGCAGGAAGCCGAAATCCTGCTCGGCACCGCGCAGATACTGGCTGGCGGCCGAGATGCACTGGGGCAGGAAGAGCATCTGATCGTTCTGGAACATCGCCGCGATGGCATCGCGGTTCTTGAGCGTGGTGTAATCGTTGAGGTTGAAGAGATCGTCGCCGCCGTACAGCTTGCTGATCTTTTCGTAGACATCGAGGAAGCGGTTGCTGCCGGCGATGAACTCCGGCTCGTCATCCTCGTTCAGGGCGAAGGCGTTCTGGCCGCATCCGATGAGGAAGGCGTAGATCGGGTCGGCACTCGGAACGGAGATGATACCCCAGCGGTCATTGTAATCATACTTCGAGTCGCCGTTGAGATCGCCGGTCACGCGGGCAGCCAGTGTATTCAGGACATCCAGCGTCCATTTGCCATCGCGGACGGTCTGATAGAGATCACGGATCTCAAAATCCTCGGCCACCTTCTTGGAATAGATGATGGCATAGAGGCAGTCGGCGGTGGTCAGAAGCAGATCGCCGACCAGCATATAGTTCTTATCGAGCACCGAGGTGTCGCGCAGGAAATCCTGATCCCAGTAATCCTTGTCAAGATTGAGGGTGTCCAGCTCGTGAATCTCGACAAACAGATCCTCGGCGGTCAGAGCGGCCATGTCGCGGAGCTTCTCCATGTAGAGATTGAAGGTGCCGTCATCGGCCAGGATGTTCTTGCGGGCTTCGGAGGTGATGGAACCGAAGACGGTTTCCTGAATCACGCAGTTCATGGCCTGCTCGACGAAGGAATTGCGGCGGAAGAGGATGTCATTGAGCACCTCGCCGGTTTCGCCCTCCGGATCGAAGGTGTTGTTGGACCAGGCAATATTCGACTGATCGATTTTGGCGACGTTCAGCGTGAAGCCTTCCAGGTCGGGGTATTCGATGACCGCGGCGGTGTCGGATGCGGAGTCGGTCTGGGTGGGGACGGTGGTGTCAGAGGCGGGCGTCTTGCCGCCGCAGGAAATGAGGCCGGCCATCATCGAGGCCAGCAGAATGAGGGAAACGGTGCGTTTCATAATGAATCTCCTTGTTTTTTCAATAGGCAGTTTCATTATAACACGTCCGAAAAGGGTTGTAAACAGCGATATGTGAAGCGGATTTATGCAATTGTGACATTATCCGCCGGCATTCCGCTTTTTGTATTCCGAGGGGGTGCAGTTCTGGAATTTGCGGAAGACCTTGATGAAGCTGGACATATTGCGAAAGCCCGCGCCTGCGGCCGCCTTCTCCACGCTCTCGCCCGCGCGGAGCAGGGAACAGCTCTCAAGTAGCTTGCGGCGGAGGATGTATTCGTACAGCGGCGTGTTGTAATACTGGCGGAAGACGCGGGTGATGTATTCGCGGCTGTAGAAGAAGGTGCTGCTCAGATCGGCCGCCGAGTGGAGGGAGGCGAATTCCTTATCGATGTAAGCCTTGATCCGGGCGATGAATTCCGGCACGGGGGAGGCGATGTCCTCGGCCCGGACCGGACGGCTGTCCGAGAGGGTGAGGAAAAGCTCCGTCAGCCGGAGCAGGGCACGCGCGCCCGCATAGGGAGCCGTCGGATCGGCCAGCGCACGCTCGGCATCCTCGGCATAGGAAAGAACGCTCGGACCGGCTTCAAAGCAGAAGGCGGCGCTTCCGGGATCCCCGGCGCGGATGAAATCCAGCACCGAAGGATCGCCGAAAAGGGCGGGAATCGGCCGGAAATAGATGACATACCGGTCATAGCGAAGGGAATCGAGGGCGCGGAACATATGGATGGTGTTCGGCTTTGTCAGGATTGCCGTGCCCGGGCGGGCGGACAGATAGCGGTCATCGGTGATGTACTGCATCGAATCGCCCGAGGCGCAGACGGTCAGCTCAAAATAATCGTGGGAGTGGAGATATTCGGGAAAATCCGTGGGGGTGTAATCGTTGACACGGTGGGAAAAAAGCACCATCCCGGACAAAAGGGCATCCGTCCAGCCGCCCTCAACGTTTTCAGCGGTCCGGAGCGAGGGGGATGAAATGAGCGCGCGGCACCGTCCCTTTATCAGGTTTTCTTCAAATCGGTGAAGCATACGGTCCTCCGAAAGTCACAAAAGCATAAGATTTTATCGTGAAAAAGGCTTGTCATATGCAATATTTATGGTATAATTGAGTATAGCATAAAAATTCCGGTTTGTCAACCGATATTAACCAATCATAAAAGAAAGCGTGGAATCCCATGACCTATACCAAAACTCTTCCGACGGAATCAACCGACATTCTCATCATCGGCGGCGGCCCGGCCGGACTCTGTGCAGCGATTGCCGCGGCCCGTGCCAATCCCACCGCAAAGGTGATGCTGATGGAGCAGAACGGATACTGCGGCGGCATGGCCGCAGCCGGTCTTGTCGCACCGTTCATGACCTGCTATGACAGCGGCGGAAACACCATGCTCATCCGCGGCCTTTTTGAGGAAATTGTTGACCGGCTGGTCGAAATGGGCGGCGCGATCCATCCCTCCGGCGTTGAAACCTCGTCGGCCTTCACCTCCTATATCACCGCCGGCCACATCCATGTGACTCCCTTCAAGGCGGAGGCGCTCAAGCTTCTGGCGGACCGGATGCTCACCGAGGCCGGCGTGACACCGCTCTATCACACCTCGCTGGCGGATGTCATCACCGAGGGCGACCGTGTCATCGGCGCGGTGGCCGCCAAAAAGGAAGGGCTCTGCCTGATTTTGGCGAAGGTGATCGTTGACTGCACCGGCGATGCGGATGCGGCGGCCGCGGCCGGTGTTCCCTATACGCTGGGCAACGGGCAGGGCAAAATCCAGCCGGCGACCATGTTCTTCCGGATCGGAAACGTGGACAGCAAGAAGATCGACGAGGATATCGAAAAGAACCGCGACAACTTCTACCGAAGGGACGGCGTGAATTACCGCTCCCTTCATTGGTGGGTATCGAAAGCGCGTGAGGCCGGCGACTGGTCGCTGGATCGGGTATCCATCGGCCTCTTCCGGGGCGTGGATGAGGATGAATGGAGCATCAACACCTCCCGCATCATGGGCATCGACGGAACGGTATCCGAAAGCCTGACAAGGGGCGAGATCGCCGGCCGCGAGCAGGTGGACGAGATTTTTGCCTTCCTCAAAAAATATGTGCCCGGCTGTGAAAATGCGAAGCTTCTCCAGAGCGGAAGCACGCTGGGCATCCGCGAGACCCGCCACATTCACGGTCTTGTCACGCTGAAGCTGGACGATGTGCTCTCCTGCACGGTGCCCGGCGATTCGATCCTGCTGGCCGCGAATTCGGTGGATGTCCACGGAAAATTCGGCCCGCGAAGCAACGAATACATCACGATTCCCGAGGGAAACTATTACGGCGTGCCGTACAAAACGATGGTCAGCGGGAAGTTTTCGAATCTTCTGGTTGCGGGCCGCTGTATCTCGGCGGACAGCGAGGCGGCGGGAGCCATCCGCGTCATGCCGCCCTGCATGGGCATCGGTCAGGCCGCTGGCGCGGCTGCCGCGCAGGCGCTCTCCTGCGGCGAGGATGTCCGCACGCTCGATACCGAACGGCTTCGCAGGACGCTGAAGGAACAGGGCGTATATCTTGGATAAAAGAGCTCCGTTTGGAGCTCAGGATCTCCTGACGGAGATCCATAAAAAGGGGCTGTTGCACCTAAGTGCAACAGCCCCTTTGTTTTACAGAAGATTAGCGGTGGCGATGGTCTGGTAACCATTCCAGAGAAAGCCGTTAAAGCGGTTGGCATCGTCGGATGTGCAGTCGATACGAAGCCGCTCGGCTTCCAGCTCTTCGATCCGGTCGATCCGGCCGTCAAGATACGCCACGATCCGCTCCTTTGCCGTGACGAAGCGGGATCGGATGCCGCCATAGCGGATATCGTGAACCTCCCAGCCGAAGGGCTTGTTGTAGGTCATCCATGCGGTGCGGCGTGCCATGATCAGCGCGTCTACCTTTTCGATCACCGTATCGCATTCGCCTGCCAGCGCGGCCAAGGCTTCCCGGTCGCCGGCATCGTAAGCAGCTTTCAGACGGAGTCCGAAGTCGGCCTTGTTTTCCAGCAGGGATGTGAGCTTGCGAATGCTATCAAAGGCCGGCTCAAAGCGGGGATCCGCCGGCTTGACATCAGCCAGCAAAGCGGAAACTCCGCGGTAATACGCGCCGCAGTCGAGCCCTTTCATGTGGGCATCGACAAGGCCGGTCATCGGGTCATTGTAGAGCAGGGATCGGGTGAGAGGGAGATACTTGCTTTCGTTCAGCCCTTCCGGCTTTTCGGTCAGAAGGAAGGCCTCGTAGCTCTCGCCGGTCGCATGGTCAAAGCAGCGGGCGATCGAAGCCTCGTCAAAGCTTCCCGTGTAATCGTAATCAGCGTACCAGGCAAGGCCGGCCAGCGACAGAATCAGATCGGATTCCGATCCGTTGCCCCAGACCGTGGCGATGACCTGCTTCACGCCCTTTTTTTTGCAGGCCTCCAGCGCCGGAATGGTGAAGCGGCGGGAACGCGAGAAGAGGAAGGTTGGTCCGCTCCATCCCCAGACACCGCCTGCAAACAGCATTTTGTCGGCGAATTCGCGGTGCTTGTCGATGTTGACCGAATAGAATTCCTCGTTGTCGTTGTAGTAATCCCAGAAGACCGGCGTCATATTCTCTGGCAGCTGCTCGCGAAGATTTTCGGGGAGCACGATGCGGGGATCGTATTCGATGAAGTTTCGGAGGCCCTTGCCGTGGAGGCGGAAGAACATATCGCTCCACATCATGGGCTTCAGTCCCTCTTCCTCGGCCATTTTTGCTACCGTATGGAGATGCTCCATGTAGATTTCGCTCCGGTCGCGGTAACCGTTGATGTCAAGATACCGTCCGGCGCCCAGATCGTGGGTTTCATCAAGGCCGACATGAACCCGGCGGCTGGTGAAAACCTTGGACACGGTGCGGAGCATATCGCGGATAATCTGATTCGTCGCATCGGCGCCGGCCAGCATGACGCGCTGGGTATCCTTGTAGGGGAGGGCGGCGCGCCAACGCAGGTGGGTCGCCAGATGGCCAAGTGTCTGGATGCAGGGGATCAGCTCAATTCCGAGGGTGAGCGCGTACTGATCCAGCTCGCGGATCTCGTCCAGCGTATAGCGGCCTCGCATATAGCCGAAATAGGGATGGCCCGGCAGCTCGTAGGTGTCCTCGGTGTAGAGCATGAAGGTGTTCAGTCCCATCAGCGCCATCTTGCGAAACATGAATTTGACGGTATCGGGATTCATGACGGCGTTGCGGGACATATCGATCATTGCGCCGTTGGTATGAAAGAGCGGATGCTCGGTGACCGTCCGGTCATTCACGTCCTCTTTTATCCAGGAGGCGAGATGTGCCAGTGCGCGCAGGAAGCGAACCGTGCCGCCTCCGTAGCGGATGGAGGCCGTATTACCATTTTTGACTGCCGTGAGGCCGGGTTCTTCGGCTTCGGCTACGGTTACGATGATTTCCGCCGCATCCGGGGTGTCGGCGAGCGTGATGCCGAGCTCACCGGCAACCAGTGCAATCGCCGCCTTGAGATGATCGGCGTTTTCAAAATAATAAAGCATGGGATGGCTCCTTTCTGTATTCCCGGTGTTGCCCGCTGTGCAGACGATCGTAGTGAGGCTTTACACAATCCGGCGATCCGCGCCGTCGCCGATGCGGACCAGCTCCAGATGCTTTTCGGACGGGGTCCAGACCAGGACATCCAGTATAAAGCCAGCTTCGTTTTCCTCGTGCTTCGGCTGCCAGAAGGCACCGGTCACGGCCTGCGGGCAGGCAATGGGATTCTTGTAGCCGCCGATCTCCTCAAAGGGGGCGCGCAGGGAATCGCGGTGGGTGTGACCGCCAAAGCAGGCGATCAGACGGCCGGTCTTTTCGGCGAAGCGGTTGACGATGGCCGAAGCCTCCTCCACATCGTCGATCCAGCCGCAGAGGGCGCTGATGTAGGATACGGCCGCGCGCTCGCCCGTCCAGACCCCGAGGGTGGTGGTGCGGTCGCCCCGGTATTCATCCCAGAAGGGAACGTGCATCAGGATGATGACATTCCGATCGGTGGCAAGGGCGGTGGATTCCAGCCATTCCAGCTGCTTTTTGCCGAATCCCCACAGGGGTGTGGGATTCTCTGCCTCGATATCCGAGCCGTATGGAACGGAAAGAACGACGAGGCGGGTATCGGCCTTGTCGATGTCAACCGTATAATAGGAGCCCTCGTCGGCATAGACGGCATCGGTGTTGCCGTAGCGGTGCTTATGGATCGCGTTCCAGTAGTCGGCATCGAAGAAATCCGTGCCGATGGCATCGTGATTGCCGTGGACCGC
This sequence comes from Candidatus Flemingiibacterium sp., assembly GCA_045578725.1. Classification (GTDB taxonomy): domain Bacteria; phylum Bacillota; class Clostridia; order Oscillospirales; family CAG-272; genus Flemingiibacterium. The sequence continues at coordinate 16,130 of JAZNKS010000018.1, forward strand.
GATGAGCGGACAGCCGGCGGCGGTGTGGATCCGGGTCAGCAGTTTTTCAAACCAGGCGGACAGATCCTCGTTGGTGATATGAATGTTCCGGCCGAGCATGGCGGGATTGTCGCCGAGATCGATAACGGCATCGCAGGCGACAGCGGAGGTGAGTGCCGAGAGAAGCTCGCAGAGCACATTCACCGACTCCTGATCGGGGGTATTGGTGTGCAGATCGGTGAAAAGGGGCAGGACGATGGAATCCTCGCGGCGGAGGGCATCGATTTTTGCCTTGGCTTCGGCGATCATGGTTTCGTATTGGGGCATGATTGATTTCTCCTCTCAGGTCAGGGCATCGGCGGGGGCTTCTTCGGGATAAAAGCCGCTGTATCCGGTCTTTTCCATCGCGGCGATGGCGGCCATATCGTCATCGGTGATGGCGAAGTCGAAGACCTCCATGTTGGCGGCCATGCGGCCGGGATTCAGGGACTTGGGAAGCGGAACGGCTCCGCTCTGCAGGGCGAAGCGGATGCAGAGCTGGGCGACGCTCTTTTCATAGCGCGCGGCCATTTCCGTTAAGAATTCATTCTTCAGAACGGCGCCGCATCCGAGCGGGCTCCAGGCCTCCACGGCGATTCCCTCGGCGCGGCAGTAATCGGTCAGTTCGGGCTGGATATAACCGGGATGGAATTCGATCTGGTTGACCATCGGCTTGATGGCGGAGCGGGCCTTCAGCGATTCGAGGTGAGAGGGCAGGAAGTTGGATACACCGATGGCGCGGAGCTTGCCGTCCTGATAGAGCTTTTCAAAGCCGCGCCAGGTTTCCGCGTTCAGCTCCTCCCAGTTGTCGGCGACCTTTTTAACCGCCGGCCAATGGATCAGATAGAGATCCAGATAGTCAAGGCCGAGCAGGCGGAGGGATTCCTCGCAGGCCTTGATGGTCTTCTCATAGCCGCGGTTGGTGACCCAGTGCTTGGTGGTGATAAACAGCTCCTCCCGCTTGACGCCGGAGGCACGGATTCCTTCGCCGACGCTGGCTTCGTTGCCGTATGCGGCGGCGGTATCGATGTGACGGTAGCCGAGGCGGATGGCCTCGCGCACACAGTCGCGGGCGGTATCGCCGTCGGGGGTCTGCCAGGTGCCGTATCCGATGCAGGGCATCTTCACGCCGCTTGCAAGGGTGAGGGTATCATCAAATTTCGTGAACATAGCGGTTCTCCTTTGAAATTGTTTTTTACCATTATATCATAACCGCCCGCCTTTTGCAAGCCCCGTGCGGATATTTCGGGGGAGATATGGCGCCGCCTTCAAGGAAAAAACGGTGCGGTACCGATTCCAGCGGCAGGTGTGTTTCGGCGGGGGGAAAGCGTTCCGCGGCTTCGGGTTATCCTTCTTTGCGCACCCTCCGGTAGGTTTTCGGCGTACTGCCGATGCACCGCTTGAAGCGGCGCGCGAAATAGGACTGATCGCAGAAGCCCAGCCGCTGGCTGATTTCCTGTATCGAAAGCCGGCTGCCGAGCAGCAGGTTTTCCGCTTCCTGCATGACGGCGCGCTCGATGTAGCCGCCGATTGTGATGCCGGCCTCGGTGCGGAATTTTTTGTTGAGCGTGCTGGGAGCGACAAAGGCGTTGGCCGCGATCTCGGCGGTGCCAAGACCGATTCCCAGATGCGAGCGGATGTAATCCATCGCCAGCAGAACCGGCCGTGAAAAGTCCGGACGGACGAATTCGATCCCGTACAACTTGGCCAGCGTCAGAAGAGAGGTCATCACCTCGCACCGCATACGGAGGGTGTCGGCAAGGGCCGGACTCTGCACATCATCCTTCAGCCGGCCGATCAGCCCGTCATCGGGGGTATATTCCATCACCCGCCCGGCCGTGCCGAAGTAATCCAGCCCATTGTCATCGTTGAAATGCAGATGAAAATAGACCTTCTCCACATAATTCTCGCAGGCAAAGGAGAAGGAATAGCCTGCCGGGAGCAGATAGCACCGCCCGGCTTTGAGGGGGATCCTCTCCCCGTCGGCGATGACATAGCCGTCGCCGCCGATCATGTAATAGAGCCTTGAATAGGGCGGGTCGGTGACATTCAGATGCCAGTCCCGGCCGCCTATGATATAGCCGAAATCCGAAAGACTCAGATGAACATGATTGAAATTGTCGTATACAGCCTTGTCGCGCCAGGTAATGACATATTCGTGGTTTGTTCCGGGCTTCATATTGCTAGCCTCCTTGCAAAATATCGGATAATCCTGTTTTTGTATCCGAATATCCCTTGCCAGAAACGGGCAAAGGGCTTATAATGAAAGGGAAAACAGCTCTGTATACAGCATACACCAAAATACTGAAAAATGCAAGTACTTTCAGAAAAAAACGGAGGAAAAATGATGGCAGGCTATACGGTCCGTCCGACACCCGGCGATACAGCCTGGTTCCGGCATGACCGCTTTGGAATGTTCATCCACTTCGGCCTGTACGCCATGCCGGCGCGGCACGAATGGATCAAAACCTACGAAAAGATGACCGATGCGCAGTATGACCGCTATTTTCATCACTTCAATCCCGACCGCTTCGATCCTCATGAGTGGGCGCGCCGCGCAAAGGCGGCCGGCATGAAATATGCGGTTCTCACGGCCAAGCATCACGAGGGCTTCTGCCTGTTCGATTCGAAATACACCGACTACAAATCCACCAATACCCCGATCGGGCGGGATCTGGTGCGCGAATACTGCGATGCCTTCCGGGCAGAGGGAATCCGGGTCGGGCTGTATTATTCGCTGATCGACTGGCACCATCCCGATTTCACGATCGACCCGATCCATCCCCGGTGCGACGATCCGGATGCCGAAGAGCAGAATAAATCCCGCGATATGCGCCGCTATGCAAAGTATATGAGGGATCAGGTGGAGGAGCTTCTGACAAACTACGGACGGATCGATATTCTCTGGTTCGATTTCTCCTATTCAAAGGACCGCAACCGCTGGATGCGGGGCAAGGGCAGGGAGGACTGGGAGTCCGAGAAGCTGATTGCGCTGGCCCGGCGGCTTCAGCCGCACGTCATCATCGACAACCGGTGCGAGATCGATCAGGACATCTGGACGCCGGAGCAGTTCCAGCCCACCGACTGGATCCGGCATAAGGAAACCGGCGAACGGGTGACCTGGGAGGCCTGCCAGACCTTCTCCGGCTCCTGGGGCTATCATCGGGACGAGAGCACCTGGAAAACACCCGAGATGCTGATTGAAATGCTGGTGCAGACGGTGGCCTGCGGAGGCAATCTGATTATGAATGTCGGCCCGACCTCGCGGGGGCATCTGGATGAGCGGGCCGAAAACGCTCTCGGTGTCTTTGAAAAATGGATGAAATACAGCAGCCGCTCGATCTATGGCTGTACAATGGCTGAGGAGGAGCTGCTGTCCGGTCTGCCGGCCAACTGCTGTTATACCCAGAGCGAGGACGGCAGAAGGCTCTATGTCCATCTGCTCAGCTATCCCTTCCGCTATCTGCGGCTGGGAGGGCTGGCCGATAAGATCGAATACGCGCAGTTTTTACATGACGGCAGCGAGATTCTTTACACCTGCGGCAATCTTTCGCGGGGCAGCTTTGCGGAATTCGATACGGGGGCCGAAAATTCGGTCATTCTGCATATTCCCGCCCTGCGCCCGCCCGTCACGATACCGGTTATTGAAATTTTTTTGATAACGGTGGATCCAACATGAAATCAAAACAGCTGTTATCCATGCTTCTGATCGGCGCCCTCACGGCAGGCTTTGCATCCTGCCAAGGGGACACGCCCGCTGATACCACCGAAGCGCCGGAGGATTCTGTCACCACCGCAGCCGAGCCGGAGCTTCCGGCCGGCATTGAAAAGAAGGATTACGGGACGGACTTCAACATCCTCTACCCCGATTGGGGCCTGTATATCAAATACTTCTTCGCACCGGAGGAAACCACCGGCGAGGTCATGGACGATGCGCTGTATAAAAGAGAGCTTCTGGTCGAGGAATACCTGGGCGTTGACATCACCAATCAGTGCGCGGGCACGATCAAGGATATCTATCCGGCTGTGCAGGAGATGGTCTATGCGGGCGACGATACCTATCAGATGGCCCTCACGCACTGTATCACGAATGTTTCCAATATGCTGACCGACGAGCTGCTGCTCGATCTGAACACCACGTCTATCGATTTTACCGCCGACTGGTGGAATCAGAGCGCGGTCGAGGAGCTGGAGCTGTTCGGCAAGCGCTACTATGCGGTATCCGACTATATGCTCCCGGACCCGAACTGCATCCTTTTCAACAAATCCATCGTCAGGGACTACAAGCTGGAGAATCCCTACGAGCTGGTCCGCGAGGGCAAATGGACGCTGGACAAGATGTTGGAGATGGGCCTTGCGGCCAAGGTGGACAACGGCGATACGGTCTGGAACCGGGAGGATCAGTACGGCGTGACCCACGGCTCGGCCTGGTATTTCACCAGCTTCATCTATTCCAGCGGCTTCCGCCTCACCGAAAAGGATGAGGACGGCAATCTGATGCTCTCCTTCACCCTCAATGACCGCACCGCATTGATGATGGAGAAGATGGATGCCGTCTTCAACAACGAGATGACATGGGAATACAACGAGAACATCGCCGAGGAGCGGGCCGATATCAGCACCGGCAAGTGCCTGTTCAACGTCAACACGATCAATCAGCTCCGCAATTTCCGAAACAGCGAGGTCGATTACGGCATCCTGCCCTATCCGATGATGGACGAGCAGACCGGCGGCTATTATACCAATGACTGGTCGGGCCTTCTGTGCGTGCCCGTCACCGCGCAGAATCCGGACATGATTGCCGATGTCATCGAGCTGCTCAGCTATTACAGCGCCGAAACGGTCATCCCGGCCTACTTTGATCTGGTGCTGGGCGAAAAGCTCTCCCGTGACGAGGATTCCAAGGAGATGCTGAATCTGATCTTCGACAACATCGTCTTCGATGCCGGCATGAACTATCTCGGCTTTGAAGCCAATATGGCGGCCTTCTTCTATATCGTCCACGGCAGCATCATCCTCTCCGGCGGCAATAATTTCGCTTCCATGGTGGCCGGAAGCGAATACGGTGCCAGGGCCGAGATCGATGCCTTCAATAAGACCGTCGCCGCGCTGGGTCAAAAATAAGCAAACAATCGCAGAATTCTCCGGTTTTGTGACAATTCCGTACCGGAATTTGTTACAATAATGTGGTATAATGAAGGCGGATGTCAATCCGCAATTATACCATTTGGAGGTTCTGCTATGAAACAATCCCAGCTCCCATCGGCCCTTCTTGCGGCCGCGCTGTTTGCCGGATCCGCCCTTATGCCCGGATGCGGCTCCGATACACCGGCTGATACCGGTGCCCCGACAACCGATCCCTCGGGGGAGAGTACAGGACAGGAGGGTACCACCGGCTACTATGATGATCTGGAAGACTATGACTTTGAGGAATACGAATTCCGGATTCTTGACAACGATACGGTCGCTCTCTTTCTGACGGCCGAGGAGATGACCGGCGAGAAGGTCAACGATGCCGCCTGGCAGCGCAATGCCGAGGTGGAGGATCTGCTGAACGTAAAGATCGTTTCCGAAAACGATCAGGAGATGGGCGAGATCCGGTTCCAGAATGCCATTTTAGCCGATGATGCGGAAGCCGTCGATCTTTTCTGCTTCCGCGGCCCCGGCCAGCGGGATGTCTACATCACCGCGAATGTGCTCTATGACTGGAAGGAGATCCCGAATCTGAAGCTGGACTGCCCCTGGTACAACCAGTCGGCCAATGAGGCGTATTCCATCGCCGGCAAGCAGTATTTCGGTGTCAGCGACATCACGCTCGCCGTCCAGCACAGCGCTTCGGTTTTGTTCAACATCGGCATGGCGGAGGATTTTCAGATTGAATCCCCCTACACGCAGGTGAAGGAAGGCCGCTGGACGATGGATGCGCTCCTCACCTCCGTCAAGGATGTCTACAGCGATCTGAACAACAACGGCGAAGCGGATGAAGCGGACCGGTACGGTCTGGTCGGCCATATCAATCTGTTCGGCCGTCTGGCTCCCTCGGCCGGCGAGACGGAGGTTTTAAGCTCCCCCGACGGCTTTGTCGTCAATCTGTTCTCCGATAAGCTGGCCGCCTTCGGCGAAAAGCTCCGCACCCTTTACCGGGACGAAAATGTTCTCGCATCGACGGCCGCTTATGATGCGCTGTGCGAGGACCGCGCACTCTTCATCTTCTATTCCTCCGACCCCGCCAAGCTGCGCGAGGTGGAGATCGATTTCGGCTATCTGCCCTATCCCAAGTATGACGAGGCGCAGGAGAACTATTACAACGAAGCATCCGGCGGCATGATGGCCGTGCCGATCAATGCGCCCGACATCGAGCGCACCGGTGCTGTCATCGAAGCCCTCAGCGCCGGTTCGGCCAGGTATCTGCGTCAGGCTTTTGTGGATACCTACATCGAGAACAAGGTTCTGCGCGATGAGGAATCCGTAGAAAACTACCGGCTGGCCTATTCCACCCACGTTTACAGCCTGTCCTACAACATCGATCCGGCCGGAATGCTGGCAAGCCACAAATTCTATGCGGAGCTGCTCCGCAACGATGCCGTAGAGCACGCTTCGTATTATGCCTCCGTCCGCGAGGCCATCGAAACCGCTTATGAGGAGCTCTACAACGCGGCGCTTGCCAATCAATAAACAGCAAATCAGGTGATTCTATGTATAAAACCGCACAAAAAGCCATGAAAGACTATTACCGTGCCATGGATCTGGTCGGCCCCTTCACCCTTCGGGGGGAGGAGGCAAACCGTGGCTGGCAGGAGCGCTTCAAGCGTGTCTGCGCCTCGATGGAGGAATTCTATCGGGCCCATCCCGACACGCCTGCGGTGCTTCTCAAAAGCCGGGTTCACACCGTGATGGCCGGAATCTGCGAGCCGGTGATTTTTCCGGGGCATCCCTTCTTCTTTGAAATCGGGATGAACCAGTCAAGATCCTGGGGCCTTGGCGGCGGTACGCCGGCAAACTGGGTTTCGGGCACGAAGACACGGGAGATTCAGGCGGCGCATCCCTTCTATGTGGATGTGGTCAACTGGTTCCGTCCGCTTTTTGACCGGGATCATACCGGTCTGTGCGGCATCTTTTCAAGCTTTGACACCGATCACCAGACCCTCGGCTATACCACCCTCTTTGAAACCGGATACGCCGGTCTGATCCGGCGGGCCGAAAAACAGCGGGCGAATTTCAAGTCCGGCTCGCCCGAATATGCCTTTATCGAGGCGGTGATCGAATCCTGTCGGGCGCTGATTGCCATCGCCCACCGGTTTGCCGATAAGGCCGGGGAGCTGCTCGCCTCGCTCCCCGAGGGCTACGAGCGCGCGGATCTTGAGAGGATCGCCTCGGCGGCCCGGAAAATTCCCGAAAATCCGCCCGAAACCTTCTATGAAGGCCTTGCGATGCTGCTTTTCACCCGCGAGGTGACGGCGGTCATCGAAAACATGGGCATCTCCCAGCTGGGGCACGTTGACCGTCTGCTCGGCGATCTGTATAAGCGGGATCTTGCCGCAGGACGGATCACCGAGGCGGAGGCAAGACACCTGATCGGCCTTTTCATGCTTCACACCGACATCAAATTCGATACCGAGCACGATCCCTGGCCGGAAACCTCCACCTGCATTCAGTTGGGCGGCTCAGATGCGGACGGCAAGCCGATCTTCAACGCCGTCACGCGGATGTTCATCGAGGAGCACCATAAGCTCCATCTCATCAATCCCAAGCTCAACTGCCGCTACACCAAGGATTCGCCCCGCGAATATTTCCGTGTCATCGGCCGTGCTGTGCTGGCCGGGCACAACAATTTTGCGCTCATCGGCGATGAGCCGATCATCGCGGGCCTGAAAAGGAGCGGGGTCAGCGAGCGGGATGCCCGCCGTTATGTCAACGGCGGCTGCCAGGAAACCATGATCGAGGGTCTTGGCCACACCGAGGGCGCGGCGATCTATATCTCGCTCCTCCGTCTGCTTGATTTATTCCTGCGCCGGGATGAGGGCATGGGCATCCATGCCGATCTTGTAAGGCCGCTCGACGGCGCCGAAACGTTTGAAGAATTCTACAATAAATATATACAGGCGATGCGGCGCTTCTTCACCTTCATGACCGACGGGCGCAACTATCAGCAGTCCGTCTTCAAGGAGGCCATCACCTATCCGCTCTATTCGGCCACGCAGGAGGGCTGTATCGAAAACGGCCGCGATCACATCCGGGGCGGCGCGAAGTACAATTTCTCCACCGTGGCGATGGTCGGCTTCCCCAACACCGCCGATTCGCTCTATGCCATCCGCGAGCTGGTTTATAATCGCCGCAGGGTGAGCCTGGAGGAACTGATTTCGGCGCTGGAAAAGGACTGGGAAGGGCAGGAGGCGCTCCGGCGCGACGTGCTCGCGCTCCCGAAATACGGCCACGGAGAGGAAGACCCAGATGCGCTGGCAAAGCGGCTTCTCACCGATCTGTCGGCCATCATAAGAAGCTGCAAAAACGAGCGGGGCGGCCATTATCTGCCCAGTACCTTCGTCTATCGCTACAACCGGCTGTTTGCGCCGCCGCTCCGGGCAACGCCCGACGGCCGGCGGGCCGGGGACTATATGGCGGCCGGCGTATCGCCCTCCACGCTGGTCCCCGTGAAGGATATCACCCAGCCGCTTGCCACGATGAAGCATATCGATTTCTCGGTCTGCGGCGGCGGCATCTCGGTGCTGGATATGATGCTCCCCGCCTCGGCGCAGTTCGATGAGGAAATCTTCGCCTCCTTCATGAAGGCCTGCTCCCATTACGACTGCGTGACACTTCAGCCCAATGTCCTCAAAAAAGAGGAGCTGATCGATGCAAAGGCCCATCCCGGGCTTCACCGGAATCTGATCGTCCGGATCTGCGGCCTGTCGGCCTATTTCACGGCGCTGGAGCCGAAGGTGCAGGATGAAATCATCGGGCGGAACTATTATGAAGGCTGATATGACGGGCCGGATCTTCGATATCCAGCATTTCTCGCTCAGCGACGGGCCGGGAATCCGCACCGCCGTCTTTTTCAAGGGCTGTCCCCTTGCCTGCAAATGGTGCCACAATCCGGAATCCCGGAGTCCCGATCCTCAGCTGTTATACTATGCCCATCTCTGCCGGGGCTGCCGGCAATGCGAAGCGGTCTGTCCCTCCGGTGCGCACCGCTTCGATAAAGACGGAAGCCACCGGATCGATCCCGCGCTCTGCACCCTCTGCGGCCGGTGCGAAGGGGTCTGCGATGCCGGTGCCCTGAAGAGGGTCGGGCGGACGGTGCGCGTTTCCGAGGTGATGGAGGAGGTCCTGCGCGATCGGATCCTTTACGAGGATTCGGGCGGCGGGCTGACCCTGACGGGCGGCGAGCCGCTGGCCCAGCCATCCTTTGCCATAGCGCTGGCAGGTGCGGCGAAGAAGGCGGGCATCTCCGTCTATCTTGAAACCTCCGGATTCGGCAGCCGGGAAGCGCTGGAAGGCCTTTCCTTCCTGTGCGATGGCATCCTCTATGATTTCAAGGCATCTGCTGCCGATCATAAAGCGCTGTGCGGCGCAGAAGCCGGCCCCATCCGGGCCAATCTGCACGCGTTTGACTCATGCGGCGTGCCCATCATCCTGCGCTGTCCGATCGTTCCGACGATGAACCTTTCCCCGGCGCTGGAGCGGGAGATCATCGAAACGGCCAAAGCTCTGAAAAACCTTGAAGAGATTCACCTGCTCCCCTATCACCGGCTCGGCCTTTCAAAGGCCCGCGCGCTGGGAATGGATCCCGGCCCCGCCATCCCCGTCCCCGCAAAAGAGGAGATGGAAGCCCTCCGCACCCGGATCGAAGCGGCAGGCAAAATCCCGGTGAAGGTGATGTAATACGATCGCGGCATATGACAAAACGCCCCCCGGAGTAAAACTCCGGGGGGCGGCATTATCAGTATTCGATGCCGGGAATGCGGTATTTATCGTCCTCGGTCAAGGCAAGACGGTCGATGAGAAGCTCCATGTTGGCCTTGAATTTTTCAAAGCCGGCCGGTGAGTGGGCATCGGAGCCGCAGTAGAAGCGGCAGCCCTCCTCCTTTGCGATCCGGTAGGGCTTCAGGATGATCTCCTCCAGATCCGATTCGGAGTAGCCGGAGGGGCTCATATTCAGCTCGATGCCAAGCCCCAGCTTTGCGGCTTTTGCAAAGGTTTCGTGCCAGAAGGAATCCTCGATCGAAGCAAAGAGGGCGACGTGATCCTGGGTATAGGTCAGCGGGCAGGTCAGGTGGGCAAGCCCCATTTTTTCATGCGGAAGCGGGGCATCCAGAAGAATCTGCAGACGCTTTTTGTAGGCGGCGCGGTAATCCTCCATCGTGACAAGCCCGGCGGGCGCGGTAAAGCCCTTCATATGCAGATGGTTGACCGGCATGACGATGAAATCGAATTTTTCGGCGGTTTCGGCCGTCAGACCGATATCGTTGTACATATTGAAATCCGCTTCACAGCCGAACAGGAATTTTACACCGTCTTTTTGGGGGAGCGGGAGCCAGGAGCTGTTGCGCGCATAATCGTTATTTCGCCAGCCGTTGTTGAATTCACCGGTCAGCGGTGCGGTGGAATCCCAGAAATGATCGGCCAGGCAGAGCAGCTTCATGCCGTTCTTTGACTGGATATCGAGAATAGTTTCGGGGGTTTGTTCCTTGCTGTCGGAGCAGGGGGAAAGACAGGTATGGATGTGCAGATCGTGGTCGCAGATGAATTTCATGGCGGATGCCTCCAAGCTTTTGTACTGCCTTGCGGCTGTTTTCATTATAGCAGAATCCGGCGGATTTGTAAAGCTTTTTCGACGAAATTCCGTATTGACAAATCCATATCGCTATGCTATAATGGTAAAAATTTTTTCTCCGGGAGAGTTTGAAGTCTGAAAATAAATTTCAGACCTGGTTTTGTGGCTTACATTGCCGTCCCGGCAATGTTTTGCTTCGCAAACCAGCCCCAAAATCCAAGAAAGGAAGCTTTCGCTTCGCGAAAGCTATGGTCATAATGATGACACAGAGCGATTTTTTCGGCAATGCCCAATGGGTCGGAGCCGCAGAGCGGACAAGGGATTCCTTTGCCGTCCTGCGCGGCCGCTTTGAAATAAAGGAAGGCGAGAAGGTCACGCTGAACGTGCTCGGCCTCGGCTTTTTCCATGCCTATATCAACGGCACGCCGATCAATCCCGACACCTTTCTGCCGCTGTCCTCCGATTATGAGGCCGGCGCGGATCCCTCGGGCGAGATTCTGTCCGGCCACCGGGTCTATGTCCCGAGCTTTGCTATCACCCCCCATGTGCACGCGGGCACCAATGTCATCGCCGTCCATTACGGCGGCGGCTGGTACACCCATGCCGACCGTCCCTTCGGCCTTCCCAAGGTGATCTGGTCCGTCCTCGCCGAGGGAGCAGATGGGATCCGCCGCATGGGCTCGGATACCGCCTGCCGGATCGGGCCAAGTCCGATCCGGGACTACGATTTCATCCGGCACGAGGATCACGGCGTACCGGCGGGGGATCCCTTCGCGCCCGATTTTGACGATTCGGGCTGGGATTTCGCCGTCCCGACCGAGGCGCTGGTCAGCGAATATTCCACCACCGACTGCCCCGCCGATAAGCTGATCGCCGTGCATACCCCGGTCTGCCTTGGCAAGTATGACGGCCTCACGCTCTGGGATGCCGGCAGGAATCAGACCGGCTATCCGGTCCTGCGGATCCCGGCCGGCAAAAAGGCAACCGTCCGCTTCTATGAGGCGCTTGATCCGAACGGCCGTCCCGATCCCGCCCATTGGCATCATCAGAGCTTCACGGCGGCGGCCGGGGACACGGAAATCCTCGCCCAGCCGGAATTTACCTGGTTCGGCTATCGGTATTTCACCGTGGAAGGGGAGGCCGAGCCGGTCACGGTCAAGGAAATCCATGCCGACGTGCCGCTTTCTTCCGGCTTTGCCTGCGAGGATGAAACGCTGAACTGGATTTTTGATACCTTCGCCCACACAATGCTCTGCAATATGCACACCGGTCATCCCTCCGACTGTCCGCATCTGGAACGGCGGGGCTATACCGGCGACGGTCAGCTGACCTGTCATGCGGTGCTGACGATGTTCGATGCTGTACCCTTCTATGAAAAATGGCTGCAGGATATCGCCGATTCGCAGGACACCCTCACCGGCCACATCCAGTATACCGCGCCCTATATCCGGAGCGGCGGCGGCCCCGGCGGATGGGGATGCGCGATCGTCGAGGTGCCTTATCAGCTCTGGCAGCACACCGGGCGGACGGATCTGCTCGAAAAATACTGGCCGAACATGAATCGGTACATCGATTATCTGGAGGCCCATTCCGAATTCGGGCTTGTCATCTCCGACCGGGCGGGCGAGTGGTGCCTTGGCGACTGGTGCGGCCCGAACATTCTCTATCCGGAGCGGGATATCACCTTCTGCGACCAGCAGGTCATGCTCCCCGCGCCGATGGTCAACACCTATTTCATGATCAAATCGCTCACAAGAATGTGCGAGATTGCCCGCGCGATCGGCCGGGAGGCGGAGATTCCCGCCCTGAAGGAAAAGGAAGCGCTTCGCCGCCGCGCGATGCAGGCCGCCTATTTCAATACCTTCGACGGCAATTTTGTCATGAACGTGCAGGGCGCGAATGCCTTTGCCGCGGATCTGGGGCTCGGCGACGGGCGCACCTTTGCCCGTATGAAGGATTATTATAAAAAGCTCGGCTTCTATGATACCGGCATCTTCGCAACGGATATTCTGACCCGCGTGCTCTTTGAGCGCGGCGAGGGGAAGCTGGCGCTTCAGCTTCTGACGGGCGAGGGCGAGCAGGGCTTTGCGCATTGGAAAAAGAACGGCGCGACCACCTTCCACGAATACTGGGACAGCAACCGGAGCCGCTCCCACAATCATCCGATGTTCGGTGCGCCGGCCGCCTGCCTCTTTGACCGGATCCTGGGTATTGGACAGGCCGCGGGCACAGTCGGCTATACCTCCCTTGTCATCGAGCCGCTGGCGGACAGCCTTGCCTGGGCATCGGGCTGGCGGACGCTTCCCGGCGGCCGGGTATCGGTTGGCTGGGAGCATACGGACGGAGGCATCCGCTTTACGGTTGCGCTGCCGGAGGGCATCGAGGCTGTCCTGCGCTTCGGCGGGCAGGAAATCCCGCTCCGGGCGGGGGAGAATTGTGTGATGATTCCGGAAAGGTAACGGGTATTTGTGTATTCTTCCTCGGCCCAAAAGGGCATCCAGCGCTTTGACATGAACGGTCAGAACTGGGAGGTTCTGGCCGAGGTCGAGCTGCACCGGCCGTTTGATTACCGTGTAACCGAAAACTACATCTATTACCGTCCGAATGAAACCCGGAATTACAGCGGTTTTACCAATGCTTATACGGTCGGCGACTTCTACCGCATTCCCAAGGACGGCGGTGAGCCGGAGCTGGTCTTTGATGTAACCGATGAGTTTTCCGAGAAGTATGCCATCTATCAGTTCATGCCCGACGGCAATTACATCTATGCCTCCTATATCCGTGCCGAGGATCAATACGAGTCCCAATACAATGACGGCAGCGGCGATATGATGCGCATCAACATTCTCACCGGCGAGTACGATTTCATCACAAGCGAATAAGACAGAAAAAACGGAGCCGCTTCCTTGACGGAACGGCTCCATTCTTATTTACTGTCAGTTTATCGATTCATAGAAATCCGCATAAGACTTGGTGACGGCCTTCTGCAGGGAGGCCCAGTCGGAGGCGAGGGTGTTGAGGCCGGACTTCAGAATGGCGCTGATGGGCGCATAGTTGTAAATCAGCCCCTCGGAAAGATCCATGAAGCGGGTCAGCTCAAAGCTGCTGGTCTGGCAGAGCATCCGGAAGATCGCCTGCGATTCCTCGTCGCGCAGGAGCTTGTTTTCCACGAACTTCTGCGTGAAGGGCTCGCCCATGACCTTGGCCGAGGTGGAATAGAGCGCTTCGATGACGGCGCTTGCAAAGGCCGTATCGGTGACGGTGATCGGAATCATTGCGATATTGGAGGCCTGATAGGTGATGTAATTCTCCTGCTCCTCATCGTATTTCGGGGTCGGGAGAAGACCGAAATCGAATTCGATGTCGCGGAGCTTATAGAAGGAGGAGCCGAACAGACAGAGCAGGGAATTGCCGCTTTTGAAGGTCTGATAGTTGCCGTTGTCCAGTTCGTAGGAGTTTTCGTCCTGAATCAGAGCCAGAAGCTTATCCACGATGTTGGAGGCGTGCTCGGTGTTGAAACCGAACGTATAACCGTCATCGGTCGGAATGACCGACTGTCCGCCATAGGACTGGTAGAGATACAGGTACAGGGCACGCTGGGTGGACAGGCCGAAGAAATCGCCCTCGTCCTCCAGCGTGTTGCCGTTGACATCGCTGTAGGTATTTTTGATCAGGGACATCATCTTGTCATGGGTCCACTTGCCTTCCCAAACGAGATCATAGGGATTCTCCAGCTTGTAGTCCTCCCATTTTTGCTTGTTGAACAGGAAGAAAACCGAGGGAACATTGGGGTGCGGGTATTCGCCGGAGAAGATGTAGTTGGCATCACCCAGACGGTAGGTTTCGGTGGCACTCTGATTGTAATACGGCTTGTCGAGATTGATGTACTCGGTTTCGTTGACATCCCAGAGCAGCTTCTGGGAGATCAGACCGATCGGCTTGTTGGTGGTATAGGGCAGGGCCAGCTCGTAAAGATCCTCCTGGGCCAGAATCAGACGCTCCAACTCCAAAATAAGACTGAAATTACTATGTTCCGTACATTCGATGGTCACGCCGAGGCGCTCCTCGACCTGGAGGTTGCGCTTATAGGCGGCATCGTTGGCGACGTCGCCGGTCTGCGTTTCCACGTCGATGTAGCGGGGCCAGTTGGCGGGATCGGTGGAAACGTTGCCGCCCTTGTAGATGAAGATGCGGAATTTGCGGCCCTCGAAATTGAGTTCTTCGGGCAGCTCATCGTCATAGGGATCGACAGGCTCGGTTTCGGGCGGAGGGGTGGTGTCCCCGGTTCCGGGGGCGGTGGAGTCATCGGAAGGTGCGGCTGTATCTCCACAGGCTGTCATCGACAGGAGAAGCGTGAGAATCAGCAGCTTGGCGATTGGTTTCATGGCGGGTATCCTTTCCTTGTATCAATGGATTTCAACCATAATTATAGCACGCCCTGACGGTTCTGTGAAGGCGGTAAAAGGACACAATTCGCAAAAATGTCCCGAAAACACACGGATTCGGTTGACAAAAGGTCCCCGAAGCGGTATAATGATAACAAACAACTCCGACCGACCCGAAAGGATATGTTTATGGAAGAAAGAATCCGAAGCGATGCCTGGACAGAATACCGGGTATCGGCCGAAAATGTCACCCTTCGCCTGCTGGTGATTCATTCACCCGTCTGGCAGGAGGCTCCGACCCTGCCCGATGCGGGATGGGAGCTTCCGGACTCCCGTGGGGGGACACCGGTGCACCGCGACCGGAATCACACGCACGCCTGTACAGAGCTGTTTGTCTGCCTGAAGGACTGGCGGCTGATCCGCGTGGGCGAGGAGCTGATCCGGATGGAGGCCGGGGATCTTGTGATGGTGCCGATGAATATGCCGCACTGCATGATCGATGCCACCAACCGGGATTCCTGGTGCTCGGTGCAGATCCATTTCCGGAGACGGCAGGGACAGAGCGGCTGGGATCTTTACCGGATGCTGTCCCGGTTCTGTCTGACGGGCGGACCGCGCGTGATTCACGGCCGGAGCGAGCTATGCCGCAAGATCGAGCAGATCGTGTCCGGCCGCTTCCCGGACGGGAGCGGGATCCCGGCGCTGGAGATGCTTCTTGTGCTGGCGCGCTTCTGCGAGGAGGGAACCGAGGAGCCGCCAACGCCCGCCGTGCCCGACAGTCCTCCTCTTACCAATGAGGAGCTGACCCGGACCGCTCAGCTGGAGCAGATTATCAACACCCGCTTCAGCCGGGAGCTTCGCGCCGAGGACGTGGCGCACCAGCTTTTTATCAGCACGCGCCATCTGTCGCGGCTGACCCATCAGCGCTATCACAGCTCCTTCCACCGTGTGATCATCGCAAAAAGGATTGAGGTGGCCGAGGGTCTTCTCACCAAGAGCGATCTTACGGCCGAGCAGATCGGGCAGACGGTAGGCTTTCGAACGAAATCCTGCTTTTACCGGGCCTTCCGCGAGGCGCACGGCATGACACCCGCCGAGTACCGGGAACGGATGGCGGCAAACGGAGGCGATGCAAAATGAAGATCATCCACCGTCAGGTCGGATGGGATCCCATGTATATGCGGTGGCATTATATGAACGGTATGCTGCTCTATTGCTACCGGGGAAGCGGAAGCATCGTCTTCCCGGACGAGAACTGGCCGCTGGAGGACGGCGTGCTCTGCTGGCTCGGTACCGGCCAGTTCCACTATACGATGCCCTCCGATCCGGCGATCTACGATCGGAGCAAGCTGATCGTGGAGAATGCAGCACGGCGCGCGATGCTGTCGGTTCTGCCGGGGAATTCCGATTTCGTCCGGCTTTATACGCAGAATGCGGCCGTCTGGTCAAAGCTGGAGGGCGAGGCGCGAAAGGAGGCCGAAAAAGCCTTCGATGCGGCGGCCGATGCCTTTGAACATAACCGGCCGGAGTACGGCTGTCTGCAGGCGCTCTCGCTGATGATCCTGCTGTCGGAGAATGTGGGGCGCACCCTTGCGATCCCCGATGCCTCGCTGGTCGGCGCGGTTCATTACATCCACGAAAATTTCGGCGAGCCTCTCACGCTGGATAAAATCAGCGGACATATCCATATGAGCAAATATTACTTCTGCCGGCGGTTCAAAGCGGCCTTTGGCATGACCGCGATGGATTATCTGCTGAAAACCCGGCTTGCTGCCGCGCGCGTCCTTCTTTTGCAAAGCCGGATGTCCATCGGCCGCGCAGCGCAGGAATGCGGCTTTCTCGATGCCTCCTACTTTGCGCATATCTTCCGTGAGGCGGAGGGCGTGACGCCGTGCCAATACCGTCAGCTCCATCTCGGGCAGCAGGATCTGGGACCTTCGAAGGACGGGGAGGAGGACGGTTCCCCGTGATCATCGGCCTTCTGGCCGGTGCCGTCTGGGCTATTCAGACGGTCCTGCTCGGCCTTGTTCTCTCCATGCCGCCGATGACGGAATCCGGCGCGGCGCTGGTGCTCGCTCCCTTTGCGGCGAGCTTTCTCCATGATGGGGCCTCCTCGCTGGTTCTGCTCGGCGAAACGGCCGCGCGGCGGGAGATCCGCGTGCTCGCCGATACGGTGCGGAGGCGGGATTTTTTGTGGCTCGTGCTGGCCTCGGCCATCGGCGGGCCCATCGGCATGAGCGGCTATGTGATGGCGGTGAATCATCTCGGCCCGGCCATCGGTGCGGCGGCGAGCGCGGTCTATCCGGCCATCGGCGCGCTGCTGGCGTTCTTCTTTCTGCAGGAGCATATGAAGGTCCGTCAATGGTTCTTCCTCGGCATCACCCTTGTCGGCGTGCTGGGACTGGGAGGCGGCGGCGCGGCGGCCGGCGGTAATGTCTGGCTTGGCATCACAGGCGCCTTTCTCTGCGCCTTCGGATGGGGAAGCGAAGCGGTGATTCTGGCAAAATGCCTGCACGGCGGGATCCTGCCCCGGACGGCCCTCACCGTCCGCCAGACGGTATCCGCGCTGATCTGGGGGCTGATCCTTCTGCCGCTTACCGGCGGCTGGCGCTTCATCGGCGCTCTGGTGCGCGGCGGGGAGGGGAAGCTGTTTCTCACCGTCGCCCTGGCCGCGCTGGCGGCGACGGTTTCCTATCGGCTCTATTACCGCGCGATTGCGAAAATCGGAGCCTCCCGCGCGATGGCGCTGAACATCACCTACACCGCGTGGGCGATTCTTTTCACCGTGCTGATCACGGGCGGCACCGCGATGCCGGATGTCGGGACCCTCGCCTGCTGTGCGGCGGTGGTCATCGGCGGCCTTCTCGCCTCGGCCGATTTTTCATCGGCGAAGGGCTGACGGGGCATTCGGTCACAAATCCATAAGACTTGGACACAGCCGCATCTTGCACACGGGCGGATTCTGTGGTATAATATAAAAAAACAAAAGGAGCGTTTGCTATGAACTGGGTTGAAAACGGAAATGCCTCGGTGGAATTTGTCTGCCGGGCGGATAAAAAGAATGTCTTTCTGATCGGCGATTCCATCCGGAGGGGCTGCTGCCAGACGGTGAAGGAGGAGCTTGCCGACTGCGCGGAGGTCTTTTTCGTGAGCGACAACTGCCGCAGCTCGCAGTATATCATCTTCTCAATTAAAAAATGGGCGGCGATGTTCGATCATCCCGAGATGGTGGACCTCGTGCAGTTCAACTGCGGCCAATGGGATGCCGCGCATTTTAACGGCACCGAGGAGCCGCTGACCAGCCTGCCCGAATATGCCCGGAATATCGGCATGATTATCGGGCTGATCCGCCGTTTCTTTGTCAATGCCGAGATCGTCTTTGCCACGACCTCGAAAATGAATCCCGATGAGGAGAGCATCCGCGTGGCCGCCAATCCCCGTACCAACGCCGAGATTGATGCCTACAATGCCGAGGCTGTCCGTGTCTGCCGCGAGAGGGGGATCGTCATCAACGATCTCAATGCCTTCATGGCGGATTTCACCAGCGACTGCTTCAAGGATCTCTGTCATCTGACCCCCACATATTTTGCCGTGCTCGGACGCGAGGTCGCCCGCTTCCTGCGCGGGCGCTTGTCGTAAACGGCGCATCATTCCGCACAGAACCGTATCGGTTATACCGGCCTCCCCTCTTTGGGGAGGCTTTTTTGCCTGCGCGGATTTTTTTTGTTTTTCGTAAAAAAGTCTTGTATACCGGAAAAATTTATGATATAATGGTAGCGTATATTCTACGATCAAAATGGGGGAGTGGACCCGCCGCAAATACCAGAAAATGGATAACGGCGCATCTGCCCGCACAAGGTCGGGTTTCATAAGGAGGAACATACAGAATGAAGAAAAAAGCACGACTTCGCCAATTCACGGTGTGGCTGACACTGATCGCCATGCTGGTGTCGCTGGCTCCGGTCATGGTTCTGCCCGCCAGGGCGGCCACGATCTCGGACAGCTACACCTACAGCATCAAGATCAAGAACAGCAACATCAAGCGGGCCGGTACCGACAATACGGTTTCCTGCTGCATTGAAATGGTCAACGGTGCGTATTACGAAAAGAGCCTTGACTCCGGAGCCGATGACTTCGAGCGCAACGACTGCCGCACCTACAGCTTCACGCTGAAACACCAGCCCTGGGAAATCAAGCGTGTCGGTCTGAAGCACAGCGGCGGCTACAATGCTGTTGCCTTCGACTGGTTTGAATTCACGCTCCCGAACGGCATCACCTTCCATCAGGAGGTGAACCGCTGGTTCTACCGTGAATCCAAGACCTACCTTGTCTGGGCCGATACCGACCGCGAGGTCAAAGCCCGCGGCAACTTCGACTCCATGTTCAGCGGTACCCGCTATTTCGGCGGCAATTCCACCTCCGGACATGGCGATATCGTCCTGAACTGGAACGGCAAGGTCTCCGACCAGTATTTCTCGGATTACACGATGTCCGATTATCCGGGCGCGGTCGGCATTACCTTCTCGGCAACCGGCAATACCTACGGCGGCAATTCCAGCCTGTCGAATATCTATGCCCTGACGGACAACGGACTTGCCAAAATCGAGCAGACGGACGGTCTTGACACCAAGATCACTCTCTACACCAACAAGCTCCTGTCGTTCATGAAGAACAACCGGATCTTCAAGCTGACGCTGGACTCGATGCTGGATTATGACCACGATTACGATGCGTACAGCTATCACAGCGAAACCTTTACGATCTACCGCACGGCCTTCAATCTCGGCAGTGCGTATATCACCACGCCTGCGTACACCCCCGAGGTAAGAGATAATTATTTCTACAACTCGCAGGCGGAGTACAAATACTTCACGGTCAGGATCCCGGTCATCGCGCAGGATAACTACGCGGCCTCCGATATTGCCTCCTCGCTGGCGGCCAATATCAACAACGGCACCACCAAGGCCAAGATCTACTACGATACGATCGCATCCGGCGGTTATATCACGCCGTTGTCTGTCTATTCGGAGGGCTCACAGCTGATTCTGAACTGCTATGCGAAGGAAGGCTATGCCAATCCCGAGGGTGTCGGCATCACGCCGGTGCTGGAGAACACCAGGGCCTCCTACAACGGACAGGAATACACCCTTGACAACGCCAATCTGCGTTATGAATACAAGATCACCACGCACAAGGTCGATACCAAGGGCCTGACCCATACCGTCAAGGATGCCGACGGCGAGGCGATTGATCCCGCCAAGGGCTTTGATTCCTACGCAAACAGCCACTCGTTCATGCTCGGTGTCGATTCCGACTCGATCTATATGGACAACGGCAGGGGCGGACGCTCGGAGGGCTACTTCTCCTACCGTCTGTTTGATGCGGCCGGCCGTGAGGTTTCGCTGAAGCCTTACAACAAGCTGCCGACCTCGCTGGTTCCCCATACGGCCAACTCCGTCTACACGGTCATTCCGACGGTGAATGCGGAGGGAACCTATACGCTCCGGATCCAGTCCCGCGATTTTGCGAACAATCTGGAAACCACCGAGCTTCCCGTCAAGCTGGATACGCTGGCCCCCCGTGCCTCCTATTCGCTGACAACCAAAACCCTTACCGACGGCAGCAAGCGGAGTGAATACACCTTCACGCTGACGGACGGCAGCGGCACCGGACGGCTGTATTATGCCTTTGTCCGTGACGGCGAGGAGATTCCTGATGCCGATCAGGTCAAGCCGGAAACCAGCGGTCCCGAGGACACGCTCTATGAAAAGTGGGGCTTTATCGATCAGGCAAACGGCGAGGCGGCCACGGTTGTGCTCGCCCTGCCCGAGGGTGATTACTTCGGCGGACGGCTCATCTGGTACACCACCGATGCGGCCGGCAACGATTCCCGCACCGAAAAGAACGGCTCCGCCGATGCAGACGGTTATTATTATGCCGATGCAACATTAAGCAATGTCAAATCCGACATCGAGCTGATGGTAGCCGATGCCGCTCCCGGTCTTCCTTCTTATGATATCTCCTTTGAAACTTCCTCTCTCAATACGGTCAGGTACCGCTGGAAGGGCGAGGGTCTGACCACTCCGTTTGTTACCTACACCGCATCGAGCCGTCCCGGCAGCGCATGGCAGGTCAACGGAAGCGGAGCTTCGGTTTGCCTGAGCGGCCATTACACGCTGGAATACACCGTCATCACTCCCGACGGCGCCAGCGAAACCTACACCCGCGATTTCCTGTTTGACAACACCGATCCGCAGATCGGCATCACCTTCACCGACAGCGTGATCACCGACAGCCAGGGCATCCGGATCACCGCCAAGGATATCACGGCCATCGAAAAGCTGACCTGGCAGCTCTATTCCGGCGAAGAAGCCATCGGCGAGCCGCAGGAGCTGAATGCCGGCCTGCCTGTGACCAACGCCGAGATTCACATCCCGTTTGAATCCACCGGCGCCTACAGCATTCTGGTATCCGCGACGGATGTCAACGGCCAGAAGACGGAGCAGTTCAGCCCCGTGTTCAGCGTCCGCGCCGGCAAGCCGGAGATTGAAGTCTACCACAATGTGTATGACAGGCTCGGCGAGCTGCCGCTGATCTCCCATCAGGATTATACGCTGACTCTTACCGTCACCGAGCCGGTTGTTTCGGCCGGAGATTTTGATGCCAATCAGCGCATCTTCTACCGCACCTCCACCGACGGCATGAACTACAGCGAGTGGACGCCCCACTTCGATATGCTCCGCGATTCGGAGGAAATGTGGATCACCTTCAGCCTCATCGCTCCCGAGCTTCTCGTTCCCGGCGAGAACCGGATCTATGTGCAGGCCGCCATCGCTTCGGCATCGGCGGATCCCGCCTCCATCGATCCGAACACCGTAGCGACATCCGAGCCGATCACCATCCTGTATGACGATAAGGCTCCGACCTGGCGCCTTACCATGGACGAGCTGCTCCCGACCAACGAATCGGTCTTCGGCTCGCTGATCGTCACCGACGATTACACGCCCGCCGATCAGATCGAACTCGGCACCAGCAATTACCGGATCAATCTGAGCGATCCCGTTTATACGGAAACCGGTATGCGGATTGACTTCGAGATTATCGACAATCTTGAGGATGATTACATCTCCCTGACCGATGCGGCCGGCAATCAGACCCTGATTCCGATCGTGGTTGACTGTATCGACACGGAGCCGCCGGAGGTTTATCCGGATGGCGGCTACAACATCTATTCCGGTCAGCGCGAGGACTACTACCTCAGCCTGTTCATCGGAAAAGCGCTGGAGGGCGAAACGAAATTCGCGCTGATTGAGGGCGAGTTCGCCGATCCCGACTACACGCCGGATCCCTCCGATACCTCCGCTCCCTCCGCGATCCCGGTTCTGGATCCCGAGAAGCTGGATGACTCCCTCTTCGGTCCGCTTCCCGTCAATGACAGCGTGAAGATTGTAAAGACCGAGATCGAAACCAAGTACGAAAACGGCGAGAGCGACATCGGCTATGAAATCAAGGTCCTCGCCGAGGACGAGCGCCTGCCCGAGGATCCCGAGCCGGATTACGATGAGGATCCGGATGCGTGGTACGATTGGTACGAGCAGTGGAGAGAGCTCAACTACCGCCACTATGTTCTGGCCGTCCGCTCCGAGGACGCGCTCGGAAACGTCATTAAGGCGGCGGCCAGCCCGGCCTTCACCCTGCAAAGCGCTCCCGCAGCGGTCATTGGCGCCGCCTGCGTGCCCGAGCTTGCTTACACGCGCACCGCGCTGATCTTTGAAACCACCGTTCCGGTTTATGTCATGCCCGCCGATCTCATCCCCGATGAAATCGAGGCGATGAATCTGCCCGACGGACGGCTGGATACGCTGACCGATCCCACCGTGACGGCCTTCACCGAGCAGGTGGAAGCCTATGCCCGCACCTTCAGCGATAATGCCAGCATCGTGATCGACCGGATCGGCGATCATGCGGTCTACTTCGCCGATGAAATGGGCCGCGTCTTCAAGCGCACCGTCACCGTCAGGAATCTTGACGATCGGGAGGCCGACGAGGAAGCCGGTCTTGCCGGGAATTTCGCCTATGTAAGCTTCGGCAACGAGCTCCCTGTGAATGTATCCTTCTGCCGCGCCGAGTGGGATTGGGACAACGGCTCCTGGAACGATATGTCCGAGTGGGTGGAGATCGATCCTGATTCTCTCAAGGCCTGGGATCCCTACGGCGATTACGGCTACTTCCTGATTTTAGAGGCGGTCGGCGACAATGTCACGCTGAGCGAGGATTACATGGGCTACGGCGACGGCCAGTGGGACTTCCATATGGACTACGATTATTCTCAGATGAATGAGAATTACGATTACACCCGTCTGGTCTATGAGATGTCCGGCTCAACGAGCAACAGCCGCGTGCTTGCCTACACGGCGACCGTTGAGGACGGCGAGCTGACCGCCACCCTCGGCGATGTCTTCGAGCTGACGCTCGTGGATACCACCGTGCCCGAGGTCGATCTCAACTATTCGACCACCGATTACACCAACAAGGATGTCATTGTTACCGTCAACGCCTATGATTCCGAGCTGGCATCGAATGCCGATGCCGACGATGTCAACGAGGAGGGAAGCGATCCCACCGCCGGTGACGAGGTCGAGATGAAGGAAATGACGGCAGAGGAGCTTGCCAAAATGCACGGCATCGCAAATCTCGCCGTATCCGGTATCCTCGCGGATTATCCGGATGATCCGTACTCCCTCACCTATACCGATCTCGGTGCGGTGTCCGAAACCTCCCTCACCTTCACCCAGGACGGCTATGCGGTTGTAAAGGCCACCAATACCCTCGGCCTTGTCAGCTATGTACTCGTCGAGGTCGGCAACATCAACCGTGAAGCCATCACCGAGGGCGAGGACTACAATCTTACCTATTATTATACCGATGAAAACGGCTATGAGCTTCCCATCACGGATGAGGGCTCTTACCGCGAAGTCAGGGCTGCCATCGAGCTGACCTGGGAGGGCGAGGCCTACAAGGATATCACCTCGCTCACCAATCTCGGCTCCCTTGAAGCCGTTCTGACCCCCGAAAACGATTCCTTCACCTTCGTTCTGGAGGACTGCTACGGCAACCGCGCCGATGTTACAGCCTCCTTCGATCGCTGGGACACCGAAGGCCCTGCCATCACCTGGATCCCCGAGGTTGCGGGCAAGACCAACGAGGCGTATTCGATCTTCGTTTCCGTCACCGACCTTCTGAATGCACCCGGCTCTCTTACCGTGACCGATCCCTTCGGCCGTGAGCTGGAGATTACCTCCGACGGCTCCTCCACCGATCCCGAAACCGGTCTGATTACCGGCGAGTTCGCATTCGAGGCTGCCGACGGCGGCCGCTACACGCTGATCGCCGCCGATATCCTCGGCAACGAATCCATGACCCGCATCACGGTTGACAACATCGACACCACCGTGCCGCGCGTGACCCGCAAGGTTGCAACCTCCGTCGAGCCCACCCTGCAGATGGTCGGCGTGAAGCTCACCTATTCCGAGCCGAACGTCCGCCTGACAAAGGTGGAGCCGGTCGAGGGCACCGGCCTTGAGGCCTCCGACATTCTGGTCGACTGGGCCAACTCCACCGTCCGCTTCGATGAAAACGGATCCCTTGGCGTATGGTTCACCGACGAATACGGCAATGTCGGCAGCGATGTCATCAGCGTATCCAACATCAACCGCACCGCGCCTTCCCTGAAGGCGGTCACGACGCTGGCGGACGATGAGCTCTCCGTCACCGTCACCTTCGAGAAGAATCCCGAGGAGCGCCGCGAGCTTTCCGAGCTGTACGTTCTCCACAACGGCATCACGCCGGTTGAATCCGAGCGGGATGAGGAGGGCAACATCCTCTCCGAGCGCGTTCTGAACGCCTCCGAGGTTTCCTTCCGCATCTATGACAACGGCACTTATTTCTTCACCGTCTACGATGGAATCGGCAATGTCCAGAAGATTCCCGTCGAAGTCACCGGCATCGACCGGACGGCTCCCGTCATCACCGAGGTCGCATGGTCCTACACCTGGACGGATGCAGACGGTGAGCAGCAGGAAGCCTCCTATAAGCTGATCCCCGGCGACGAGATCGGCTACAACATCGTCGAGGACGATACCTACAAGGGCACCAATCAGGATATCACCGCCACCGTTACCACCGATTCCGGCACGAAGTTCGTAGGCTCGCCGAGCAGCGAATATTCGACCACCCATTCGGTTGTCTACGGCGAGGACGGCTGGTTCAACTTCAATCTCGAAAAGCCCAACGGTCTGATGGATCAGTACGGCCTCGGCCTGTATGTGATCGACAAGCAGGCACCCGTGATTGAGGATGACGGCGATCTGATGTTCTTCGAGAACACAAAGGCCGGCACGCCCTATGACCGAGCGCTGCTGGATGTCAAGGCCTACGATGAGCGCTACGACGAGATCACCGATCTCAGCGATCAGGTAGAAATTGACTGGGGCGGCTTCAATCCCGACGATATCCGCGCCAACACCTTCGACAAGAATAAGCCCTATACGATCACCTATACGGTCAGGGATGCGGTCGGCAACGAAACCACCGTCAGAAGAACCGTAACGCTGGTCGGCCTGTTCGACACGATGCTCCGCGTGAACGGCTTCTATCCGGACAGCACCGGACGTGCCGAGGCACACGGCGGCTCGGTTGAATTAACCCTTGACAACTTCGGCGGCCGTGCATGGGCACGCTATGACGAAGGCATCCACACGATGGGTGAAATGAAGAACCGCGGCGAGGTCATCGAGCCGTCCGGTACATCCTTCCGGCTGGATAATCTGGCCGAGGGCTGGTACACCTTCTATGTACAAACCGATCTCTGCGACTATTTCTGCGTCAACGTTTACGTTTGGGCCGAATAAGCAAAGGAGGAACATGAGTGAAACGATTCAATAAAGCAGTCAGCCTGGTGCTTTGCCTGGTGATGCTGCTCGGACTGCTTCCCGCCGGTGTCTATGCAAGTGACGGCAGCAGCGAGAGCCCGTCCGGTACCTATACCATCCAGAATGACTACATCCGGTATTCCATCAATGCCGCAACCGGAGGATTTTCCGTCGAAACACTCGACGGAAATCCTCAGAAGTATCTGGATGACAACATCCCGCTTCTCTACCGCGAGGATGAGGACCGCAGCAGCGGCACCTCCTTCACCACGGTCCGCATTGACGGCCGCGATTATGTATTCGGCCGCGATTACAGCTATTACGGCATCTCCACCACCCTGCACACGCCCGTTGTCACCAACAACGGCCGTCTGCTCACCGTGAAGTGGGATATCATGGACTTCACTGTTATAAAACAGGTGGCGCTGTCTGCCGAGGCCGATCAGGATCTGACCGGCAACGTGGGCATCAGCTACACCGTTGTGAACAACGGTGAGGAGGCATCCGATGTCGGTATCCGCGTGCTGCTGGATACCGCGCTGGATTCCACCGTCGATGCGCCCTATCTCATCAAGGATACCGATTCCGTTTCGCTGAAGACGGAAACGGAATTCTCCCGCGCCGAGGGCACCATGCCCGCGCAGATCCGCGGCGTGGATTCGCTGAACAATCCCTCGAAGATGCTCTACACCTTCACCAAGACCTGGAATACCGAGGCCGCGGAGGTGGACCGCATCATCGTCGGCCATTGGCGGAATCTGGCCAACACCCGCTATGAATACACGGCGGATGAATACTGCGATTTCACCAACTATTCCAACCGCCACCGCATTCCCGACGCTGCAATCGCCTACTACTGGGACGAGAAGGAGCTGGCGGCCGGTGCCGAGCGTACCGCCGAGATCCTCTACGGTGTCGGCAACTTCTCCTCCTCCGTGATCGAGGAGGGTGTCGGCATCCACATGAGCATTGACAACAAGGTCCGCCTGGACGATTCCGGCACGGCCTATGTCAATGACGGCAAGTTCGATATCACCGTCACCGTCGATAATTCGGTCAGCGATGCCACAAAGATCGATGAAGCGCTCCTGCGTGTCAGCTTCGATGACGGCATTTCCTCCACCGACGGCATCATCACCCAGGCGATGGATTCCATCGAGGTGGGCAATGTCAAGACCTTCCGCTTCCATCTGAAGGCCGATGCCGTTGACACGATCACCGCCAAGGAGATCGGCGTCACCCTCACCGGCACGAAGGATAACGGCGACGGCACCGCATCGGTTGTCACCCTCAACACCAGCCGGAACATCATTCTCCCCGGCATCAAGGGCCCGGCCTCCGATCTGTCCATCACCTACATCTCCCCCGAAATCGTCTACACCGAGGGAAGCAAGACGATCACCCTGACCGGTAATCTCTCCCCTCTGAAGGCGCTCGAAGGCACCGACGGCTGGCGGGTCTTCCTCGACCATGTCACCAGCGATCATTCGGTTGAAATCGACAAGAGCCGGATCGCCTTCCTGGACGAGATGTGCACCCAGCTCTCGCTTGCCACCTCCGAAACGCTGCACTCCGGCTTCTACCGTGTCCGCTTTGATTTCACGGATACCCAGCTGGTGGAGGGCTTCGGCTGCAAGTCGATCACCTTCTCCCGGACGCTGATTGTGTCCAACAATCCCGTCTACCGCTCCCGCACCTTCGGTCTGATGGCGCTGGTCCGCTACAACCGCACGGATTACACCTTCGTTCCCTTCGTCAACCAGGAGGAGTACAACAACTTCCTTGACGGTCTGGGACGGAACGGCGGCGCCTATTCCGAGAGCTCCGGCAACGGCTATCCGGACATCAACGGCGATCTGATCGCTCCGTTTGATCCGGTGGATCTGGACGATCCCTCCACGATGCTCCTCAATGAAAAGGAGGTCATCCTCATCCTGCGCGGCTCCTTCAAGGAAACCCAGCGCGAGGACGGTTCGGTCTTCTATCAGGCCAGCATCGAGGATTCGGATATCATCATCAATGAAATTCTGAAGTATACCGGCAAGGCTCCCCTCGTTGTCGAAAGCAACGGCGAGATCTTCAGCGTATCCGGTGACGGCAAGCTGTCGGTTATCAGCTCGATCACCGTATGGCCGGGCGAATGGAGCTTCCAGGTCAACAAGGGCACGGTCACCACGCTGGACAGCGATCGGTGCCAGCTCCCCAATGCCAACGAGCTTTCGCTGACCCTTGAAGGCGTCGGCTACATGGTGCAGGCCATCGGCGGTTTCTTGATCGACATCAAGTACGGTGTCATGACCTCGAACCGTCCCGTCAGCACCGACCGCACGCTGATCTACGGCATCAGCTTCGGCGGCAGCATCTCCCTCCCGATTGCCATCCCCGATTCCTTCAAGTCCAAGAAGGACGATGCCCAGAATCAGATCAAGCAGGCCGATGAGGATATCGACTATTCCGAGGCCCTGCAGAATCTGTTCAAGGAGGAGGACGATACGCCCGATCCCGGCACCGGCACAACGCCCACGCCCGGAACCAATCCGACGACCCCTCCGTCTACCACCACCACGCCGACCAAGCCGAAGAAACCCCGGCCGGCCAGCGATTTCACCAAGGACACCAACCTCACCGAGGGTCTGCTCTCGGCGGCCATCAACGATGTCCGCTTCGGTCAGGAGGCCGATGAAAACGAAGAGGGCCAGGTTGTCATCACCGACACCGGCTTTATCGGCATCGATGCCACCTTCTCGGTCGGCCTTCCCCGCGACGTGCTCGGAAGCCTGATCAACAATGCTCCCGGCATCTACGCCTCCGTCACGATCAACACCATCGATCACTTCTACATGGTTGAGGCCGGCCTCGCGCTTGCCGTCATCCAGATGGACGGCGTTCTCAGCTTTGCCATGACCGAGGTCAACGGCGGCGATCACGTTGTCCCGGACAGCATTCAGTTCTACATCCGCGACGGTCTGAGCATTCCGCTGGTTCCCGGCGTTATGTTCCTGGACGGTCTGGGCGGCGGCATCGACGGTCTGGCCGATACCATCGGCGGCGAGTTCTCCAAGCTCCCCCCGCTGACGGTTCTGCTCTATACCCGCCTTACGATGGTCGAAACGCTGATCGGCGACTTCAACATCTCTGCGGCGCTGACCGGTGCATCCTTTGACGGCGATATGTCGATCAATGTGCCCGGCATCATCAAGAAGGCAAACAAACCGGGTGGCAATACACCCTCCACCCCGAACACGCCCACCACCCCGAATCCGACCAATCCGACTTCCGGCGGCGTGAACGGTGCCAAGACAAGCCCGAAGAATCCCGCCAACACCACCACCTTTGTTTCCACGATTGTGGATAAGCTGAAGAGCCCGGTTTCGATCAACTACGGTGCCTCCGTGCGCTGGATCGATCCCTTCAACCTGAACGGCTACGGCAACATCAGCGTCATCGACGGTCTGCTGGCCGGCGGTGTATCCATCACGATCTCGGCCAATTCCTTCTACGGCTATGCGTATCTGTCGCTCCGCGTTCCGGACAGCATTCCGATCGTCGGCGGCCATGAGATCGCAGGCGTGGAGGCCGCGATTTCCAACAAGTTCATCGGTGCGAATCTGAAGCTTCTGGGCATCAAGCTCGGCTTCATCTACTACTGGGACGGCGATTTCAATATCGGCACCGGCATCACCCTGCGCAGCCTTGGCGGCGCTGTGAATCCGGTCTACGAGGAAAATGCCGTCTACTCCACCAACCTGATCCCGATCACCAAGAAGCCGGCGGTGATGACCCGCCTGCGTATGGCCGGTCAGTCGCTGACCTACGCCTTCGATGTGGCCGGACAGGATGCGCTTGTCATCGAGATCCCCTATGAAGCAAAGGCGCTTCCCACCGCAGAGGACTTTGCCGTAATCGGCCCGAACGGTGAGATCCCGCTGATTCCGGATGACGGAAAGGGCGGCGGAAGCTATCTGGTTCAGGTCCGCGACGGCAAGACCTACCTCTACGTTACCGTTACCGATCCCGCTCTGATCGCCGACGGCAACTGGTCCGTCCGGATGCTGACGGATCTCATGGATGTCGAAACCTTCGAGATCATGGGCGTTGCCGACATTCCGGAGATCACCGGCGTACAGTTCAGCCGCGCGGGAGATGTGAATTCCCACGAGTTCGAGCTTTTCTGGGATGTCACCTCCGACAGCGAATCGGCCGGTTATCTGGATGTCTACCTGACCAAGGATCCCGAGCTGCTGGAAAAGCTGAAGAATGACAACAACACAAAGCAGGATATCTACACGCTGGAGCGCATCCGTCTGGAGGAAATCACCGACGGCTCCCGGACCGTAATCCTGCCCGAAACCATGGACAGCGGCACCTATTATGTCGTTGCCATGCTGGCAAACGATGCAGGCGGTATGAGCACGGCGATTACCGAAACCACCTTCACCTTTGTCAACAAGAACCTGCCAAAGCCCATAGCGTCTGCCGAAATCCGCTATGCGGGCGACGGTGATTTCTATGTGGATATCACCGATGCCGAAGATCCCGATTACACCCACTACATGATCGAGGTGGCCGCCGCTGACGGCAGCACGCTGGAGAACCACATCGATATGTTTGAGGTCGGCGAGGATCCTTATGTCGGCAAGGAAGCCGGTCTGATTCCGGGCGAAAAGTATTACGCCCGCATCATGACGGTCCGTGTCGAGGAGGACACCAACCGCCGCTTCTACGGCTCCGATATCATCGATACCGATGAAATTGAGCTGCCCGCGCTGGATAAGCCGGTGCTTCTGGCGATTGAGTCCAACATCCAGCCCGGCGAGGTCAGCCATGAGGATTCCCTCGTGATCACCTACACCTTCGACCGTCCCGTCTGGATGTATACCGAGCTGAACCGCGGTCTCCGCTATGCCAACGATATGGGCACCGAGTGGACCATGGAATACGCGCTCGAGGACGGCGATTACATCCTGGATTTCACCGCCCTCGGTGAGAGCAAGGACAGCGTTACCGGCTCCGATTTCCCGGATATCCCCTGTGCACGGATGGGCTTCTCGGTCGATACCGTTGCGCCCAGCCTCAGCATCAAGCAGGTTGCCTACAAGACGGTGGATACCGAGTCCGCACCCGGCAGACTGACCGCCTTTGAATCGACCACCGTATTCGCCGATGAAACCGGCGCGTTCGTGATCGAGGGCATCACCGATTTCGATGCCGAGCTGACGGCTGAAGGAAATTCCGTCGAGGTCGGCAACAACGGCACGTTTATCTATGAGGGAACCCTCGACGCGGGCGAAACCTCCCGCGAGATCCGCCTGAAGGCCACCGACAAGGGAGGCAACTCCACCGAGATTGCCGTCTTCGCCGTCATGGGACCGGCCGGCGCCTTCAAGAGTGTTGAGCTTCTGGCCGACGGCAATCCCATCGACCGCGATGAGGACGGTGAGGCTGTCATCACGCTGAAGAACGGCGAAGAGACCACCCTCTCGCTGATCGGCATCACCGCCGACGGCCGCGAGATTGTGATCGACGAGCCGGTCTGGAATATCCTCTACGAAAAGAATCTCGTCATCTTTGATGAGGGCAGCACCCGCGCAAGAAAGACCGGCGAAACCGCCATCAAGGCCGGCCTTGCGATTGCCGAGGTCACCGAGGCCGACGGATCCGTTCACGATCTGATGCTGGAGGATTATGTTGTCATCATCATTGAAGAGGGAAGCCGGGATGAGCTGCTTGCGGACATTCTGGCCGCAAGGGAGAACATCCTGACGCCCGAAAAGGCGACCGAGGAAGAGATCGCCGCCTATGAAGAGGCGATCCGTGAGGCCGAGGCCGTTTATTCCGATGAAGAAACCACCCAGCCCGAGGTAAGCGCGGCGATTGCCGATCTTGCCGAAGCGACCGAAATCTTCAACAAGGCGAAGATTCTTGACAAGACCGCGCTGGCCGATGCCATCACCGCGGCCGAAAAGAACCTTCTTGACAATCCCCAGGCCCCCGATGATGCCATCGCCGCTTACCGCGATGCGATCACCGCGGCCAAGGCTGTGAACGAGGATGAAGATGCATCCAAGGCGGATGTGGCCGCCGCCGAAAAGGCGATCAAGGCCGCAACCGAAGCCTTTGATAAGGTAAAGAAGGTCGATAAGACCGCGCTGGCCGGTGCCATCGCCGATGCCGAGGCCAACTACGCATCCGGCGCGCTGGCTCCGGACGAAGCGATCGAGGCCTACCGCGATGCCATCGATGCGGCCATCGCCGTGATGGAAAAGGCCGAGGCCAAGCAGACCGAGGTCGATGCCGCCAGGAAGGCGCTGGATGAAGCCACCGAGGCCTTCAACGCCGTCAAGACGGTTGACAAGTCCGCGCTGAATGAGGCCATCAGGGCCGCCGAGGAAAATCTCGCATCGAATCCGCAGGCTCCCGATGAAGCCATCGAAGCCTTCGCCGAGGCGATTGCCGATGCCAAGGCCGTCGTCGGGGACGAAGGTGCCAAGCAGGCCGATATCGAGGCCGCCGCGCAGGCGCTGACGGAGGCAGCAGCCGCCTTCAATCAGGCGAAGGTTGTCGATAAATCCGCGCTGAACGAAGCCATCGCCGATGCCGAGGAAAATCTCGATGCCAACCCGCAGGCCTCCGAGGAAGCGATCGAAGCCTTCCGGAAAGCGATTGAGGATGCTAAGGAAGTCGCCGGGGATCCCGCCGCCAAGCAGAAGGAAGTGGATGCGGCCATTAAGGCGCTTGCCGATGCCGCCGAAGCCTTTGATTCCGAAAAGAACGCCGCACGGGATGCCCTGCGCGATGCCATTGAGGAAGCCGAAGAGAGCATCGCCGATCCGGGTCATGCCGATGAGGACGAAATCGATGCCTTCCGCGAAGCAATCGAAGCGGCAAAGGAGATCCTGGACGATCCCGATGCCGATCGGGATGCGCTTGCCGAGGCGCTGGAGAAGCTTGAAAAGGCCGCCAAGGAATTCGAGGCCGACAAGCGTCCCGGCGGATGGAACTGGACGACCTACTACATCACCGTGAACGAAACCGTCAACGGTACGGTTGAAGTATCCCAGACCGAGGTTTATGAGAGCTGCAGTCTGACGATCTTCTCGACGCCCGATCCGTGGTATGTGGTCGGGTCGGTATCCGTCAACGGCGAGATCATCGGTGCCGCCGAGATCATCACGATCCCCGCGGTAACGCAGGATCTGGTCATCACGGTCACCTTCGCGCCCGCATGGGAGAATCCGTTCATCGATGTCCATGAGCCCGATTGGTTCTACAGCTATGTACGCTGGGCGAACATGAACGGCATCGTCAACGGTACCACGCCGAACACCTTCAGCCCGGACGATGATCTGACCCGCGCGATGCTGGTCACCATCCTCTGGCGTGCCGAGGGCCGTCCGGCTGTCGCCGGGCCCGCCGGCTTCGGTGATATCCCCGCCGGCAGCTATTATGCCGATGCGGTGGCATGGGCCGAGGATAACGGCATCGTCAACGGTTATTCCGCCGACGAATTCGCGCCCGAGGACACGATCACCCGCGAGCAGTTTGCCGCCATCATGTACCGTTATGCAAACTATAAGGGCTATGATGTGAGCGCGGCCGAAAGCGAGGATCTGGCAGGATTCATCGATGCCGCCGCGATCTCCGACTACGCCGTCACGGCCATGCGCTATGCCGTCGGAAACGGCCTGATCAACGGACGTACCTTTGATCAGCTCGTGCCGAAGGGCGCCGCAAGCCGTGCCGAGAGTGTCACGATTCTCTGCCGTTTCTTTGCCAATAATAATGGTTGAAGCAGCTGAAGCAGCAGCCCCAAGAGGCCGCACCGGAAGGTGCGGCCTCTTTCTGCTTTTTTTCGCACGGCATATTGAAATCCCGGCCGCGATGTTGTATAATAGTAGGTAGAAGAATCATTCCTGCCGAAAGGAGCACGCCATGTCCTGCCCCACCCTTTATCTTGTGATCCCCTGCTTCAATGAGCAGGAAACCCTGCCCAAAACCGCACCGCTGTTTGTATCGGAATTGGCCCGCCTCATCCGGAACGGCCGGATTGGCGAGGACAGCCGGATCCTCTTTGTCGATGACGGCTCAACGGATGACACCTGGCCGATCATCAAGGGGCTCTGCCGGACGGATCCCACCATCCTCGGCCTCTCGCTGAGCCGCAACCGGGGGCATCAGAATGCCCTGCTGGCCGGTATTCTGGAGGCCAAGGACAAATGCGACATCCTCATCACCGCCGACTGCGACGGGCAGGATGATCCCGCCGCCATCGATGCCATGATCGCGCGCTGGGAGGAGGGCTGTGATATCGTTTACGGGGTGCGAAGGAGCCGCGACGCGGATTCACCCGCCAAACGGGGAAGTGCGCGGCTGTTCTACCGTTTTCTATCGCATCTTGGCGCCGAGACTGTCGAGGATCACGCGGATTTTCGTCTGCTTTCCGCCCGCGCCGCCGATGCGCTGTCCCAGTACCGCGAGGTGCATCTCTATCTGCGCGGGATCGTGCCGCTGATCGGCTATAAGAGCGCGACCGTCGAATACGACCGTCTTCCCCGGATCGGCGGAAAGAGCCACTATTCGTTTGGCCGGATGCTCTCGCTCGGGATGGATGCCCTCACTTCTTTCTCGGTGCGCCCGCTCCGGATTCTGTCGGCGATGGGATTTTTCGTGTCCCTGCTCAGCTTTATCGGCATCATCTGGATCTTTATTCAGCATTTCACCGGCAATACCGTGTCCGGCTGGTCCTCGATTCTCTGCGTGATCTGCTTTGTATCGGGCATTCAGCTGATCGCGCTGGGCGTGGTCGGCGAATACATCGGCAGGATTTATATGGAGGTCAAGGGCCGCCCGCGCTATTTTATCGCCGAGCGGAGCTGGGAGAATGAGGAGGACCGCCGTGCATGAAGCTTAAATGGAAATGCGCGGATACCGTCATCCTCGCCGCTTTGATGCTGATCTATTCGATCCTCTCCTTCATCGGCCTTGGCGAAACGTCCTCTCCCACGAGCGGACCGGCGCTTGGGGACGGTACGAAGAAGGAATACATCACCTACATCGCCTTTCCGGCGGAGGAGGAGCTGGGGACACTCTGGCTCTACAAGGGCCTCGGACGGTGCGGCGTGACCGTCTATACCTCCGATGACGGCGGCCACAGCTGGGAAGAGATCGCCCGGCAGGTGCTGGAGGACATCTATGTCTGGCAGCCGATCGAGCTTTCGGTGAAGACATCGCTTGTCTGCCTCTCCTTCGGCGGCGATGAATCGCTGGAGCTGTATGAGGCCGGGTTCCGCAGTACCGATGGGCACAGGATCGAAGCCGTGACGGACGGATGCCCGCTTTTTGATGAGCAGGATCTGGTGCCATTTCTTGCGACCAACGAAAACGGCATGATCTTCGATGAAACCTATCATGTGCGCACGGCCTATGAGCACATCGAGGGGATGAAGCCCTACGAGATTTCCCATCCGCCGCTCGGCAAGCTGTTGATCGGGGTCGGAATCCGGATCTTCGGCATGAATCCCTTCGGCTGGCGCGTGATGGGCAATCTCTTCGGCATTCTGATGCTGGCCGTGCTGTACGATCTCGGACGGCGGCTTTTCGGGAGCCGGTACTGGGGAGCTTTTGCCGCGATTCTGCTGGCGCTGGATTTTATGCATTTCACGCAGACGCGGATCGGGCTGATCGATTCCTTTGCGGTCTTCTTCATCCTGCTGATGTACGATCTCATGTACATCTATTTCGCGGGCGATCCCGAAACGCTTCCGTATAAAAAATCGCTGGTGGTGCTCGGCCTCTGCGGCGCGGTCTTCGGACTCGGCGTCGCCTCCAAATGGATTGCCGTGTACGGCGGCATCGGGCTTGCGGTGCTGTTTGCGATCGCGCTTCGCAGACGGGCGAAGGCAGGCGAAAAATGGCTGCCGACCTGTCTGTGGTGCCTGCTCTTTTTCATTGGGATCCCGGCGCTGATCTATTTTCTGTCCTACATCCCGTATTTCCTGGCCGAGCCGGATCGCTCGCCCTTTGCGATCTTCCTTGATAATCAGATCTATATGCTGACCTATCACGGCGGGCTTGCCGAGCGGCACGATTTTGAATCGAAGTGGTACACATGGCCGCTGATCGTCCGCCCGATGTGGTATTACGGCTCGAAGGCGCTGGCCTATGAGGGCTATTGCTCGACAATCGCGGCGATGGGCAATCCGGCGGTCTGGTGGACCGGCTCGCTGGCCTCGCTCGGTCTGCTCGCCAAGCCGAAAAAAACGCGGGGTGAAGGATTTGTGCTGATCGGTCTTGCCGCGCAGTTTTTGCCCTGGGCGCTGATTGCGCGCTCGACGTTTATCTATCATTTCTTTGCCAGCGTGCCCTTTATCATTCTCGCGCTGACATTCGTGCTGAAAGGGCTTTCAGAGCGATTCCGCTCCGGGCCCGGAGTTGCCCTGCGGTGCCTGCCGTGGATCGTGATTGCCGCGGCGCTTCTTCTGTTCGTGCTGTTCTATCCGGTGATCTCCGGCTGTCTTGCCGACCGCGGCTACGTTCTGAAGCTGCTGACCTGGTTTGACACGTGGAAGCTCTGCTACTGACAAAACGATGCCCTCCGGTTGTGATGCTTTGAAAGGAAATCACACCGGAGGGCGCGTTGTTTCTTTTTGGGGGAGGCCGGCTGATAGAATTCACGCCGCCTTTTTTGTATGCTTGTGCAGCCAGCGATCGCTTACCAGCCGCCAGAGATAGATCGCGGCGCGGAAAATCCAGTCAGCGGCCATCGCAAACCAGACACCCATCAATCCAAGCCCCGCGCCGGGAACCTTGAACAGGCCGAAGACGGAGATTCCCTCCAGCGCCAGCAGATAGGCCAGCGCCACCCGGAAGAACCACATCGAAAAGATCGCCGTCACCATCGCAAAGGTGACATCGTTGGCCGCGCGGAAGGCGGGGGTCAGGCAGAAGGCGGTCGGCCAGAGCACCACCGAAATCGCGCTGTGATAATAGAGCAGGGTCCGCGCAAGGGACATGGATTCCGTCGTCAGATTGAACATTCCGAGCAGGGGCGAGGCGAAGAGGCAGAGCACCAGATCGGTGACGAAGATCATCAGATAGCCGTATCCCAGCAGAGTGCGGGTATAGCGGCGGGCCTGATCCAGCTCCTTTGCGCCGACACACCGGCCGACCACCGCGACCATCGTGCTCTGGATGGAGCCGCCCACCGTATACTGGAAGTTTGCCAGCTGGAGCGCGGCCGCATTGGCGGCGATGGCGACGGTGCCGAGCGATGAAACAAGGCTGGTGGTCATCAGCCGCCCAAGCTGGAACATACTGTTTTCGATGCCGTTGGGCACGCCGATGCCGAGGATGGACTTGATGATCGGCAGGCTCGGACGGTAATGGAGCATTCGCTCGATATGGGCAAACCTCCGCTTATCGTGGGCCAGCCACAGCAGGATGCCGGCACCTGCACTCCGCGAGATCAGCGTGGCGAGCGCGGCGCCGGATGCCCCCATCGCAAGGCCGAAAATGAAGATCGCATTGCCGGCGATGTTCAGAAGATTGGTGAAGACGGACATCTTCAGCGTGGTCATGCTGTCGCCCTCGGCCCGGAAGGAGGCGGATATGCAGTTTTCAATCGCCAGCATCGGGAAGGAGAGCGCCATGATCGAAAAATAGGAGAGCGCATTTTTCATGACACCGGCCTCCACGTCGCCGAACAGCAGATGGAGCAGGGGGACGCGGAAGATCAGCACCACGGCCGAGATGAAGGCGGCCACACCGGCGGCGGCATAAATCAGCTGTTTGGCGGCCTCACGGGCATAATCCCGATCACCGCGGCCGATCGCCTGCGCCAGCACCACCGAGCCGCCGGCGGTCAGCGCATTGAAAAGGGTAATCAGCATCGTGTCCAGCGAGCTGATCAGCGATACGCCGGCAAAGGCATCCTCGCCGGTGCTGGATACCATCATCGAGTCGGCCATGCCGATGGTGACGCCGAAGATGCCCTGCAGGGCGAGGGGGAGGATGATTTTCAGCAGCATCCGCCGCGTGAAGAGGGGAGAGTGGGATTCGTTCATGAAAAAAGTTACTCCTGTGAAGCATGACCCTCTGCCAGAGTCTTGACAGCAGCCGGATTATGGATTATAATAAGTATAAACCGTTTTTCTGGCAGATTCCTGCCGAAAATCGCTTATTTTGTGACAGAATACGGGGAGTTGTATTTGCCATGCAGGCTGACTTTGCCATCCTCCGGGACAGGATCCCGCATCTTC
Source organism: Candidatus Flemingiibacterium sp. (assembly GCA_045578725.1). Taxonomy (GTDB): domain Bacteria; phylum Bacillota; class Clostridia; order Oscillospirales; family CAG-272; genus Flemingiibacterium. Next base: position 54,495 of record JAZNKS010000018.1, read on the forward strand.
ATATGGAGCATTACCCAAAACTCGGGGGAAGCGGCTTCACCTTTCATTCGCATATCGAGCTGTTGTGGATCCGGAAGGGCTCGGCTAAGGTCTGGATCGGCGAGGGGCATGAAACCGTCCGCGAGGGGGAATTTGCCGTGGTGCTCAGCTACGAGGCTCACTTCTTCCGCTCCGACACGGACGGGGCCTACACCTGCCTCTACATTCCCGTCATGCTCTGCCCGGAATTTGCCGATGCGGTGCGGAACCGGCGGCTGGCCCATCCCGTGATCCGCGCGGGAGCGGATGCCGATCTGCTGGCACAGGCCTGCGATCGGCTGGGCGGCCCGATCAACGCCATCGAGCAGGCGGGCTGGATCCGGGTGATCCTCGGGATCCTGCTGGCGCAGAGCGATTGGGCCAGCCGTCCGTCGCCCCGCGAGGACGATCTGCCGGCGCGGATCTTCTCCTACATCAGCGAGCATTATGCCGAGGAGCTTACGCTGGAATCGGTCGCGCAGGCGCTGGGCTATTCGGCCGATTATCTGTCCGAGAGCTTCCGCTCCAGCTTTCATATGCCGCTCGGGCGGTGCGTGAACACCCTGCGCCTTCGCCACGCCGTCGAAAAGCTGCGGGAGAAGAAGCACAGCATCACCGAATGCGCGCTGGAGAGCGGCTTTGGCTCCATGCGCACCTTCTACCGGGCCTTCCGGGAGGAATTCGGCTGCAGTCCGCGGGAGTATCTGCGCGGCGAGGGGTAAAACGGTGCCGCACATCAAAAAAACAGCACATTGGATTTCCTCGCGGATGCCAATGTGCTGTTTTCCTTTACCCGGATGGGTCAGTTCTGACGGATGAGATCGCTGTTAATGATATCGTACTCGCCGGTGGTCACGTCGATTCGCATCATGGAGCCGTATTCATCGCTCTGATAGGAGGTGTATTGGGTCTGCACATCGTAGTACACGGCATAGATGTAATTGCCGTGGGCGCGGAACTGGGTGATGGCGTATTTCGACAGGAATTCCTCATCCGGCGTGAAAACCGGCTCCGGCTCACCGCCGTCCTTGGGCACGCGCCAGAAGCTGCCGACACTCAGCGGCTTGGGGAAGGTGGAATACTGGCGGGTTCCTTCGGTGCGGTAATAGACGTACTGATCGGTCACGCAGTAATCGTAGTGGCTGGGGAGGCGGACATTCACAACCGTCTCCAGATTCTCGCCGTTCATGTCAAAGCGCTGGATGGCCTCATAACCCTGCGGGGAATAGTAGAAGTAAAAATGCTCCTCATCGCAGTAATAGGTCGTCAGGCCGCGGCTCAGGATGACGGTATCGTTGGTCGGATCGGCAATGCTCATCTTGTGGATGTCAAAGCGGATAATGTAGTAGAGATAATCCTCGGTCGCATAGATAATGCCCGGCGACTGGCCGTACTCGTATTCCTTGACTAAAATGTGCTTGTGGGTATTGGCCGTCAGATCGATTTTGTACAGGCCGTAGTTTGAATTCTCCGGATCGTCCGGATTGATATAGCGGAAGAAAAAGCAGGTGTCCTCGCCGAAAAAGCGGTTGGTCCTTATCTCCACGCACTCCTCGCAGAGAGAATGAAAAGAGGCAGTCCGGGGATCGTAAATAACGGACTGCCGCTGGTCTCTGGATTTGCGTTTTCCGGTGATTTCATCGGTGTATTCAACCGAAATACGGTTGTGAAAATAACAGCGGCCGTTCCGGGCGACAAAAATAGGATCGTCGGAATTCATGGGACAGAATCCGTATTTGTCCATATGGCCGCAGAGCGGGTCGGGGCAGAGGGTGGTCATATAGCCGGTCTCGGGGTTGAACCGGAACAGCAGGCTGTCGCAGACCGCATATACATAGCCGCCGTCCGCCTGAATCAGATAGTTCCAGGGGCTCGTGTGGGGATTGGGGACAGCAGGGTCATCGACATGGGTATACACATAGCCGGGCTTGCGTGAAAGGGCATCCGGATCGGTATCCGGCGAAACGGTGTCGGATACAGGCGCCTGCTCCAGCTCCCTGAGTTCTGATTCGCAGCCGGTCAGAACAAGCAGGAACGCGAGCAAAAGAAGGAGCCGCTTCATATCGTTACATTCCTTTCTGTGAAAAAATGGGCGGGATGCCGATCGGCATCCCGCCATGCCTTGATTTATCGGATGGTTTCCTGAATCTGTTCGCGGAAGATTTCACCGGCAGCATTGGGACTGATGGGGTCGTCGGTAGCATCATCCCAATCGGTGTAGCCGGTCCAGTCAAATATGGTGATCGGCGAACCGACGGGTTCCAGTACGCCTGTTTCCATATTTACTTCCTCGTAAAAGTCGAAGACCCATACCTTGTGGTAGCCGGAAGCGGAATCACCGTTTTCCATTCCACCTACATGTGCATAGACAAACATATTGTCATATGTAGTTTCAGAGTCCCGCAATGTACTCTCATCCCCTTCGTCATAGGGATAGAGCGTTACCATTGCTTCAAGGTAATGGTTATAGCCGTGATCGGTGTCCAATCCGGTGTAGGCGTTCGCACTGTAGGTGGTATCCGCATACACGGAAAGCATACCGCTTGCAAGGTATGACTGACCTTCAGCAACGATTGTTTCCTCGATGTCGCCCGAAGCAGACATGGAGAACGCTGTGAAAACGAACAGGAGCACGACCAGCATGACCTGTGCGCCAATCTTGAATCGCTTCATTGTTGATTCTCCTTATTAAGTTTTTTGTTTTTCCGGAATAGGTGTTAACCTTGTCGACATCCTTATTATACCATAACCAACAGCACCTGTCAATCGGCATTTTCGCCAAAATTGACCTCGCTATTTTGTGCACAATGACGAACGGCGCGGTCGAACCGCTTACTTTTTCGCCGCTTCCAGAGCCGCTAGCCAATGAGCGCGGGCGCGGGGCATATCCGCTTCCTTATAAATGCCGTGCAGGAACATATCGCCGGCGAAATCCAGCTCCCGGAGCCGGCGGGCCATGTGGACGAAATCCACGATGCCGAGGCCCGTGCCGCAGAATTCGATGCCGTCACCCTCGCGGATGTCCTTGCCGTGGGCGATGACGATGTCCCGGCCGAAGACGTCAAAGGCGTGATCGAGGGTTTCCTTCACCCGGTCGGGATGGGCTGTGCCCGGATGGAAGAGATTGGCCGCATCGAGAATCATCTTCAGCCGCTCGCTTTTGACCGTGTCCATGAGGCGGCGGGCGCGCCCGGGCGTGGAGATGACATTGGAGGCCTCCGATTCGATGGCCAGCGTGAGGCCGTATCGCTCGGCAAGCTCGGTGCAGCGAAGCATCGTGTCGAGCATAGCGTTCCACGCTTCCTCCGTGCCGTTATCCGGCGATGCCGTCCAGAGATGGGCCGCATACCGGGTGCCGGAGCAGAGCGAGAGAAAGGGCGCGCCAAGCTCACGCGCCGCCTCGCAGAGCGGGCCGAAGCGGCGCACGCCCTCCCGGCGCACCTCGGGATCGGGATGCGCCATATTGAAGGTCGCGTTGATGACCCGGATTTTCACGTTATGCTTCCCGGCGGCCGCATTCACCGCACGGATGGCAGCAGGCGTAATTACGCCAGGAAATTCAATCCGTCCGTCGGGGCGGTAATCGAATTCGGCCACGGATGCCAGCGAAAACTGGGTGGCCTCGAAGCCGAGGGCCGCCATCTTGCCAAAGAGAAGATCCGCCATATAGGGCCGCTCGGCTTCAAAATCCGAGGAGCAGAGTCCGCAGAGGGGAGAGAAGGGCATGGAATTTACCTCGCAAATCAATCGTTTTCTGCAGTATACCACAGAATCGCGGATTTGTCAAGGGGATTATTCGCCGGCCATGGCGGTGAAAAGATCACCGAAGGACTGCTCGGCGGCGGGCTGCAGCCGTGCCCAATCCGAGGCGATGAAATTCTCTTTGCGGAGAATCTGTGTGTAAACCGGTGCGAAATTCATCATTTGGCCGGTCGGATCCACATGAGCGGAGAAATCGTAATGATTATTCTCCGGATTGATGATCCGGTAGTACATCTCGATCGAGCCCTCATCGGACAGAAGCTTCTGCTCGACATACGCCTCCTGAACGGCCCCCGGCATCCGTGCGTAGGACTCGGCAAACAGCGCTTCGATGGTTGCGCCGATCATCTCGGTTTCGGTGATGTTGGATGGGCAGAACATCAGGCCCCATGCCTGGAAGGAGAGGTATTTCTCCTGCTTTTCATCCAGCTTCGGGATGGGAAGGAAACCGAAATCGAAGTTGAGAGTACGCAGCTTATTGAGGCTGGAGGCATACAGGCAGAGCAGGGCATTGCCGTTTCGGAAGACATCCCATTCGGTGCCGCCGGTGAACCAGTCGCCGGGTGCGGGCAGGACGTTCGGGTCAGCGGCCAGCTCTAAAATTCTGTCGATGACCGCGGCAGCCTTTTCCTCGCCGTAGCCGAAGGTGAAGCCGTCCTTACCGGAGGTGACGGTGGATCCGCCGTAGGCCGGATAGAGATACTGGAGCGCTACCTCAACGGTATACATTCCATAGAAATCATCCAGATCCCGTTCGCTGTCACCGTCCAGATCCCGGTAGGTGTTCTTTAACAGCTCCATCATCTTATCGTGCGTCCACTCACCGTTTCGCACCAGCTCATAGGGATCGGGAAGCTTGTATTCGGCCCAACGGTCGATGTTATAAATGTAGTAGGTGGTCGGGAAGGCCGGATAGGGATAGGAACCGGCAAAAAGATTGATTTTACCGCCGGCCGAGAAGGTGTCGATGGCATCCTTTGCGTAATACCCCTTGTCAAAATTGATGTGCGGTACATCCCGCATATCATACATAAGATTCTGGGTCAGCGCCGAAGTCAGATCCTCCACACCGTGCGGATAAATCATATCGTAGAGCTGTTCATCGGCCAGAATCGATTCGGAAACGGCCCACAGTGTCCGGCCGGGCGTATCGGTTTCATGAGCGACGATGTCCACGTTCAGCAGTTCCTCGACACTCACCGTCCGGGCATAGCCGGCATCGTTGACCACGTCGCCGGTTTCGGTATCCACATCGAGATAATTCTGGTCATTGCCGGAATTGCTTCCCGGATAGGTGAGGATATCGAAGACAGCGCCTTCGAAATCGAGGCCTTCGGGCAGTTCATGGAGGAAGGCAGGATCTTCGGTTTCGGCCGGTGTTGTGGATTCGGTGGCCGCTTTGTCGGTTACGGCCGGGGGATTCCCCTCCGAGCCGCATCCGGCAAAGAGGGCGGCCAGCTGGGCGAGCGTCAGAAAGACGGCGGTCCGTCTGCATTTTCTTTGAAAGTTCATAACAGGTTCTCCTTTTCTTGTCTTAAGTGCACCAATGCGGGGGATAGCGGTCGATGTTATACTTTCCGACCTTCTTGAGAATGTGATTTCGATAGAGCGTGCCCTCGCCGGTGTCGAGAGAAGCAAGCTCGTCCCTGTGTCCGAGGCGGGCCATCATCTGCCAATTGCGGCGGACAAGGGAACGGATTTCCGTATCCCACAGGCCGATGCCGTCAACGCCGAGCGAGTAGAGCTTCACGGCACGATCACGCGCCGTTTCCGGCGGCAGATCGCGGGGCATCAGATGGACGTAAAGCTCCGTGCCGCTCCCGGCGAGGACATCGATGAATTCGCGGATCTCGGCCTCGCTTTCCTGCGGACAGTCATAATCGCGCACGCCCGTGTAGCCAAGGCCGGCATCGTAGTGGCCCCATCGGAAGCGATCCGGCCCGCCTTGGCGCATCTTTGCCCCGTAAGCATCGGGATTCACCTTCGTTTTCGTTCCATCGGTGTAGAATTCGTCGGGGAATTCCTCATAATGCTCCAGCGGATAGACAACAACCGTATCGGCCAGATGCCCGGCGGCGATAGCGGGAAGATCAATGCCCACAAAGCGGCATCCGCGAAGATTCTTGTGGACATGGAGCGTCAGTCTGATCGGCTTCTGATGGCGCGCGGCCCGCTCGGCATCCAGCCGGGCGCGCATTTTGCGCAGAAAATCGTTCATGATCCGGCAGCGGACAGCAATCAGCCGCTCATCGTACCCGGGCAGGGTTTTTGCATCCTCACCGCAATCGGCCATGACAGCATCGGCGAAGGGCTTTTCGAAAAGCATGAAGGGATAGCCGCGGTTGAGATAGAGATCCACGCCCTCCACATCATAGGCGGCCATCTGCGAGAAGCGGTCGAGATAGATTTCCTGCACTTCGGGATAGGCGAAGGAAAGGCGGGATACGGGCGTTCCGTCCCGATCCTCCATCCACAGCTCCTCCCGATCAAAGGTGGGATTGCCGAAGCAGTCGTCCAGCGGAAACTCATGGGTGCCGATGATCCGCATCGAGAGGTGCATTTCAAGCCCCAGCCGATGCCCGTATGCGATCATCTTTTCGTACGGATCAATCCCCAGCTCCCTGAAATGGCGGAACGAGCGGGCGGCGTGCTCCTCGTATTCGCGTGCCCAGAGGATTTCACCGTCCGGCGGGACGTCATTTCCGGTGCAGAAATTGTAGTCCTGCTGATAATATTCCATGGCCAGCACCTTGACATCGGTGTTTTGGTAGACGGCCATGTGGGAATAAATCGGCTCCATATCGCGCGGTTCCTCCATGATGAAGATGCCGTGGACATCCTCGGTGGCGTAAATCCGCTTCGTGTCGGTACGCGAACGCTCATGAAGCTCGGCGGCGACCTCCTCTTCGCTCATCGGAACAAGGCGGACCGATGCCAGCGCGGAGGCTCGTTTGAAGCCGCCCTCGGGATGACGGAAGCAGAGGGAACGTCCCGTCATGTCGGCACAGAACAGAAAGGCTTCGTCGATGGTGTGATGGGTGAGATGGCGGGCCGCTTGCAGACGGAGCCAGCCTTCCTCGCCGGACAGCCTGACCCAGAGGTGCGGATCGTCATCGAGCCCCGGATTCAATAAGCCGACATAGATCCGGTACCAGCCCTCAAGTCCGGGGGAGAGGGTGAGATCCGGGACGGTGCTTTGGGGATGCGCGACGATCAGATCGCCGGAAAATTCGGGCGTTTCGTAGGGGATGCTCCGCCACTTGTCCCTGGCAAACGAATCGCCAAAGGCGCCGCTCGGCTCCAGCTGCCGGGACAAATTGGTGAAGAGAACGGACTTGTTCATGGATACTCCTTTCATACTTGACAGGGATTTCGAAATCTGTTATAATTATATCACAAAGCAATGTCCGTGTAAATCATAAATGCGGACGAAAATCGCCGGATATGTCCGGCAAATGCAGGAGATGCCATGACATTTAACAATTTTCAGATGATCCCGGCCGATATCGGAAACCTGCGGCTGATCATCACCGGACAGATCCCCTTCGGCAAGATGTTTGGCGGTGATATATCGCTGATCCATTCCCATCCCCACTATGAGCTTCACTATGTGGTATCGGGCTGTCTTCGCTTTCAGAGCGAAGAGGATCTGGAGCTTGAGGCGGGCGAGCTTCTTCTGATTCCGCCCGGATGCCGCCACGGATGCGATGACGGCACAAGCCGCAGGCTGGTCTTCAGCATCGCGCTGACCGAGGGCGCGGGCCAAAGCGGCTCGTTTTCCGAATACCGGTATTACCGCGAGCTGTTTTCCCGGCTGAAGGAGCCCTTCCGGTTTCGGTCGGAGCCGGCGGCCGCGATTCTGGAGGAGCTGATGCAGCTCCACGGCAACGAAATGAGCTTTCACAAGATGCAGATTCTGCTCGCCCACTTCTTTATTCGAATGGCGGAATGTATCCGTTCCCTGCAGGAGCCGCAGATCGACCGCCCGCTGGCCGGTGCCGCGATGAGCGACGAGGAGCGGCGGTGGTACATCCGCAATTACATCGACATCAATTATGCGAAGGCGGGCGCGATTGATACGCTGGCCGAGCAGATGAATCTCTGCCGCCGTCAGACCGACCGGGTTATCCGCCGCCTGTTCGGTGAGAGCGCGCAGACGCTCATCCGGCGCCGGCGGATGGAAGCAGCCGCGCTGATGCTGACCGATTCCGATATCGGACTCGGCGAGATTGCCCGGCGTGTGGGATACGAATCCTACACCGGTTTTTATTGGGCTGTCCGCGAAGCATTCGGCTGCACGCCGGAGGAGCTCCGGCATACAAAATAATCCCGGTCACCGAATATTTGAAGGGGCTGCTGCACACAGGTACAGTGGCCCCTTCGACCGTCATGGCGGAGAAATTTTTCGAAAATTTTTGCAAAAGCCCTTGACAAATACATCGCAGTGCGATATAATAGATATATCGAAGTGCGATACATCGCACCGGAATATACGGGAGGACATTCATGGATCCGCATATCAAAAAGGTGTACACGCCGATGACGGAAACAGCCTTTTACATCCTGCTCTGCCTGCAGAAGGAGAATCACGGCTACGGCATCGTGCAGGCGGTGGATACGCTGACCGGAGGCGAAATCCGGCTGACCCCCGGCACCATGTACGGGAGCCTGTCCAAGATGGAAAAGGACGGGGTCATCCGCTTCGTGCGGGAGGAAGACAAGAGAAAAATTTACCGGATTACCGATCTGGGGCGCGAGCTGCTGGAAATCGAAAAGCGGCGGATCGAGCGCTTATACCGGATCATACAGGAGGGCTGACAATGGAAACAAAGAAGGAATTTCGCTGGTTCACGATTTTTGAATACGAAAAGGAGCAGGAATATCTGCGGGCACGGCACCGCGAGGGCTGGAAATTCGTGCGGGTGACGGGGCTCGGAAGCTATCATTTCGAGGCCTGCGAGCCGGCCGATGTGGCCTATGCGCTGGATTACAACGAAGAGGGGCTGGCGCATAAGGAGGAATATGTCCGGATGTTTGCCGACTGCGGGTGGGAGTATCTGCAGGACTTCTTCGGCTACAGCTATTTCCGCAAGCCGGTGTCGGAGGCGGATGACGGGGACACGGCAATTTTCTGCGATGACGAGTCCCGGCTTGCCATGATGGAGCGGGTCATCAAGGGCCGGATGCTTCCTCTGCTGATTCTATTCTGCTGTGTTCTGCTGCCGCAATTCGTGTTAAATATGACGGTATATCACAATTATTTTGTCACCGCTTTTCTCGGTATCATCCTCGGAATTTACATCGCCGTCTTCGCCGCCGGTGCCGTGATGCTCGCGCGCTACCGGAGCCGGAAATAAGCGGATAAACAAACGCCTCCCGATGCCGGGAGGCGTTTTGGCTTCGTTATTCAAGCGTAATGGGAATCTCGATCACCCGGTTGGCCGGATCAGCGAATATTCGCCGCGCCGGAGCACATCGGTAAGATCGGCGGGGGTGAGGATCGGACGGTCGGTTTCGATTCCGCCGAGGCCGACTGCGTGGGGGCCGTGGCAATCGGAGCCTGATGTCATGGCTTTTGCGTAATGGACGGCCCACGTTTCCGCCATCCGGTTACGAAAATCCTCGGTCCCGCCGTTGAAGCTCTCGATTCCAAAGAGCGGTGCGGGATCGCGGACGGTCATGGCGTTCCGGAAGGGATGGGCCTGCACCGTCAAAACCGACGGCGGGAGCAGCGCGATCACCGATTCGATATCCCGCTGACGGTTCAGCAGGGGAAGACGGTAGAAATCCTCTTCCGTCATGCCGTAGAGCAGATAATCGTTGATGCTGCCGTCGATGCGTACTTCGGCACCGGGGAGCACGGTGAAGCCGAGCTCCTGCCCTTTGACGCGGGCATGGCGATAGCCGAGCAGCCAGCGGTCGATGATCGCCGTATGGAAGGTACCGGTAAGCTCATCGGCAAACCAATCGAAAAAAAGCCCGAAATAATGATCGGTGACGATCATACCGTGATACCCCGCCTCACGATAGGCCAGAACCAGCTCCTCGCCGGAGAGAGCGGCGACCCTATCACATTCCGACGTGTGGACGTGGGTTTCGTAGCGGTAGATCATGAATTAAATCACCTCATAATCGGTGAGAACTCCGTAGCCTATGCCGCCGCGGGGCGTGGTGTTCGGATAATCCTCATTCACCGTCAGGCGGATGGCGCGCAGATGACGGTCACGCTCCTCGGGAAGGGCGCGGCGGCCGGCAAAGACGGCGTTCTCAACGCGGATTCCGCGCACGGTGCAGACGGCATCGGGATCGAACAGCTCGCCCCACTTGGCGGGATCGTCGGGATCCAGCTTTAAGGTGGCCGTCAGCGGGCCGACCTTGACAAGGGTGATGTCCTTCTTTGCCAGCTCGTCGGCGGATTCGGCGACGCGGACATTCCGGATGAGGATGTTTTCGCAGTCGGCGCAGATTTCAAACAGGCCGCGCACCGCAATCCGGTCGGCAAAGCCGTGGGTGAGAATCCGCGGGAAGACGATATCCTCAAAATACAGATCGTGCATCCGGCCGACGGTGCCGGAGGTATCGTCAAGACCGTTGATTTCATTGAGCCAGAAGGGCTGGGCGTACAGCTTGTAGGTGTACACGCCCGAGATCCCCGACAGGATGCAGGAATGGATGTCGCAGTCCGCCGTCCGGCCGTCCGAAAAGACCTTCTGGCCGGGAAGCAGACGGAATTCGTTGTTGGTGGAGGTCACGTTTTCGACCAGAATGTGATCGATCGTGCCGAAGGTCATGGCCGAGGAATGCCAGTCCCAGGCGTTGAGGGCTACCATATCATCGCCCATATCGTCGCCGGAGAGATTTTTGATCACGCCGAAGGAGGCGGGGCCGTTGACATGGATGCCGTCCTTGTGATAGGACTCAAAGCGGATATCGGAGATAAGGAAGGATTTCGCATTGGAAATCTGGACGGCGTAGGAGGTGGATTCACGGAAGGTGACATTCCGGATGCGGATCCGCTCGACGTTGGATAAGAGCATGATCGCAAAGGTGCCGGGGATGGGGTTCTCCCGCGAGGAGCAAAGCTTGCCGTTTTCGGTATTCAGCGAGGTCCAGATGCCGCCCTCAACGGACAGATCGGTATCGGGATCGGCGAGGGTGACCGGCGTATCGTTGCCGGGGATGAGGTTGGCATTGCGCACGAGGCAGACATCCCGGCCCGGCAGGAGGCCGATTATCTGGGATGGCGAAACCCGCAGGGCATTGCCGCTTGTCAGAATGAGGGAGTCATCCAGCCAGACGGGATGGCCGAGATCGGGGATTTCGACCCGCCGCGCCTCGGCAAGCGCCCGATTGATGGCATCGGTCCAGATTTCGGCTTCGGTATCGGTTTCCCCGATGCGGACGATTTCGCGGCGCACCAGATGCTGCCATCCGCGCACGTCGGCAAAGTCTATTTGTGTATCGTCAGCCGGGATACCGGCAAGAATCTGTTTTTTCAGCTGTTCCATAAAGAGCCTCCTGGGATGTTTTCTTCTATTATAGCACAGGAAGCCGCCGCTGTCAAGAATAAAGGGGCGGACTGCGGGGCGTGACCGTTTTCTTCTCTTGACATTGGAGGGGGTGTGTGTTATAATGAAAGCGCAGACGGCATCACCTGCACATATCCCGCACCATTATTTCCGTACCGCGGAAGAAAGGCAGCAGAAATTATGATTATCCCAAGAATCAAAAAAGAAAAAGCGTTGGGCTTTTCTCACACGCTTCCCGAGATCCTTTCGGTTTATACCTGCGACAGCCCCGGCGAAAAAGCCTATGATGTGCTCCGGATTTTTCTCCCCACCGTTATTTTTGTCAAAGCGGCAAGACGGGCGGATGCGCACATTGTATTTGAGTGCCGCCCCGCGGTTACCAAAAACAGCGAGAAGTATGAAATCCACGCCGGGAATCTGCCGATTACCGTGCACTACCGTGCATTCCCCGGTGCCAGAAACGCCGCCTCCACGCTGGCACAGCTCCTCCGGCGGACCGACGGCGGCTATACATTGGAAGCGGCTGACATCGAGGATGAGCCGGACTGCGAGATCCGGAGCATTCTGCTCGATTCGGCCCGCACGCTCATTCCCGTCCCGGTCATGAAGGACAATATTATCCGTCTGGCCCTCGCCAAATACAATCTGATTCACTTCCACCTCTCCGACTCGCAGGGCCTTGCCTTCAAGTCCGATGTCTATCCGCAGATCGACGGCCCGCATCATGAGCAGTACACCAAAGCGGAGCTTCGTGAAATTATCGAATTCGGCGAGCGGATGGGAATCGAATTTATGCCCGAGATTGAGTTCCCCGCACACGCATCCCGGATTCTGCATGACCTTCCCGAGCTTGCCTGCAAGCCCATTCACGATGAGCTCTGCCCGTGGGTCATGTGCGCGGGAAGCGAGGCTACCTATACCTATCTCGAAAACATCTACACCGAGCTTGCGGAGATCTTCCAAAACAGCCGCTTTATTCATGTCGGCACCGATGAGATTGCCATGATGGACCGAAGCGATACCCATCCTGTCTGGCATGACTGTGCGGTCTGCCGGGCCATGTGCGAGCGGGAAGGAATCGACAGCACAAGTGTTACGGAGATTTTCTACTATATGCTCCGCCGTGTCTACGGAATTATCACAAAGCTCGGACGGCGCATGGTCATGTGGAATGACAATATTGATATCGCAAAGTCGCCCGAGCTTCCGCGCGATATCCTCATTCTGTTCTGGCGGGTTGCCGGCAAAAACCGCGGCCCTCGCGAGGGCTGCTCCATGCGGCGCTTCTTAGAGGAGGGCTTTGAATGCCTGAACTCCTATTATCCCGAGTGCTACATCGAACGCGATTTCTATGCCAACAACGATGAAACCATCCGCCGCTGGACACCGGTCAGCTTCCCCACCGAAGATCCCGGACTCATCGAAAAGAATATCAACTCGGTGCCCATTGAGGATCCGGCGCTTGCCGCGCAGGTTCTGGGCGGCGGTCCCTGCGCATGGGGGGAGGAAAACGGGCTCGGTCACTTCATGTGGTCCCTTCCCAGCTCCATCCTGCTCTATGGCGACCGGCTCTGGAATACCGGTGTGTGCGAAGATCGTGAAGCCTTTGGCCGGGCGGCCACGCGCTGGGCACTGGGCATCGACACGCCGGACGGCTTTGATGTTTACCGTGAATTCGGCGGATTCATGCAGCCGCGCTCCATCGACGGCACCCGGATGTGGGCCGACCGCGCCGCTGCGGATCTTAAGGATACCGAGCAGACGCTGAAGGCTCTCGTGAAGCCCTTCACCTATACCGGCCGGCTGGCCGGCGAATATGTCCGCTCGATCGAGTGGCTGAATAAGCAGCGCGCCGACGGGAAAGAATAAATAGCCGGCAGGATGCCGGATGCTCCATACGGTTTCCGGGGGCTGCACAGACTTTTGGTCTGCGCAGCCCCCGGCTTGTTTTCTCCTTTATGCTTTTCGCGGAAGCCGACCGTCTTCAGCGCTCACAGTCCTCTCCGTCGGAAGGCCGTCGGGGTCATGCCGCAGCGGGCATGAAAGGCTTCGTAGAAGCCGGAAGGTGAGGAGAAGCCTACCTTCAGAGCGATGGCCGATGCCGGCAGATCGGTCATGCGGAGCAGATCCTCCGCCGCACTCAGCCGGCAGTCGGTGAGCATCCGGTGGAAGGTCATGCCGTAGATCCGATGGGTGATCCGATTGAGCTGGCTCGGGCTGATAAAGAGCCGGGCGGCCACGGATGTCAGGGTCAGATCCCGGTCAAAGTAATTGTTCAGCAGCTGCTCGAGCTGTGCCGCGCGGTCAATCTCGCCCGAGCTTTCCGGAAAAAACGATACGGGAAGCTCACGGAAATCCGACCGTCCGGACAGATGGATCAATAGACTCAGCATTTGAAGCGGCGCATCCAGCCGCATGAGGCCGTCTGCCGATGAAGTCTGATCGATGATATTGCGGATCCGGGCGCAGGCATCGGTCATTCCCGGCCAGATCCGTACCCCGCCTGCGCGGCAGACCCGGGCGGCCATACCGTACAGATCCGTTCCGCAGGCCATCCGGCGGCGCCGGAGACGGATGCCGACCGCCTGATAAAGGTCGGGATCGTATGGCGATCGAATATGATGGAGGACCCCCGCCGGAATCATCACAAGATCGAATGGATTCAGCCGGATTTCCTGCTCCTCGAGGCAGAAGCTCACACCGCTCTGGCGGCAGACGATGAATTCCGTGTAAGCATGGATATGATTGATGATGGACGGCGGCATGAGATCGGCGGTGCCGTCATTATCGTCCGGAGCGATAAGGCTGAGGGAGAGATTTTCCGCCGTGATGTCGGATTCCCGGAACCGGGGAATGGGGAGTGCTTCGTTCATGGGATCACCTCTGCTGTCATTATAGCATCTGCGGCCCGAAAAGTCAATGAAAATTCCGGAATCCGTTCATCCGGCGGCACAAAATGCACCGATTCCGGATTGCATCCGCCATTACGGTGTGCTATAATAGAGAAAATTGATACAGAAGAAAGGTTGATTGCTATGATCGATATCGGATCCCGCCGCGAATGTTTTTTTGATGATTTTCTCATCAACACACGGCTGACCACCGCCGAATTCCGGATCCATGAGCCGATCCGCCGTGAAACGCTGATAACCTTTGACAGACCGTGGGAGGGGGACGGAAGCACCTCCCAATGTCTGGTGAAGGCGAAGGATCACTATCGCCTCTACTACATCGGCCGGAATATGATCCACGAAAGTGACGGCCATTCGGCCTACTGCCACTGCGTGGCCTTCAGCAAAGATGGCCTGCACTGGGAGCGCCCAAACCTCGGGCTGATTGAATACGACGGCTCGACGGACAACAATATCCTCTGCACCCGTGAGAGCGCATACGGCGGCCCGATGGGGGCGATGTTCGTCTTCTATGATGAAAATCCGGCCTGCCCGGAGACGGAACGCTGGAAGATGGTTTCCAACAAATACGGCCCGGAGGAGCTCTTCTGGGTGACAAGCCCGGACGGGATTCACTTCGATTTTGCCAACCGCACCACCATTGACATCGGCGGCTATTATGACAGCCTGAACACCTGCTTCTGGGATAAGGAGGCTGGAAAATACCGCTGCTATTACCGGGGCTACCATCTGCCGGACGGGTATGACGGGGAATGCACGAATGCCCATCAGCGGAGCAGCTACTCCATCCGGATCCGCGATATTATGGTATCGGAATCTGCGGACGGCAAAAACTGGACCGCACTCGGCCGGATCGATATGGGCGAGGCCGAGGATATCGAGCTGTACGAGAATGTTATCACCCCGTATTACCGCGCACCGCATATGCTGATCGGCTTCCCGACCCGCTATATGGGCCGCCGGAGCTGGACGGCCAATTACGATGAGCTCTGCGGACGGGAAAAGCGGACCGAGCGGTATGGGCGTGAGCCGCGCTTCGGCCTTGCCGTCACCGACTGCACCTTCATGTGCTCCCGCGACGGCCTGCACTTCGAGCGCCGGGATGAAGCTTTCATCCGCCCCGGCCCGGAGAATGGCCGCAACTGGCTCTACGGTGACGGCTATCCGTCCTACAGTATGCTGGAAACACCGTCCGCTGTCCGCGGCGCCGAGAGCGAGATTTCGCTTCTGGTGCCGTCCAACCAATGGATCGAGCCGATCGATCTCGACCGCTATACCATCCGCAAAGACGGCTTCGTCAGCCTCCATGCCGGCGGAACGAAAGAGGAAACCGTGGTGACAAAACCGTTCACCTTTGAGGGAGAGAATCTGTACGCCAATATCGCCACCTCGGCGCGCGGGCATCTGTACTTCACACTGTCGCCGTGGGATGACCGTCAGGGTATGCTGCCGGTCTGGGAGAATCCCCGCGCGGTGACCTCCTGCGAAATTTTCGGTGACTGTACCGACCGGCGGATCCCCTTTGAGGCGGGTGCCCTGGAAGCACTGGCCGGAAAGCGTGTCGTGATGACGGTGCGTATGCGGGATGCCGATCTCTATGCCATCCGCTTTGGTAAGGAAAGAAAGGAAGAAAATCAATGAAACGTCTGATTTCGCGGCTGCTTCTGGCCGCCATGCTGCTTGGAATGACGGCCTGCGGCACCAAAACGCCGGCCGAAACCACCGCTCCTCACGAGTCCGATACGTCAATCGGCGAAAACACCCTGTCCAATCCGCGCGATGCGATCCCCGTGAAGGACTTCGGCGGGGCGGAGGTTCATCTGCTTGTGGCCACCGAGACGCCGATCAAATACGAGGCGGAGAACAGTGGCGATATCCTGAGCGATGCGGTCTATAACCGGAACCGCGCCGTTGAGGAGAATTTCGGTGTCACGCTGCATTTCCAGTTTGTCGGCGGCACGTCCAAGGGCTTTGATGCCTATTCGGCGGCGCTGAACGGAAGCGTTCTGGCCGGCGATGCTCTTTACGATCTGACCATGCAGAACACAGCTTATATTGAAAAGTGGATCCTCGGCGGTATGTACGCGGATCTTGCTGCCATGGAGCATCTGAATTTCGAGGATCCCTGGTGGTTCAAAAATGTCAATTCCAAGCTCATCGTGAACGGCCGGCAGTTTGCCTGCTCGGGCGGCTATGCGATCAATGCCGTCAGCGACAGCTGGTGTGTTCTCTATAACCGCGAGCTGCAGGATTCTCTCAAGCTGAAGAATCCCTATGATTATGTCTTTGACGGGAAGTGGACATGGGATGTCTGGATGCAGATGTGCCGGGATGCCGAGTACGATCTGAACGGCGACACCGTGATGGATGCCAATGACCGGTACGGCGTGGACTGCCACGGTGTCGGCCTGCTGACCTCTCTCCAGTTCGGCCTCGGACATCGGATTATCGAAACCGACGAAAACGGCACGCCGGTCTTTGTCGGGGTATCCGACCGGACGGTGGATATCATGGACAGGCTGACCGCTCTGTACAACGATCGGAATGTCTTCTATTCGGCGACGAGCGTACCGGATATGGTGACGATGTTCACCACGGGCAAGTCGCTGACGATGTGCTACACGATGAATATCATCGAAACCACCGAGATGCGTCAGGGCCCGGATTTCGGCATCCTGCCGCTCCCGAAGCTGGATGAGGCGCAGGATTCGTATTACACCTACTGCTTCATGGATTCCTTCGCGATCCCGAAGGTCATCAAGGATGAGGAAATGAGCCAGCTGGTGCTCAATGCCCTCAACTGCTATTCGTACTACGATGTGATCCCGCAGTACAAGGAGAGCGTGCTCCAGAACAAGCTGACCCGCGATGATGAATCGGCGGCGGTCATCGACCTTCTGCTGGAGGGCGTTGTCACGGATTTCGGCTGTGTCTTCCTGCAGGCGCTGGACAATGCGCTTCTGTACAGCTATTCGGTATTCAAGAATGAAAGCTGGGCCACCTGGTGGGCCGCCAACGAGACCCGGCTGCAGGAGAATCTCAATAAGCTGATTGAAGACTTCGATGAACTGGAATAAATAAGAATGAATAGAAAACCGCCCCCCAGGGGGCGGTTTTCCTGTATGATCGGCCGGCGTTTGCGGATGCTTACTGCACCTCGGCTCCGCCCCATTCGATGACGGTGAAGCCCTCGCGGGCAGGGGAGGTCAGCTCCTGAGGCTCAATTCCGATCGGTGTGTCGAGGCTCTTCCACGCCATGAAGACCCGGATCAGCGTGTCGGGTGAGGGGGTAATCGTCAGCGCGGCCGAATCGGTGTAGACGGCGCTCTGGAAGGCGATGAGATTCCATTTGTTCGCCTCCAGCTTCGGGAGCCAGTAGACGATGAATTCATTGGCCTCGGCGCGATTGAGGCCGAGGGAGGCAAGCGCCCATTCAAGAAAGGCGGCACTATCCCGGCCCGCCACGCAGAAGCCGCGGCTGAAATCGTACCGGACATCCGATTGCCCCTCCCAGTACAGATAGCGGTAGGTCTGGCCGGAGCCATCCATCAGCGTGCCGTCGGGATGGGCCGTGACACGCCAGCCGCCGTTATAGGCGGGATAGGTGGTTGTCAGCTCGCCCGCATAATCGAGGGTGACGGATACCTCCGTCGGCGATTCGGGATAGAGATAGATCACCGGCTTCTCGGCGCGGGCGATGTTATCCAGCGGATTGTCACAGCCCGCAAGCAGGAGCAGGGCGCAGATAAGCAGCATCAGACAGCGTTTCATGGTGGTTTCCTCCCTTAATTATATACATCCGTATAGCGTACGGTGATTTCGGCTCCCGGCGGGACGGCCCCCTTTTCAAAGACGGCGAGGATCTGCCAGTATGCCATATCGCAGGTGCCGACCTCGGGGAGCAGACGGTCGATGTAGAGAATGGCGCTCTCACCGGTCGGCACGTTCAGGCCCTCCACGCGGTGGCGGATGGAGCCGCTCGACTCTGTTTTATAGACCACGACAAGCTCCCAAGCCTCAAAGAATGCCTCCCCGTACCGGGCGCCGGTTTCGGGATCCAGAACCGCATCCAGCTCGGCTTTGGTGCGGATGACAACGGGGGCGGTGCCGTTCGTGATGGGATCGCGGATATAGCGGACATCTTCCGGAAAATAGTGGAAGGTGTCGCCGACGGTTCCGACGGTATCGCCGGAAGCTCCGACCGTATCGCCGGAAGCACCGGCGGTATCGCCGGTGCTGGAAGCTCCTGCCGTGCCGGTGGGTTCGATCTCGCTGCCGGATGGCGCGTCCCAGCGGCCGATCATCAGCAGACAGCCGGCAATCAGAACAAAGCAGGCTGCCGCGGAAAGCCACGGCCACATCCGCGGGATCGGACGTGCCGCTTTTTTTGCGGCCCTGCGCAGGGAATCGACCTCGGCGGCCAGATCCTCGTCCAGCCCATCCATGACCAAAAGAATTCGTTCGGCGTTCACGGTGTGAATCCCTCCTTGATTAAATATTCCTTCAGCTTCTGCCTTGTGCGGAAGAGAAGGGTCTTGGCGCGGCTTTCGCTCATGCCGCAGTAGGCGGCCACATCCTTCAGCGGGTCGAGAAAATAGTACCGCCCGATAAAGGTCCGCCGCTCATCCGCCTTCAGCGAGCGGAGGAAGCGTTTCAGAAGCTCACAAAGAAGCTGATTTTCCAGCTCCTGCTCGGGGGAATCGGTTTCGCTCATAATATTCTCCATTTCCGACAGGGAGAGGGCATACTGGCCCGCCTGCCGCCGCGCGGCATTCTTCTGACGGTATCGGCTGATGGCAATCCGCCGTGTCAGCTTGGCAAGGTAAAGGCGAAGCTCGGCCGGCTCATGGGGCGGGATGGAATTCCACGCGGCCAGATAGGTATCCTGCACGCTCTCCTCGCTGTCGGGCGGATCGGCGAGGATGTTCATCGCAATCTTCATCAGATACGGATGATATTTCTCCTGCGTCTTCACGATGGCGGCCTCCTGCCGGTCAAAATAGAGGCGGACGATATCTCGGTCCTCCATGCGCATCCCTCCTTTTTTGTGGGTTCACCCATAATCTCGCAGAAAATGGCATTCGGTTGCAGTTTTGCGGGATTTTTTTGCGCGTGGCCGCATCCCGTCCTCCCGCCTGCGCTTATTTCTTATCCGAACAAACGGTGAAATGATCGATGTAATCGCCGAATTGGGAGCTGAACATCCCGTGCTCGATGTCCGCCCAGGTGAGATTCTTGTCGTGCACCAGCACCCAGCGGGTGATGATCCCGCCGGAGGCCGTCTTCTGATGAAACACGGACAGATACCGGTAGCGGCGATGTGTCTGCCCGTCCGCACCGGAAAGAATCAGCGTATACCCATCCTTATTATAGGTGAGGCGGATTTCGGTCATGGACGGATAATCCTTCCGCATGGCGCGGTAATATTCCTCGCTGCAGGTGTCGGGATCCAGCGTGTGCCAATGCACAAGCGCGATTTCGGCATCTGTGCCGGCATCGCACCGGGCAAGGAAGGTTTCCCACGCATCCGCGCCGGATGTGAGATCACCGTCCTCGAGGATGACCGCACCGTCCGCTCTTGCTTTTTTAAGCGCGGCGGGATCGCTGGCTCTGGCCGGACTGTGGGTATAGAGATACCGGTAATCCTCGCCCGCCTCGGCCAGCACCGTGCTGTAATCCGGTGTGTCCGCCAGCGCCCATATACTCCAGCGCCGGGAGGAAGCCCCCTCGCTTTCGGTGAAGGTGGTGAGAAGCGCGCCCGTTTTCACCGATTCCCCGGCGGCCACGGTGCGCTCGTAGCGGTAGACCTCGCCGTCAATCGGCACCCAGAGATAGGAGCCGAAGGCCCCTTCCATCCCGGAGGTGTCGGGCACCATCACCGTGCGGGCCTCCCGCCCGATTTCGGCGACGGCACGATCATCGGCATCGTAGAAGACCGTCTTCACCTGCAAAGCATCCGCCTCCGTATCCCACGGCCAGAGAAGCATCTCATGCCCGGACAGATGGGAGGCCGTCCACGTTTTCTCCGAGCCGTCGGCGAGTGTCAGAATCCGCTCGGCGCGGACAATCGCCTTATTGGCAATCAGCATCACCTCAAAGGTTTTGGCCGGATCCCGCTCACCGGTGCGATTCATCACGGCCGGATCGGGGCAGACGAAGATGCCGTTCTCCGCACCGGCGGCCTCGGGATAGGTATGGCAGGCGATCAGGCGATAGCCGGATTCATCCTTATTATAGGAGAAGACGGCAAAGCCGAGCGCCGATTCACCGGGGGCGGGAACTGTCACGCCGTCCCGATAGGGCGTGTCATAGGCCCGGAAGGCCGTGATCATGAAGCCCCGGTGATTGCCGTCAAAATGGGTGTGGAAGATTTCCACATCGCCGCCGACGGTACCGGCCAGCGAGCGCTCATGGTATTCGCCGGTCAGATGGGTCCCGCCGAAGGTGCTCTCCAGCCGGCAGAGCCAATAGAGGAAGGAATCGTCCGAATATTCCTGATGCCGCTCGCCGATGTCTTCAAGCCCGAAGCCGAGCAGAATGTCGCCGTTTCTGGCCCGGCAGGCGATGTACATTTCATCACTTTCTTCAAGGTGCAGGATGTAAGAATCGGTGATGCCGCCGGTTTCATACTTCCGCCGCCAGCCGTCGGCGTATTCGGTATAAGAATCCAGCTCCGCTTTGTCCAGCGTGTAGGGAAGCATCCGGCCAAGAAGGGCGAATTTCCCGTCCTCGCCCCGCTCCCACAGGCCAAGATCCGCCGTGATGCAGAAGCGCGGCGTGTCATTATCGGGGGAGATGTCGGCATCGGGCACGCGGTAGAGAACCTCGGCGACCCGATAATCGGCGCCCCAGAGCCGCCCGTCGCTCGCCGATCGGACCCCGATCAGGCAGACGGCTGCTCCAAGGCAGAGAAGCAGGGAAAGGGCGATGACCCACACGGCCGGCTTCTTCCATTTGGCGATGTTTTGGATCCGGGGAAGGGTGTCGCCCTCGCCGAAGGCCAGCGGTGCGCAGGAGGGCATCCGCCGTCCCGTGGACAGCCGGATCAGCGAGGCCGAATAAGCGGCGCGGATCCGGGGGCCGGCACGGCGCAGAACCGCCTCGTCGCAGGACATTTCCATATCCCGGCCCGACAGGTAAAAGGCGAGCCAGACCAGCGGATGGAAGCAATAGAGGCAGAGGGTGAGCCATGCGATCAGGCGGAAGATGGGATCCCCCCGCCGGATGTGCTGTTTTTCATGGAGGAGAATGAATTCCCGCTCGTCATCCAAAGGACCCGCGGGCAGGTAGATCCGGGGGCGGATGAGCCCCAGAACGAAGGGGGAATCGATGGCATCGGATTCATAGACCCCCTCCCATAGGCAGACGGCGCTCCCGATCCTTCGCTTCAGCCGGATCAGCGCGATCACGCCGCAGACAAGCATCGCTGTCATGCCGGCAAGCCAGAGATAGCGAAGAAGGAGCAGGGCGACGTTTCCGATATCCGTGACGATGATGCGGCGGGTGCCGTCCGCTTCAAAATCGGCGGTGGGAATCCGCTGGGGGCCGATGCCGCCGTTGATTGTGTCGCCGATGGCCCCGAGTGCGGCCGATGCCGCATCGATAGGCCCAAGATCCTCGCCAAGAAGCGCATAGGAGGCGGCGGCTGGCTCCGTACGCTCAAGGAGCGCGGCGGGCGATTCAAAGGTGACGGGCAGAAGCAGGCGGACGAGCACAATGGACCAGAGCGCATAGGAAAAGATCTTCGGCGCCCGCTTCAGCAGAAACCGCAGAAGCAGGACGGCCAGAATCACCGGAATCGCCGCCCGGCCCCGATCAAACAGCTCCAGAAAGATCCGCTCGCTCATGTTTCCTCCTCCCGCATGGAATCGAGAATTTTCTTCATGGCCTCGATTTCACGCTCCGAATAGCGGCGGCGGTGGGAGAAGGCGGTGAGAAAGGCCGGAAGCGAGCCTCGGAAGGTGTCCTCCACAAATTGCTCGCTCTGTGCCGCGCGGAACTCCTCCCGGCGGATGCGGGAGGTGACACATCCGCCCTCATTCTGAAAGAGTCCGCGCTCGCAGAGCCGGCGCAGAACGGTATAAGAGGTGGATTTCTTCCACCCAAGCTCCGCCTCGGCAAGGATCGCCAGCTCCCGCGAGGTCAGCGGCTCCTTATCCCAGATGATGGCGGCAAAGCGGGCTTCGATTTCGCCCAGATGCAGATCGTTTGACATGGTGTGCTCCTTGGTTTACAGGATGTAGACTGTGATACTATTCTACACGCTGTAGACCGAAATGTCAAGCCCCCCGGATAAGGATTTACATTTTGTTAAAATATGAAGAATCCGGGAACAAATCGGTCGGGCTGTCCGTCTAAAAGGGCAGAAACCGTCATCGGAGGAAGAACGAAAGTACGGCGGAATCCGAAAAGGGCAGGGTATGGACAAAAAATTTTCCCATTCCATGCAACCGAATCCGGATTTTTTCGACCGGATAGGTGAAGAGCTTTTCAATGGAGGAACCGGGATGGAGGACAAACGAATCATCGAACTGTATTTTGCCCGGAATGAGCGCGCCATCGCCGAGAGCGATGCCAAATACGGGCGGTACTGTCATGCCATCGCGCTTGGCGTGCTTTGCGACCGCCTCGATGCCGAGGAATGCGTGAACGATACCTGGGCCGATGCCTGGAATGCCATCCCGCCCCACCGGCCGTATGTGCTGTCGGCTTTCTTCGGCAAAATCACCCGCCGGATTGCCATCGACCGATGGCGGTGCAAGACAGCCGCAAGACGGGGCGGCGGCGAGATGGAGCTCGCGCTGGAGGAGCTGGAGGAATGCATCGCCCACCCTTTGAGCGTTGAGCAGGCCGTCGAGGCAAAGCGGCTGGCCGAGGTCATGCGTGCCTTTGTTTCGGCTCTGCCATCTGCCGAGCAGAAGGTTTTTGTCCTCCGCTATTTTCATCTGGAGCCTCTGGAAGCGATCGCCCGGCGGCTCGGATTCTCGCAGAGCAAGGTCAAATCCATGCTGATGCGAACCCGGAAGAAGCTGAAAGGCCAACTGGAGGAGGAAATGTTTTTATGAATGCCATCGATTTGCTGGAAGCGATCGGCGAGCTGGAGGAGCCGGTGATCGCGCGGGCAGAGCGCACCCGGATTCATCCGCGCATCTGGCTCCGGGCGGCGGCGGGGACTGCGGCCGCCTGTCTGCTCCTTGCCGTGATGGTCCCCTACGCGCGGATCGTCTTTGGCGGATGCGGCGCGGCCGCTCCCGACGAGCATGAGTTGGTCATCGATCTCCCGACTGCGGGCAGCGCCGAGGGGATCCGCTTCACGGCCGAAATCACCGACGGCCGGAGCGATTGGGTCATCACCGATCCCGAAAAATGCGCCGCCATCGCCGCCATGCTGGAGCGGCTCATGAGCGCTGAAGTGCCGGATACCGAACTCTCCGTCGAATCGGAGATGAGCGAATCCCCCGCGGCCCGGCCCGAATCGGCGGAGGGCACCGAAGTGCCCCCGACTCTGACCGTCATCCTGATCGGGGAGGACGGCGGGGAGCGGGTCTGGCTATTGAAGGGCTGTCAGCTCTCGGATGGGGAAAGCACCGTCACGCTGGACGAAAAGACAGCCGATGAGCTCCGCGCCCTGCTGAATCCCCGATGAGGGAAGAAAAACTGCCATGAAAGGAAACCGTATGAAAAAGTCAACCGTTATTCGTCTGATCGCCCTTCTTCTGTCGCTTCTCCTGCTTGCGGGATGCGGAGCGGGCGCAAACAATCTCATGGCCGGGCTCAAATCCGGCACACAGAAGGCCGGCACGATCCGTCCGGCCGATACCGCCGCCGTCACCGATTTCGCCGTCCGGCTGATGCAGGCCTCGGCCGACGGAAGCGGGAATCTGCTGATCTCGCCGCTCTCGGTGCTTGCGGCGCTGGCCATGACCGCCAACGGGGCAAAGGGCGAAACCCTTGCCCAGATGGAATTGGTGCTCGGCATGAAGCTCGGTGATCTGAATCCGTGGCTTCTTGCTTACCGCACCGCGCTTCCCGCCGGGGAAAAATACAAGCTGAGCATGGCCAATTCCATCTGGCTGCGCGACGATCCCTCCTTTGCCGTGAACGGCGATTTTCTGCAGACCAATGCCGATTATTACGGGGCGGATATCTTCCGGGCTCCCTTTGATGAGGGCACCTGCCGTGAAATCAACAGCTGGGTGGAGGAGAACACCGACGGCATGATCAAAAATATCCTCGACCGGATCGGTCCGGATTCGGTGATGTTTCTGATCAACGCGCTGGCCTTCGATGCCGAGTGGCAGGAAATCTACGAGGAATATGCCATCCGCGAGGGCGAATTCACCGCAGCGGACGGAGCAAAAAAGACCTGCGAGCTGATGTGGTCCGACGAGAGCCTTTATCTTTCGGATAAGGATGCCGAGGGCTTCATCAAATTCTACAAGGACGGCAAATATGCCTTCGCGGCCCTGCTTCCGAAGGAAGGGATGGCGCTCGGCGATTATCTTTCCTCCCTCACGGGCGAGCGGCTGAACCGGATCCTTCTGGAGGCCCGGAACTGCCCGGTCGATGCCGCGATCCCGAAATTCGAGTCGGAATCGAAGGTGGAGATGGCCGAGCTGCTGACAGGGATGGGAATGGTTGATGCCTTTGACTCCGCGAAGGCCGACCTGTCCGGGATCGGTGAATCCACCCTGGGCAATCTCTACATCAGCCGTGTGATTCACCAGACCTATATCAACGTGGACGGCAAGGGCACAAAGGCCGGCGCGGCCACGGTGGTGGATGTCTGCACCGAGGGCTGCATCGAGGAGCCCGTCACGCCGAAGCGGGTGGTGCTGGATCGGCCGTTCCTCTATATGCTGATCGACTGCGAGGCCAATCTCCCCTTCTTCATCGGCGTGATGACCGACCCGACCGCAAAATAAAGGAGGCTTCCCATGAAACGAAGATTTGCGCTGTTATTCCTGCTGCTGTTTCTGATTCTGCTTCTGCCGGTATCGGCCGATTTCGGCCCGAAGGAATCCGTCCGCGTGAGCATCGAGGGGCTGGATGGCCGCCGATGCTTCGGCACGCTCCTCTCCGAGCGGGATTCCACCGGCCCCCAATCCGTTTGGGACGGCAAGGAGGAGCATATTTATCTGGACGGCCTTGACATGGATATCTGGCGCGCCTTTGCCGGGTACGAGGATGCCGACGGCTATTATTTTCTGCAGATCGGCTGGGATGTGAGCGAATCGGCGGAGATCGCGTGGAAGTATTATCCGCCCTACCGCTTCAAGATTCTGCTCTATTTTCCCGATGAGGGCTGCTTTGCCGTCAGCGATATCTGCGAAAAATATGCGTTTGACACCTATTACACCGTGCGCGTGGACGGCGATGCGATCACCTCGGCCGAATACGACGGGGATAAGAGCACCGATGCGCGCCTGGAGGCCTGGCGCTCCTACCGCTATAAGCAGGAGCTGATCTCGCTCGGCTGGCGGATTTTACTGACGATCCTTGTTGAGATGGCGATCGGTCTTGCCTTCGGTTTTCGCAAAAAGAAGGCTCTGCTGGTGCTGATTGCGGTCAACACCGTCACGCAGATTCTTTTGAATATCGCGCTGAACGTCATCAATTTCCATGCGGGCGAGTGGGCGTTTGTCTTCTTCTACGTCCTGCTTGAAATGGCGGTCTTCATCATCGAAGCCATCCTCTATTCCGTCACCCTTCGTCGGATGAGCGAGCCTGCGCGGCCGGTACGCTTTTATGTCGGCTATGCGTTCCTTGCCAATGCGGTCAGCTTCGTCGTGGGCCTGATCCTCGCGCACGTCATTCCGGGGATCTTTTGAGAAAGGGCGGAGAGGGCACCCAATCAAACATAAAAACGGAGAATTTTATGAAAACCACACTTTCCATCCTTCTGCTGACCGCCGCGCTTCTGCTGGCGGGATGCACATCCGCCGGGGCGGGGGATCCCATGCCGATGCCGCCCGAAACCGATGCCCAAAATGCCGATGCGGCGGATCCCTTCGGCTTCCTTGCCATGGAGGCGCATTTTGGAAAAGCGAAGGTTCGCGCCTGGCGCGGCACCTTCTCCTGGACCTCCGATAACGGGCTCGGCATGAAAAATTCCACCCACGCCGACAGCGCCCATCCGCTGGAGGCGGCCGATTCCATGGAAATCCTGCCGGTCACCGGGCCGGGCGAGATCACGCTGGTTTTCGCCGACAATCCGGATACCGTCGAGGTGAAGCGCTATCCCGTCGGCGGCAAAATGACCGACGGCGAGCCGGTTCCCTCCGGGGGGCTTACCTTTATGGCCGGGCCGGGCGAATATGTCTATGAAATCATCGCCCGCTGGATCGGCCCGAACCGAATCGATACCGGAACCGCGCATTTTGCCTTTCGCGTGAGCGGAAAATAACGAAAAAATCAGCGCAGATGCGCTGATTTTTCTTTTATCCTGAATGGCGGGGCGTCCGGCCGTAGACCTCCCGATAGGCCCGGTGAAGGCTCCGCAGACTCCCGAATCCCGCCATGGCGGCCGCCTCAGACAGCGTGAGGGCCGGATTCTCCGCCAGCAGGCGGCGCACCTCGGCGGCACGCAAACGGTTCACATATTCGTTCATCGTCATGCCGAAGACCGACAAAAAGCCGGCGGACAGGAGGCTCCGGTGGCAGAAGAAGCGACGTGCCAGCTCGCCGATCCGGATCTCCTCACGAAAATGCTCCGACAGATAGCGGATCGCCTGCAGGACGGGCTGGGTGCTCCCCGGCTCCGCGCGAAGGCCGAGCAGGGGGATCAGCACCCGCACAAGGGCCATGGCGGCGGATGCGGCGGCCCGCCGGGCTTCATCCCCATCCAGCGCGGCAAACAGCCCGATCCGGGCATTCATCTCGTGAATCAGCCGCATCTGGGCATACAGCTGGCCGTCGGGATCGGCGAGGACGGCTTTATCGAAGGTTTTGCCCTCCATCAGCCCATCGAGGCCGCTCATGCCGGAGCGGGGCAGGATCAGCTGGTAGATCTCGCCCTCCGATCGGGGACAGTCATGGGGCAGGAAGCTTGACAGGGCCAGCAGATGGCCGGGTGGGACAAGAATCTCCCTCTCCCCCATCCGGGCAAGGATGCAGCCCGTATGCACATAGAGAAATTCCGGGCTTCCGTGAAAATGCTGGCGCTCCAGCGGAGCGGAGGCTTCGGTATGGCAGGCGGTGATGAGCCCGTCGGGGCGGTCGCGGGAGGGATCGTAGCCGGGGGCGGAGGATGTATTCATGGTACTCTCCTGAAAAATGCAATTCTGGCACAGATTCAGCCGATTGTGCTATTTACATTATACCGCAAATGGTGTAAAATAGCAAGCGGATAAACGAAAAAAGGAGAATTTCCCCATGAACAAATACGAGCGCCTCAAAGCAAAACTGGCATCCCGCGAGCAGATCCTCGGCACCAACATCATGCTGATCGATTCCACGCCGCTGCTGGAATTTCTGAACGAGGATTACCTTGATTACATCCTCTTTGACATGGAGCACGGCATCTTCAACAACGAAAATCTCATCCCGCTTCTGCAGACCTGCCGGCTGATCGGCCTGCCCTCCTTCGTCCGTGTGCCGCAGATCACCCCCCACCACATCGCGCGGTGCATGGATCTCGGCGCCGACGGCGTGATGATCCCCCGCACCGAAACCGCAGCGCAGGTGGAGCTGGCCGTGAAATCCATGCGCTTCCCGCCGCTCGGCGGCAAGGGCCGGGGCGGCTACTGCCAGATCCGTCCGGGCGAAACGACGGCCGGATTCCAGAAGAACCGCCATCTGCTGGTGCAGATCGAATCGCCGACGGGCATCGCCAATCTTCCCGCGATGCTGGATAGCTGGGGGGAGCAGATCGCGGCGGTTGTGGTCGGGCCGTACGATCTCTCCTTCACGATGGGAATCGAGCAGCAGTTCGATGCGCCGGAATTCATCGCGGCCGTGAAGCGGATTTTTGACATCTGCGCCGAGCGGAACAAATCGGTCGGCATCTTCTGCGACAACGAGCGGCAGGCCCGCATCTGGCGGGGGATGGGTGCCAATTTCATGTGGATGTGCACCGACGATCAGCTGATCCTTGCCGGAATGCGTGCGATCATCGGCGCGATGGCGTCCGGCGGCGGAAAAAGTAAATAATCTGTAAAAATTCGCCCGCTGTCCTTGTGCTTTTTTCCATTTTATTGTATCATATTAGTATGATAAAATTCCTAAGATAAGAGGTAAAAAATCATGAGCAAATCCGTACAGGACATTATGGCGCTGATCCGCGAAAAGGGAATCGAAATGGTCGATTTCAAGATGGTTGACATCAACGGTCAGTACCGTCACGTCACCATCCCCGCCAAGAATTTCTCCGAGGAAACCATGAAGAGCGGCATCGGCTTCGATGCCTCCAACTACGGCTATGCCGTGGTCGAGAAGAGCGATATGGTGTTCATTCCCGATCCCGACACCGCGGTGATCGACCCCTTCTGCTCTATTCCCACCCTGTCCATGACCGGCAACGCCATGATCATCGACAATCCCAGCAACCGTCCGCTGCCCCAGTACCCCCGCAACATCATCAAGGCCGCCGTTCAGCAGATGAAGGATGCCGGCGTTGCCGACACCATGATGATCCTGCCGGAGTTTGAGTTCTATCTCTTCGATCAGGTGGGCTGGGAGGTATCCCCCCGC
>JAZNKS010000019.1:0-64380 GCA_045578725.1 Candidatus Flemingiibacterium sp.
ACGCCGGAAAAGAGCCTCAAGCTGCCGCTCCTTGAGTAGGGCGATCGTCTGAAGAACGATCTGACCGAGCCCTGCCAGCATTTCACCGAGGCGCCTCCGCGCTATAACGAGGCATCGCTTGTCAAATTCCTGGAGGAGCGCGGAATCGGCCGACCCAGCACCTTTGCGACGATCATTTCCACGATCATCACCCGCGGCTATGTTGTCCGAGACGGCAAATCGCTGAAGCCGACCGAGCTGGGTGAGCTGACTACCAAGCTGATGGTCGAGCGCTTTGCGAAAATTGTGGACTACGAATTCACCGCGCATATGGAAAACGAGCTGGATGAAATCGCCAACGGTGTGGATACCATGAGCGGTGTCCTGCACAGCTTCTACGATGATTTTGCCAAGAGCCTGGAGGCAGCCGAGGAGAGCGTCGGAAAGGGCCAGTACGCACCGCCCGTGGAAGAAACCGACATGATCTGCGAGAAGTGCGGCGCCCGCATGGTTGTCAAGAACGGCCGCTACGGCAAATTCGCCGCCTGCCCGAACTACCCGACCTGCAAGAATACCAAGCCGCTGGGCAAGGACGGCACATCCGAACCGGAAAAGGTTGAGGCAACCGATATGGTTTGCGAAAAGTGCGGAAGCCCGATGGTTCTCCGTGCCGGCCGCTACGGCAGCTTCTATGCCTGCTCGCGCTATCCCGAATGCAGGACGACCAAGCAGATTGCCAAGGAAATCGGTGTTGCCTGCCCGCTCTGCGGCGCGAAGATCGTGGTCAAGAAGGGCAAGAACCGCTCCGTCTTCTACAGCTGCGAGCGTTATCCCGAATGCGATTTTTCGTCGTGGGATCTTCCCACCAACGATACCTGCCCCGCCTGCGGCAAGATGCTTTACCGCAAGAAGGGCAAGAACCTTCTGATCTGTAAGAACGAAGCCTGCGGCTATAAGCGGGAAACCGAGGGCGAATCGAATGAGTGAGCCCGTCATCCATATTGTGGGAGCCGGCCTTGCGGGATGCGAGGCCGCATGGCAGGCCATTCGCCTCGGCGTGCGGGTGAAGCTGTACGAAATGAAGCCGGTGAAATATTCGCCGGCCCATCACAGCCCCGCCTTTGCCGAGCTGGTCTGCTCCAATTCCCTTCGCTCCAATGCCGTCACCAATGCCGTCGGCCTTCTGAAGGAGGAGATGCGGCGGCTGGATTCGCTGATTATCGAGGCGGCATACGCCAATGAGGTACCGGCGGGAAGCGCGCTGGCGGTGGATCGTGTCCGTTTTTCCCAATTCATCACCGATAAGCTCCGTTCCCATCCGCTGGTGGAGGTGATCGAGGGCGAGGTGACCGAAATCCCGGACGGGATCACAGTTATCGCATCCGGCCCGCTGACCTCGCAGGCTCTGTCGGAGACCATCCGGGAGCGGATCGGCCGGGATTATCTGCATTTCTACGATGCGGCCGCGCCGATTGTCAGCTTTGATTCGATCGATATGTCGAAGGCCTTCTTTGCCTCCCGCTATAACAAGGGTGAGGCCTCCTACATCAACTGCCCGATGACCGAGGAGGAATACAGCCGCTTCTATGAGGCGCTGATTTGTGCCGAGGCCGCCGAGCTTCACGATTTTGAAACGGGTGAAAATCTGACGGTATTCGAGGGCTGTATGCCCGTCGAGGTTATGGCCGCGCGCGGACGGGATACCCTCCTGTTCGGGCCGCTGAAGCCGGTCGGCATCACGGTTCCCCAAACCGGAAAGGAAGCCTATGCCATCGTCCAGCTCCGCAAGGAGAACGAGGCCGGTACCATGTACAATCTGGTCGGCTTCCAGACCCATCTGAAATTCCCCGAGCAGAAGCGGGTGCTTAGCATGATTCCCGGACTTGAAAATGCCGAATTCCTCCGCTACGGTGTCATGCACCGCAATACCTTCATGAATTCGCCGGGACTGCTGGATTCCTGCTACGCGATGCGGAGCCATCCGAACCTTCATTTTGCCGGCCAGATGACCGGCGTGGAGGGCTATGTGGAGAGCGCATCCAGCGGTCTGA
This sequence comes from Candidatus Flemingiibacterium sp., assembly GCA_045578725.1. GTDB lineage: Bacteria > Bacillota > Clostridia > Oscillospirales > CAG-272 > Flemingiibacterium. The sequence continues at coordinate 2,031 of JAZNKS010000019.1, forward strand.
TTGCCGGACGCAGCGCGGCGCTGAAGGCACTCGGACGGGAGGTGCAGACCTTCGATGCAAACAGCGTGATCGGCTCGCTGGCCTGCTATATCAGCGATCCTGCGGTGAAGAATTTCCAGCCGATGAATGCGAATTTCGGCCTGATTGCGCCGCTGACCCAGCGGGTCAAGGGCGGCAAGAAGGCGCGCTATGAGGTCATTATCGCTCGGGCGCTGGATTATATCGACGGCAAAGCCGCCGAGCTTCCCCCGATGAATAACAACGTAAAGGAAACCGATATATGAAGCTGATTCTGGATGCAATGGGCGGCGATCATGCGCCCGCGGAAATTATCAGGGGCGCGGTCATGGCCGTGCAGGAGTATCCCGATGTGGAGCTTCTGCTGGTCGGACAGGAGGCCGTTATCCGCGAAATCTGCGAGAAGGAATCCCTTTCTCTGGAGCGGATCACGGTTCTGGATGCCCCGGAGGCGGTCACAATGGAGGACCTGCCGCAGGCGGTTGTCATGAGCAAGAAGAATTCCTCGATGGCGCGCGGTCTGCGGGCGCTGGCCGCAGGCGAGGGTGAGGCCTTCCTTTCGGCCGGTAATACCGGCGCGCTGATGACCGGTGCCACTCTGTTGGTCCGCTGTGTCAAGGGGGTGTCCCGTGCGGCGATTGCCACGGTTCTTCCGATGGAAAAGCCGATGCTGATGATCGATTCCGGTTCCAATATCAGCGTGACGCCGGAATACCTTCTGCAGTTCGGAATCCTCGGCTCGATCTATATGGAGAAGGTGCTGGGCGTGGAAAATCCGCGTGTGGGACTTCTCAACAACGGTACCGAGGAGCATAAGGGCACGCAGACGGTCGCCGAGGCCTACAAGCTTCTGAAGGCGGCGCCGGGAATCCGGTTTGTCGGCAATATCGAGGGCAAGGATATTCCCTTTGGCGCCTGCGATGTGCTGGTGACGGACGGCTTTACCGGCAATATTGTGCTGAAAACGATCGAGGGCCTGAGCAAATTCGTCATGAAGAAGCTGAAGGGCATTTTCCTTAAAAATACGGTCACCAAGCTGGCGGCGGCCATTCTGAAGGGCGAGGTTTCGGCTCTGAAGAAATCCTTTGATGCGAGCGAATATGGCGGCGCACCGCTGCTGGGCATTTCAAAGCCCGTATTCAAGGCGCACGGCAGCTCGGATGCCGTCGCCATCAAGAATGCAATCCGCCAGGCGCGGTCTTATGTGTCGCAGAATGTGGCCGCCGAGATCGATGCACGGATTGCCGAGAGTCTGAACCCGGACAAGCGGTCGGAAAATGGAAAACAGGAGGGATGAACAAAATGGAAGCACTGCCAAGATCGGCGGCGGAATTTGCCGCACGGATCGGATATCAGTACCGGAATCCGGCTCTGCTGGAAACGGCGCTGACCCATTCCTCTTATGCCAATGAAATGAAAACAAAGGGCGCGGCGGTGGATTTCAACGAGCGGCTGGAATTTCTGGGCGACTCGGTTCTGTCCATCATTGTCAGCGACTATCTCTTCCGGACCTATCCCGAAATGCCGGAGGGCGATCTGACACGGATCCGTGCCAGCGCGGTCTGCGAAAAAACGCTCGGCAAGCTGGCGCTTTCGCTGGAGCTGGGGCAGTATATGCGCCTGGGCCACGGCGAGGAGCGGAGCCACGGCCGGGAGCGGATTTCGATTCTGGCCGATGCCTTTGAAGCGCTGCTGGCATCCATCTATCTGGATTCCGGTTCCCGCGATGCGGTGGAAGCCTTTCTGATGCCGCTGGTGAAGCCGGAGATCCGGCTGTTCATCGAAAACGGCTCCAACAAGGATTACAAAACGCTCCTGCAGCAGATTGTTCAGCAGGAGCAGGGCGAACGGCTGGAATATGTTCTGGTCGGCGAGAGCGGCCCCGACCACGCCAAGTGCTTTGAGATCGAAGCGCGGCTGAACAGCAATGTCATCGGCCACGGCCGGGGTAAGAGCAAGCGGGAGGCCGAGCAGATGGCCGCACGCGAGGCGCTGGTGCTGTTCGGTGACAAATAAGCGGCGGCACGTTAACATCCCGGTTTTTATTCCGCATCTCGGCTGTCCCAATGACTGCGTGTTCTGCAATCAGCACCGCATCTCCGGACGCACGGCTTTTTCGCCGGCTCTGGCCGAGGCGGAAATCGAACAGGCGTTGAAAACGGTGGATCCGCGCGATACCGACGTAGAGATTGCCTTTTTCGGCGGAAGCTTCACCGGGATTGACCGGGCGGAAATGATCGCCCTTCTGGAGATTGCGCACCGGTATGTCCGGCGCGGCGCGGTGAAGGCAATCCGGATCTCCACGCGGCCCGATTATATTGACGAAGAGATTCTTTCCCTGCTGGCCCGGTACGGCGTAACGGACATTGAGCTTGGTCTGCAGAGCCTCTGCGATCCGGTGCTCATAGCCTGCAGGCGGGGGCATACGGCCGCACAGGCCGAAGAAGCCTGCGTGCTTATCAAGGCGCACGGATTCTCGCTGGTGGGACAGATGATGATCGGTCTGCCCCGCTCTTCACCGGAGGATGAAATCCGGACAGCGGAAAAAATCTGTGAGCTCGGATGCGGCGGTGTGCGGATTTATCCGACCGTTGTTTTCCGCGACACAGCGCTGGCCGATCAGACGGCGGCGGGGGAATATGTTCCCCTGACCTGCAAGGAAGCGGTGGAACGTGCCGCATCGGTACTGGAAATTTTCGTGTCGGCTCACATTCCGGCCCTGCGGATCGGGCTGTGCGCATCGGAATCCGTTCTGGAGGAGGGGGCCATTCTCGGCGGCGGCTACCACAGCGCTATGGGGGAGCTGGTATACGGTGAGCTGTATTACCGTCGGATCCGGGCGCAGATGGAAGGGATGGGCGGAGCCGATGCCCTTTCAGGCAGGCGGCTGACTCTGGAGGTGCCCGTTGGGCAGGTTTCCAAGGCCATCGGCCAGCACGGAATCAACCGGCGCCGGCTTCAAAATGAATACAATGTAAAAAATGTGAAAGTTATTGAAAATCCATCACTTTTTTGGTATAATATAAAGATGGATTACCAAGTGTAAGAAAGGAGAGGACCCCATGTATCTGAAATCGTTGGAGCTGTTCGGCTTCAAGTCCTTTCCCGACCGTACTCTGCTGAATTTTGATACCGGAACGGCGGTTGTTGTCGGCCCGAACGGAAGCGGAAAATCCAATATATCCGATGCCATGCGCTGGGTGCTGGGCGAGGTTTCCTCCCGCAATATCCGCGGAACCCGGATGGAGGATGTTATTTTCGGCGGAACCGATGACCGCAAGCAGATGAATTTCGCCGAGGTATCGGTGACCTTTGACAATGAGGATCGGCAGATTGATATCGCCTTCGATGAGGTGACCGTCACCCGCCGGTATTACCGCAAGGGCGAGAGTGAATACTTCATCAACCGCAAGCCGGTGCGTCTGCGCGATATCCATGAGCTGTTTATGAATACCGGTGTCGGCCGTGAGGGCTATTCCATCATCGGTCAGGGCCGGATTGCCGAGATCATTTCGCAGAAAAGCGAGGAGCGCCGGGCAATCTTCGAAGAGGCGGCCGGAATTTCCAAATACCGCTACAAGAAGGAAGAGGCCGAGAACAAGCTGAAGGCGGTCGATGACAATCTGACCCGTGTGGCCGATATCCTCAGCGAGCTGGAGGGCCGTGTGGAGCCGCTGGCCAGAGAAAGCGAGCGGGCCAGAAAATATCTGGAATATTACGAGATCAAAAAGAGAGATGATATCTCGCTTTGGCTGTATCATTCCGATCGGCTGGCGGTGGAACTGAAGGCCGCCGAGGAGCGCTTTATCCTCTCCAAAAATGAAAATGAGATCGCCGAGGAGGCGCTGCAGACGCTGGAAAACCGGAACGAGCGCCTGTTTGAAGTGTCGCAGGAGATCAAATACCGCTGTGAACAGCTCCGCAGCCGGATCGACGAGGCGGTCGGCCGTGCGCATGAACTGGATAACAGCATCAAGCTGACAGAGAATGACATCGCGCACCGGAAGGCCCGTCTGGAGGAGCAGGAAACCTCCGGGGAACGTCTGCAAAGTCAGAAGGCCGAGCATCAGCGCCAGCTGGAAGCCTGCGAGAACAATCTGGCTGACTGCCGGAAGGTTGTGACAGATATCGCTGCCCTGCTGACCTCGCTGGAAACCGAGGCGGAGAATACCGGCATTCAGCGCTGTGAGCTGGCCAGGCAGCTGGATGAGCAGCTGGAAATCAAGAAAAAGGCCGAGGAAAAGATCGTCGAGCTGAAGATTCGCCGCTCGGTGCTGGATACAACCGAAAAGAACGATCAGGATAAGACGGCTTCGCTGGAAGCGGAGATCGGGCGCTGCGAGGACAGTACAAAGCTTCTGTCCGACCGTGCCGCCAAGGCGGAAAAGGTGGTCGCGGATTACCGCGGAAAGGAAGGACAGCTGAAGGATAAGACCGAGAAGCTGTCAGGCGAGCTTGAAGCCCTCAAAAAGGAAAAGCAGGATATCATCGACCGCTCCAACTCGCTGTATCTGGAATACACCGCCAAAAAACAGCGGATTGAAAACAACCGCCGGATGGACGAGCTGTTCGAGGGCTATGCCCAGAGTGTCCGCTTCATCATGAATGAGTATGAGGCGGGACATATTGACGGCACTACGCGGATCAATACGCCGGATGCATCCGGCGGACGGATCTGGGGCCCGGTATCCCGGCTGATTCAGGTCGGTGCCCGCTATACGCTGGCCATCGAAACGGCACTCGGTGCCAATATTCAGAATATCATTGTTGATGATGAGCCGACCGCAAAGGCGGCCATCCGCCATCTGAAGCAGAAGAATGCCGGCCGCGCGACCTTCTATCCGATCGCCGCGATGAAGCCGCGCTACAGCCCGATTCCCGAAGAAGAATGCAAACGCTATGCCGGTTATCTCGGCACGGCGGACAAGGTGATCGATTTCGACGAGCGGTTCGGCGGTATCATCCGCAATCTGCTCGGCGGCACGCTGATTTTCGATAACATCGATAATGGCGCGGCGATGGCCAAGGCGACCGGTTACCGGGTCCGCGTGGTCACGCTGGACGGCCAGGTCATCAATGCCGGCGGTTCCTTTACCGGCGGCTCGGCCAAGCGGGATTCGGGTATGCTGACCCGCCGTACGGAAAATGAGAAGCTCAAAAACGATGTGGCGGAAATGGCCAAAACCATCGAGGGGCTGAAGGAACAGCAGAATGCCTGCGATCGGCGGGCGGCGGAAAAATCAAAAGAAATTTCCGCGGTATCGGCGCAGATTTCCATGCTGAACTCGTTGATGAATGCGGAAAATACGCAGGCACAGGTTATAAAGAGTCAGCTGGAGAGCGAGGAGCGGATGCTCACTTCCCTGCGCGCGGATCTGGAACGGATCCGCACCAATGCTTCCGAACGCTCGGATACGCTGGCACGGCTTGAGGAAGAAGAAAAGCAGTACCGTCAGACGGCGGATACAGCCGATCAGGCCCGGCAGACGGGCGCATCGGAGCTGGGCCGTCTGGATGAAAAGCTGGAGGAGCTGGAAAACGCAAAGAGCGATCAGCGAATCCGGCGGGCGGAGGCAATCAAGGATGTGGAGGCGGCCGAGCGCGAGCTTTCGGAGCGTCAGGCACAGCTGGATGCCTGCCTTGCCGATATCGAAAGCGGCGATGCGCTGAAGGAATCGCTTCTGGAGGCCAACCGCGAGGCCGGGGAAAAGCTGAAGAATGACCGCGAAAGCCTGGCATCCATTGCCGGCGAGCAGGAAAAGCTTGAAAATGAGCGGAAGGAAGCCTCAGCAGAAAGCCTCGAATACGAGCGGCGGCTGACCGAGCTTCGCGGACAGATCCGGGAAGCGACCAACAAGAAGGAACTCTGCTTCCGCGACTTTACGCTGGCGGAAACCAAAAAGAGAAGCCTCGGCGAGGAGCAGGACAAGCTGGTATCCGCGCTGTGGGACGATTACGAGCTGACTTATTCCGGCGCGAAGGCCTGCGGCTATCCGGCGGTCACCGAAGAAAACCGTACAGCTGTACAAGCGGAGCTGAACGAATACAAGAGCAAGCTGAAGCATCTGGGAAGTGTCAATCTGTCGGCGATCGATGAATATACCGAAGTCAAGAACCGGTTTGATTTCATGACGGCGCAGGTTGAGGACCTGCGGCAGTCCAAGGACAATCTGCTGGATATCATCGACAAGCTGGAAGGCGAGATGCGGGAAACCTTCTCGTCGGCTTTTGCCGAAATCGACCGGCATTTCCGGATTGTTTTCCGGGAGCTGTTCGGCGGCGGCGATGCCGAGCTTTCGCTGACCAATCCGCTGGATGTTCTGACCAGCGGCATCGAGATCCGCGTGGCACCGCCCGGCAAGATTATCAAGAGCCTGACTCTGCTTTCGGGCGGCGAACAGGCCTTTGTCGCCATTGCGATCATCTTCGCCATTCTGCGGGTCAATCCCACGCCGTTCTGTATTTTTGATGAGATTGAGGCGGCGCTGGACGAGGCCAACGTCTTCCGTTTTGCCGATTACTTAAAGCGTTATTCCGACAAAACGCAGTTTATTGTCATCACCCACCGCCGCGGCACGATGGAGATTGCCGACCGTATCTGGGGCGTAACCATGCAGGAGCGCGGTATTTCCAAGGTGCTGGCGCTGGAGGTCGGACAGGTCGAGGAGAGCCTCGGCGGCGACAAACTCGAATAAGGAGAAAATCATGGGTTTTTTTGACAGATTGAAGGAAGGTCTGAGCAAGACCAAAAATGCGCTGTTCAAGCAGGTGGATACCATCTTCAAGAGCTTCGTCAAGGTGGACGAGGATATGCTGGAGGAGCTGGAGGAGGTGCTGATCACCGCCGATGTGGGAGCCATTTCCACGGAGGAGATTCTCGATCAGCTCCGCGAGCGGATCCGCGAGGATCGGATCACCGAGCCGGCCGCGTGCAGCGAGGCGCTGAAGGAGATTCTGATCGGTATGATCGGCGAGGGCGAGCCGCTGAAGCTGGATTCGACCCCGAGCGTGATTCTGGTCATCGGTGTCAACGGTGTCGGCAAGACCACATCGATTGCCAAGATCGCCAACCGGCTGAAGTCGGACGGCAAAAAGGTGCTCCTTGCCGCCGCGGATACCTTCCGTGCGGCCGCGATCGATCAGCTTCAGATCTGGGCCGACCGGGTTGGCGTGGACCTGATCCGGCACGAGGAAGGGAGCGATCCCGCCTCGGTGGTATTTGATGCGGTCAGCGCGGCCAAGAGCCGGAAGGCGGATGTGCTGATTGTTGATACCGCAGGCCGTCTTCACAACAAGAAGAATCTGATGGATGAGCTGTCCAAGATCAATCGTGTCATCGACCGCGAGCTTCCGGGCGCTTCCCGCGAAACACTGCTGGTACTGGATGCCACCACCGGTCAGAATGCGGTCAGCCAGGCCAAGGAATTCAAGCATACGGCCGATATTACCGGCCTGATCCTGACCAAGCTGGACGGCACAGCCAAGGGCGGCATCGTCTTTTCGATCAAGCAGGAGCTGAACATTCCGGTCAAGTTTATCGGTGTCGGTGAAAAAATGGAAGATATGCAGGAATTCGCGGCGAATGAATTTGTCAGCGCGCTGTTTGAAGCCTGAGGGAGAAGGACATATGAAAATGGTACTGGCTTCGCGGAACCGGAAAAAAATCCGCGAAATGGAAACATTATTGCAGGAAATCTCGTCTGATATACAGGTGCTGAGTCTGGATGATATCGGATATACCGACGAAATAGTCGAAAACGGTGAGACCTTTGCCGACAATTCCCGCATCAAGGCCTCTGTGCCGGCCAAGCTCGGATACATCGGCATTGCTGACGATTCCGGTCTGCAGGTGGACGAGCTGGGCGGGGAGCCGGGTGTCTATTCGGCCCGCTATGCCGGCGAAAACGCCACCGATGAAGAGAATAACAAAAAGCTGCTGGAAGCTTTACGGGATGTTCCGGATACCTTCCGCATTGCCCGCTTCCGCACGGTGATCACCTGCGTATTCCCGGATGGGATGCAGATCAGCGCCGGCGGTGTATGCGAGGGCCGGATTCTGCGTGAGCCAATGGGCGAGGGCGGATTCGGCTACGATCCCCTCTTCTATTATGAGCCGCTCGGCAAGAGCTTTGCCCAGCTGACGGCCGAGGAGAAGAATGCGGTCAGCCATCGCGGCAATGCCATGCGTGCTTTCGCGGAGGAATTCGCCTCGGCGATGAAAATCCGCGAGGTGCTGGAAATGGAGGATCCCGATGCTGACAAGTAAACAGCGCGCCTATCTGCGCTCGATGGCGGCCATGCAGGATACCATCTTTCAGGTGGGCAAGGGCGGCGTGACGGAGAATATGTGCGAGCAGATCTCCAATGCGCTGGAGGCACGGGAGCTGATCAAGCTTCGGGTGCTGGAAAACAGCGATTATACGGCAAAGGAAGCCGCGGCAGAGATCGCCGATGCGGTGAATGCCGATGTGGTGCAGGTGATCGGAACCCGGTTCGTGCTTTACCGCGAATCGGTGGATCATAAGAAGATTGAGCTTCCCCGGGCCAAATAATCCGATGAAGCAGCGAGTGGGAATCTACGGCGGAACCTTTTCGCCGATTCATGTCGGACATTATCAGGCTGCGCTGACCTTTCTTGAGCAGATGGCGCTGGATCGGCTGTATGTGATCCCGACGGCGGAGCCGCCGCACAAATGCTGTGCGGACGGTGCAAGTGCTGCGGATCGGCTGACAATGGTGCATCTGGCATTCGAGGACTGCGAGGCGTACCGAAGCGGCCGTCTGGCGGTATCCGACTTCGAAATCCGGCGGGAGGGGAAAAGCTACAGCATTTATACGCTGGAGCATTTTGCCGCCGCGGACCGGGAGCTCTTCATGCTGTGCGGAACCGATATGTTTCTGACACTTCCCGAATGGAAACGGGCCGGGGATATTTTCCGGCTTGCGGACATTGTCCTGATGCGGCGGGAAAGTGAAGCACAGATGAAGGAGGAGATCCGGGAGTCATGGGAGCGCTATGAACGGGAGTTTGGAGCGCGGATCCATGAGCTGAAGGGGCTTCCGGTTGTTCTGTCATCCACCGGGCTGCGCCGGCGCCTGCGGGACGGTGAATCCGTTGAGGGGCTGATCCCCCAAAAGGCGGCGCAGTATATTGCACACAATAACTTGTACAGGTGATGATTGTAAAAAATGTTGAATCTGAATCAGGAAAGAACGCTTGCCGTTCTTCGTGAGAAAATCAGGGACTATATCGGCGGAAAGCGGCTGAATCATACCCTTGCCGTGGAGCGGGAGATCCGTATCCTGGCGGAAATCTATGCGCCGGAGGAGGAATTCCGCCTGCGGGCGGCGGCCCTTCTTCATGATGTCACCAAGGAATGTGCCCTTGAACGTCAGCAGGCCCTCTGCCGCGAATTCGGGATTGCCTATACGGACGAGGAGCTCCGGATGCCCAAGACCTTCCATGCCAAAACAGCGGCGGCGCTGGTTCTCCGGGATTTTGCGGATGCGGCGGATGAATATGTCGCCTCCTGCATCCGATGGCATACAACCGGCCGTGCGGGCATGACGGTAGGCGAGAAGCTTCTGTATCTTGCCGACTGGATTGAGGATACCCGGACTTTTGAGGACTGCAGGCGCCTGCGGGAGAGCTTCTATGCGGGGCTCAAAAAGGCGGATACGCCCGACAAAAAGGCGCGGCATCTGCGCGGTACGCTGATCCTTTCCTTTGATCTGACAATCCGGAATCTGCTGGAGGACGGCGATCCGGTGCATATGGATACGGTGGCGGCACGGAATGCGCTGATCTGTAATTCCGAGGTGCGCGAATGAACAAACAGTTTGCAAAGCGCCGCCCCAACAAGCGAAAACGCATACCGGTTGTTCTCATCGCTGCGGCGGTACTGGTGCTGCTTTTGGTGATTTCCGCATCGGCTGGCCTTGTTTTCCTCCGCGTTCACCGGCCTTCGGTGGATACCGATGTTCCGTTCAGCACGGACACCGAGCCTTCGGGAAGCGATACCACGGCTCCGCCCGCAAGCGGGGACGGTACGACCGGACCGGATGATACCACGGCAAAGCCGGACACCTTTGTCCGTGACACCGAGATCGTCAATTTTCTCCTTCTCGGTCAGGATGCGGCCTCGGCCAATACCGATGTCATCATGCTGATCAACTTCAATATGCGGGAGGGCAGTCTGGCTGTCCTGCAGATTCCGCGTGACACCTATATCGAGATCGATCAGGTGCGCGGCCGGATCAATACGTCCCTGAGCACGATGCGCAAGGCCGCCTACAATGCGGACCGCACGCTCAGCACAAGCGCACGGCTGAAAGCCGGAATGCAGGGTGTGGTCGAGCTGCTGGAAAAGAGCCTGTGCATCCAGATTGACGGCTATGTTCATGTAAATCTGGAGGGCTTCCGCGCCATCATTGATGCGATGGGCGGCGTGCGGATGGATGTTCCCTTTGAAATGAAATACTCCGATCCGGATCAGAATCTGGAGATCAACTTAAAGCCCGGCATACAGATCCTGTCCGGCGCGAAGGCGGAGATGTTCGTACGCTTCCGGAGCGGCTTTGTCCAGGCGGATATCGGCCGGATCGATGCGCAGAAGCTCTTCCTCACCGCGCTGTTCAAGCAGGTAAAGAGCAGTCTGACCCCCGCGACGGTGTCGAAGATTGCCGAGCAGGTTTTCAAATATATCACAACGGATATTCCGCTTGCCGATATTGTCATCTATGCCAAGGAGCTCCTCGGCGTGGACATGGCCAAGGTGTCGATGATGACCCTCCACGGCTCCTCGCACCAGACAGCCAACGGCGCATGGTATTATGTCATGAACCGGGATGCGGCGCTGTCGATGATCAATTCCTATTTCAATGTATACAGCCAGCCGATCAGCGATACGCTGTTTGACCGTACCTGCGCCTTCACCGACGAGAACTACGCTCCGTTCCGGAAGATTTACGAGGCCGCGGCCGATGACGATATCGTTCAGGTCAAGCCGGAGATTTCCACCGGCGAGGAGATCGATCGGGAAGGCCTGGATATTCCGCTGAATTAATGAAAGGTAAATGACTATGGACAATATTCCGATGAATGAACAGCCGGCATCGCTGGAAAATGCGGAGCCGCTGGAGCTGGCAAGGGAGCTTGTTAAGATCCTTGATATGAAGAAGGCGCGGGATATCCGCCTGCTTCGCGTGGATGAGCAGACCATCCTTGCCGATTATTTTATTATCTGCGGCGGCACATCGAGCACGGCGATCAAGGCGCTGGCCGGTGAAGCCGAATTCAAAATGACCGGGCGCGGCGCTGGGCCGCTCCGGATCGACGGTTATACCGAAGGGCAATGGATTGTCATCGACTTCGGATCGGTGATCGTGCACATCATGAGCCGGGACAACCGCGATTTTTATAAGCTGGAAAAGCTCTGGTCGGAGGCTGAATCCATTGACATCTCCGATCTTCTCACCCCGTAAACAAAAAATCTATAGATAAAGAGGACGCATTATGAAATACGATTATTCAGCCATTGAAGCAAAATGGCAGGAAAAATGGGATGCCGCCGGCATTTTCAAGGCATCCGAGGATTATTCGAAGCCGAAATTCTACGGTCTGGTCGAATTCCCGTATCCCTCCGGCGCCGGTATGCACGTCGGTCACATCAAGGCTTATTCCGGCCTTGAAATCATCAGCCGCAAGAGACGGATGCAGGGCTTCAACGTGCTCTTCCCGATCGGCTTTGATGCCTACGGTCTGCCGACCGAAAACTACGCAATCAAGACCGGTATCCATCCCCGCAAGGTAACGGATATCAACATCGAAAAGTTCACCTCGCAGCTGAAGCGGGTCGGCTTCTCCTTCGACTGGGACCGTGTTGTCGATACCACCGAGGAGGGCTACTACAAGTGGACCCAGTGGATCTTCCGCAAGATGTTCGATGCAGGCCTTGTATTCCGTGCCACCACGCTGGTCAACTACTGCCCGCACTGCAAGTGCGTGCTGTCCAATGAGGATTCGCAGGGCGGCAAGTGTGATATCTGCCACAGCGATGTTATCCAGAAGTCCAAGGATGTCTGGTATCTGCGGATCACCGAATATGCCGATAAGCTGCTGCAGGGCCTGGAGAAGGTGGATTATCTTCCCAATGTCAAGCTCCAGCAGGAAAACTGGATCGGCCGCTCGGAGGGCGCATTCGCCAATTTTGGCATTGCCGGTACCGATGACAGCCTGCGGATCTACACCACCCGTCCGGATACGATGTTCGGTGTAACCTTTATGGTTATCGCGCCGGAGCATCCGATTATCGAAAAGTACCGTGATCGGATCGCCAACATCGGTGCGCTGGATGCCTACAAGGAAGAATGCGCAAAGAAGACCGAATTCGAGCGTACCCAGCTGGTCAAGGATAAGACCGGTGTCCGCATCGAGGGCCTGTCGGCGATCAATCCGGCCAATGGCAAGGAGATCCCGATTTACATCTCCGACTATGTTATGATGGGCTACGGCACCGGTGCCATTATGGCGGTTCCGGCTCACGATGAGCGCGACTATGATTTCGCCAAAAAATTCGGCATCGATATCATCGAGGTCATCAAGGGCGGCGATATTTCCAAGGAAGCCTATACCGGCGACGGCGAGATGGTCAACTCCGAATTCCTGAACGGCATCTCCACCAAGAAGGAAGCTATCGCAAAGATGCTGGAATTCCTGGCTGCCAAGGGTGTCGGCGAGAAGGGTATCCAGTACAAGATGAAGGACTGGGCCTTCAACCGTCAGCGCTATTGGGGTGAGCCGATTCCGATCGTTCATTGCCCGCACTGCGGCATGGTCGGCGTTCCGTATGAGGAGCTGCCGCTGAAGCTGCCCGAGGTTGAGAATTTCGAGCCGGGTGAGGGCGGCGAATCGCCTCTTGCCAAGATTGAATCCTTCGTGAACTGCAAGTGCCCGAAGTGCGGCGGCGATGCCAAGCGCGAGACGGATACCATGCCCCAGTGGGCCGGTTCCTCCTGGTACTTCCTGCGCTACTGCGATCCGAAGAACACCGAGGCCTTCGCATCTAAGGAAGCTCTCGATTACTGGATGCCGGTTGACTGGTACAACGGCGGTATGGAGCACGTTACCCGTCATCTGATCTACTCCCGCTTCTGGCACCGCTTCCTCTACGATATCGGTGCGGTTCCGGTGGATGAGCCGTATGCAAAGCGTACCGCTCAGGGTCTGATTCTCGGCCCGGACGGCGACAAGATGTCCAAGTCCAAGGGTAACGTTGTGGACCCGAACGATGTTGTCAATGAATTCGGTGCGGATGTTCTGCGTGTGTATGTCCTCTTCATGGGCGACTATGCATCGGCTGCTCCGTGGAGCGAGAACAGCGTCCGCGGCTGCAAGCGCTTCCTCGACCGTGTCGCCGGTCTGTGCGATATGGTAAAGGGCGAAGGCGTGACCGAAAAGCTGGAATCCGCCTTCCATAAGACGATCAAGAAGGTATCGCAGGATATCGAGGACATGAAGTTCAACACCGCGATTGCCGCGATGATGGCGCTGATCAACGAGATCTATGAGGTCGGCTCGCTGACGAAGGATGAGCTGAACACCTTTGTCCGGATGCTCTGCCCCTTCGCACCGCATCTTTGTGAGGAGATCTGGGAGAGTCTGGGCGGCGAGGGCTTTGCCTCGCTGGCGGCATGGCCGGAGTATGACGAAGCAAAGACCGTGGATTCCACCGTCGAAATCGCCGTACAGGTCAGCGGCAAGCTGAAATTCACCAAGGAGATCCCGCTGAACACCTCCAAGGAGGATGCGATTGCCCTTGTCAAGGCGGATGAGCGCATGGCGCAGTATCTGGACGGCAAAACGATCGTCAAGGAAATCAGCGTTCCCAACAAGATTGTCAACATTGTTGTAAAATAAGCATCCATAAACGGCATCCCGTACCGGCTTCAGAGCCGGTACGGGATGCTTGTCGGGTGAAACGGGCGATATGCAGAATTTCCTCGAAATTTTCTGTAAAATTTGAAATAGCTCTTGACACCTGCGAGATTTTATAGTATAATATATAAGAGATAAATCTCGTGACAAGTTTATCAGTGGGGATGATTGTCTCCGAGCAAAATTCCGGGGATTAATATCTCCTTTCCACTTGCGGAGGGAGGGTTGTAGTAATGGCAGAGGTCAGAGTAAAAGAAAATGAGTCACTCGACAGCGCTCTTCGCAGATTCAAGAGACAGTGTGCGCGTTCGGGAGTTCTTTCGGAGCTTCGTAAAAGAGAGCATTACGAGAAGCCGAGTGTGAAGCGTAAGAAGAAGTCTGAAGCGGCAAGAAAGCGCAAGTCGAAATAATTCCGCAAGATGAGTTGAATTCGTTAAGAGGGATGGTGTGAAAAAACGCCATCCCTTTTAATTTTTGTTGTTTTTCATCCAATTTTGGAAAAAGCCTTTACTTTTCGGGACGAAGGTAGTATAATAATCTTGAACTGTGTATCCTGCACTGAACAGCAGTCTGCGGCGCAGACTGTTCAACATATTCTCGCCCTGAAAGGAATTATCACCATGAAAAACGGAAAAATCGGTTATGCGGTAGCCGGTCTGGGTATCGGAAAGGCCCACGCGGATGCGGCGGCCGCATCGAAAAAATGCGAGCTGGTTGCGGTCTGCGACCTGATCCAGGCCAAGATGGACAAGATTGTCGAGCGCTATCCCGGCACGCTGACCTATCTCTCCTTTGATGAGATGCTGAAGAATCCGGAGATTGACGTGGTCAGCATCTGTCTGCCCAGCGCCATGCATGCGGAATTTGCCGTCAAGGCCATGGAGGCCGGCAAGCACGTTCTGGTCGAAAAGCCGATCGATATCACCGTGGATGCGGCTCTCAAAATCGAGGAAGCCCGCGTACGCACCGGAAAGATTGCCGGTGTTATCCACCAGAACCGCAACAATGCGGTCATGAAGCCGATCAAAGAAGCGCTGGATGCCGGACGGCTTGGCAAGCTGGTTCTGGGAACCTTTGCCGTCAAGTGGTACCGCGATCAGCATTATTATGAGGGCTGGCACGGCACCTGGGATATGGACGGCGGCGGATCGCTGATGAATCAGGCTGTTCACACGGTTGACCTGATGCAGTGGCTGATGGGCGATGTCGCCAGCGTTCATTCCACGATGGGAATCTACAACCATGACATCGAAACGGAGGATATGACCGCTTCGGTGATCACCTTCAAGAGCGGCGCGGCCGCCACCTTTGTCAGCACCACCTGCGCGTATCCGGGCATCAGCACGGACATCCAGCTCTACGGTACCGGCGGTACCATTGAGGCGGATGCCGATATTCTGAAGCGCTGGAAGCTCCGCGATGCCGATGACGAGGATGAAGAGGAAGAGGAGATGCTGGAAAAATACGGCGGCGGAAACCGCGCAGCCGAAAAGGCGGACCCCATGCTGGTGACCGGCCATGCTTCGATGGTAGAGAATATGCTGGATGCGGTAATCGAGGGCAAGGATCCCCAGATTCTTCCGATGGAAGCCATCAAGAGCGTCCGCATTGTCAACGCGGTCTATGAGTCGGCCAGAACCGGCAAGACCATCTATTTTGACTGATGCATCCGATATCGGAGTAGTTCCGGTATCTGGTGTCAGTGATATATATTTATTCTAAAGGAGATGTATGAACCATGATCGATAAGATTGGCGTACAGCTTTACACCGTCCGTTCCACAATGGGCAATGCGGAAGATCTCCGCGCAACTTTCAAGAAACTGAGAGAAATGGGCTATACGGTCGGCCAGACCGCAGGCTGCCAGATTCCCTATCCCGAATTCGGTAAGATTGCCGCAGAGGAAGGCATTGAGATCTGCGGTACCCACGACAGCTTCGACATGATGCTGAACGATCCCAAGCAGGCGATGGCCAACCACCGCGCGCTGGGCACCACCAACATGGGTATCGGCGGC
Source organism: Candidatus Flemingiibacterium sp. (assembly GCA_045578725.1). Classification (GTDB taxonomy): domain Bacteria; phylum Bacillota; class Clostridia; order Oscillospirales; family CAG-272; genus Flemingiibacterium. The sequence continues at coordinate 18,002 of JAZNKS010000019.1, forward strand.
TGCCATGCACAGAAGGACGGCATTGCCGGTATTGAAAAGTTCATTGAGCAGGCCAACAAGATTGCCGATACCATTTACGAGGAAGGCTTCAAGTTCACCTACCATAACCACAGCCATGAATTCATGCTTCTGGAAAACGGCAAGACCATGATGGATATGCTGGTCGAGGGCCTGGATCCCAAGAAGACCTCCTTCGTTCTGGATACCTACTGGGTACAGAATGGCGGCGGCGACGTCCGTCATTGGATCGAGAAGCTGGCCGGCCGGATTGACATCCTTCATCTGAAGGATATGGGCCGCAATGAGAAAGGTCCGTACATCACCGAGATCGGTCACGGCAACATCTGGTGGGAAGGCGTTCTGGATACGGCCGTTAAGACCGGTGTCAAGTATTTCGTTGTTGAGCAGGATTCCTGCCCCGGCGATCCCTTCGACAGCCTCCAGTACAGCTACGATTACCTCAGCGCACGTTTCCTGAACAAGTAATCCGGATAGAAAGAGATGCCCGGTACAGGCAAAGCCTGTGCCGGGCATTTTTTATCGGATGACGGCCATGCTGCCGCCGGTCCGTTCTTTTGTGACGACAATCTGCCGGTCAATCTGCTGTTTCAGCTCGGCAACGTGGGAGATGATGCCGACCAATCGCCGACCGTCGCTCAGGCCGGCCAGCACACGGATAGCCATCGCCAGCGATTCCTCATCGAGCGATCCGAAGCCTTCATCCACGAACATGGTATCCAGCCGCACCCCTCCGGCCGAGGACTGCACCTCGTCAGACAGACCGAGCGCCAGCGCCAGCGAGGCCTTGAAGGCTTCACCGCCGGAGAGGGTTTTGACACTCCGCTCGCTTCCGTTATAGTGGTCGATGACATTCAGATCAAGACCGCTCTGACTCCGGACATTGCCGGCTTCCGCACAGCGTTTCAGCTCATACTGGCCGCCGCTCATGACCATGAAGCGGGTATTGGCGCGGGCGATGATCCGGTCGAAATAGGTGGTCTGCACATAGGTTTCGAGCATGATTTTTTCATGGCCCGCGATGGTACCGTTGGCGGTCTGCGAGAGGGCACGGACACAGGTATAGGCTTTCTCGGCATCGGCAAGCTCCGAGCACCGGATTTTCAGCTGATCGGCAATATCCCGGTTGGCGTTCAGCCGGGAGGTGACGGCGATCAGCGAATTCTTGTGCCGGGCGGCATCAATGGCGCACTCGCTGCGCATCGTCTGCAGGGCCTCCATGTCAACGCTCTGACCGGCGGTCTGCTCCTCCAGCCGGGCGGCGGTTTCCGTCAGGCTTTTGATCTCCGCTTCGCAGTCACGGCAGGCCTTGGCGGCCCGCTCGAGCACGCTCTGGGATTCCGTGAGCCATCTCTTGCGGGATTCCAGAGCCTTTTCCGCTTCGGCGCGGCTTTCGCAGGTAAGTCCCTCGGCGATGCTTTTCACGCGCTCCGATAAGCCTTCCAGTGACGAGCGGAGAGCGGTGATTGCATCGCTGTTCGCCTTTTCGCTTTTTCGCAGCTCCTCCAGATGCGCCGCGTCCGCCGGAATCTCGCCGTCCAACGTTTCGCGCCGCTTCAGACGGCTCTGCGCGGCGCTGAGTTTGGCGGCCAGCTCGTTGGCTTCATTCCTGCATTCGGTTTTGGCTGCTGTGATTCGGTCACCTGCTTCCGAAAGCGGGCATTCGCCGAACTGTGCGGCCAGTTTTTCGCAGAGCTGACGGGTGTGGGTATCTAACGTGCCGCGAGCCTGTCCGGATGCGGCGCTGAGCTTTTCGGCCTTGCGCTGGGCGGCTTCGGATGTCTGTCGGGCCAGCTTCAGCTCCTCGGCTGAGGGAGCGACAGAGGATTTTTCGGCAGGTGCGGGATGATCGGTGGATCCGCATACCGGGCACGGCTGTCCGGGATGCAGTTCCCCGGCGAGAATTCCCGCCTGATCGTCCAGAAAGGCTTTATTTTTCTGATTGTATTCTGCGGCGGCGCGGGAGGCGACAGCGGCAGCCTCGGCATAGGCATCCCGTGCCTGCTCCCATGTCTTGCCCAGCTCATCCTGCTCGGCGAGATCCTTCTGAAGTCCTGTGAGTACTGTCCAGCGCTCGGTAATCCGCGCCTTTTCAGCATTGTATTTTTCGAGCGCCGCACCGGCATCAGCCAGCGCCAGCTGTTCGGCCTTCTTTGAATTCAGCGAGGCTTCCGCTTCCTCCAGCTCATGGCAGATCCGATCGCGCTTGCCAAGACTGCCCGCCAGCTCACATTGGCCCTCGGACATATTTTTGCGGGCGGTATCCAGCTCGTCATACCGTGGCAGGGACAGCGTGATGGCGGTGATCTCCTTCTGCCATTCATCCCGCTGGGGCTGCTTGGCCTGCTCGGATTCCCATGCGTGCTGAAGGATTTCCAGCCGGGGAGTCTTCTCTTCGAGAGCGGCTCTGCACTCCGCCAGAGAGGCGAGGCTCCTTGCGAGGGCTGCGGCCTTGCCGAGCGCCTGATCCAGGCTCTCAAGCCGGCTGTCGGCCTCCGAGGTGCGGGATTCCAGTACGGCTTTCTCTTTTTCATCGGCGGAAAGGAGGGAATCCGTCAGCGCGATCAGCTCTTCATCGGAAAGCTTCCCCTGTGCGGCTTCCGTAAGCCGCCCGTCCAGCTCTTCATCAAAGCCGCACCGCAGACTCCCGATATACTGCCGCACGCTGTTTCGCAGCGCTTCGCATTCGCCGTACATCCGCGAGGTTTCGGCTTTGAGCCGCTCCTGCAGCTCGTTATAGTATCCGGTTTTGAAGATCTGACGGAAGATCCGCTTCCGATCCTCGGTTGTGGCCAGCAGAAGCCGGAGAAAATCGCCCTGCGCGATCATGGCAATCTGCGAAAACTGATCCCGGTCGATGCCGAGGATGTCGCGCACAGCCGCATTGACATCCTTGGTCTTGGTAAAAATCCGGCCGTCGGGCGTGATCAGCTCGGCATCGGCCTTGTGAATGACCGTGCCCTCACCGCGCTTGGCCGGGCGCTCGTATTCGGGATTTCTGCGTACCGTATAGATTTTGTCGCCCAGCGCGAAAACCAGCTCAACCTCGGTCGGGGTTTCGGGGGCGGCGTATTTGGAGCGGAGCATTCCCGCCTCCCGGGAAAAGCCGCTGGCCTCACCGTACAGCGCAAAGGTGATGGCATCAAAAATGGTCGTTTTGCCGGCACCGGTATCGCCTGTGATCAGATACAGCCCGGATTTGCCGAGCGTATCCATGGAAAGCTCCACGCGGCCTGCATACGGGCCGAATGCCGACATGGTCAGTTTGATTGGCCTCATTGCTCTCCTCCCCAGATTTCTTCGATCATCGAATCGATCAGAGCCTGCTGCTCCTCGCTCATGGGCTGACCGTTCTGCTTTTCGTAGAGCTCGGCGAACAGCTCGCCGGGCGTTTTGGCGGTATCCGCTTCCCCGATGGCGGTATTCAGACCGGCACGGGTGCGTTTGTTGTCATAATCCAGCCGCATCAGATTGGGATAGATGGCGCGGAGCTTGCCGATGGCCTCGGGAATATCCTCCTCGTCGGTCAGCGTGATGTGCAGGTAATCCTCAACGGCTGTTCCCTCGTAGTTGATGCGGGCGGCCAGATCCATATAGCGGCCCCGGATCTCGCGAAGATCGCGGATCGGACGGAGCGGGAGCGTTTCGATTTTCAGCTCCCCCTTGCCGCCGAGGGTGACAAGCGTGACGGATTTATCCTGACCGGCTTCGGAGAAGGAATACTTCAGCGGTGTTCCCGAATAGCGGATATGCTCACTTCCTACCGCCTGCGGGCTGTGAATGTGCCCCAGCGCAACGTAATCGAAGCCGTCAAAGACAGAGGCATCCACGTTGTCCGAGCCGCCGACCGAAAGCTCCTCCGATTCGCATCGGGAGGCACCGGTGACAAACTGATGGGTGATGAGAACATTGCGCTCCTCGAAATTCACCGGCATGGCACCGATTGCCGCTCGGACGGCGTCGGTATAGGATTCGATGGTGTCATCCTCCAGCGCGGTGCGGACGTGAATCGGCTTGATAAACGGGAGCATATGGAAGTGGACAGGACCGAATTCATCCTCCAGCGTGATCGGCTCGGCCGCACCGTCATAGAGGGGCGCAAAGTGGATGCCGCTGGCATCCATCAGCCGTCCGCCGAAGGAAAGCCGCTCGGGGGAATCGTGATTGCCGCTGATAATAAAGGCGGGAAGCTTCCGCTCGGCCAGTGCACAGAGGAATCCGTCGAACAGACGGACTGCCTCGGCCGGCGGGATCGGCTTATCGTAAATATCGCCTGCGATGCAGACAGCATCGGGATGATGCTCATCGGCAAGTGACAGAATCTGTGAAAGAATCGCACTCTGATCCTCCAGCATGGAGAATTCATTGACACGCTTGCCAAGATGCAGGTCGGACAGATGGAACAGCTTCATGGCTGGCCTCCTTGAACCGTTTTTTCTATTATATCATATTTCCGGAATGATTGCAAGAGAAACCCGGCGCTGTTTCCAGCGCCGGGCAGGGAGATTATAACATTTCGATTTCGCTTCTGACAGAGTGCTTGACGCGGTCATTGACCTCGGCGCGCTTGGCATCGTTGAAGCTGTCCAGCGTACCGACCAGATAGCCGGTGATGCGGCGGATACGCTCAAACTTGCCCTTGCCGTCTGCCTCGGTGCGGTGGCAGTGCGGGCACTCGTTGCCGATGATGCCGGTGTATCCGCAGACCGGGTCACGGTCAACCGGATGGTTGATCGAGCCGTAGCCGACACCGGATTCCTTCATGCAATGGATGATGGCTTCGAAGGCATCCAGATTCTCCAGCGGATCGCCGTCCAGCTCAACATAGGTGATGTGACCGCCGTTGGTCAGGGCATGATAGGGAGCCTCCAGCTTGATCTTATCAGCGGCGGAGATATCGTGGTAAACCGGAACATGGAAGGAGTTGGTGTAGTATTCGCGGTCGGTAACACCTGCGATCTTACCGAATTTTGCCTTGTCGATGCGGATGAAGCGGCCGGACAGACCCTCGGCGGGCGTACCGATCAGCGAGAAGTTGAGGCCGTATTTGCGGCTTGCTTCGTCGGTGCGCTTTCTCATGAAGCCGACAATTTCAAGACCGAGATTCTGGGCATCGGCGCTTTCACCGTGATGCTTGCCGACCAGCGCCTTCAGGCACTCGGCCAGACCGATGAAGCCGACGGTCAGGGTACCGTGCTTGAGAACCTCGCCGACCTTATCGTCGACTTTCAGCTTATCGGAATCGATCCATACGCCCTGACCCATGAGGAAGGGATAGTTGCGGACGGTCTTTTCGCTCTGAATCTTGAAGCGGTCGAGCAGCTGATCGACAACCGTTGCGATCTGGCGGTCCAGCTCCTCGAAGAACCAATCCACATTGCCCTTGGCATTGATGGCGATACGGGGCAGGTTGACGGAGGTGAAGGACAGATTGCCGCGGCCGTATACGATCTCGTTGGACGGATCGTAGTTGTTGGCAATAACGCGGGTGCGGCAGCCCATGTAGGCAACTTCGGTCTCGGGATGGCCTTCCTTGTAGTACTGCAGATTGTAGGGCGCATCGATGAACGAGAAGTTCGGGAAGAGGCGCTTGGCGGAAACGCGGCAGGCCAGCTTGAACAGATCGTAGTTGGGATCACCGGGATTGTAGTTGATGCCTTCCTTGACCTTGAAGATCTGGATCGGGAAAATCGGGGTTTCGCCGTTTCCGAGGCCGGCTTCTGTAGCCAGCAGAATGCTCTTCATGACCAGACGGCCCTCGGCGGAGGTATCCATACCGTAGTTCAGCGAGCTGAAGGGGATCTGGGCACCGGCACGGGAATGCATGGTGTTCAGATTGTGGATCAGCGCTTCCATAGCCTGATAGGTGGCGCGCTCGGTTTCGCTCAGCGAATAATCGCGTGCGAAGACGGCGATCTTTGCGGCCGTTTCATCGCCGCAGATCGGAGCAAGAGCCTTGATAAGGGCGCTGTGGAAGGCGGAATCCTCGGCAAGCTTCGGCTCGCCCGGAAGAGAAGCCAGAATTTCGATCGCCTTGTCCTCGGGATTATCAATCGAGCAGAGCAGGTCGAGCGCCTTGGTCAGATTCTTGCGGAAGTGCTTTTTATAGGTCTTGCGGACACCGGGAGCCATGCCATATTCGAAGTTCGGGATGCTCTGGCCGCCGTGCTGGTCGTTCTGGTTGGACTGGATGGCGATGCAGGCAAGAGCCGAATAGCTGGCAATATCGTTGGGCGTGCGCAGGAAGCCGTGACCGGTGGAGAAGCCGTTTTCGAACAGCTTGATGATATCGATCTGGCAGCAGGTGGTGGTCAGGGTGAGAAAATCCAGGTCATGGATGTGGATATCGCCGTTCCGGTGCGCCTTGGCATGAACGGGATCCAGCACATACATTTCATAGAACTGCTTGGCACCCTCGGAGCCGTACTTGAGCATGGTGCCCATCGCGGTGTCACCGTTGATGTTGGCATTTTCGCGCTTGATGTTGGAATCTTTGGCGGACTTGAAGGTCAGGTCCTCATAGGTCTTCATCAGCTTGGAATTCATATCGCGGATGCGGGTGCGCTCGGCGCGGTAAAGGATGTATTCCTTGGCCGTGCGGGCATGGCCGCTGTTGACCAGAATCTTTTCGACGGTATCCTGGATCTGCTCCACGGTGGGGACACCGTCTTCGCCGCACTGGTTTTCCAGATCGTTGGCGACCTTGCAGGCCAGATCCATGGCCGTCTTGTAATCATGACCGCCGACTGCTTCCGCAGCCTTGAAAATGGCGTTAGCGATCTTTTCTATGTTGAATGGAACTTCGCGCCCGTCGCGCTTGACGATTCGTGTGATCATGGTTGCTCTCCTTTAACATCTTCTTTTCTATATGATTTTCCGGTGTGCGGGACCCGAAATGAGGGGCCGTCACGCGGGGGAGTAAGTGCGATGCACCACGCAGTTTAGTTGGGTAAAATACTAAATTTAGTGTTGCCCGGCTGATCGGTACACTATATATAGTATGGGGTGCAGTATCTATTATATAGCATCCGGGACGAAAAGTCAAGAGCAATCTCAACTTTTTTTGAGAAGATTTTCTGCCGTTTCTGCACGCCGAAACGTGCAGTTTTACCAAAGCACCGGATAAGTCCGGGTGCCCATTGACAAGCCTATCGGTTTATGATAAAATAATAGTGGGATATTTTTGAAAGGCAGGTCATGAAAGATGCAGATCAGGGGAATCCTGTTTGATAAGGACGGTACGCTGCTGGACTTCGATTGCTACTGGGTGTCGGTGGCGCGCGCGGCAACCGCACACCTGCTGGACATACTCTCCTGCGAGGAGGCGCTTGCGGGGCCTATGCTGGAAGCCATTGGCGTTCACGGCGATGTGACGGATATGGATGGTGCGCTCTGCTATGGAACCTTTCGGGATGTGAGTAACTGCTATGAAGCGGTCCTGCGCAGTCATGGAATCGGAGCCAATCCGGACGAGGTTTACCGCCTGACGGTTGACGCTTATCATGCCTGTGCCAATCAGGGTATTATCGCGCCGATCTGCGAAAATCTGGCAGGGGTACTGCGTGAGCTTCGCGGGCGAGGCATCAAGCTGGCGCTGGCGACGGCCGACGATCCGGTTCTGACGGAGCTTTGTCTGAAGGGGCTCGGTATTGCGGAGCTGTTTGACCGGGTATATACAGCGGACGGGATCCATCCGCCAAAGCCCGATCCTTATTATATTCATCGCTTTGCCGAAGAGGAAGGACTGGCGGCGGAGGAGCTGATTATGGTCGGCGACACGATGAACGATATCCGCTTTGCGCGAAACGGCGGTATCGCTGTGGTCGGCGTGGCCAAAACGGAAGAGAACCGCAGGCGTCTGGAGGGCGCGGCGGATGTGATTCTGCCGGATGTATCCTTCCTTGCGGAGTGGATCGACGGCGGATGTCCATTTTAATTCAACCGAAAAGAGGAAGCAAACATGGAAAGAAGTGCAGATTTTATTCTGAATGCCGAGGCCGGCAAGCCTTACAAAATTCTTCAGCTCACCGATATGCAGGTCATCGATGCCGCACAGCAGCGCCGCCCGGACCGGCTGAGCCCGCCGGAGGTGGAAAAATGGCTGACCGAAAAAGCGGCGCAGAACTGCTTTGATCCGATCACGCGGCTGGTCCGGGAGGTGAAGCCGGATCTGATTCTGATCACCGGCGATATTGTTTACGGCGAATTTGACGATTCCGGCGAATCACTGAACCGCTTTCTTGCCTTTATGGGCGCGCTGGACACGCCCTGGGCACCGGTATTCGGCAACCATGACAACGAGAGCAAGATCGGCGTGGCCGAGCAGTGCCGGCGTTATGCGGCGGCGAAAAACTGCCTGTTCCGCCGCGGCGATGTGACCGGAAACAGCAACTATACCCTCGGAATCCGGGAAGGCGACCGGCTGGTGCGGGTTCTGTATATGGCAGACTCCAACGGCTGCGGCAACTGCTCGGATCCTGCGGTGCGCCGCTCGCACGGTTTCGGCGAGGATCAGCTGGAGTGGATCCGGGATACGGCGGCCGCTCTGAAGGCCCCCGGCTTCTTCTGCTGTCACATTCCCACGGCCGATGCGGTGGATGCCTTTGTGGAGTGCGGCTATCAGAGCGCCGAAACGCCGGAAAATCCGACCCCGTTCGTCATCGGCGAAACGGTTCCGGCTCACCATCCCGAAGATTTCGGCTACAAGAATGAGCGAATCGTCGAGCGCGGCTGTACCCAGCGGCTGGCCCCTCTCTTCCGGGAATGCGGCATTGACGGCGCCTTCTACGGCCATTTTCACAAAATCAATACCTCAATTTTGTACGAAGGTATCCGTTATACCTTCGGAACCAAAACCGGTACATACGATTATCATACGCCCGGAAAGCTGGGCGGTACGCTGATTACGCTGGAGGCGGATCGGAGCCGCTTTACCGTCGAGCATCTTTACCGGGACTGAGCGGACGCGGGCAATGCCCGCATGAAAGGAAAACGATCCATGAACGTATCATCCACCCCGAAGGCTGAATTCCCTGAGATCAACGGTGTGCGCGCCGATCTGCATGACATCATCGTGGCCCAGCGCGATTTTTTTGCAACGGGAAAGACCCGCGATATTGCCTTCCGCCGTCAGCTGCTGATCAATCTCCGGTGTATGATCCGCGAGAATGAGGGGCTGCTCCTGGAGGCACTCCGCGCGGATCTCGGCAAATCGCACCGGGAAGGATATCTGACCGAAATCGGCATGGTTGAGCAGGAGATCCATCACACGCTTCGTCATCTGAAGGCCTGGAATTCCCCGCAGACGGTGTCGGTGCCCTGGTATCTTTTTCCCGCATCCGGGCAGGTAATCCGCCACCCGCGCGGAACGGTCATGATCTTTTCCCATTGGAACTATCCCTTTCGTTTGGCGATGCTCCCCCTGATTTCGTCCATCGCGGCCGGCAACTGCACGATCCTGAAGCTGTCCGAGCATTCCAAGCATACAACGAGGCTTCTCTGCGAGCTGATCGACCGGTATTTCGACCGGGAATACATTGCCGCGTATACCGATACCTTTGAAGCGGTCAAGGCGGTGCGCAGGGAGCCGTTCGGGCTGGTCTTCTATACCGGCGGAGCGGCGGTGGCGCGGATTCTGATGAAGTCGGCGGCCCTGCAGCTGACTCCGGTTGTATTTGAGCTGGGCGGTAAAAGTCCCTGCATTGTGGATAAAACCGCCAATCTCCGGCTGGCGGCCCGCCGGATTGTCTTCGGCAAGCTGCTGAATGCCGGTCAGGGCAGTACAGCGCCCGATTATCTCTATGTGGAGAGCAGTATCAAGGAGGAGCTGATCAGCTATATCCGCGAATATACCGAACGCTTCTGGTCGCTGAATCCGACGGCGAACAAATATTATCCGAAGATCCTCAACCGGATGCATTTCAACCGGCTGAAGAATTATCTGAAGGACGGGACAATTCTGATGGGCGGCGAGATCAACGAAGAAACCGGACGGATTTCGCTGACACTGATGGAGAAGATCCGCCGGGACAGCAAGCTTCTGAATGAGGAGATCTGCGGCCCGATTCTGCCTGTTTTTGAATTCAGCGATATCCAGATTGCCATCCGCTCGATTGCCAAGCGTCCGAAGCCGATGGCACTCTATCTTTTCACCGAGAGCCGGGAGGTGAAAAAAAGCGTGCTGGCAAATCTGGATTTCGGAAGCGGATGCATCAATGACACCGTGATCCAGCAGGCCAATCCCCACCTGCCCTTCGGCGGCGTGGGTGAAAGCGGGTACGGCCGCGCCGGCGGAAAGGCCGGATTCGATACCTTCAGCACCGCCGTATCCGTTCAGAACAGCTCATCCCGCATCGAGCTGCCCGGGCTCCGGTATCCGCCGTTCGATGACAATTATTCGTATCTGCGGCTTCTGTTCCGATATTTCAGCTGATCCAACGGAAAAATTTGCGTTTTTCTATTGCATGATAGCGGCAGTTGTGGTATAATAAATCTATCATTAGTAAGAGTAAAGGATACAAAGGCATGATAAATGTAGCTATTTTCGGTTTTGGCGTTGTCGGAAGCGGTACGGCTGAGGTTCTCACGCAGAATGCACGGCTGATCTCCGAGCGTGTCGGCGACGAAATCAATATCAAATATATTCTGGATCTGCGGGATTTCCCCGGCAGCCCCTTTGAAGATAAGATCGTTCACGATATCAATGTGATTCTGGAGGATCCGGAGGTCAAAATCTGCGCCGAGCTGATGGGCGGCTCCCATCCGGCCTATGAATTTTCGGTCAATGCCATGAGGGCCGGCAAGAGTGTTGTCACCTCCAACAAGGAGGTTGTCGCCAATTTCGGTCCGGAGTTACTGAAGATCGCGGCCGAGAATCATGTCCGCTATCTGTTTGAAGCGAGCGTGGGCGGCGGAATCCCGGTCATTCATCCGATCGGAAACTGCCTGACGGCCAACGATATCACGGAAGTGGACGGCATCCTCAACGGAACGACCAACTACATCCTGACCCAGATGATCAACGAGAACAAGGATTTCGGCACGGCTCTGGCCGAAGCCCAGGAAAAGGGCTACGCCGAAAAGGATCCCACCGCAGACGTTGACGGTATTGATACCTGCCGCAAGATTTCGATTCTGTCGGCGATGGCATTCGGCAAGCTGGTTCCGCCCGAAAAAGTGCAGACGGAGGGCATCCGCAATGTCACCCTTGCCGATGTGGCCAATGCCGCGAAATTTGGCGCATCTATCAAGCTGATTGGCAAGGCTGTCCGCGTGGGCGACAAGATCAGCGCCTGCGTATCGCCGACTCTGGTCCGCAGCTCCAATCCGCTTGCCAACATCAGCGATGTTTACAACGGTGTGCTGATCAACGGCAACGCGATCGGCGATGTTATGTTCTACGGCCGCGGCGCGGGCAAGCTCCCGACGGCCAGTGCGGTGGTTTCGGACATCATCGAAATCGCATCCAGCCTCGACCGTCCGGCCGGTGTTCATATCTGGGAGCGCCTGAGCGATGAGGAATTTCTGCCGGCGGACAAGCTCAAATCCCGCTGGTATCTGCGCTTCGACAAGAAGCCCAACCATTGCCTCTGTATGCTCAATGCCGAGGTTCTGGAGGACAGCGAGGACTGCTATGCCGTTATCACCGGCGAGGTCAGCCTGCTGGAAATCGGCATCACGCTGAGCGAGAAGTTTGTCGCCATGCGCGTGCTTTAATTGACAAAAGAGTCACCGCACGGTTTTTGCCGTGCGGTGACTCTTTGTATGTAACGGGATTACTTGTTCGATCTTTTGGTAATAATCAGAGCAGCGGCCGCACCGATTATGACAATGGCGGCGATGGCAAGGAGGATCGGGAGCGGGTTTGTGCCTTCCGGGGCAGGAGCCGGATCGGCGGCCTGCGTATTATCGGCGGCTTGCGTATCATCGGTGCTCTCTGCCTCGGCTGCCTCACTTTCGGGCTCTGTTTCATGCGGATAGCGCAGGGTGAGATTCTGTTCAAACATCCAGTCGATCAGATCGCCGTCCGTGGATGCATGATTCCAGACACCGTGCGTGCCATCCTGCACAGCATCAAACGTAATCCGATCGCCGCCGGCCGCTGTGATGGCATTGTACAGCGCCTCGGTGCCGGCAAACGGGACCGTCTGGTCTGCGGTTCCGTGGACACACCAGATGGGGATTTCCTTCAGGATATCCGCCTTGGATACATCTCCGCCGCCGCAGATCGGAACAGCGGCCGCGAACAGCTCGCCATGGCGGACCAGGGCATCCCATGTGCCGAATCCGCCCATGGAAAGTCCCATGAGATAGACACGGTCGCGGTCGCAGGCGTAGTTATCCAGCACCTCGCCGAGCAGCTTGATGGCGGTGGAGAGAGCTTTGCTTTCCGGAATTTCATCGGTGGAATAATTGCCGTCGGTCCAGGGCCAATCGACCCATTGCTCTTCGGCGGGGCATTGCGGAACCAACATTATGACATCCGCCATAAGCTCCGGGCGGGTTTTGTACAGATTGTCCACCGCATTTTTCATCTGCTTTTCGTTGTCATTTCCGCGCTCGCCTGCACCGTGAAGGAGCAGAATTACAGGATAAGAACCGGATTCATCGTAATTTGCGGGAAGGATCAGGTTGTACGGCAGCGAATAGCCTTCCAGTTCATCATTTGCGTAGACTTCCTTCACGGCAGGATCCGGGTAAGCGGCGGCAGGGAGTGCTGTCAGGGTGAATAAGAAGAAAAAAATCAGCACGGAAAAGGCGGCCTTTTTCATTTCGAATCACCTCTTTCATAATATAGGTTAATTATATAGCAATCCTATTGCTTTGTCAAGAAAAAATCCACCTGCGAGAGGTGGATTTTTCTGCTTTGAATCCAATCGGTCAGGCCTGCGGCTTCTTTGTGGGGAGCCAGCAGCCGTAGCGGGATTCTTCGTCCCATGTCTGGCCGGCAGAGGCATAATCGACCACGCGGACAGGATCGCCGTCTGCCTGCGGGATGGCGAAGGCCACCTCGGCAGGGAAAGGCGAATCGATGGGGAGCAGCTCAACGCTGTCATCAGCAGCCGAAAGAAGGTCGATCTTTTCATCAATATCCTGCCCGAGTCGTGCATCGCGGGCGAGAACCAGCGGACCGCGGCGGATGGCGATGTGATAACGGGCTTCTTCCGATTCCACAAAGACACGCGGCAGAGCATACATGACGGGCTGACCGCGGAATTCGGTGAAGACCACATCCTTTTCACAGCGCTGGGGACGGATGAGGCGGGCGGTCATGTCGAGATTCAGCTCGACGGTATCGCCGGTATTCCAGACACGCTTGATCGTGGTATAGCCGATGGCGGCACCGACGGGCTCACCGTTGACGGTGATGCTGTTTTTTCGTGTCCATGCAGGAACGCGCAGGCGGATTTCGAATTCTTCCTCGGATGCCAGCCTGGGGCGGATGACGATCTTTCCGTCGGCAGGATAGGCGGTGACCGTTTCAAAAATCAGCTTCTGACCGGCAGGTGTGCGGGTTTCGATCTCGCCGGGGATATAGAGATTGACCGTGACACCGGCACGGTGAAGCATCAGCGCCACCTTGGAAATCATACCGGTTCCGGCCGAGCCGATGCAGGCACAGCAGCCGTAATAATGCTTGTCGGGCATCAGCTTCAGACCGCCGATCTTGACACCGCGCGTACCGGGCAGAAGCGCCGAATAGCTGTCAAAAGGAAGCGGTTCTTCGATGGCCTCGCCGCCGTAATAGCTGCGGATCAGCTCGGTGTTAAGCTTCTTCTGCGTATTGATCGAGCCGAGATAAGCGTTGTACAGTGCCTGCTCAAAGCTGTCAGCAAAGGCGGCATTACCGGTGAGGAGAAGCAGCTGCATACAGAACTTCATCCATGTGACGGTGACACAGGTTTCCTGCATGGCACCGTGCCAGCGGGGATCCTTGGGATCATTCCATTTTGGATCATTCTGATGGACGGCGGAATGGTCGAAGAGCTCGTGGGTACAGCCGGCGCTTCCGATGACGGTGATATCCGAAAGCATGACGCGGCGGGCGAAATTGACAACGGCGGTGCGGTATTTCTTTTCGCCGGTCACGCGGTAATATTCCAGAAGGCCCTCAAAGCAGGACATCATTTCATAGGCCTTGGTGATCGGATACTGATACGGATCGGCGACGTCCTGATAGGCCAGCTCAAAGATATCGCAGGAGCTGAGTCCACCCTCGCCGACGATATAGCGGGCAAAATCCAGATACTTTTCACATCCGGTCAGATCGTAAAGGCGGACAACCGGCTCCAGAAGGGAGGAGGCATTCAGACCCTGCCAGTAGTTGGAGGCCGATGTGATTGGGCGCTTGCCATCACCGGCCGGGCCGATTTTTTCGATCATGTAATCCACCTGACGGCACATGGAATCCATCATGCGGCGGATCCGATCCTCATCGGTACAGATTTCCAGATAATACTGCATACCGAGCAGGACATACTTGCGGCACCAGATATCCCAACCGTTGAATTCGCTTTCCACCGGGTAGGTGGAGATTCGTCCAAGGCTGTCGATCGCCGTCAGCATATCCTCCACGGTGTCAGAAAGGACACGGTAGAGTTTTTCGTTTTTGGTGTAGGAATAGGTGAAGGCCGCGCCGCGCATCATTTTGCCCCAGTATTCACCGCGCCAGCCGAGATCCCCGGCATCGGGCTGCAGACGGAACTGATTGACAAAGCGGCACCAGTTTTCGGGATCGAGAAGCTGAAAGTCCTCGATATAATGAATGGCCTGATCCAGACGGCCGGTGAAGCGGCAGATGACATCCGTATCCAGAAAGAGGGTATCGGTTGCGATCCGCTTGGCGTTTACGGCATGACGGCTGTCAGCCGGATAAATGGTATTGATGTAGCTGTCCATAACTTTGTTCCTTTCCCGGACGAAAAAACCTCCGTCCGACGTACCTTTATTGTACCATCAAACGGAGGTTTTTGTCAAGTATTTCTTGAATGCTGTGGGGCCCTTTTTGACGATTTCCGATATGAATCTGTCAGCCGATGACCAGCTCGACGGTGGAATAGGGAGAATAATTTTTCTCGGTCACGCCGGGTTCGCTGAATTTTACCGCATCGTATTCCTCCTGCGTCAGATCCCAGGCGGTGTAATACCGGAGCCGGATTTTGACGGTGACCGAAGGCGTGCGGGATTTGGCGCCGGGATCGCGCGGATCCGAGTCATAGGCGGAAACGATCAGATGCGAAACCCAGACACGGCGGGAGCGGGATGCATA
This sequence comes from Candidatus Flemingiibacterium sp., assembly GCA_045578725.1. Lineage (GTDB taxonomy): Bacteria > Bacillota > Clostridia > Oscillospirales > CAG-272 > Flemingiibacterium. The sequence goes on from JAZNKS010000019.1 coordinate 33,288, forward strand.
TTCCGCAGGGGTATCCTTGTAAACCTCGCCGAGGGTTTGCTCATAATAGTAGTTGTGCGCCTGCATATCGGATTCGATGTCCGGATGGCCGATGCTGACGGCCAGATTGTTCTTACCGTTGAGGGGGACGCGGACGGAGGTCATGCCCCGGCCCCAGCCCTCGAAGGAATCCTGACTGTCGGTTTCCTCGGGATAATAGAGATACTCTCCGGTTTTGGTGCCCTTGGCGGTCGGGCCGCAGATCATCCAGCCGGCCTTATTGCCGAGCGAGCTGCGGATCTGAACGATGCCGGCGGCACGGACGGTGATGATCGGATCCGCATACATGGGGGCATCATCGGGATCCAGCTTGATACAGTTGAAGGGCGGCGGATAGGTGGTATCAAAAGCCCGGAGTGTACCGACGGGATATTCGATTCCCGGCTCCAGCTTGGTGGCCTTGCGGACCTCGATCGCATCGCCGACACGATCGGTGGAAAACTGGCGGTCCTGATTGACCAGCGCCCAGACATCAATTTGGGCGGCCTGCTCTTTGATTTTGGCGGCGGCCTTCAATTCCTTGCGCTCGATCTCGCGCTGCCAGGAAATTTTGGACGAGAAGAAGGTGCCGGCAACAATGCCCGCAAAGGCAAGAATAACGATCAGAACGTCCGTGTATACCTCTTTCAGCATAGCGCCGAATTCTTTTTGTTCTGTGGAATTCATAGCCGAACCTCCCCTTGATTATCTGATTCTATTATAGCATAACCGAAAAATGTTGTCAATGTTACATATGTAAACAATTTTCCGTAAAAATTATTTTGCAAAAAAACAAGGCGCGTAAGCGCAGGCGCTTTCGCGCCCGGGCTTTCGCGCCCGAATACATCTTGGAACCCATTGAGGGTTCCAAGATGTATTTACTGGGGGCTGCTGCATCGAAATGCAACAGCCCCTTGTCGGTGTGTGTGTCAGGCGGCAGCTTTGCGGGAAAGCTGTTTTTTCTGGATGAACTGCCATACGGCAAACGCAAGGATCAGCGCGATGCCGATAATGTCGGTCAGCGGGCTGGGATCGATCAGCAGCAGACCGCCGGCGGCGGAGAGGATGCGCTGGATCGGATTCATCCGGGTGAGGAAGTAGCCCTCCAGGGCTGCGGATACGCCGAAGATGCCAAGCAGCGAGGTCACAATAATGGTGATGACCTGAAGCGGTCCGTCTACGTTGACAAACAGCATGACCGGGTTCAGTGCAAAGGCATAGGGTACAATAAAGGCGGCGATGGCAAGCTTCGTGGATACCAGCGCGGTCTTCATCGGGTTGGACTGCGCAATCGCGGCACCCGCATAAGCGGCCAGCGCGACCGGCGGGGTCAGGTCGGCAACGATACCGAAATAGAAGACAAAGAAGTGCGCGGCGATGTTCGGCACACCCATACGGATCAGGATCGGTGCGCAGGTGGCGGCCATGATGCAGTAGTTGGCGGTGGTCGGAACGCCCATGCCAAGGATGATGCAGCAGAACATGGTCAGCACAAGGGCGACGATGACCTGGCTTCCGGCAAGGGCGACGATGCCGTTGATGATGACATTGGCAAGACCGGTCATCGTGATCGTTCCGGCGATGATGCCGGCGATACCGCAGGCGGCGGCAACGGCGATGGTGCCCTGTCCGCCGGCGGCCAGCGCTTCCAGCAGGCGCTTGGGCGTGAGGCGGGTGTCCTTATTGAACATACTGACAACGATCGCAGCCACAATGGCGATAGCGGCCGAGGTCTGGATGGTTTTGGTGCTGGTGCCGACCAGATAGATTAAAAGGGCCAGCGGGAAGAGCAGATAGACCTTCTTCAGCAGCGGCTTCCACCTGGGAAGCTCTTCCTTGGACAGACCGCGAAGACCGTATTTCTTGGCCTCCAGATGGACAGCGATGAAGATGCCGGCAAAATAGAGGACAGCCGGGAGAATGGCCTTGACGATGATGCTGCTGTAGGGCATACTGAGATTTTCCGCCATCAGGAAGGCGGCGGCACCCATGATCGGCGGCATGATCTGACCGCCCGTGGATGCGGCAGCTTCGGCGGCTGCGGCAAATTCCGGCTTGTAGCCGGTGCGTTTCATCAGCGGGATGGTGACCGATCCGCTTCCGACCGTGTTGGCAACCGAGGAACCGGATACCATGCCCTCCAGGGCGCTGGCGACAACGGCTACCTTGGCTGGGCCTCCGGAGAAGCCGCCGACGACCGCATTGGCGGCCTGAATGAAGAAATCGGCGATGCCGGTACGCTCAAGAAAGGCACCGAAGATGATGAACACCACAATGAACTTGGAGCAGGCATTGATCGGTGTGGAAAGGATTCCTTCCTTGGTATAGAAGAGGTTGCGTACCAGGTAGTTGAGCTTGCCTCCGAATGTGGGGTTGTTCAGACCGACGGTCAGCGCATAAATGATAAAGAAAGCGGCGACGATCAGAATCGGCAGGCCGACACTCCGGCGGCAGACCTCTGCCAGCGCGATGATGCCGACGATTCCGATGATGATCTGGTAGGTTTCAAAGCGTGCGCCCTGCTTGACGATATCGAGCGCATTGAAGGTGAAATAGAAGAAGGCTCCGGTGCCGGCAATCATCAGCAGAATGTCGTACCAGGGCATATGATTGACCTTTTGGACACCCTTGCGCGCCGGGAAAATCAGATAGCCCATGAGGACGATAAGTCCGACAAATGAGGTCAGCCGGATCTCCTCCAGCCAGGTAGCCCACAGCGTGACACAGATGCAGAAAAGCGAGAAGGCGGCTAAAACCGAGGTGATGACCCACTTCGGAGCGCCCTCCCAGATCCGCACATTGGATTCACGGTCATATTTTTTCATGACCGCATCCACATCGGCGGCGGCCTGCTCTTCGGCCGTAAGCGGAGCGGCTTCGACTTCGGGAGCGGGCGCTTCGGCGGCGGGCTTCTTTGATCCGCGGAACAAAGACATTGCAGTATCCTTTCTGAATTATAATAAGAAACAGCCGCAGGAGGTCAGCCGGGATTCAGCTGTCCGCCTGCGGCCTGTTTGGATGAATCGGTGTTAATTACTTGGATTCAACGGTAACGCCCTTCTCGGCGAAGTATCTTGCAGCACCTGCGTGGAAGGGAGCGGTCATGCCGCTGGTGGCGTTTTCGATGCTCAGCTCAGCGCCCTTTGCGTGCTCGAGTGCAATAGCATCAGCATTGTCAAAGATCGCCTTGGTGATCTGGTATACGGTTTCCTCATCGGTGTCAGCATCAACGATCAGGGTAGCCTTTACGGTGATGGTGGCAACGTCCTTGTCCTGGCCCTCATAGGTGTTGGCGGGGATGGTGTAGGCGGTGTAGTAGGGGCAGTTGGCCATAACGGTTTCCGCTACCTTGCCCTCGATCGGAACGAGGTAAGCATCCGAGGTGGTCATCAGCTCAACGATGGCGGGCGTGGGAGCGCCGGCAACGATGAAGCCGGCATCAATCTTGCCGTCCTTCAGGTTTTCTGCGCTGTCGTTGAAGCTCAGGTACTGGGCGTTGATGTCATCTACGCTCAGGCCGGCTGCAGAGAGGACGTCGATTGCATTGAAATATACACCGGAGCCGGGAGCGCCGATGGAAACCGACTTGCCCTTCAGATCCGCAACGCTCTTGATGCTCGGATCCATGGTCACGATCTGAACAGCCTCGGCATACAGACCGCCGATTACGCGGAAGCTTTCAACCTTGCCGGTATCGGCAAAGGTGTTGGTGCCGTTCCAGGCATAGGCCATAACATCAGACTGAACGGTGCCCAGCTGATAGTCGCCGATGTCAATACCCTGGATGTTGGCCTTGGAACCGTCGGTGGAAACGGCCGTGCAGCCTACATTTGCCTTGTTCTCGATGTACTGACCGAGAATCGTGCCGAACTGGTAGTAGGTACCGCCGGTACCGCCGGTGCCCATGGCCAGCTTAGTGCCGCCGCAGGATGCCAGTCCGAGAACCAGCACAAGTGCGAGGGCGATCACTGCGAAAAATCTTTTTTTCATGACAGACCTCCGAAAAATAAAAATAATGTTAAATTGGGAATAAAGTTTCACTATCCTTTATTATACATGATTTCTTCCTAAATTGCAAGACCTTTTCGCAAAAAAATCAAAAAAATTTATAAAAAATGCGGACTTACGCGAAAATCCGGCCATAGAACGAGCCGGAGAAGACAAAAAATGCAAATCCGGCCCCCGGAAGCTGCAAAAACGAGCCGAAGAAAATTTGATGCGATTTCTCTTGACAAAATCCGCGGGAAGGTGTATAATAAAAGAAAGGCAGAACGGATCTGTCGGAAGATGCCGATATCAGAGAGAGCTCCATAGCTGGGAGGAGCTTATCGCCGTGTTTCGATTTCAACCGCCGTTCAGGGACCGGGTCCCTACCGCTGCGCGCAGGAAATGGCGCGCCGTCCTCCGGCGTTACACGGATACGGGGTGAATGCCCCGGACAAGAGTGAAAAAATCGGGTGGAACCGTGGGAATTTTCTCACCCCGAAGGTATAATCAGATTATGCCTTCGGGGTGTTTTTGTATTCCGAAGGACAAAACGAAAGGAAGGTTTTTATGTTTACAATCCGCTTTGAGGGCGCAGAGCCGCTCTCCTTCGATGCACCGATCACGGTCTATGAGGCCGCAAAGGGCGCAGGACTTACCGACCGCTCCTCGCTGGCTGCTCTGGTAGACGGCGAAGTGCGCGCGCTGTCGTATGAAGTTGATCACGACTGCAGTGCAAAGATTCTCACCTTTGCCGACAAGGAAGGCACGCACGTCTTCTGGCACTCGGCATCCCATGTACTGGCGCAGGCCGTCAAGCGCCTCTATCCCGAGGCCAAGCTGACCATCGGCCCGGCCATTGACAACGGCTTCTACTACGATATCGACAGCGCCGTTTCCTTCACGCCCGAGATTCTGTCTGCCATCGAGGCCGAAATGCAGAAGATCGTCAAGGAAAATCTGCTGATCGAACGCTTTACGCTTTCCCGCGAAGAGGCCATCAAGCTGATGAGCGAGAAGGATGAGCCCTACAAGGTTCAGCTGATCGAAGAGCTGCCCGAGGGCGAGGAGATCTCCTTCTACAAGCAGGGCGATTTCACCGACCTCTGTGCCGGCCCGCATCTTTTCTCCACCGGTGCCATCAAAGCGCTGAAGCTTCTTCAGTGCACGGGCGCTTATTGGAAGGGCGATCAGGCAAACAAGCAGCTTCAGAGAATCTACGGCGTGGCATTCCCCGCCAAGGATATGCTCAAGGAGCATCTGGCGCAGGTCGAAGAAGCCAAAAAGCGTGACCACAACAAGCTCGGCCGTGAGCTGGAGCTGTTCACCACCGTGGAAGCGATCGGCCAGGGCCTGCCGATCCTGCTGCCGAAGGGCGCACGCATCATCCAGCTCCTTCAGAGATGGATCGAGGATGAGGAGCAGAAGCGCGGCTATCTGCTGACCAAGACGCCTCTGATGGCGAAATCCGATCTTTACAAGATCTCCGGCCACTGGGGCCATTATAAGGAAGGTATGTTCGTTCTCGGCGATGAGGAGAAGGACAAGGAAGTCTTCGCACTCCGCCCGATGACCTGCCCCTTCCAGTATCAGGTTTTCTTAAACCGTCAGCGCTCCTACCGTGATCTGCCCATGCGCCTTGGCGAAACCTCGACCCTCTTCCGCAATGAGGAGAGCGGCGAGATGCACGGTCTGATCCGTGTCCGTCAGTTCACGATTTCCGAGGGCCATCTGATTCTCCGCCCCGAGCAGCTGGAGGAGGAATTCCGCGGCTGTGTTGAGCTTGCCAAGTACACGCTGGATACGCTGGGCCTTGGTGAGGATGTCACCTACCGCTTCTCGCAGTGGGATCCGGACAACCGCGACAAGTACGAGGGCACCGAGGAGCAATGGGCCGAGGCTCAGGGCGCCATGAAGAAGATCCTCGACAATATCGGCATCGAATACACCATCGGTATCGGCGAGGCGGCCTTCTACGGTCCGAAGCTGGATATCCAGATCAAGAACGTTCACGGCAAGGAAGATACCCTCATCACCATTCAGATCGACCAGCTGCTGGCCGAGCGCTTCGGCATGGAATATATCGATGTGGACGGTCAGAAGCGCCGCCCGTATATCATCCACCGCACGTCGGTCGGCTGCTACGAGCGTACGCTGGCTCTGCTTATCGAAAAGTATGCAGGCGCATTCCCGCTGTGGCTGGCTCCCACGCAGATTGCCGTTCTGCCGATCGGCTACGATCAGCACGAATATGCCGAGGCTCTCAATGCCAAGCTTGAGGCTGCCGGCATCCGCACCTTCCTCGATGAGCGCAACGAGAAGATCGGCTACAAGATCCGCTCCGCACAGCTGGAGAAGATCCCGTATATGCTGGTCATCGGCGAAAACGAGAAGAATGCCGGTACCGTTGCGGTCCGTTCCCGCAAGGACGGCGATCTCGGTGTCATGAGTATTGATGAATTCTTTGGCAAGGCTCTGGCCGAAATTGCCACGAAGGCAAGATAAATAAAGGCTTAATGCAAACGGCTGTCTGCGATAATCCCGGCGATCCTCGCAGACAGCCGTTTTGCATAGGGAGGAAATTGGGTGAAACAAGTATTTGAAACGGTGCGTTCCGGCGGGCACATCCTGCGCGAATATTGGGATGGCAAGGACTTTCAGATGAAGTATTCCTCCGGTGATTCGGATACTGCGCTGTCCATGTATGAACCGGCCTCGCTGGGGAAAGAGGAAAAGCGGATCCCCTATGGAGGTCTGACGGTCGATGCGATTTTCGCTTCCGGAAAGGATCTTCTTACGGAGAGGCTTCTGGCGGGAGGAGAGCCTTCGTACCAAAAGGTGGAAGCGCTGCTCCCGAAGGTGGAGGAAGGGGCATACGCTTTTTTGGGCGGTGCGGCGAGTTGGAGCGGTATTGAGCTGGATGCCGCGAGCGGTGTGCTCTATTCGCAGGTGTGCGGGAATGTTAATACTCCCACCGAGGCGCTGTTTGATCCGTCATCGGAGGACTGCGTGCTTGGCCGATGCCGTCCGGTAATTGTTCTGCTTGACGGCCGGTTCCCGATTGCGATTGCCGTCCATACGGATGGGAAGGATGCGCTGGAATTTCTGTATTTTGTTGAGGCGGGCGATCCCGACCGCGATCCGGTTGTCTGGATTCGCACCAAGCGCTATGCCCTTGCCGATCCGTCTGCCTTTGTTCTCCGACATCAGATTGTGTCGCGTTCGCGGGTGATTTTTCAGCATGAGATCGCCGAAGATACCTTTTACACGGCGCTGGCGGATACGGCTGCGTACTGGCTTCACTTTGCTGCGGCGGGTACGGCGATCACGATCCCGGAAAAGAGGCTGGAACGAGTCGTTTCCGGCACCCAGATTGCCTGCGGAGTGACCTTTTCCGGCGATCATCCGCACTATGGACACCGGTACTACGGCAAGGAATTTCACGATCATTTCCCCCCGAATTTCCTGTGGTCGATTGAAATGTGCTGTGTGCAGAACCGGATTCCCTGGGCACGGCGGATTGTTCAGCATCTGTTTGCCTATTCGCTGACTGACGAGGGAAGATTCGTTTACCGGCAAGGCAACGATGAACTGTTCGGGGCAAGCGCCTGCGAGTATGCCCAGCTGCTCCGTCTTCTCCGATGCTATGCGGATGTTCTCGGAATCGGAGCGGATTATCTTGAGCAGCTTCGCGGTATGGGACGGTATCTGCTCTCTTATCTGCGCCCCTGCCCGGAGCTTGGCGGAAAAAAGCTTATTTATATGTGCGCCGAAGCGGATTCCAATACCCGTGTGCACGCCTATATCAACAACAACCTCTGGTGTGTTCACGGTTTTGGGGCACTGGCGGATCTGCTTGACCGACTTGGTTGTGAGGCGGCAGAGGGTGATGCGTTCCGGCAATACGCTGACGAGCTTTACGAGGCTGTTCTGGCGGTGCTTGAAAAGGATGGGCTGTATGACGAGCGGTTTGGATATCTTCCGCCCTTCCGGTTCGGGTATACGGCTGCACCGGCAACGCTCAGCGGCTGCCGCGATACCTTCTTCCCGATGAATGAGGAGGAATATGCCGGCTATGCGCGATGGATTGATATGCGGGAGCAAGGCGAGTCCGGACAGGAATATACGGAAAATTGCTATGCAAATTACCGTTATTATCCGGAGATGCTGGGGGCGATGCTTCTTCCGCGGGAATTCGCGCAGGGTACGGCTGCGCTTCGCCGTAATCTGGGCGGTGAAGTGTTGTGCATGACGCGGTTTATGAATCATCTTGATGATTGGCCGGTGCTGCATTATGCCCGCTTTCTGCTGGAAACCGGCGATACGGATCGCTTCCTTACGCTTCTGTATGCCCATGCCTGTCACCACGGCCGGCCGGATCTTCTCTGCTATTACGAGCAGGTCGGGATTACAGGCAAGGTGATGGCGGAGGATTGTGTACCGTCGCTGCTCACCGTGCCGATTATGGCGGCATGGATGTTTGCGTATGAAAATATCACGGATCGGGGGCTTTCGCTTCTCGCCGGTGTTCCGGCCGCATGGTATGAATCCGGATTCTCGGCAGAAAATGTTGGCCTTTCGTTCGGAACGGTGAGCATCGAGGCATCGGCAAGCCGGGTATCGGTTCGCTTCTCGTCGGCACCGGACAGACCTTTTCGTCTGGTGCTCCGCCATCGCCGCGGGATTTTGCCGGCCAATTTTCAAAAAGGCGGCGAAGCGGTTCTCGGATACGAGGATGGTGCGCTGGTAATCGCTGCGGGGATGCGGGAAATAACCATTGCGTGGGATTGAATTGCCGTAATATATCGGCTTGACAAGAGCGGATTCTTGTGATATAATTTACGAAGATAACGGGGGTTATTCCCTTCAAAGAAGGAAGTGTGTATAGTGAAATATATTTCTCCCGAAAACGGTGCCGTTATCAGCCTTCTGACCGAGCAGCAGCGTGAGCTGGATGCCCAGCGGCGGCGTGCTGTGGCCGATGAAGAGGGCAAGCTGCCCGCTATCGACTGGCTGAATCTGGAACGCTCCGGCCGCGAGGATCTGACCGCTCCGAAAAAAGTGGAGTTTGTCTGGGAAGCGGACGGCGAGGTTCTCTTTGAGCTGGCCGAGGATGCGGATTTTTCGCGGATTTTTTGCTCGAAAACAACCGGAGCGGGAAGCATTGCTGTCGGCAATCTGCGGATCGGTCAGGATTATTACTGGCGGCTGAACGGCGGCGAGGCCTCGCATTTCACAACCGCCTGGGATGCGCCCCGCTGGATCTGGGCGGAGGGCACCTCCAATGTCCGCGATCTCGGCGGCTGGAAGATTGCCGGTCAGCCGGGCAGACGGATCCGTCAGGGAATGATCTATCGCGGCGGCGAGATGGATACCCATTTGGCGATCACCGAGGATGGCATCCGCGTCCTGCGCGAGGAGCTGGGAATCCGCACGGATCTGGATCTGCGCGGCGAGGTCTTCGGCAAGCGCTTCGAAAGCCCGCTCGGTCCGGATATCCGCTTTGAGAATATCCCGATGGCGGCCTATGCGGATTTTATCGCCCAAAAAGAAACCTGTTATAAAGTTTTCGAGCTTCTGTGCGACGAGAGCTGCTATCCGGTCTACTTCCATTGCTGGGGCGGCGCGGACCGCGGCGGAACGCTGGCGCTGGTCATCTGCGCTCTGCTCGGCGCGGCAGACATCGATCTGCTGGTCGATTACGAGCTGACCTCGCTTTCCATCTGGGGCGACCGGAGCCGCAGCAGCGAGCTGTTCTGCGGCTTTGTGGATGCGCTGAAGGAATATGAGGGCGAAACGCTCGGTAAAAAGGTGGTATCGTTCCTCGATTCCTGCGGAGTGGATGCCGCTATGCGTCAAAAGCTTCGTGCCATGCTGACCGTGGAGGAATAAATCGAAAAAAATTCAAGTTTTTTTCGATAAACACTTGCTTTTTTTCGCGTGTTGTGATATACTGTTATTGTAAGTTCAAATGATAAAGGAGAGTGGGTTGACAAACCCACTCTTCTTTATGCGTGCAGATTCCTGCGCGTGACTACTGTTATTTTCGGAGTGAAAACGTGAAGAACAAGAGAACACCCAGAAACATCGCCGCCGTGGTATCCGAAGCGCTGACACCGGTTATCAATGACCTGGGCTATTCGGTGTGGGACATCGAATATGTCAAGGAGGGCGCGGATTATTTCCTGCGCTTCACCATTGACCGGGAGGAAGGCATTTCGATCGAGGACTGCGAGAAGGTTCACCGCGCCATCGATCCGCTGCTGGATGAGCTGGATCCCATCGAGGATGCTTATCATCTTGAGGTTTCCTCTCCCGGAATCGAGCGGGACATCAAGGCGGATTGGCATTATGAGGTCTGCGAAGGACTCAAGGCCGAGCTGCGGCTGTATGCGCCGCTGGACGAATATCCGGGCAAGAAGGTATTTGTCGGCATTCTCGGTCCGGTCACGGACGGAGCTGTAATGCTGACGGCCGAGGACGGCGAGGTCCGGATCCCCCTTGCCTCGGTATCCAAGGCGAAAACCGTATACGATTTTTGAATGATTTTAGGAAAGGTTTGGTTGTAAAAACATGAATTCCGAGTTGTTTGACGCGCTGGAAGTGCTGGAAAAGGAAAAAGGCATTTCCACCGATTATATGCTGGAGCGTGTCGAAGCCGCGCTGATCAGCGCCTATAAGCGTGACCGCGACGGTCTTGTCAATGTGCGCGTGGAGATCAACAAAGCAAAGAAAGAAATCCATATGTACGAGCAGAAGACGGTTGTGGAGGAGGTTGTGGATCCCGATACCGAGATCACCCTTGCCGAAGCTGTCAAGGTAAGCCGCCGATATACCATCGGCAGCATCTGCGAAATTGAGCTGAAGCCCAAGAATTTCCGCCGCCTGTCCGCGCAGACCGCCAAGCAGGTTATCATTCAGGGCATCCGCGAGGCAGAGCGCTCCATGATGATCAAGGAATATGAGAGCAAGAAGGAAGAGATCATCACCGCTATCGTTGACAAGGTCGATCCTGAAAACGAGGATGTACTGGTCGATACCGGAACAAGCAAGGTTTACCTCAAGAAGGCCGAGCAGATACCCGGCGAGCGCTTTGCTGTCGGCGAGCGCATCAAGGTTTTTGTCACCGAGGTTATGAAGGAATCGCTCCGCGGTCCGCTGGTTTCGCTGTCCCGTGCAGCGGCCGGTCTGGTCAAGCGTCTGTTTGAATTGGAGATTCCCGAGATTCAGGACGGCACCGTTGTGATCATGAGCATCACGCGCGAGGCCGGCTCCCGTACGAAGATGGCGGTTATGAGCCGTGATGCGAATGTGGATCCGATCGGCGCCTGCATTGGCAACAAGGGTATGCGTATCCAGAATATCGTCAACGAGCTTCGCGGCGAGAAGATCGATATCGTCAAGTACAGTGAGGATCCGGCCGAATACATTGCCGCTGCTCTTTCGCCGGCCAATGTCAAGGAAGTCATTATTGACAGCGAAAAGTCCTGCCGCGTAGTGGTCGCGGAGGATCAGCTCTCGCTGGCAATCGGTAAGGAGGGTCAGAATGCCCGCCTGGCCGCTCGCCTGACCGGCTTCAAGATCGACATCAAGACCCGTGCAGCGCTGGAAGAGGAAGAGGCCGCCAAGCAGGCCATCATGGATGCTGCCGAGGAAGAATCGGCTTCGGAGCCGGATGAAACCGTCTGACCGAACGCCATGGTTCAGACCGTAAGAAGATCCCCACACAGATAAGAAGCTGTCCTTCGGCGGAAGAAAAACTCCGTGTCGGACAGTCATTATACAGGAGGAAACAGTATTTTGCAGGAAAACAAGCAGGCAAAACCAAAGAAGAAGATTCCCGAACGCAAGTGTCTGGGATGCGGCGAATCCAAGCCGAAGCCGGAGCTGGCACGGGTTGTGCGCGCACCGGACGGAAGCGTATCGCTGGATCTGACCGGACGGAAGTCGGGGCGCGGTGCCTATGTGTGTCCGAAGGCGGAATGCCTGAAAAAGGCACGCCGCCGTAAGTCGCTGGAACGCAGTCTGGAGGTCGAAATCCCCGAGGATGTGTTCGATGCGCTGGAACAGGAGCTGGCCGGACATGAGTGAAACGCGGGATGAAATCTTCGAGGGCTTCCATGTGCTGAAGCCCGGAAGTGAACAAAAGCTGCTTGGGCTGCTCGGATTTGCAGCCAGAGCAAGACGGCTGGTCTGCGGCACGGATCTTTGCCGCGATGCCATTCGTCAGGGACGGGTGCCGCTGGTTCTGGCGGCGTCGGATGCTTCCGACAATACCGTCAAGCGCATCACAGATGCCTGCAAATATTATCAGACCGATTTCTGCCGGGTTCCGGTCACATCCGATGTACTGGCAGCCAGAATCGGCAAAACCTCCGCAATCGCGGTGATCGGTGTAACCGATATGAATTTTGTGTCGGGGATTACCGCCCTGTTCGATGCGTGAGAATTCGCGCAGCAATCAAGATAGAACCGTACCGAAAGGATGAACATTACAATATGGCAGCGAACCAAAAAAATCAGACGCGCATCAGCAATCTGGCAAAGGATCTGGAGCTGAAGAATAAAGATGTTCTGGATGTGTTGGCCAGTGTCGGCATCGAAGGCAAGTCGCATTCGGCTACGCTGGATCCCGAGGAATTCAACCTTGTGATGGATGCCCTCACCAGTCAGAGTCAGATCGACAGCATGGACGATTATCTGGACGGTAAGAAGACCATCCGGACCCGTCAGGCGGAGAAGCCGAAGAAGGATCAGCCGGCCGAGCCGGTAAAGGCAGAAGAAAGCAAGCCGGAAGTCAAGGCAGAAGCACCTAAGGCGGAAGCGCCCAAGGCAGAAGCGCCCAAGGCAGAAGCACCTAAGGCGGAAGCGCCCAAGGCAGAAGCGCCCAAGGCAGAAGCGCCTAAGGCAGAAGCGCCCAAGGCAGAAGCGCCTAAGGCAGAAGCACCTAAGGCAGAAGCACCCAAGGGAGAAGCACCCAAGGCAGAAGCACCTGCCGCAGCTCCCAAGGCTGAAGATGCACCCCGTGTTTCGAATGACCGCCCCTTCAACCGCGATGGCAATCGGCCCCAGGGCGACCGTCCCTTCAACCGCGACGGCAATCGTCCGCAGGGCGACAGGCCCTTCAACCGTGATGGCAATCGTCCGCAGGGCGACAGGCCCCAGGGCGACAGGCCCCAGGGCGACAGGCCCCAGGGCGACCGACCGTTCAACCGCGATGGCAACCGTCCGCAGGGCGACCGTCCCTTTAATCGCGATGGCAATCACCCGCAGGGTGACAGACCGTTCAACCGCGATGGTCAGCAACCGCAGGGCGATAGGCCCTTCAATCGTGACGGCCAGCGTCCTCAGGGCGACCGCCCGTTCAATCGTGACGGCCAGCGCCCGCAGGGTGACCGCCCGTTCAACCGCGATGGCCAGCGTCCGCAGGGCGACCGCCCGTTTAACCGGGATGGCCAGCAGGGCGGCTTCAATAACCGCGACGGCGGCATGAGGGATAAGGATTTCGGAAATCAGCGCCAGTCCGCGCCCAAGCCGAAGCCCGTTCACACCTACACCCGCGGCCAGAATGCACCGAAGAACCCGGGCGAGAGCCGCGTTGTGGATACCCGAACCTCCACGGTCAATCTGGAGAAATACGATGAGCGTCTGGAGAACTTCGTTCCGGAATCCAGCAAGGATGTCCGCGGCGAGAAGCAGAAGCTCAAGAAGCAGAATACCCGCGATTATCAGAGCCAGCGCGAAAAAGAGCGCATGGCGATGGAAAAGCTGCGCAAGCAGGGTATCGAAAAGGCGAAGAAGCAGCCGCTTCAGATCACGGTTCCCGACGAAATTACCGTCGGCGAGCTGGCATCCCGTCTGAAGATGACTGCCGGCGAGGTCATCAAGAAGCTGATGGGCCTTGGCGTTATGGCAACGGTCAACGAAGTGATCGACTACGATACCGCTTATCTGGTGGCCGATGAGCTCGGTGCGAAGGTAACGCGCGAAGTGGTTGTCACGATCGAGGAAAAGCTGTTTGACGAAGCCGAGGATGCGGCAGAGGATCTGGTACCGCGCAGCCCGGTAGTCTGTGTCATGGGTCACGTTGACCACGGTAAGACTTCGCTGCTGGATGCCATCCGCCACACCAATGTTACCTCCGGTGAGCCCGGCGGTATTACGCAGGCAATCGGTGCTTACCGTGTCCGCATCAATGACCGCGACATCACCTTCCTCGACACCCCCGGCCACGAAGCTTTCACGGCCATGCGTGCCCGCGGTGCCAAGTCCACCGATATTGCCATTCTCGTTGTTGCTGCCGATGACGGCATCATGCCGCAGACGGTTGAGGCAATCAACCATGCCAAGGCCGCCGGCATCGACATCGTTGTTGCCATCAACAAGATGGATAAACCCACCGCCAATCCCGACAATGTCAAGCAGGAGCTGACCAAATATAACCTTGTTCCCGAAGAATGGGGCGGCGATGTCATCTGCGTTCCCGTATCGGCCCTCACGAAGATGGGTATCGATGATCTGCTGGAGAACGTACTGCTTGTTGCGGATATGAAGGAAATGAAGGCCAATCCGAACCGCCGCGCCAAGGGTCTGATCCTTGAGGCGAAGCTGGATAAGGGCCGCGGACCTGTTGCAACGGTACTCGTACAGAACGGTACGCTGAAGACCGGCGATATCGTCATCGCAGGTACCGCAGTCGGACGTGTCCGCGCCATGACCGACGATAAGGGCAGAACCGTCAAGACGGCAGGCCCCTCCGTACCGGTGGAAATCATCGGTCTTGCCGAGGTGCCGGAATCCGGCGACGAGTTCGCAGCGGTTGAAGATGAGCGTATGGCCCGTGAGCTGGCCGAGCAGCGCCGCGAAAAGAGCAAGGAAGAGCAGTTCAAGGCCAATGCAAAGGTCAACCTCAACGATCTGTTTGCGCAGATTTCCGAGGGCGTCAAGGATCTGAATATCATTGTCAAGGCCGATGTCGGCGGCTCTGCGGAGGCCGTCAAGCAGTCGCTTGTCAAGCTGTCCAACGAAGAAGTCCGTGTCAATATCATTCATACCGCTGTCGGCGGCATCACCGAAGGCGATGTCATGCTGGCATCCGCATCCAATGCGCTGATTGTCGGCTTCAATGTACGTCCTGACAAGACTGCCATCGATAAGGCGGAGAAGGAAACGGTTGAAATCCGTACCTACCGCATCATCTATGAGTGCATCGAGGAAATCGAGGCCGCGATGAAGGGTATGCTGGCACCGAAGTTCAAGGAGAGCGTCATCGGTCATGCCGAGGTGCGCCAGACGATTCACGTTCCCAATGTCGGAACGATCGCCGGCTCCTATGTTCAGGACGGCAAGGTATCGCGCAATGCACAGATCCGCGTAGTCCGCGACGGTGTTGTGATCTTCGAAGACAAGATTTCCTCGCTGAAGCGCTTCAAGGACGATGCCAAGGAAGTCATGCAGGGCTTCGAGTGCGGTATCGGTCTGGATCGGTTCAACGACATCAAGGAAGGCGACATTCTGGAAGCCTTCATCATGGAAGAAATCAAACAGTAAAGTGGGAAGGGAGGTGCTGTGGAATTGAACTGCAGTACCTCCCTTTTGCTTCTCTTGGAGGAAGAAAAGGTGAAGATAACCTATCAAAAGGAGATAGCGGTCAAATACACGGCGGATGCGGTGATCGTAGGCGGTGGACCGGCCGGGATTGCTGCTGCCATTATGTGCGCGCGATGTCTTCCGGATCCGTCACGGGTTCTGCTTCTTGAGCAGTCCGGTACATTCGGAGGGGCCAGTACTCTGGCAATGGTGCCGGAAATCATGAACTTCGATGATGGGGTGAATTTTCTTTCCGGCGGAATCGGACGGGAGATTCACGACGCGCTGTTTGGCGAAGTGCACAGCGGACGGAAATGGCACACCGTGCGTACCGAGCAGCTGAAGAACCTGTATGACCGCATAATTGTCGAATCCGGCATCACATTCCGCTTTTATACTCGTGTCTGCGATGTGATAACCGGGGACGGCGGTGTGAAATATGCGATTCTCTCCGACCCGGAAGGCGTATCCGCTGTTCAGGCGGGGTGTTTTATCGACTGTACCGGAAGTGGAAGCTTCTGCGCGTTGGCCGGCGCGGACTGCAGCTACGGTGACAGCGAAGGCAGGACAATGCCAGCTACCCTCTGCAGTATCTGGGGCGGCGTGGATTTTGCAAATCTGAGGGGACAGCAGGAGAATCTGGGCCGGGCATACGCCGATGGTGTTTTTTCGCAGTACGATATGCTCCTTCCCGGCATCAAGAGCACCTTCCCAGAGGTCGGTGTAGGCGGCGGTAATATCGGCCATTGCTATAATGTGGATGACCGTGACAGCGTATCTCTGACGGATGCGATGATAAAAGGACGCCGGATCCTCGCCGAATACGAAACCTATTACCGGCAGTATGTCGGGGGATGTGAGCGCGCTGTGCTGATGAATACCGCAAATATGCTCGGCGTGCGGGAATCCCGACGGGTCCGCTGTGTCTATGAACTGAAGGCGGACGATTTTTGGGGCGGGACGTTTGAGGATGAAATCGGCCGTTATTCCTACCCCATTGATATTCATCCGATGACAGCGGATGCCGAAGGAATGCGGCAGTTTGCACACGATGTGAACATTGCCCACGGCGATGGGGAATCCTACAGCATTCCATACCGGTGTCTGGTGCCCGTGAGCCTTGACAATGTTTTCGTCGCCGGCCGCTGTATCGGCAGCGACCGGGCGATGCAGGCATCGGTACGGGTTATCCCCTGCTGTTATATCACCGGCCAGGCCGCCGGTGCCGCCGCCGCGGTCTGCATCGCTGACGGCTGCAGCAACAAGACGGTCGATACCGAAAAAATCCGTCGTCTGCTGATCCGGCACGGCGCGTATATTACCAATGCATAAAAAAGAGGCGCTGCTGCAAGTGAAAACTTGCAGCAGCATTTGTTTTTGTGTGAAAGTTTATTTTACGGAGAAATTGGGATGACCAGCCCTTATTCCCCCGGCTGGTCGCTCCGTGTCGGTTATATTCCGATTTGTGAAATTTGCTTATTAATCAGATCCGAAATATATTCGCGCGGCGTTCGCTGCATGAATTTCTTGAATACCTTGGAAAAATACATCACATCCCGATAGCCGCTTGCAGCTGCAATATCATACAGATTGCGTTCGCCGTCGCCGATCAGCCGCAGGGCGTGCTGAACACGCAGACGATTGACATAGGTGCTCCAGTTGATGTTCATTTTTGTCTTGAACAGATGTGACAGGTATTTGTCTGTGTAGGCATAAATATCCGCAATCTGCTTCAATGAAAGATTCGGGTCGGTATAGTGGTTGTCAATGTAATTCACAATGCTTTCCAGAGAATCTCCCGCGCCGGTTTTCGCCGCGGTGCCGTCTGCTCCCGCAAGATAGGACAGCGTATAGAGCATGACGCTCTCCGCCAGCAGATTCGCATTCTGCGGATTGATGCGCTGGATTGCATTTCGCCAGAAGGGAATGACGCCGTCAAAACCGCTGTATGTCGGGCTTTGAACCGTGATGCCCGATTCGGTTATTAGCTCTGTGCCCCGTGTGCCCATGAAGCTGATATACATATAGGTCAGATTCCCGCCGTCTGCAATTTCATAGGTTGTCCCCGGAAAGGTGAAAAACAGCGTCCCGACAGCCAGAGGATGCTCGCCGCCGGCAATGCGCAGGGTGCCGGTACCGCGGATGACGAGATACATATAGTAGAGCGGCTGTATGAATGGCTGCTTCAGGCGGCGCAGCTCCGTTTCATAGACAAAATGGATGAGCCGCAGATGATCACCGCTCTTTTTGGCGGGAATAAAGTTGCAGATGCTGTTCATATTTCGTCGCCTTTCCGTGCCGATTTCCTGCCATTATTATATCGCAAACACCGCCAAAAAGCAAGAATTCATGGAATTTTTGCATAGATAAGCGGGATTTGTCCATTGAATTTGCAGGTGTGTGATGCTAAAATATAAATACACCGCATTACCCGGTGAATCGCAAAATAAAGGAGATCGATTATATGAAGAATAAAATCATCCGCTATGGTGTAATCGGACTCGGGCGCGGCAGCAGTGTGGCAAATGCCTGTAAGCATCCGCAGTCCAGGCTGGTAGCAATCTGTGATCACAATCCGGAAAAGATGGCCGCGGGAAAGCAGATGCTCGAAAATGCCGGGCATCACGATTTACTGTGCTATGACGATGTTGATGAGATGCTCGCAAAGTCGGATATGGATGCCGTCATTGTTGCCACGGATGCCATCTATCATGTTCCGATTGTCAGAAAGGTGATGGAAGCCGGCAAGCACGTGCTCAGCGAAATCCCCTCCATCAATTCGGTGGAGGAAGCCTATGAGCTTCGCGCGATCACCAACGCCCATCCGGAGCTTATCTATATGGCGGCGGAAAACTGCTGCTACTGGGCTTTTATCGAAACGTGGAGGCAGATGCACAAAGCGGGGGATTTCGGCGATATTGTCTATGCCGAGGGAGAATACCTTCATGCCAAAGACCCGGAGCAATTCTCGCCGGATAATTATCCCAAGGGGCATTGGCGCACAACCAATCCCGCCATCAAATACTTAACCCATGAGCTGGGGCCGCTGCTTTACATCATGGATGACCGCTGTGTCAGCGTGAGCTGCTACGAGCCGGATATCCTCTACAACCCCTATTTCCCGGATATCAAAGCCGTCGGTGCCGCGCTGTTCAAAACGGCAAAGGGCGCGGTCATCCGCATCCTCGTCAGCTTTGGCGCTTATACCAGCTATGACCACAACTTCCGCATTATGGGAACCCGCGGCAGCATCATGACCGACCCGATGACCGTTGTGGACAACGCCCATTCCTTTGCCAATCTTGCCAGCATTCCCGGTACCTTCTCAAACAAAATCGACATCCCCGTAACCACCGCCTATAGAGATGAACACGGCAAAGCGAAAGGCTTTGGGCACGGAGGTGCGGATTCCGTTATGGGATGCGATTTCATCACATGTATTCTTGAGGGCAGACGCCCGGTTCTGGACGTGGATTTTGCAATCAGGATGTCTTTGCCCGGTATTCTTGCGCATGAATCAGCGATTAATGGCGGCGCGGCGATTGAAATTCCGGAAATTTAGGAGGAATAAATGAAAAAGATTCAGTCTTCCCTTGTTTTATTGCTGAGCGCATCCTTGCTGCTCGCAGCCTGCGGCAACACGGAACCGCCGGCGGAAACAACGGCTCTCACCGATACTGCCCAAACAACGCCAATCCAATCAGAGCTTATGCCGGATATTCCCAATGTCACCTTTGAAGGTGAAGAATTCCGCATCATGTACCGCTACGGTGCAGCCTCCTATAATATCGAAGATATCTGGGTGGAAGATATGAACGGCGAAATCGTCAATGACACGGTCTGGGAACGCAACAATGCCGTGGAAGAGAAATTCGGCCTTACCATCGTCCCTCTCCCGGAAACGTCGCCGATGGCAAAGCTCCGCACGAATGTGCTGGCGAACGATGATTTCTGTGAGATCCTGGCGGACCGTAAATACGAACTCTTCCCGTTGATTCTTGAGGATTACACCTGGAATCTGAATGATCTCAGATATATTGATTTTTCGAAGCCGTGGTGGGATGCCAATGCGGTTGCGCAGATGGCAGTCGGCGACAAGAGCAGCATTATGATCGGTGACTTCAATCTGAGCTCTACCAGTGATGCGATATTCCTTTGGTTCAACAAGCAGCTTCTCACGGATATCGGTTTTGATATGCCTTATGATACCGTGCGCGACGGAACCTGGACGATCGAGTGTATGCGAGAAATGATCATTGCTTCTGCAAAGGATCTTAATGGCGATCAGAAGATGTGTAACGGCGACCGTTTCGGTTTTCTGTATGAGGTTCCGTATCGTCTGACCGCCGGATTCGGTGTACAGCTGACCGAGCGGGATGAAAATAATATTCCACTGCTTGCACCCATGAATGACCGTCTGGCACAGGCGATGGAGATTGTCACAGCGCTGATGAATGATGAGGAGCACACGATCTCCTATAATAAAATGTCTGATGGCCAGGATACTTCCGCGTTTGCAAACAAGTGGAAGTACTCACGCTCTAAGTTTGCGGACGGTCAGATTCTCTTCGTCGAAGCCGGCATCTACTTTGCCGATGAACTGCGTGATATGTCCGAGCCTTATGGCATCCTTCCCATGCCGAAGTTTGACGAGAATCAGGAGCGTTACTACAGCCCGGTGGGCGAATACGGTACAGGTTGGGTCATTCCCGTGACAAGCAGTCAAACGGAGATGACGGATGTTGTCCTGGAATACATGGCTTATGCCTCCGCCCCTCTGGTAGATGCGGTGTATGAAACAACACTCAAGAATAAGCGTATGGACAGCCCTGACGATGCGGAGATGCTGGACCTGATCCGCGCAACAACCTGGTATGAGATCACATTTGTGCTGGAAACTGGAATCCGTTCAATGCTGGAAGCAGCGGTTAAAAGCGGAAACATCGCATCGGAATACGCAACACACGCACCGTCGATCAGCGCAAAAATGGAAGCTCTCCAACAAACCGAATAAAAGCAATCTGCCGGACGGCATCCGATACGGATACCGCCCGGCAGAGGTTATTTGTGTGATACCGTTTCCAGCACGCCGTCCGAGATCCGGTGAACCGTATCGGCGCGGGAGGCGATATCCATATCGTGCGTGACCAGCAGAATGGTCTGGCCCCGCTTGTGGAGCGTTTCCAGCAGATTCATAATCTCCGCTGAGGTGGCCTTGTCGAGATTGCCGGTCGGCTCGTCCGCAAACAGGACGGCGGGATGATTGATAAGCGCACGCGCGATGGCGACACGCTGCATCTGACCGCCGGACAGCTCGCTCGGCAGATGACCGAGCCGGTCGGCGATGCCGAGGATTTCGGCCAGCTCCGAGAGCTCGCGGACATTTGGCTGCTTATTGTCGATCAGGCAGGGGATGATGATATTCTCCCGCGCGGTCAGGTTCGGCATCAGATTGAAATGCTGGAAGACAATGCCGGTCTTCTGCCGGCGGATATCGGCCAGCTCATCCGGCGTGCGGGCGGCCAGCTCCGTGCCGTCAAGGATGATTTTGCCGGATGTGGGGGCGGCAAGTCCGGCACAAAGATGCAGCAGGGTGCTCTTTCCGGAGCCGGACGGGCCGATGATGACGGCAAATTCTCCTTCCTCCACGGAAAAGGTGACGTTTTTGACAGCATAAATCGTATCGCTTCCCTGACGGTACGATTTGGTAAGCTCAACGGTACGAAGAATAGACATTCAGATCCTCCTTGGCAATCAGATTCCGGGTGGTGCCGACGGTTGGGATGAGCTGGGCACCGACGGCGATCAGCCCCGAGGCGGTATAGAGCAGAAGTGTATAAGGGTGGATGGGGAAGGAATAGCGGCCGGCGGCGAAAATCGCAAGCGTTGCCAGCGTGCCGGCCAGCATACCGAGCACGACATTGACGGCGGCGCGCCGGATCGTTTCGGCGGCATAGATGCCGGAAATGGTCTTTTGCCTTGTGCCGAGAGCGCGCAGAACGGAAATCTGCGGTTTCTGGGAGCGGATGTAGGCGGCGAGGAAGTTATACAGCAGAAGGCTCACGCAGATAAACAGGATCGCGCAGATAAGAGCCATAATCAGCGTTTCGCCGCGCAGATAGGCGGCCTCGTTGGCGCGGTGGGTGATGATATCGTTGACGGTGTAGGGATAGCCGCCGAACATTTCGCCGAGGAGGGCGCGGACGGAATCGGCATCGGAGGGATCCCTCAGGCGGATGCCGATCAGCTTCGGAAGGGCGGGAAGACCGGTCAGCTCCTCGTAAACCGTCCCGTTGGTCAGAATGCAGAACCGCCCATCTCCGAAATCGTAGTCGGTGATGCCCGCGACGGTGAATACGGTTTCATTCTCGCCGGAAGGGGCGCCGCCCGCAATGGAAAGGCGATCGCCGACTTGGTAGCCGCCATATCCAGAGGCGGGAAGCAGAATGGCGTTTTCGCCGACAGCATCTGTATCCAGACCGAGCTTTGTCAGCTCCTCATGCCATATGGCATCGGTGAGCGCCCGAACGGTGATCCGGACATACTCCGTATCCCGGTACCGATATTCCGGTTCGCGGTCCAGTTTGGCGGGATCCAGCTTCATGTAGGGGCCGCTTGTCATTACGAAGGCGGATACCGTAATCCGATTGTCGGCTTCCAGCGCTTCAATTTTCTCGGTGATTTCGTCGGAGCGCTCCCGCAGAGCATCATAGGGGATTTCCACCTGAAAATCCACATCGCCGAAAAGATTCTCATTGGAATTCAGGAGAATCGTCGCGTTTCCGATGACCAGCACCACACAGAGCACGGGCACGGTCAGAAACAGGCAGATCCGCCTCTGCTTGTAGTGCCGCTTATAATTGGCGGCGGAAAGATAGCGGACGGCGGATGCGGTGCCATCAACGGGGATATCACGGTTGAAATCCGCCATTTCCAGCGGCTGGCGGATGATATCGATGACATCGTCAGAGAGCAGCCGCTTCATGCCGGCGCGGAAGGCAAGATACAGGGCCGCGGCGGACAGGAGAATCAGAATCAGAAAGCTGGTGAGCGAATAGCCGAAGGCGAAGGTACTGAGAAATTCATCCCGGACATTCATAAAGGTGTTAAGAATGCCGGCCATCAGAAGACAGCTGAGGAGCACCGCAGGGAGCAGGGCGGCGAGCCACACCGCAAGAAGCTCCCGCCACAGAATCCGTTTGAGTTGGGAGGTGCGGGCACCGAGGGAGCGCAGGATGCCAAGCTCCGGACGGCGCTGATTGAGGAAGGAGTTATAGACAAATCCGATCGCGCCGGCCGCCAGCAGGGCGAATACGGCGGAAACAGCTGTGAAGGTGATGTGGAACAGGATCGGAATACTGCTGGTACTGCGCAATTTGCGATAGCTGACCGGCTCCAGATCCAGCTCTTCATCGGCGATGATCTGGTTCACCTTCCGGCGGAGCTGATCGAACTGCCCGTCATCGGCGCCGTCGATGGTGATATAGATGACTTCATCCTCATACATCGTCCGGGCGCCGGGGATGTCGGAAAAATACGTAAGCTCCGATTCCACGGCACCACGGATATGCAGATCAAAGCCGCGGCTGCGATCTTCACGGGCGATGGCATCGCCCCGGACAAAGCTGTCGCGGTAGATGCCGATGATGTTGATCATCATCATCGAAACGGTCAGAATCAGCAGAAGACTGATATAAGAGCGCGGGTTCTTTTTCAGGGATGAGCGGATATACAGCCTGGCGAGCATGACAGACCTCCTTTGCATTTCTGGTTTTATTATACCATGTGACAGATGTCATGTCAAGAGATCTGTGCAGCTCCGACAACCGATTCCCATAAAAAAGCCGCCGCAAACGCATGGTTTGCGGCGGCCGCTTTGTATGGATTGGGTTACAGGCTGACCCGCTCGGCCCTTTTGCAGATGAAACGGTCATCCAGCGTGAAGCAGACCGCATCGGAGCGGATTGAGCCGTCTGCAATCTCGAATTTCACCGGCATTTTGGTGCGGAGCTTTTCGATGATCAGCTCGGTTCTTACGCCGAGCACGCTGTCAATCGGGCCGGTCATGCCAAGATCGGTGACATAGCCGCATCCGCGCGGCAGAATCTGCACATCGGCGGTGGGAACATGGGTGTGCGTGCCGAACAAAGCGCTGACCCGGCCGTCAAAATGCCGTCCGAGCGCGATCTTTTCGCTGGTGGCCTCGCCATGAAAATCCACCACGGCGAAATCGTAGCGGCTGTCTTCCCGGTTCAGAATCCGATCCAGCATGGTGAAGGGACATTCCAGCGACTCCATATAGATCGTTCCCAGCAGATTGATGACCAGCACGCGGAAGCCGTCGATGTTGACAATCGTGTACCCGTTTCCGGGGGTGCCGGCCGGATAGTTGGCCGGGCGGATCACCGTCTCGCTGTCATCCAGATAGGAGCGGATGGCTCTTTGGCGGAAGATATGATTGCCGCTGGTCAGGACATCCGCGCCGCCGGCCAGCAGACGGTCGGCCGATTTGGGATCCAGACCGTTTCCGGTGCTGGCATTTTCTGCATTGCAGATGACCATATGGATGCCGTTTTCCCGACGGAAATTCCAGAGCCGTTCACAGAGATAGTCAACAGCCTGCGGACCTACCACATCGCCGATGGCGAGAAGCTTGAAATCTGCCATACCAGCCTCACTCTCCGCTCAAGCGGCCAACGGCCGCAATGCGGCCATTGGCCGCTTGGCGGTCGGCATAATCCCGCGCCTTCAGCGCCCAGCGGGTGGAGGCAAAGGCATTCTCCGCTGTCAGATCGGAGGGCGTTCCGTGCAGGATCTGCTCGAGAAAATCGGCGAAGATATCCCGCGCTTCCAGGAGCGGGAGGATGACTTTTCCGCCCGCGGCATCGGAAATCAGCGTGACAGCACCGTCGGTAATTTCCAGAATTCCCTCGGCTCCCACCAGCCGGCAGCGGTCATCGCCATGCGTGGCGGCCGAAGACGGGCGCAGCATATCCGCCGTAACAGTGGCAATGACCTCGTTTGTCATGCCGAACATGGCGCAGGAGGTCATATCCATGTCGCCGTTGCCCAGATTGGCATGGGAGGAATGGGCGGCATGAACCGATACATACTGCTCGCCCGACAGCCATTGCATCCAGTCGATGGCATGAATGGCGACCCAGGGAAGGATGCCGCAGTAGGTGCGGCGGGATTTATAGGATTCGGGGCGGACACCGCATTTGTACGATTTCCGGGAATCCATCAGCCGGATTTCGCCGATGCGGCCGTCCTCGACGGCTTTTTTTGCGGTGACAAAAGGCGCTTCATAGCGGATTCCGAACATTCCGGCCAGCTTTGTACCGGCCGGTGCACCGGCATACGCCGCTTCCAGACCGGCAAGCGAATCAAGATCCATGGCCAGCGGCTTTTCGGAAAAGCAATGGATGCCGGCCTTCAGCGCGGCGGCTGTGATTCCGGCTGTATCGCAGAACCAGGGATTGACGATGGCGATGTCCGGCTTTTCGTTATCGAGCATCTCACGCCAGTCCTCATACAGCCGGGGCGTGAAGCCCTGCCTGTTCAGATTGGCAAGCGCCGCGGCGGTTCCCTCAGCTTCGATGCCGAAATTTCCGCAGGACAGCGCGGCAAATTCCACGCCGTATGTTTTCATCGCCTTATAGGCATAGTAGGCATGACCGGAGCATCCGATCTGCACGGCTTTCAGAGTTGACATGACAGGCTTCCTTTCGCTTACTGAGGATTCTTGATCTTATCCCAATAGGCCTTGGCGGCCTGCTCGGTCTTGTTTTCGCCGAAGCGGTAGTACACAGCCTCGGAAAGATCGTCGGGGAGATACTGCTGACGGATCCAATCGTTCGGATAATCGTGCGGATATTTGTAGCCGACGAAATTCGGGCTTCGCAGATGCTTTGGCACATCCTGTCCCTTTCCGGCAGCAATATCTGCGTTTGCGGCGGCCAGCGCCGCATAAGCGGTGTTGGATTTCGGCGAAGTGGCCAGCAGGACGGCCGCGTGGGCAAGCGGAATCCGCCCTTCGGGGAGCCCCAGCTCACGGGCGCTTTCCACACAGGCGCGGACAATGACCGGCGCCATCGGATACGCAAGGCCGATATCCTCGCTGGCGATGACCTGAAGCCGCCGGCAGACCGACAGCAGATCGCCGCCCTCCAGCAGCTTTGCCAGATAAAAGACAGCAGCATCCGGATCCGAGCCGCGGATGGATTTCTGCAGACAGGAAAGCAGATCGTAGTGGACATCGCCGGCGCGGTCAAAATTGCCGAGTACCTTCGGGGTGAAATCGGCGACCAGCTCTTTGGTGATCGGGCATCCCTCCGCCTGCGCCAGAACAAAGGCGTTTTCCAGCAGGCCCAGACAGCGCCGGACATCGCCGGAGCCGACCGAGGCGATATAGGAGAGGGCTTCCGCCTCTGCTTCCACAGCCGGGGTCTGATCACGGTTCAGCCATTCAAGTGTCCGGGTGACGGCGCGCGTACATTCGGCGGCGGATACCGGACGGAATTCAAAGACCGCCGACCGGGAGAGGATGGCGTTGTAAACACAGTAATAGGGATTCTCCGTTGTCGATGCGATCAGCGTGATCCGGCCATCCTCCATATATTCCAGCAGGGATTGCTGCTGTTTTTTGTTGAAATACTGGATCTCATCCAGATAGAGCAGAATACCGCCGCTTCCGAGCATGGTGCCCGTTTCGTCGATCACCGCCTTGACATCGGACAACGATGCTGTGGTGGCGTTCAGGCGGCGAAGGGTCATTCCCGAGCATTCGGCAATGATATTGGCGGCGGTTGTCTTTCCCGTGCCGGGCGGGCCGAAAAAGATCATATTGGTCAGCCGGCCGCTCTCCACCATCCGGCGGAGAATGCCGTTCGTTCCGACCAGCTTTTCCTGTCCCACCATGTCATCAAAGGACAGCGGGCGCATCCGGTCCGCAAGCGGCTGTGACATATCGGTTTGCCTCCGTTCGTTGTATTGGGAAGATTCGGGTTATCCTTCCGGACCCCGTTTCTTTGCGGCTGTCTTTCGCGCTGCTTCCACAGCGGCTTCCAGAAGCTCGATGTTTTCGCACAGACCGGCCAGACGGAAGCGGAGCTCGCCGCTCTGACGCAGATCGCCATGCCCCGGAGCGCTATGCTCACTTGGCAGAAAATCGCCGGGGCCGCGGGCTTCCAGATCATATTGTGCGATGCGGAAGCCGTCATAGGTGGTGCGCATGACATCCAGCCGTTTGCGGGCGGTTTCACTTTTGGTATCCGAAACCAGCACACAGCAGCTTTTGGCATTACCGCGGCCGACCCGTCCGCGAAGCTGATGGAGTTGGGACAGACCGAACCGTTCGGCGTTTTCCACGATCATCAGCGTGGCATTGGGGACATTGACACCGACCTCGATGACCGTAGTTGCTACCAGTACATCCAGATCGCCGGCGGAAAAGGCGCGCATGACGGCATCCTTTTCGGATGGCTTCAGCTTGCCGTGTACACATCCGATTTTCAGATCCGGCAGGGCCTCGGCAAGTGTCTGCGCCCAGACAACAGCCGCCTTGGGCGGAGTGTCCGGACGGAGGATTTCCTCGGCATCATAGCCGAAATCAAACAGACGGATTTCCTCCTGCGTGACCTCGCCGATTTCTTTCTCCTCGACGGCGGGGCAGATCACATAGGTCTGATGGCCCTCCGCCTTCTGACGGCGGATGAAATTGTTGAGCCGCTGACGGTAGCTTTCGTTGACGGTGAAGGTTTCCACACGCTGACGGCCGGGCGGCAGTTCATCGAGAACCGACATGGAAAGATCGCCATAGAGGAACATGGCCAGCGTGCGGGGGATCGGTGTGGCGCTCAAGGTCAGCTGATGGCAGGTTTCGTAGGGAGTCTTGGCGAGCAGAGCATCCCGCTGGCCGACACCGAAGCGGTGCTGTTCATCGCAGATGACAAGGCCCAGCCGATCGATTTGCACATCCTCGCCGATCAGCGCATGGGTGCCGATGACAAGGCCGAGCTCCTCGCCGCCTCCGTCCCGCAGACCGTCGAGAATCCGGCGGCGCTCTTTGATGCGGGTGGACCCGGTCAGCAGGGCACATCCGATGCCAAGGGAGCGGAAGAGGGGCGAGAGATCGCCGTAATGCTGGGCAGCCAGGATTTCAGTCGGTGCCATCAGCGCACAGCGGAAGCCGTTTCGTACGGCGATATACGCCGCTGATGCCGCTACCGCTGTTTTGCCGCTTCCCACATCACCGGAAACCAGCCGCCGCATCGGGTGCGTGCCGGACAGATCCGCGGCGATCTCCCCAATGGAGCGCTCCTGCGCACGGGTGAAGGTATAGGGAAGCTTATTTTCCAGCGGTGTGACATTTCCGTCCGGCATGGCAGGGGCAAGCCGGGTTTCGGGCGCGGATTGAGAGGCACCGAGCGCAAAGCGGTAGAGCTCCTCAAAGATCAGCCGCCGCTTGGCAATGGCCAGCGCTTCAAAATCCGGCGGCCGATGAATATTCCAAAGGGCAAAATTCAGGTCACAGAGCTGGTTTTCAACCCGGATCTCCTCGGGGAGCGGATCGGCGATCCGGCCCGGCTGGGTCAGCAGCTCGTTCATGGCGCTGCCGATCAGCTTGGAGAGAAGGGTCTGTGTAAGGCCCGCTGTCAGGGGATAGACCGGAACAAGCGCCGGGAGGACTTTATCCTCCGTAACAGCCTCGGCGGCCGGGGAGGCCAGCAGATAGCGGCCGTTCTCCCGCTGGAGCTTACCGAAAAAGCGGTATTCGCGCCCCTTTTCCAGGCTGTCCTTGCGGTAGGGCTGATTGAAGTAGGTGATATCGCAGACACCGGTGCCGTCAAAGGCACGGAGCTTGGTCAGCGTCATGCCGCGGCGCAGATTGGCATTGGTCGGCTCGTTGGCCACGGTCAGAATAAAGGCGGCCATCTCGCCCGGACGGGCATCGGCCAGCTGCTTCACGTTGCCGCGAAATTCATAGCCGCGCGGGAAATGCCAGAGCAGATGCCCAACCTCGGTGATGCCGAGCTTCTGAAGGAGGGCGGCACGCGCCTGGCCGACACCGTGTAGATATTGAATTGAAGTTCCGGCATCAATCGGCATGGTGCTCCTCCTTTGGCAAACAGTTTATTTTTTTTGGGGGACGAAATAGGTACCGACATGGTGACCGTCGCTCAGCTCATAGAGGACATCGGGATCCTTGCCGTTGACGATCAGCATGGGAATGCCGGCTTCGGTTACAATCTGGGCGGCCTTCAGCTTGGTAATCATGCCGCCGGTGCCGCGATCGGTTCCGGCCCCGCCTGCGCAGGCGCGGACGGCATCATCGATCTTTTCCACGCGGGAGATCAGATGCGCATCGGGATTGGAGCGGGGATCGCTGTCAAACAGGCCGTCAATATCGGACATATTGATCAGCAGATCGGCCTGACAGATCAGCGCGACATAGGCTGAAAGGGTATCGTTGCCGCCGAACTGCAGCTCCTCGATGGAGATCGGGTCGTTTTCGTTGATGATCGGCACGACGCCCAGCTTGAACAGCTCGCGGAAGGTATTCTCCGCTGCTGCCCGGCGGATCGGATTGTCGATGACATCCCTGGTCAGAAGAAGCTGACCGACCGAATGACCGTAGCTTCCGAAGAAGCGCTCGTAGACCTGCATCAGCTCGGCCTGACCGACAGCGGCAAGCGCCTGCTTTTCCTCGGTGCTTTCGGGGCGGCGGCCGAGTCCGAGCCGGGAGATGCCGGCCGATACGGCACCGGAGCTGACCAGAACAATCTGGCGGCCGTCATTCTGAAAATCGGAGAGAATCCGAACCAGCCGCTCCATGCGGCGAAGGTTCAGATTGCCGGTCGAATGGGAAAGCGTATTGGATCCGACCTTGACCACGATACGCTGTTTATCGGAAAATAAACTCATGCTTGGATTCCTTTCGGTTGTCAGGGATTTTTGGGGGTGAAGCAGGCATAGAGCGCATCGCGCGATGCCGTGTCGGGATAGGTGAAGGACAGCGCGGCCATCCGGTCGCCGATCTTGCGGATCAGCATGGTCTGACAGACACTGACACCGTTCATTTCCATCTGATAGCTCAGATTCTTATAGGTTTCGCCCGCCAGAACGGTTTCGGTGACCTCCTCGTAGGTGAAGGTGAAGCCGGTCGCGGCGAACTGCTCCTTGAGCGCGGTGATGTACTGATCCTCGCTCAGATTTTCCAAGGCCAGCTTCTCGGCCATAACGATGACATTGCTGTTGTCGAGGATGTTGGTGGCCATCATCTCATAGACGGTGGCGATGGCGGATACATCGGCGATCGCGCCGTCCGCCTTCAGCTGTTCGGCGGTGAGATTCATCAGCTCATTCATCTCCTCGCGGGTTGAGAGAACCATATCCGCGCCGGGCGTGAAGACGATGGAGAGCCAGTCGCTGTCATAGCTATCGGTGCCGAGATTGCCGGGGGCATAGGAATCGGCCGGCGCTCCGCCTCCGCAGGCGGTCAGAAGCAGAATGCTCATAAGGAGAACGAAAAGAAGAATGCGTTTCATAAAGATACCTCTCTTTTGATATGATATTACAGTTTCAGAAGCACACCTTCGCCGGCGGCGAGGTGGAATACAGTGCGCTCGGCCGGACGGAAGCAGGAGCCGTTAAAGACGGTCAGCGGTCGGTCGGTGTGAAGGATGAAGGTGTTTTCGCGGATGTAATCCCGGTTGACCAGATAGACGGAACCGTCCTCGAAGAAGCCGATGACACCGCCCTCGCCGTCAATGCCGGTTATGCCGCCGAAGGAGGAAAATGCCTCACCGCCTTTTTCCGGCGTTCCGATATGGAAGACGGCCTTTGATTCGGTTTCAAACAGGAGGTGCCCGATGGGGGAAATGACGGCATTGATGGCCTGCACATCAAAATAGTGCGGCATTTTGTTTCCCTTTGTGTCGCACATGGCATTCCGCCATTGCCAATGGGCATCCTCCGCCGGCTCCCAGTAGGTGAAATAGGAGATTCGCTTCATACCGTAGGCCAGGCACATATTGACCTCCCAGAACAGCTCGGCGCGGGTGAGATTGCGGTAACAGCCGTGCTCGGTGAGGAGAACAATCAGCATGGGATCGATGCTGTACTTTTTCGCTGTTTCCCGGATGACAGCCATATTGGCAAAGAAGCCGTCGCGGTCCTCTCTTGATTCGGCCGCCAGACGGATCAGCCGCTCCCGCTCGTCCACATCGAAGTTCAGCGTGTTATTGCGGGCTTCCCGGCCGCAGAAATGGTAGTAATCGTAGGAGAGAAGATGCGGGTGCACGGTGTTGACGAAGGCTTCCAGATGGGAGCGGTAATCCGGATTGCCCAGCTGTTCGGGCGAAGCGTAATCCGGGAACAGATTGATGACGGTTTCCTTTTGGGGGGAATAGCGGCGGAAAGCATTCACAATGGCCGAAAGAATCGGGAATTTCGAGGCGTGCGGCTCATCCGTGATGTCCCAGCCGATGATATTGTCAAA